>NZ_JBMVFW010000002.1:0-550574 GCF_049538275.1 Rhodococcus sp. AB351
GTCAGTGAGGACCATCTCGCCGCGCGGCGCAGGCAGATCCTCGACGGTGCCCGTCGCTGCTTCGCCGAATACGGTTACGACGGCGCGACCGTGCGACTGCTCGAAGACGCCACGGGTCTGTCCCGTGGCGCGATCTTCCACCATTTCAAGGACAAGGACGGACTGTTCCTCGCCCTCGCCCAGGAGGATGCGAGACGGATGGCCGACGTCGCGGCCAACGAGGGTCTCGTGCAGGTCATGCGCGACATGCTGTCCTCCCCCGACCAGTTCGACTGGCTCGGGACGAGGCTCGAGATCACGCGCCGTCTCCGCACCGACCCCGAGTTCGCGAAGGCGTGGATGCAACATTCGGCCGAACTCACCGAGGCCACCGTCGGACGCCTCGAACGGCAGCGGGAAGCGGGCCGGCTGCGCGACGACGTGCCGACCGAAGTCGTCCTGGGTTATCTCGACCTCGTGCTCGACGGGCTCGTCGCCCGCCTCGCTTCAGGGCACACCGAACAGGACCTCGTCGCGGTTCTCGACCTCGTCGAGGAATCCGTGCGCCGGCGCGACTGACGCGCCGGATCCGTTCCTCACGCCTTCTCGTCGCTCGCTGCCGCCCGACGACGATTCGGGCCGCCGCGGCCCCGCAGCCGCACCTGCGACTCCACGAGAACGTTGTGCACGAAACCGTAGGATCGACCGGTTTCCTGCGCGAGCCTCCGAATGCTCGCGCCCTCCTCGTAGCGGCGCTTCAGATCCTCCTGCAAGCGGTCCCGCGATTCCCCTGTAACTCGGGCTCCCTTCGCGTAGGTCGTCTCTCCACCACCGGAATTTCGCGCCATCGGATCCTCCCTGCGCCCTCGCCAAAGGTCCCTTTCCCAGGCTAGAGGACTGTCAGGTTGCGCGGACGCAGATCGGACCAGCGGGAGCGGATCAGGGGGCGGATCCGACCGGGAGCCCGATCAGGCGAGCTGGATGAGCTCGAGGTATTCCTGCGACCAGTGGTCCTCGGTTCCGTCGGGAAGCAGGATCACCCGTTCCGGGTCGAGGGCCTCGGCCGCACCCGGATCGTGGGTGACCAGCACGACGGCACCCTCGTAGCTCCGCAGCGCGTCGAGCACCTGCTCGCGCGAGATGGGATCGAGGTTGTTGGTCGGCTCGTCGAGGAGCAGCACGTTCGCTGCGGACGAGACGAGGCCCGCCAGGGCGAGTCGTGTCTTCTCACCGCCGGAGAGTGTTCCGGCCGGCTGCTCGAGCTGCGGACCGGTGAACATGAACGCGCCGAGCAGTCCGCGCAGGTCCTGTTCACCGGCGTCCGGAGCGGCGTGCCGGATGTTCTCCCACACCGTCGCCGAGTCGTCGATGGTGTCGTGCTCCTGCGCGAAGTAGCCGATCTTCAGACCGTGACCGGGCACGAGTTCGCCGAGATCCGGCTGCTCGACACCGGCGAGCAGTCGCAGCAGCGTCGTCTTGCCGGCACCGTTGAGGCCGAGGACGACGACGCGGCTGCCCCGGTCGATCGCGAGGTCGACGCCGGTGAAGATCTCCAGGGAGCCGTAGACCTTGGTCAGTTCCTTGGCCATCAGCGGGGTCTTTCCGCAGGCGGCCGGCGTGGGGAACCGGATCTTGGCCACCTTGTCGGCGACGCGTACGTCGTCGAGGTCGGAGAGCAGCTTCTCGGCGCGCTTGGCCATGTTCTGGGCGGCCGTGGCCTTGGTGGCCTTCGCGCCGAGCTTCGCGGCCTGCTTCTGCAGGGCGGACGCCTTCTTCTCGGCGTTCGCGCGCTCGCGCCGGCGCCGCGCCTCGTCGGTGGCGCGTGCGTCGAGGTACTTCTTCCAGCCCATGTTGTAGACGTCGGCCTCGCCGCGCACCGCGTCGAGGAACCACACCTTGTTCACCACATCGGCGAGCAGGTCGACGTCGTGGCTGATAACGATGAGCCCACCGTCGTGGTTCTGCAGGAAACCGCGCAGCCAGGTGATCGAGTCCGCGTCGAGGTGGTTGGTCGGCTCGTCGAGCAGCAGCGTGGTATCGGACTTCCCGCCGGAGCCGTCCGAGGCGGCGAACAAGATGCGGGCGAGTTCGACACGACGGCGCTGACCACCCGACAGCGTGTGCAGCGGCTGGCCGAGGACCCGGTCGGGCAGGCCGAGGCTGTGGCAGATACTCGCAGCCTCGGATTCGGCGACGTATCCGCCGAGCGTCGCGAAACGCTCTTCGAGCGAACCGTACTTGCGCACGGCGCGGTCGCGGATCTTCTCGTCGACAGCCTCCGCCATGAGCGCCTGCTGCTTCTCCATGCTGCGGAGGATCTCGTCGAGACCTCGCGCCGAGAGCACCCGGTCCTTGGCGAGGACGTCGAGATTGCCCTCCTTGGGATCCTGCGGCAGGTAACCGATGTCGCCGGAACGGATCACGGTGCCGGCGTAGGGTTCGCCTTCACCCGCGAGGATCCGCAGGGTCGTGGTCTTGCCGGCACCGTTGCGTCCCACGAGGCCGATACGGTCCCCGGCCTGCACCCGCAACCCCGATCCGGGGGCGGAGAGCAGTGTCCGCACGCCGGCGCGGACTTCGAGGTCGGTAGCGGTGATCACGCACGGGCTCCTAGAACGAAAGACGATGGATGAGTGCCATGGTGGCAAACAGCCGGGCACACGAACCACTCATTTTACCGTGACGGCCCCTCTCCCCCACGGTGAGATTCGCTACCCTCGCCACGCACGGCCGGGTCCTCCCCTCGCGCGACCTAGGCTGACGCCCGTGACCCACCTTCCCCCCACCGACCTCGTCGTGGCCGGACTCGGTCCCGCGGGCCGTGCGCTGGCGTTCCGAGCGGCCGCAGCCGGACTGTCGGTGACGGCCGTCGATGTGCGCCCGCAGCGCCGATGGACCGCGACCTACGCGGCGTGGGCCGACGAACTACCCGCCTGGCTGCCCGACGAGGTGGTGGCAGCGCACATCGACAGGCCCGCAGCGTGGACGACCGGGCCCCACGTCGTCGATCGCGCCTACCGGGTGCTGGACACGGCGGGACTGCAGGACTTCCTCGCCCTCGACGCCGTCACGGTGGTCACGGGTCGGGTGCGCGACGTCGATGCGGACGGCGTGGTCCTCGGGGACGGCCGCCGGGTGCCTGCCCGCTACGTCGTCGATGCCCGCGGGGTTCCCGCCGAACCGGAACGCGCCCAGCAGACGGCGTTCGGGCTGATCGTCGACGATGGGACCGCGGCTCCGGCACTCGACGGCCACGACGCCTGGTTCATGGACTGGCGCCGCGACAACGGCACGGGCCCCGACGACGTGCCGTCCTTCCTGTATGCGGTGCCGGTCGGTGACGGACGCACGATCCTCGAGGAGACCTGCCTCGTCGGCCGTCCGGCACTCGGTCTCGGCGAACTCGAGCGGCGCCTGCACATCCGCCTCGCAGCTCGAGGAGTGCGCACGACCGGCGACGAGCAGGTCGAACGGGTGCGCTTCGCCGTCGAGGGTGCACCGACAGCCCCCGGGGTGATCGGTTTCGGCGCTCGCGGTGGTCTGATGCATCCGGCCACGGGATACGCGGTGGCTACCGCCCTGTCCACCGCTGATGCGGTGGTCGATGCGATACGCCGCGGCGACGATCCGCAGCGCGTCCTGTGGCCGGTCCGCGCCCGCTCGGTGGCGACGCTGCGGCAGATGGGGCTGCGGGTCCTGCTGCGACTCGACGCACGCGGAGCGATCGAGTTCTTCGACGCGTTCTTCGACCTTCCGGTCGAGCAGCAACGCGCCTACCTGTCCGGTCGCGACGATGCGACCGGCGTGGCGGCCACGATGTGGCGGCTGTTCCGGGTGCTGCCGACGGGTGCGCGCGCGACGATTCTGCGTTCGCTCCGCTGATCCGCCGGGCGCGGCGGTGTGGCGAACGTCTCGGCGAACCGGCCGGTGAGTTTCGCAGCTTTCCAGCGTGGCCCCGAGGTGTCGATCATGATGGACACATGCGGTCGATCTGGAAAGGCTCACTCGCGTTCGGCCTCGTCAACGTGCCGGTGAAGGTGTACTCGGCCACCGAGTCGCACGACATCTCCTTCCACCAGGTGCACGCGAAGGACGGCGGGCGGATCAAGTATCAGCGCGTGTGCACCGAGTGCGGTGAGGTCGTCCCGTACCAGGACATCGACAAGGCGTACGACTCCGAGGACGGCGAGCGGGTCGTGCTCACCGACGAGGATTTCGAGAAACTCCCCGCGGCCGAGAAGCACGAGATCCCGGTGCTGCAGTTCGTGCCCACCGAGCAGATCGACCCGATCCTGTTCGAGAAGTCGTACTATCTCGAACCCGATTCGTCGTCGCCGAAGGCCTACGGCCTGCTCGCCGCGACCCTCGAGCAGAGCGACCGGACGGCGCTGGTGCACTTCACGCTTCGTCAGCGCACCCGCCTGGCGGCGCTGCGCACCCGTGACGGACTGCTCATCCTGCAGACCCTGTTGTGGCCCGACGAGGTCCGCGCAGCCGAGTTCGAGTCGCTCGACGACATCGAGAAGCCGAAACAACGCGAACTCGCGATGGCAGAGACCCTCGTCGAGTCGATGTCCGACGATTTCGATCCCACCGAATTCACCGACGAATACCAAGTGGAACTGCGCACACTGATCGACGAGGCCCTCGCTCGTGGCGGCGAGAAGGTCTTCCAGGTCGCCGAACCCGACACCGGCGAAGAGGACGCCGAGGTGCTCGACCTCGTCGCGGCCCTGCAGCGCAGCGTCGACGCGGCGGGCAAGAAGGTCCCGTCCGGTTCGTCCTCCGGCGGGAAGAAGTCCTCGAAGGACGACGACGAGGACGAAGGCGAGGACGAGGGCGCGAAGAAGAAGGCCCCCGCGAAGAAGACCGCGTCCAAGAGCACGGCGAAGAAGAGTCCCGCGAAGAAGACCGCGGCGAAGAAGACCACGTCCAAGAGTTCGGCGTCGAAGAGCACGGCGAAGAAGAGTCCTGCGAAGAAGACGGCCGCCAAGAAGACCTCCGGCGAACGCAAAGGCGCCTGACCTCCGACGAGAAGTCGAAGATCAGGCGCCGAGGATCGGAGCCGGAGAAGGCCGGATCAGACGGTGAATCCGAGTGCGCGCAGCTGTTCGCGTCCGTCGTCGGTGATCTTGTCGGGACCCCACGGCGGCATCCACACCCAGTTGATGCGCAGCTCGTCGCACAGACCGCTGCGCACGAGTGCGCCCTTGGCCTGCTCCTCGATGACGTCGGTGAGGGGGCACGCCGCCGAGGTGAGCGTCATGTCCACGGTCACGGTCTCGTCGACCTCGGAGATCCCGTAGACGAGACCGAGATCGACGACGTTGATGCCGAGCTCGGGGTCGACGACGTCGCGCAGCGCTTCCTCGAGTTCGTCGAGGCGGCCCGGATCCAGCGGCGGGGCCGTGGCCGCGACCAGCGTCGAGGTCTCGTCCGCGCCGGCGTCGGCCGTCGGATTCTCGTCGGTGTTCACGGTGCCCGGTGCGGGTTCGGTCATCAGTTCTGTCCTCCGCTCGAAAGGGTGTGCGCGCCGCCCGCCAGGTCGGCGGGGGCGGCGTCCACGGTCTGCGCGACCGCGTCCTTGAAGGCCATCCAGCCCAGCAACGCGCACTTCACGCGCGCCGGGTACTTCGCGACGCCGGCGAACGCGATGCCGTCGCCGATCAGGTCCTCGTCGCCCTCGACGGTGCCGCGACTGCCGACCATCTCGACGAAGCCCTCGACGATCTTCAGTGCATCGCCGAGCGGAACGCCGATCACCTGGTCGGTGAGCACGGACGTCGACGCCTGGCTGATCGAGCAGCCCTGCCCGTCGTAGGAGACGTCGCTGACGGTGTCGCCGTCGATGTGCACGCGCAGGGTCACCTCGTCGCCGCAGGTCGGGTTGACGTGATGCACTTCGGCGCCGAACGGTTCGCGCAGTCCGCGATTGTGCGGGTGCTTGTAGTGGTCCAGGATCACTTCCTGGTACATCTGCTCCATCCGCATCGGATCACGCCTCCCCGAAGAACTTCTGGGCGCGCCGGATCGCCGCGCCGAGTGCCTGCACCTCGTCCGGCGTGTTGTACACGGCGAACGATGCGCGGGCGGTCGCGGCCACCCCGAAGCGGCGGTGCAGCGGCCAGGCGCAGTGGTGTCCGACCCGGATCTCGACGCCCTCGTCGTCGAGGATCTGGCCGAGATCGTGAGCATGGATTCCGTCCACGACGAACGACACCGCCCCGCCGCGCTGTTCGCCGGTCGTGGGTCCGATGATGCGCACGCCGTCGATACCGCCCAGCTCGGCGAGTGCCGCAGCAGTCAGCTCGTGTTCGTGTGCGGCGACGGCGTCCATGCCGATGTCCTGCAGGTAGCGCACGGCGGCACCGAGGCCGACGGCCTGCGAGACCATGGGCGATCCGGCCTCGAATCGCTGCGGCGGTGCGGCGAAGGTCGTCGCCTCCATCGTCACCGTCTCGATCATCGAGCCACCGGTGATGAACGGCGGCACGTCGGCGAGCAGGTCACGTCGGCCGTAGAGGACACCGACGCCGGACGGACCGAACATCTTGTGTCCGGAGAACGCCGCGAAATCCACACCGAGAGCACGGAAGTCGACGGCCATGTGCGGCACCGACTGGCACGCGTCGAGCACGACGATCGCGCCGACCTCCTTCGCGCGCCGCACGATCTCCTCGACGGGAGCGACCGCACCGGTCACGTTCGACTGGTGCGTGAACGCCACGACCTTCACGGCGTCGGTCAGCGTCAGCGAATCGAGATCGATGCGACCGTCGTCGGTGACCCCGTACCAGCGCAGGGTGGCACCCGTGCGCCGCGCGAGTTCCTGCCACGGAACGAGATTCGCGTGGTGCTCGAGTTCGGTGACGACGATCTCGTCACCGGGTCCGAGCCGGTGCGGGAACCGGTCGTCGGCGAAGGCGTACGCGACGAGGTTGAGCGACTCGGTGGCGTTCTTGGTGAACACCACCTCGTCGACGTCGACCCCGACGAAGGACGCGATGACGGCGCGAGCGTCCTCGTACGAGTCGGTCGCCTCCTCCGACAACGCGTGCGCACCGCGGTGCACGGCCGCGTTCCGCGTCGCGAGGAACTCACGCTCGGCGTCGAGCACCTGTACCGGGCGCTGGGAGGTGGCCCCGGAGTCGAGGTAGACCAGGGGTTTGCCGTCGCGCACCGTGCGCGCGAGGATCGGGAAATCGGCCCTGATCCGGGCGATGTCCAAGGTCCGCACCGGCACCGTCATCCGATCACGCTCCTTGCGTTGCTGCCTGGGTGAAACGAACGTAGCCGTTGGTCTCGAGCTCGTCGGCGAGCTCCGGGCCGCCGGACTCGACGACGCGGCCACCCACGAAGACGTGCACGAACTGCGGCTTGATGTAGCGCAGGATGCGGGTGTAGTGGGTGATGAGCAGGACGCCGCCGTTCTCGTTCTCCTGGTAGCGGTTCACGCCTTCGGAGACGACGCGCAGCGCGTCCACGTCGAGGCCGGAGTCGGTCTCGTCGAGGATGGCGATCTTCGGCTTGAGCAGACCGAGCTGCAGGATCTCGTGGCGCTTCTTCTCGCCACCGGAGAAGCCCTCGTTGACGCTGCGCTCGCCGAAGGCCGGATCGATGTCCAGATCGGACATCGCCTGCTTGACCTCCTTGACCCAGTGGCGCAGCTTGGGGGCCTCGCCGCGCACGGCGGTCGCGGCGGTGCGGAGGAAGTTCGACATCGACACGCCGGGCACCTCGACCGGGTACTGCATGGCGAGGAACAGGCCGGCGCGGGCGCGCTCGTCGACGCTCATCTCGAGCACGTCCTCACCGTTGAGGGTGATGCTGCCCGAGGTGATCTCGTACTTGGGGTGGCCGGCGATCGCGTACGACAGGGTGGACTTGCCGGAGCCGTTGGGGCCCATGATGGCGTGCGTCTCACCCGAGCGGACCGTGAGGTTCACGCCCTTGAGGATGTCGATCGGCTCGGCGTTCTCGTCGGTCTGTGCGACGCGGACGTGCAGGTCTTTGATCTCGAGGACGTTCGAAGGTGTGGACATCGAAATGCGTTTCCTTAGTGAAGTATCGGGAGTACGGGAGGCAGGGCCGGTCAGGCGCCGACGGCGGCGAGTTCCGCCTCGATGGCGGCCTCGAGCCGTTCGCGGACCTCGGTGACCGTGATGCGCTCGAGCAGCTCGTGGAAGAAGCCGCGGACGACGAGGCGACGCGCTTCCTCCTCGGGGATGCCGCGAGCACGCAGGTAGAACAGCTGCTCGTCGTCGAAGCGGCCGGTCGCCGACGCGTGTCCGGCACCGACGATCTCACCGGTCTCGATCTCGAGGTTCGGCACCGAGTCGGCGCGCGCACCGTCGGTGAGCACCAGGTTGCGGTTGAGCTCGAAGGTGTCGGTGCCCTCGGCCTCGGCGCGGATGAGCACGTCGCCGATCCACACGGTGTGCGCGTCGGGCTTGCCGGAGGCCGGATCGCCCTGCAGCGCACCCTTGTACACGACGTTCGACTTGCAGTTCGGCTGCGAGTGGTCGACGAGCAGACGCTGCTCGAAGTGCTGACCGGCGTCGGCGAAGTACAGGCCGAGCAGTTCGGCGTCGCCGCCGGGGCCGTCGTACTTGGTGGTCGCCGACACGCGCACGAGATCGCCGCCGAGCGCCACGGTGAAGTGGCGCAGCACGGCATCGCGGCCGAGGCGAGCGTGATGCGCGGCGACGTGTACGGCGTCGTCGGCCCAGTCCTGCACCGCGACGACCTTCAGCTGTGCGCTGTCGCCGAGCACGAACTCGATGTTCTCGGCGTAGGTGCCGCTGCCGCGCTGATCGATGACGAGCGTGACGTTGGCGAACGCCTCGAGCCGGATCTGCACGTGTCCGTAGGCGACAGCGCCCTCGCCCGGTCCCGTGATCGTCACGGTGACGGGCTCGGCGACCTCGACCTCGCGGCCGACGGTCAGGACGGTCGCGGTCTCGAACGACGAGTACGCCTGTGCTGCGATCCGGTCGAACGGCACACCGGCCTGTCCGAGTCGCGCGTCGTCGCGCGCCACGGTCTCGACCTGCACGCCGTCGACCGGGGTGACCTCGACTGTCGCGGTGCCGGTCGCGGGAGCGGTGCCGTCGTGCAGACCGCGCAGGCGGCGCAGCGGGGTGAACCGCCACACCTCGTCGCGACCCGACGGAATCTCGAAGGCATGCACGTCGAACGACGTGAAGACCTCACCCTTGTTGATTGCCGGCTTGCCGGCGGTCTTGACCGCCGGGGCACGATTCTCGGCACGCACGGCATCCTGCACTCCGGTAGCCGGAGTGTTCTTCGCTTCCGCAGTCATTTAGCCGACTGCCCCTTCCATCTGCAGTTCGATCAGGCGGTTGAGTTCGAGGGCGTACTCCATCGGCAGTTCCTTGGCGATGGGCTCGACGAATCCGCGCACCACCATCGCCATGGCCTCGTCCTCGTCGAGTCCGCGGCTCATCAGGTAGAACAGCTGGTCGTCGCTCACCTTCGAGACGGTCGCCTCGTGACCCATCGTGACGTCGTCCTCACGGATGTCGACGTACGGGTAGGTGTCGGAGCGGCTGATCTGGTCGACGAGCAGCGCGTCGCACTTGACCGTCGACTTCGAGCCGTGAGCGCCCTTGTTGACCTGCACGAGGCCGCGGTAGGAGGCACGTCCACCGCCGCGCGCCACCGACTTCGACACGATGGTCGAGGAGGTGTGCGGAGCCAGGTGCAGCATCTTCGCGCCGGTGTCCTGGTGCTGGCCCTCGCCGGCGAAGGCGACGGAGAGCACCTCACCGCGAGCGTGCTCGCCCATCATCCACACGGCCGGGTACTTCATCGTCACCTTGGAACCGATGTTGCCGTCGATCCATTCCATCGAGCCGCCGGCCTCGACCTTGGTGCGCTTGGTCACCAGGTTGTAGACGTTGTTCGACCAGTTCTGGATGGTCGTGTAGCGGCAGTGGCCGCCCTTCTTGACGATGATCTCGACGACCGCGGAGTGCAGTGAGTCGGACTTGTAGATCGGCGCGGTGCAGCCCTCGACGTAGTGCACCGAGGCGCCCTCGTCGACGATGATCAGGGTCCGCTCGAACTGGCCCATGTTCTCCGTGTTGATGCGGAAGTAGGCCTGCAGCGGGATGTCGACGTGCACACCCGGCGGGACGTAGATGAACGAGCCACCCGACCACACCGCGGTGTTCAGGGCGGAGAACTTGTTGTCGCCGGCCGGGATGACCGTGCCGAAGTACTCCTTGAACAGCTCGGGGTGCTCGCGCAGACCCGAGTCGGTGTCGAGGAAGATCACGCCCTGGCTCTCGAGGTCCTCGCGGATCTGGTGGTAGACCACCTCGGACTCGTACTGGGCGGCGACACCGGCGATGAGGCGCTGCTTCTCCGCCTCCGGGATGCCCAACTTGTCGTAGGTGTTCTTGATGTCCTCGGGGAGCTCGTCCCAGCTCGCGGCCTGCTTCTCCGTCGAGCGCACGAAGTACTTGATGTTGTCGAAGTCGATTCCGTCGAGGTTCGAGCCCCACACCGGCATCGGCTTCTTGTCGAAGGTGCGCAGCGCCTTGAGGCGGATGTCGAGCATCCACTCGGGCTCGTTCTTCTTGGCGGAGATGTCCCGCACGACCTCTTCGGACAGGCCGCGCTGCGCCGTGGCGCCGGCGGTGTCGGGGTCCGCCCAGCCGTATTCGTAGTGGCCGAGAGAATCGATCGTCTCTTCCTGCGTCAGCGGCGCGGTTCCGGACGTCTGATCCGATGCGACGGTCATGCGAGCTCCTTCCGGAGTCTGGTGGGCGTCGGCGCGGGCTGTGCGTCGACGGTCGACGGGTGGGTGGATGTCTTCCTGGTGTGCCCTGGTTCGCGGAGCACTCGCGGTGGGGTCGTCACGTGGGCGGCTCCGGACGGGGCACATCCGCTCTGGGGAGAACGGGCACGTGTGTCGTGCAGAAGGCGTCGCCGTTCGCGATCGTCGCGAGGCGTTGCACGTGGGTTCCGAGGATCCGCACGAAGGCCTCCTGCTCCGCCTCGCACAGTTCGGGGAACTGCTCCGCGACGTGCGAGACAGGGCAGTGGTGCTGGCAGATCTGCACGCCGGTGCCGACGCGGCGAGTCGAGGCGGCGAAACCGGAGGCGGTGAACGCCCCGGCGATCTCCTCGGCGACGCTCTCGACGTCGTCGACGTTCTCGTCGGCGGGTGCGATGGTGCCGAGGATCGAGTCCACGCGGCGCCGCGCGAAGTCCTCGACGGCAGCGTCGCCTCCGAGTTCGCGCAGGTGCCGCATCGCGGCGGTGGCGAGATCGTCGTAGGAGTGCCCGAGGCGGGCACGCCCGACGGCGGTGAGCTGGAAGCGGCGGGCGGGGCGGCCACGACCGCGTCCCTGCCTGCGCGGCGGCGCGGCGGCCTGCGCCTCACCGGACTCGATGAGCGCGTCGAGATGGCGTCGCACGCCCGCGGCACTGAGCCCCAGACGCTCGCCGATCTCCGGCGCGGTGATGGGACCTTCTTCGAGCAGCAGCTGCACGACTGCGGCGCGGGTTTGACCCTCCGGGATCTCGCGGCCCGTCGAAGCAGGATTCCTGCGGGTGTCCTCGCCGCGCGACGCCGTCGCGGCAGGTGCGTGACCTGCGCGTTCTGCGGTGTCGGTGGTGTCGGACCGGTATTTCACAACACCAGTGTGACGGAATTCGGAAGCACGGTCCACCAAGGGTGCCCTTTGTTACACCTCATGACGGAGCCGTCGAAGACCACCCTCGCCGTCCCGTTACGCTTCTGACGTGCCGTCGACTCCTCCCCTGTGCGCCCCGCGCACGACGTCTCCGTCGCCGGGCCGATCCGGGGTCCGCGAACGGCTGCACGTGTGGATCCGACGCGCCCTGGGCCTCGACGCCCCGGGCCCACACGCCGATGTCTCGGTCGTGCTGCACGGCGACGAGACCGAAGGCCGCGGACTCGACGCGATCGAGAACATCTATCTCCACCGCATCCGGCTGCTCGGCGCGACCGGCGCCGTCCTCATGGCGGTCGGAGCGCTCGGCGCCGGCGCCCAACCGGTCCTGCAGAACCCCGTGCAGGGCGTCCGCGCCCTCGGACTGGCGGCACGTATGCCGAGCGCCGCCCTCACGACCACCATGATCGGCACGGCGCTGGTGATCCTTGCCTGGCTGCTGCTCGGCCGGTTCGCGATCGGCCGGAGCGCACCGCACGGTCCCGCGCGCCGACTGTCCCGGTCACAGCTCGACCGCACCTTGCTGCTGTGGATCCTTCCGCTGGTCGTCGCGCCGCCGATGTTCAGCAAGGACGTCTACTCGTATCTCGCGCAGAGCGAGATCGCGGCGCGCGGGCTCGATCCCTACGCCATCGGTCCGGCCGGCGCGCTGGGGGTCGACCACGTCCTGACCCGGACTGTGCCGAACATCTGGCGCGACACCTCGGCCCCCTACGGCCCGGCCTTCCTGTGGATCGGCGAGAAGATCACCTACCTCACGGGCGAGAACATCGTGGCCGGCATCTTCGTCCACCGCCTGCTCGCGCTCGTGGGTGTAGCCCTGATCGTGTGGGCGCTGCCGCGGCTCGCCCGCCGGTGCGGCGTCGCGTCGGTGAGCGCATTGTGGCTCGGTGCCGCGAACCCGCTGTTGCTCTTCCACCTGGTTGCCGGCATCCACAACGAGGCCCTGATGCTCGGGCTCATGCTCGCCGGAGTCGAACTCGCGCTGCGGGCCGTCCACCCGGACGACGAGGCAGCCTCGCGCCTGCGTCTCGCGGGATGGCTCGCGGCCGGCACCGCGCTGATCGCCCTGTCGTCGATGATCAAGGTGCCCTCGCTGCTCGCGCTCGGATTCGTCGGCATGGCCCTTGCCCGCAAGTGGGGTGGCGGCTTCCGCGCCGTGATCGCCGCCGCCGCGATCCTCGGGATCGGGACCTGCGTCGTCATCGGCGCTGTGAGCTGGGGCAGCGGCTTGGGCTTCGGCTGGACGAAGACCCTGGGCACCGCCACGGAGGTCCGCAGCTGGATGTCGATCCCGACCCTGCTCGGCATGGGTACCGGCCTCGGGGGCGTGCTGCTCGGTCTCGGCGACCACACGACGGCCGTACTGTCCATCACACGCCCCATCGCAGCGCTGGTGGCCGCCTTCGTCACGGTGCGCATGCTGCTCGCGGTGCTCATGGGACGGATCCATCCGGTCGGTGCGCTGGGAGTGTCGCTGGGTGCGATCGTGCTGCTCTTCCCGGTCGTGCAACCGTGGTACCTGCTGTGGGCGGTGATCCCGCTCGCGGCCTGGGCGACCCGCCCGGTCTTCCGGATCCCCACCATCGCGTTCTCGTCGGTCGTCGGCATGATCCTCATGCCCAACGGCAGCGAATACCAACCGTTCATCATCGTCCAGGCGTCGATCGCGACCATCGTCGTGGTCGGGCTGATCATCGTCGCCACACGCTCCCGGCTGCCGTGGCGGCTGCAGGAGCGCACACCACCGCGTCCGACGGAAACCGCGGACGCCTAGGCTGGAACCCTGTGACCCCGAGTTCTCCCGCCGGTGCGGTACCGGCCGTGCGCCTGGACGGCGTCGTCAAGACCTACGGGGGCGTCACCGCCGTGAACGGTCTCGATCTGACCGTCGAACGTGCCCAGGTGCTCGCCCTCCTCGGCCCGAACGGCGCCGGTAAGACCACCACCGTGGAAATGTGCGAGGGGTTCGTCACTCCCGACGCGGGCACGGTCCGCGTCCTGGGTCTCGATCCTGTCGCCGATTCCGACGCCCTCCGCCCCCGGATCGGCGTGATGTTGCAGGGTGGCGGCGCATATCCGGGTTCGCGGGCCGGCGAGATGCTCGACCTGGTGGCGGCGTACTCGGCCGATCCCCTCGACCCCGACTGGCTGCTCCAGCGCCTCGGGCTCACCGATGCCCGCCGCACCCCCTACCGCCGGCTGTCGGGCGGACAACAGCAACGCCTCGCGCTCGCGTGCGCGCTGGTCGGGCGCCCCGAACTGGTGTTCCTCGACGAACCGACGGCGGGTCTCGACGCGCAGGCCCGGCTGCTCGTCTGGGAACTGATCGACGCGCTGCGCCGCGACGGCGTGAGCGTGCTGCTCACCACCCACCTCATGGACGAGGCCGAAGAGCTCGCCGACGAGATCGTCATCATCGATCACGGCCGGGTGGTCGCCGCGGGAACGCCGGACGAGGTCACCCGTGACGGCGCCGAGGGCCAGTTGTGGCTGACCGCGCCTGCGGGTCTCGACCTGAGCGCCCTGCAGTCCGCTCTGGCCGGCACCCACCGGGTCCGGGAGGACAATCCCGGGCGGTATCTCGTCGAGGGCACGATCGAACCGTCCGTCGTCGCGGCGGCGGCCACCTGGTGCGCGAACCTGGGCGCACTGGCAACCGAGATCCGGGTGGATCAACGCAGCCTCGAGGACGTCTTCCTCGAGTTGACCGGTCGGGAGTTGAGAGGGTGAGCGTGACCCACGATCGTCTGGCGAACAACCGGTTCGCGGAGGGGACCTTCACCCCGCGACCGCAGCCGAACTCGCCGTCGAAGATGCTCGCGGCGCAGACCGCCATGGAACTCAAGCTGCTGCTACGCAACGGCGAGCAGCTCCTGTTGACCATGTTCATCCCGATCACGCTGCTGATCGGCCTGTCGCTGCTGCCCATCGGCGATCTCGGCGACTCGCGGGTCGACAGCGTGCTGCCTGCGGTGATGATGGTGGCCGTGATGTCGACGGCGTTCACCGGTCAGGCGATCGCCGTGGGCTTCGACCGCCGCTACGGCGCCCTCAAGCGGATCGGCGCGACCGCGCTGCCCAAGTGGGGGATCATCGCGGGCAAGAGCGCAGCGGTGGGCATCGTCGTCGTGCTGCAGGCCGTGCTGCTCGGCGCCATCGGACTGGCCCTGGGCTGGCGCCCCTCCCCCGTCGACCTGCTCATCGGGGCGGTCGTCATCGCCCTGGGCACGGTGATGTTCGCGACACTGGGGCTGCTGCTCGGCGGAACCCTGCGCGCCGAGATCGTGCTCGCCCTCGCGAACATCGTGTGGTTCGTGCTGTTGGGCATCGGCAGCATCGTGGTGCTCGGCGACGTGATCCCCGAAGCGGTGGTCCACCTGCTGCGGATCGTGCCGTCGGGGGCGCTGACGCTCGCGCTCGAGAACGCCACCTCGGGTGTGTTCGACTGGCTGTCGATCGTCTCGCTGCTCGTCTGGACGGTGATCGGCGGCACCGCCGCGGCGCGCTGGTTCCGCTTCACCTGAGTCGTGGGCGGCCCGATCGGGCACGACCCAACTACAGCGTGTAGTGGTTCACGCCGTACCATCGAACCGTGTTGTATCGCGGCTACCTGAGCCTTGTCGACCGTCTCCCCCTGCCGTCGCTGCGGACGCAGAAGATCATCGCGTTCCTCACGATCGTCACCCAGGGCGGCATCGCCGTGACCGGCTCGGTCGTCCGCGTCACCGCCTCCGGACTGGGTTGCCCGACCTGGCCGCAGTGCTTCCCCGGGTCGCTGGTTCCGGTGGGTGTGTCGAGCGGGGTGAACACCCTGCATCAGGTGGTCGAGTTCGGCAATCGGCTGCTGACCTTCGTGGTCGTGGCCGTCGCAGCCGCGATCGTCCTGGCCGTCACCCGCGCGCGGCGCCGCAAGGAGGTCATCGCCTGGGCATGGTTGATGCCTGCGGGCACCGTGCTGCAGGCGATCATCGGCGGCATCACCGTCCTGGCCGGTCTGGCCTGGTGGACGGTCGCGATCCACCTGCTCGCATCGATGCTCATGGTGTGGCTGGCGACGGTGCTCTACGCGAAGGTGAGCGAGCCGGACGACGGGACGGTGGTGCAGGTTCTGCCCCAGCCGCTGCGCTGGCTCACCGCGTTGTCGGGTGTCGCGCTCGCCGGGGTCCTCGTGCTCGGCACGATGGTCACCGGCGCCGGCCCGCACGCCGGAGACAAGAGCATCGACAGGCCCGTTCCGCGCCTCGCACTCGACATCACCAATCTCGTCCACCTGCACGCCGAAGCGCTCGTCGGCTACCTCGCGCTGCTGATCGGCCTCACCTTCGCCGTCTACGCGGTCCGCGCACCGCGAGCCGTCACGCTGCGACTGAAGGTCGTCCTCGCCCTGGTGGTCGCACAGGCCGGCATCGGCCTCGTCCAGTTCTGGACGGACGTGCCAGCCGTACTGGTCGTCTTCCACGTCGCCGGCGCCGGACTGTGCACGGCGGCGACCGCGGCGGTGTGGGCGGCCGGACGGACGCGCACGACCGCTCCGGATCGCGAACCCGTTCCGGCCTGATCGTTCGACGACGCGGCCCCTTCCCGGGTTTCCGGAAAGGGGCCGCGTGTCGTCGTACGGGGATCGGGCCTGTCAGCGCTCGTTGCGGGCCTTCGGGAACTTCGTCTGGCGTGCCACCCAGCCGGCCATCTTCGCCCAATGACCCTTCTGCGGGTTGGCGATGCTGGTGACCTCGCGGTCCCACTCGGAGACGGTGACGTCGGGGATCTCCTCGACGATGACGCGCGCCGTCGGGAGGTCCTTCGCGACGCGGTCGCCGAGGGTGCCGTCGGCGGCGACCACGGTGATCCGGACGCCGGACAGACCGATCGGCTGCAGCACGGCCTTCCCGGAACCTCCGTGCTCGGCGACGAAGCTGCGGATGGACGAGACGATGTCGGCCGGTGCGGCCACGACCTGTGTTTCGACGCTCATGTCTGCAGAATACTGTGAGCGCTATGCACGCAATCGAAGTGGCACAGCACGGAGGCCCCGACGTCCTCGTCCCCGTCGAACGACCCGACCCCTCGCCCGGACCGGGTGAGCTGCTGGTCCGCACGGACGCGATCGGCGTCAACTTCATCGACACCTACTTCCGCACCGGCCTCTACGGCACGGAGCTGCCGTACATCCCGGGCTCGGAGGGCACGGGCACGGTCGTCGCCGTCGGCGAAGGTGTGCGGGACACGGCGGTCGGCGACCGGGTGTCGTGGTGCGAGGCACCCGGCTCGTATGCCGAACTGGTCCGCGTCCGCGAGCAGGTCGCCGTGCCGGTCCCGGACTCGGTGCCGGCCGAGCAGGCCGCCTCGGTCCTCCTGCAGGGCATGACGGCGCACTACCTGCTGAACTCCGTCCACCCGGCACAGCCCGGCGAGACGGTGCTCGTCCACGCCGGTGCCGGTGGGGTGGGGCTGATCCTGACGCAGCTCGCCGTCGCGAAGGGCGTGCGGGTGATCACCACGGTGTCCTCCGACGAGAAGGAGGCCCTGTCGCGCGAGGCCGGTGCCGCGGAGGTGCTGCGCTACGGCGACGACCTCGCCGGGAAGGTGCGCGAGCTCACCGACGGTGAGGGGGTGGCCGCGGCCTACGACGGTGTCGGTGCCGCGACCTTCGAGGCGTCGCTGGCGTCCGTCCGCGTGCGCGGCACGGTCGCGCTGTTCGGTGCCGCGAGCGGACCCGTCCCGCCCTTCGACCTGCAGCGGCTGAACCCGGCGGGTTCGCTGTTCGTCACGCGGCCGACCCTCGTGCACTACACCCGCGACCGCGAGGAACTGCTGTGGCGGGCGGGCGACGTGCTCGCGGCGCTGGCCGACGGGTCGCTGAAGCTCCGCGTCGGAGCGAGCTATCCCCTCGCCGAGGCCGCCCGCGCCCACGCAGATCTCGAAGGACGCCGGACCACCGGATCGATCGTCCTGATCCCGTGATCTCCTGACCCGACACGACGAACGCCCCGGCCGATCGGCCGGGGCGTTCGTCGTCGAGCGTGGGTCAGAAGTACGAGCCGATCGTGGGCAGTGCGAGCACGGAGTCGATCGCCAGGCCCAGGCACACCACCGCGAGGTAGTTGTTGGACTGCAGGAACAGCTTGAGCGGCTTGACCGACGCCCCACCGCGCACGCTGTTGAACAGCTGGTGCGCGACGATCAGGAACCAGGCGCCCGCGAGCAGCGCGACGGCCGCGTAGATCACACCGGCGGCCGGGACGATCACCAGCGTCGCGATCACGGTCGCCCAGGTGTAGAGCACGATCTGCTTCGTGACGTGCTGCTCGGTGGCGATGACCGGCAGCATCGGCACGCCGGCGGCCTTGTAGTCCTCCTTGTAGCGCATCGCGAGCGCCCAGGTGTGCGGCGGCGTCCAGAAGAAGATGACCAGGAACAACACGATGGGTTCCCAGCTCAGCGAACCCGTCACGGCGGCCCAGCCGACCATCACGGGCATACATCCGGCGGCCCCGCCCCAGACCACGTTCTGCCAGGTCCGGCGTTTGAGCACCATCGTGTACACGAGTACGTAGAACGCGATCGTCGCCACGACCAGCAGTCCGGCCAACAGGTTGGCGCGCCACCACAACCACGCGAAGGACGCGATCCCGAGGATCATGCCGAAGACGAAGGCGTTGCGTGTCGGCACCGTCTGCCGGGCGAGAGGACGCAACGCGGTGCGTTTCATCACCTTGTCGATATCGGCGTCGACGACGCAGTTGAGCGAGTTGGCGCTCGCCGCACCCATCCAGCCGCCGAACAGGGTGCTCAGGATGAGCACGATGTCGACGTTGCCGCGGTCGGCGAACAGCATCGCGGGAATGGTCGCGACCAGCAGGAGTTCGATCACCCGCGGCTTGGTCAACGCGATGTAGGCGAGGACGGTGCCGGAGATCCGGCCCCACGCGGTGTCGGGGCGCGGGGCGCTCGGCGCTTCGGGGACGCCGAAGCCGTGTCCTCCCGGCCGTCGCCCTGCCCGCACACTGTCTCCTTGTCCCACGCGGATCCGCACCTTCGTTTCGCCCGTTCACGGTCGCCCGGTTCCGGACGCTCCTCTACTACGAACGATGGTAGACCGGACCGTTGCCCGGACCGAATCGACCCGTTCGGAGCAGCGCACTAGTCTGAAGTAGCGCGCGGGCCGACTTCCACCCGCCGGGACCCCGTACACCCATGTCAGGAGACTTCAAGCTCGTGTCGATCACAGACGAGATCCGCACCCTCACCCAGCCTGCGCATCCTGCCGACTGGACCGACCTGGACACCAAGGCCGTCGACACCGCGCGCGTGCTCGCCGCCGACGCCGTGCAGAAGGTCGGAAACGGGCATCCCGGTACCGCGATGAGCCTCGCTCCCCTCGCGTACACCCTCTTCCAGCGTGTGATGCGCCACGATCCGACCGACCCCGAGTGGGTCGGCCGCGACCGCTTCGTGCTCTCGTGCGGACATTCGAGCCTGACGCTGTACACCCAGCTGTACCTGTCCGGTTACGGACTCGAGCTCGCCGACCTCGAGGCGCTGCGCACGTGGGGTTCGCTCACCCCGGGCCACCCCGAGTACGGCCACACCGCCGGCGTCGAGATGACCACCGGCCCGCTGGGTCAGGGTCTCGCCTCCGCCGTGGGTATGGCGATGGCCGCCCGCCGCGAGCGCGGTCTGTTCGATCCCGAGGCGCCCGCCGGCTCGAGCCCGTTCGACCACTACGTCTACGTGATCGCCTCCGACGGCGACATCGAGGAGGGCGTGACCTCCGAGGCGTCCTCGCTCGCCGGTGTCCAACAGCTCGGCAACCTGATCGTCTTCTACGACGACAACAAGATCTCCATCGAGCACGACACCGCGATCGCTCTCGGTGAGGACGTCTCCAAGCGCTACGAGGCCTACGGCTGGCACGTGCAGACCGTCGAGGGCGGAGAGAACGTCGCCGCGCTGCTCGAGGCCGTCGAGGCCGCGAAGGCGGTCACCGACCGTCCGTCCTTCATCTCCGTCCGCACGATCATCGGCTACCCGGCCCCGACGAAGATGAACAGCGGCGACGCGCACGGTGCCGCGCTCGGCGCCGACGAGGTCGCCGAGATCAAGAAGATCCTCGGCTTCGACCCCGAGAAGAACTTCGACGTCGACCCGGCCGTGATCGAGCACGCCCGGCAGGTCGTGACGCGCGGCACCGAGGCACGCGCGGCTTGGCAGGCCGACTTCGACGCGTGGGCCGCCCGCGAGCCGCAGCGCAAGGAACTGTTCGACCGCCTGCACGCCGGTGAGTTCCCGGAGGGCTGGGTCGACGCACTGCCGACCTACGAGCCCACCGAGAGCGGTCCCGCGACCCGCTCGGCGTCCGGCAAGGCCCTCGCCGCGCTCGGACCGGTGCTGCCCGAGCTGTGGGGCGGCTCCGCCGACCTCGCCGGCAGCAACAACACGACGATCCCCGGTTCCGACTCCTTCGGTCCCGAGTCGATCTCCACGAAGGACTGGAACGCGCAGCCCTACGGACGCACGCTGCACTTCGGTGTCCGTGAGCACGCGATGGGATCGATCCTCAACGGCATCGCCCTGCACGGCCCGACCCGCCCCTACGGCGGCACCTTCCTCGTCTTCTCCGACTACATGCGGCCCGCGGTGCGTCTCGCGGCCCTCATGCAGACCCCGGCGATCTACGTGTGGACGCACGACTCGATCGGTCTCGGCGAGGACGGCCCGACGCACCAGCCGATCGAGCACCTCGCGGCGCTGCGCGCGATCCCGAATCTCGCCGTGATCCGCCCGGCCGACGCCAACGAGACGTCGTTCGCGTGGAAGGCCGCGCTGGAGAACCGCACCGGCCCGACCGCGCTCGCGTTGACCCGTCAGAACGTGCCGGTGCTCGAGGGCACGCGGGAGAAGGCCGCCGAGGGTGTCGCCCGCGGCGCCTACATCCTGGCCGAGGCATCCTCGGGCACCCCGGAGGTCGTGATCCTCGCGACCGGTTCCGAGGTTCAGCTCGCCGTCGCCGCCCGCGAGACCCTCGAGGCCGACGGTGTGGCCACCCGCGTCGTCTCGGTGCCGGTGCTCGACCGGTTCCTCGAGCAGGACCAGGCCTACCGCGACGAGGTGCTGCCCCCGTCCGTGCGTGCCCGCGTGTCCGTCGAGGCCGGTCTCGCGATGCCGTGGTACCGCCTCATCGGCGACGCCGGTGAGCCGGTCTCGCTCGAGCACTACGGCGCCTCCGCCGACTACAAGACCCTGTACCGCGAGTTCGGCATCACTGCCGAGGCCGTCGTCGACGCCGCGCGTCGCTCGCTGACCCGAGTGAAGGGATGATCCGATGACCCAGCAGACCTCCACGCAGAACGCTGCGCTGGCCGAACTGTCCGCCCAGGGTGTCTCGGTGTGGCTGGACGACCTGTCCCGCGACCTCATCGATTCCGGCAAGCTCGCCGAGCTCGTCGCGACCCGCAGTGTCGTGGGTGTGACGACCAACCCGTCGATCTTCCAGGCCGCCCTGTCGAAGGGCCACGCCTACGACGCGCAGATCCGCGATCTCGCTGCCGCCGGCGCCGACGCCACCGAGGCGATCCGCACCGTCACCACCGACGACGTGCGCGCGGCCTGCGACGTCCTCGCGCCGGTGTTCGAGGCGACGGACGGCCTCGACGGACGGGTGTCGATCGAGGTCGACCCGCGTCTGGCGCACAAGACGGACGACACCGTCCAGCAGGCCCTCGAGCTGTGGCGAATCGTCGACCGCCCGAACCTGTTCATCAAGATCCCGGCGACGGTGGCGGGTCTGCCGGCCATCGCCCGGGTGATCGGTGAGGGTGTCAGCGTCAACGTCACGCTGATCTTCTCGGTCGAGCGCTACGAGCGGGTCATCGAGGCCTACCTCGACGGCCTGACCGCAGCGAAGGCCTCCGGTCACGACCTGTCGAAGATCCGCTCGGTCGCGTCGTTCTTCGTCTCGCGTGTCGACACCGAGATCGACCCGCGCCTCGAGGAGATCGGCACCGATCAGGCGTTGGCGCTGCGCGGCAAGGCCGGTCTCGCCAACGCGCGACTCGCGTACGGCGCCTACCAGCGCGCGTTCGAGGGCGGGACGCGGTTCGAGCAGCTCACCGAGGCGGGTGCCGTTCCCCAGCGTGCGCTGTGGGCGTCGACGGGTGTGAAGAACCCCGATTACCCCGACACCCTCTACGTCACCGAACTGGTCGCGCCGAACACCGTGAACACGATGCCGGAGAAGACCCTCGAGGCCGTCGCCGACCACGGTGAGGTCACGGGCGACACCGTCACCCGCAACATCGCCTCCTCCCAGCAGGTCTTCGACGCGCTGGCATCGGTCGGTGTGGATCTTCCCGACGTCTTCCGCAAGCTCGAGGACGAGGGTGTGGAGAAGTTCGTCGTGTCGTGGAAGGACCTGCTCGCGGCGACGGCGGAACAGCTCGCGGCTCACGCGCCGGGCGCGGAGGGCTGAACGTGCCCGAATCCGGTGCGGCGGAGTGGGTGAATCCGCTCCGGGACAACAGAGATCGCAGACTGCCACGTATCGCCGGCCCGTGCGCGCTGGTGATCTTCGGTGTCACCGGCGATCTGGCCCGGCGCAAGTTGATGCCCGCCGTCTACGATCTCGCCAACCGCGGCCTCCTGCCGCCCGGATTCGCGCTCGTCGGTTTCGCCCGGAGGGACTGGGCCGACGAGGATTTCGGTCAGGTGGTCCACGACGCGGTACGTGAGCATTCGCGTACCCCCTTCCGCGAGGAGGTCTGGCAGCGCCTCGCGGAGGGGATCCGCTTCGTGCAGGGCACCTTCGACGACGATGCGGCGTTCGCGGAGCTCGCGACGACCCTCGAGAAGCTCGACCGCGAGCGCGGTACGGGTGGCAACCACGCGTTCTACCTGTCGGTTCCCCCGGACGCCTTCCCCGTGGTGTGCGGGCAGCTGTCGCGTTCGGGCCTGGCCGCGCAACGCAACGGCTCGTGGAGCCGCGTCGTGATCGAGAAGCCGTTCGGGCACAACCTCGAGAGTGCGCGCGAGCTCAATTCGGTTGTCGGTGAGGTGTTCTCCGAGGAATCCGTCTTCCGTATCGACCACTATCTCGGCAAGGAGACGGTCCAGAACATCCTCGCGTTGCGGTTCGCGAACCAGATGTTCGAGCCGGTGTGGAACGCGCACTACGTCGACCACGTGCAGATCACGATGGCCGAGGACATCGGTCTCGGTGGTCGCGCCGGCTACTACGACGGCATCGGCGCGGCGCGCGACGTCATCCAGAACCACCTCCTGCAGCTGCTCGCCTTCACCGCGATGGAGGAGCCGGTGAGCTTCGCGGCGTCGGAGCTGCACGCGGAGAAGATCAAGGTGCTCTCCGCGACCCGGCCGGCCGAGCCGTTCGACGAGACCACCGCGCGCGGCCAGTACGCATCCGGCTGGCAGGGCGGCGAGAAGGTCGTCGGTCTGCTCGAGGAGAAGGGCTTCGCGGCGGATTCGACCACCGAGACGTACGCGGCCATCACCCTCGAGGTCGACACCCGCCGCTGGGCGGGTGTCCCCTTCTATCTGCGCACCGGCAAGCGCCTCGGCCGCCGCGTCACCGAGATCGCGGTGGTCTTCAAGCGGGCCCCCCATCTGCCGTTCGACAAGACCATGACCGAGGAGCTCGGTCAGAACGCGCTGGTGATCCGCGTGCAGCCCGACGAGGGCATCACGATGCGCTTCGGGTCGAAGGTGCCGGGCTCCGAGATGGAGGTCCGGGACGTGAACATGGACTTCAGTTACGGCCAGGCGTTCACTGTCTCCTCCCCCGAGGCCTACGAGCGGCTGATCCTCGACGTGCTCCTCGGCGTCCCGTCGCTGTTCCCGGTGGACGAGGAAGTCGAATTGTCCTGGAAGATCCTCGATCCGGTGCTCGAGCACTGGGCGGCGAACGGGCGACCGGAGCCCTACGAGTCCGGTACCTGGGGTCCGCATTCGGCCGACGAGATGCTGCGGCGTACCGGCCGGGAATGGAGGCGTCCGTGAGGCTCCAGTTGCGCAACACCTCCGCCAATGCCATCAGCCGCAAGCTGGTGGAGCTGCGACGGTCGAGCGGAATGGTCACGCAGGGACGTGTTCTCACGTTCATCGTGTGCGCCGGCGACGCGCGGGGTCTCGACGCCGCGATCACGGCTGCCACCGAGGCGTCGAAGGAACATCCCTGCCGCGTCATCGTCGTCGGTCGCGGCCGGCAGGACGGTCCGTCGCGGCTCGACGCGGAGATCCGGGTCGCCGGTGAAGCGGGTGCCTCCGAGGCATTGATCCTCGCCCTGCACGGCGAACTCGGTGAACATCAGGAATCGGTCGTGGTGCCGTTCCTCCTTCCGGACACCCCCGTCGTCGCGTGGTGGCCCAACCAGGCTCCCGCGGTCCCGGCCGAGGACCCGGTGGGTCGCCTCGCCGTCCGCCGCATCACCGACGTGACCAACTCCGACGACCCGCGTGCCGATCTCGCGACCCGCCTGTCCGGTTACCGGCCGGGCGACACGGATCTGGCCTGGGCCCGCATCACCTACTGGCGGGCGCTGCTGGTCTCGGCACTCGATCAGCCGCCCTACGAGCCGGTGCTCTCGGCGCGCGTGTCGGGACTGCGGACCGAGCCGGCCGTGGATCTGATCGCGGGTTGGCTCGCGAGCCGTCTCGACTGCCCCGTCGAGCGAGCTATCGGCGAGTTGAGGGTGGAACTGCGCACGGCGTCGCAGACGATCGCCCTGGAACGCCCGCAGGAAGGTCGCGTGGCGACCCTCGAACGCACCCACAAGCCCGATTCGCTGATCAGCCTGGCACGCCGGAACTCGGCCGAATGTCTCGCCGAGGAACTGCGTCGCCTCGATCCCGACGAAGTCTACGAAGCCGCATTGTCGGCCCTGCCGAAGGTGGATTATGTCTGACACGGTCCGCACTCCGTCCGAGATCCGGCGTTTCGCCGACGCCGACGAGGTCGCCCGCGCCGCGGCGTCCGCTTTCGTCGATGCCGTCGTCGCCGCGCAGCGCGAGCGGGTGCAGGCCCACGTCGTGCTCACCGGCGGCGGTACCGGTATCGCGATGCTCGAGAACGTGCGGCGCGACCAGGGCGCCATCGACTGGTCGGCGGTGAACGTCTACTTCGGCGACGAGCGTTTCCTGCCGCCCGGCGATCCGGATCGCAACGAGGTGCAGGCCCGTGAGGCGCTGCTCGACCACGTGCCGATCGACCCGGCCCGCATCCACACCATGCCGGCGCTCGGCGAGGACGGGTGCAGCACACCGCAGGACTCGGCCCAGCGATACGCCGAACTCCTCGCGGCGCACTCCCCCGACGGCACCGCGCCGGTCTTCGACGTGCACCTGCTCGGCATGGGCGGTGAGGGACACATCAATTCGCTGTTCCCCCACACCGACGCGGTGCGCGAGTCCGAACGTTTCGTGGTGGGTGTCGACGACTCCCCGAAGCCGCCGCCGGCCCGGGTGACGCTGACGCTGCCCGCCGTGCAGCGGGCGCGGCAGGTCTGGTTGCTGGTCACCGGTGACGCCAAGGCGGAGGCCGTCGCAGCGGCCGTGGGTGGTGCCGCACCGGAGGACTTCCCCTCCGCCGGCGCCCGCGGCACCGAAGGCACCGTGTGGTTCCTCGATCCGGCTGCCGCAGCGCAACTCCCGGCGTAGTAACCGAGCGGAGCACCGGGAGCCCGACGCCGTGATCGGCGATCCGGACGTCACGCGCCGGCGCCGTCGAAGTCGGGATCGTCGGCGTCGTCCGTCTCCACACGGCGCCCCTCCGAAGTACCGGCGGTGTCGCCGTCGTCGACACCGCTTCGCACGCACCGCATCCGATTCATCGAACGCGGGCCTGCCGTCGAGCGCAGCGCGCGCAGTGGTGATCGGCCCGGGACACATCGCACCGTTCGTGGGTCCATGCCGGTGAGCTCCTCCCGTCGTGGACCGTTGTCGTCACGGCCCTCTGTCTCGTTCGACGCGCCGGGACGCCCGACGGTTCCACTCGGGACGAAATCGATGGTTCCGATCCGGGATCGAGCGGTCAGATACTCCGTTCGATCACCGCGGCGGTGACGCGGTCGTCGATCGACGACACGGGGTTCTCCCGTGCCACCCAGGGATCGCCACCGAAGTACTTCGCGAAGATCTTCTCGGCCGTGCGGGTGGCGATCGCCTGTGTCGTCAACGTCGGGTTCGGGCCTCCGAGACTGTTGGCGAGCGCCGAGTTGTCGGCGACGAACAACCTTTTCACCCACCGCGCCTCCGCGTCGGCGTCGAGCACCGAATCCCGGTCGCTCACCCCCATCCTCATGCTCGACTGCGAGTGCAGGATCAGCGGTGGCCAGTCGCAGCGATGCACCCTCTTCGCGCCCGCCGCCCTCATCAACTCGACGGCCGTGCGGGTCGCGTGGTCACGATTGCGGCGGGTACGAGCCGAGCGCCGACGATGCTGCACGGTCACCCGCGGCGCCAGACCCCCTTCGTCCGGATACAGGATCGGTGAGAGCGTCACGCGGTTGTCCGGTTCGACGTCGTCGTCCGAGATGACGAGCGCGGCGAGGACGCGGTCGGCGTCGGCCATCGTGTCGAGCAGGTCGCGTCCGACGAGCCGACCCACACTGTCGGCCCCCGCCGAATCGACGACACCGCCGGCACGTCCGTATCCGTGGATGCCGGAGTCGCTGAAGTTCAGCGCGTACGCGATCAACGCCGGGGGCAGGCCGACCTGCTCGATCCCGCCGTAGCCGGGCAGATCGACGCGCGCGTTGGATCCCGGTCCGCGCGTCTGCCCGGTGTACTCGTCGAAGACGCCGAAGACCGCGTCCATGTGGTGGTCGGTGAGGCCGCGGCCGACCCAGCCGTTCGGATTCGGCAGCGTCGAGTTCAGCCACAATCTCGGGCTCTCGATGCACCCTGCCGCCAGCACCACCACCGGCGCGGTCGCCTCGTGCTCCTCCCCCGCTGTCGTGAACCGCACGCCGCGCGCCACGGTCTCCCCGTTCACCTCCTCGACGAGGATCTCGGAGACCACCGCATCGGCGATCAGGGTGACGGCACGCCCCTGGGGTGACCACGCGTCTGCGGTGAGCATCATCGGGACATACGAGTTGTCGGTGGAGCGTTTGGCCTTGAGATTCCGCGGCGCCCCCAGCGGCAGGAAACAGCCCTGATAACAGTGCCCGCACATCGTGCAGCCCCGCGCTTCTGGATGGTGCAGACGCGCGCGGTCCCGGGTGCGGCCGGCGGTGCCACCGGGCTGGAGGATCGCGTTCTGCTGGGCGCGATGGGCTGGCCCGGTGGTGTCGAGCGAGGTCTGGTGCGGCAGCCCCATGGCCGCTGCACCCCGCAGGAACAACTGCTCCTTGGCGCCCATCGGTGCGGTCTGCACGGGCAGCGTGGCCTCCACCCACTCGTAGTAGGGACGCAGCTCGTCGTATCCGAAGGGGAACAGGTGCGCCGTGTCGTACATGGCGCGGTCGGCGCCGTCGTATCCGGAGAACGCGCCGGGTGCCGCCCGCGGCGAGTTGCCGAAGAAGTGCAGCGTGGTGCCACCGACACCGGACACCTGCCACACGAACGAGTTCTGGGGCAGATCACGCAGCCGCGGCGTGCCCGAGCGGTCCCCCGGCCCGTGGCGGAACAGCCCGGTGATCGGATTGTTGATGTCGTCCTCGAAATGGGTCCACTCGTTCTCCGGGTCGGCGAAGCGGGGGCCTGCCTCGAGAACGAGCACGTCGAGACCGCGCGCTGCGAGTTCCTTGGCCACGACGGGTCCGCCGCCACCCGCCCCGATGACGATGACGTCGGTCATCTATTTCTCCACCTCGTCGATTCCGCCGTAGTAGCCCAGGAACTCGTCCCACCCGTCGCTCGGCCCGGAATAGCGGCTCAGTTCCCAGCCGACCGGGCGCCCGGTGACCTCGCGCCGGGCGCGGTCGTACGCGGAGACCTCGGAGAAGGCCGCGAAGGCGGCCAGGGTGGGGATCGCGTTGACCACGAATTTCAGCACCAGGCCCTCGAAACGCGGGTCGGTGTCGAGCCATTCGAAGACCTGCGCTTTCGCGGCATGGCTCAGATTCGCGAAGGGCGCCGCGAACGGCCCGCTCACCGAACGCGGGTCGGCGGTGACACCGAAGGTGTTGAGCAGCACTGCGATCGCCGCGGCACCGGGCAGGTTGCCCGCCTCGGGTCCGAGCAACGGCATCGGCGACGCCTGGTCCAGGGTTCGCTCGAGGGATTCCGCCGTGCCGACGGTGACGCCGCCGGGCCGGTCGGTCCACACGCCCTGCTGGTGCGAGTACGGGTCGTTGCCGGGTACGACGAACGCGAGCACTCCGTTGATCGTGTCGCGCACGGGAGGCGTCTCGCTCAGCGGACTCGCGTTCACCTCCCGCGCGAACACGCCTGCGGTGCCGACCAACGCCGCCATCGTCGTGGCCATCCCGGCGAGAAAACGCCGCCTGTTCCAGTACCCGTGCTGCGGGTCGTCCACGTCGCCCCCTCGTCGCTTCGTGGTGCAGCGTACGAGATGTCACGGAACGGTTGCGGTATTTCGTCCGGATCGCCCCTCGGTCGCACGGACCGGCGGAGCGATCGACGGAATCGGGTAGCTCGCTACCCGTGCCGTCCGCACCCGAGGCGCGCAGGATTCGAATACAGCCGAACGATGCAACGGGGTGAGAATCATGTTGCAGAAGAGGGAGAGCAACCGGTTCGCGTCTGCCCTGAAGACACTCCGAAGCCTGGACGATGCTCTCGCTACCCGTCCCGGCAACGATAGCCACGGCGGCGCTCCCGCGCCGGCTTCGGACACGGCACCTGCGGAACTGCGCAATGCGACGCCTTCCCGCTTGCACATCACCCACGCGGACGGTCGGACGCTCGTGTTCGCACCGCTCGAACGCCGCGTACCGACCGACCCGGAGCGACAGTGGCCCTGGGAGGGCCTGATCCGCCACGGATACGTCGTCCCCCTGCACGCCACAACGGATACACCCCTCGACGGCACCAAGGCTCGTTCCCGCCGTCAACTCCACACGGTCACGTTGTGGTGCATGCTCGTGATCAGCGTGGCGGTGCCTATCTCGGCATTCGCTACCGGACTGGTGAGCATCACGGCGGCGCCCGTCGTCGCAGTCGCATTTGTCGCAGTGGCAACCATGTTGCCGGGCCTGTTGTTCTTCCTGTTCGACCGTCAACGTCTGAGTACGCTCCGCGACCGCTTCGAATGGCAGATCTTCCGCCTGGACCCGAACGTCCACACGTTGGCAGACGTGCAGGCCAAGTACGGCGGCCAGATGGACGAGGTCTTCTACGCCGCAGACGAGCGGACCACCACGGTGAACGCCACCCAGCGACTGTGGCCCATCCTCGTTTCCACCGTCACCATCGCGTTGGGCTGGACCATGGCGCTGTACTCCCCAGCCGCGTCGTCCGGCACGCCCGATACGAGTCTCTTCACTGCGCTCGCCGATCCGCTCGCGTTCGCATTCCTGGGCGCGTACTTCTTCTCCCTCAACACCTGCCTGCGCCGGTATTCACGGAACGACTTACGGCCCAAGGCATACAGCGCGATCACCGTACGAGTGATCACCGTCGTCATCCTTGCCTGCTTGCTCCAGGCCGTCGTCGAATCACCGGAGTCGCGGGTCTACGACGCCACCGTGCTCCCATTGGCGTTCGTGATCGGCGTGCTTCCCGAAACCGCGATGGTGCTACTGCGCGACACCCTGCGGCGTTTCGCCCTCACCAAGAAACGCCGCATGCTCGAAGAGCAATTGCCGCTCACCGACATCGAGGGACTCGACCTCTACGACCGGGCACGACTGATCGACGAGGGTGTGCCCAACGTCGAAGCCCTTGCGCATCACGATCTCGTCGATCTGCTGCTCGAGACACGGATTCCGGTCGGCCGCCTCGTCGACTGGGTCGATCAGGCGATTCTGCGACTCCATATCGTGGATTCGACCGCCGAGACGGATCCCGAGGGCGCGAGAGTGCTGTCCGACCTGCGCGCACTGGGCATTCGTAGCGCGACCGACCTCCTGGCGGCCCGGCAGAGATGCGCCCACCGTAAGGCGTTGGTCGAGGCGGTCGCCCGTGGTAACGAGTCACCCGCAGACGCCGAGAACCGTCTGGAACTTCTCGTCACCGCCCTGTGTGACGACGAGTGGATCACCTACATACGCACCTGGCGGGACCGGACCCTGGTCTCGGACCGGTACATCCGGCTCGACCGGAACGGTGAACCCGCATCCGTGAGGACCGAAGTGCCGGACAACGACCTTCACGACTGCCGCCGTCCGAATTCGCGGATCTCTTCCCTGTACCGACGGTTCACCCCGCCGTACCGAATCGAGACGATCCTGTGAACGGATTCGAGTAGCGCACTACTCGTGCCGATGCCTGCCGATGGCGCACACTGGGAATATCGATTCGGTGGACACGGAAGCGTCCCCCGTCCGAGGAGAAGTCGTGCGAATGCAGAACATGGAGCGACGAGTATCGCATCGGTGATCCCGCCTTCCGGCGGTCCGATCCCGGCGTGCCCTCGCTTCGTGTTGCATTCCGTTCCGGCCCTGCCCTCGACTCCGTCGAGCGCCGACTTCTTCCAAGGACCCGTCATGTCCTCGCACCATGTTGCGGTTCCGCAGCTCTCATCACCGACGTCCGGCGATCCATTACCCACACATCGCGACATTCTCGCGGTGCTGCTTCCCCTGCTCGCCGCGCTGTTCGCCGCCTTGCTCTCCGGCACCGTCGCGATTCCTGCACTGCCTGCCGTCACGGCGGAACTCGGTGGCGGGTCCGTAGGCCTGACCTGGATCATCACGGTCGCTCTCCTGGCCAACGCGACCACCACCCCGGTCTGGGGATCGATATCCGACCGCTACGACACACGCCTCCTCGTCCAGGCGGCGCTGCTGACGCTGACGGCGGGATCGGTGGTCTCGGCCTGCGCTCCGGCTCTGCCCGTCCTCCTCGCCGGCCGCGTGGTGCAAGGGATCGGCCTCGGCGGCGTCGTGGCCGTCACCGTCGCGGTGCTCGGCGCCCTCATCCCGCCGCGGGAACAGGGTCGTTATGCCGGATACGGCGCCGTGGTCATGGCGGTGTCGATGGCCGGCGGTCCGCTCCTCGGCGGCGCCCTCGTCGATACGCCCCTCGGCTGGCGGGCCTGCTTCCTCGTTCCTGCGGCACCGGCCGCCATCGCACTGGTCGCACTGCGACGCAGGCTGAAGCCGGGGCCGCGCAGCTCGTCGGACGCGCGGATCGACTGGGTCGGCGCGGTACTGCTCACGTCCGGGGTGACGCTGGTGCTCGTGTGGGTCAGCGCCGGAAATGGGAGCCGGTCGTCGTGGCCACAGGTCGGATACCACCTCGGCGGCGGTGTCCTGCTCGTCGCTGCGCTCGCCGTCGAACGCCGCACTCCCGCACCTGTGGTTCCGGTGGATCTGCTCGGGCAGCGCACCGTCGCGTGCGCCCTGATCACGTCCGTGTCGTCCGGGTTCGCGTTCTACGCAGCGCTGTCCTTCCTCAGCGAGTACTTCCAGGCGGTGCGCCACCACACGGCCACTGCCACAGGGATCCTACTGACCCCCTTGGTGTTCGGACTCGCGTCGTCCTCCTACACCTCGGGTCGTCTCATCACCCGCTCCGGCAGGTGGAAGGCACTGCTCGTGGCCGGGTCCGTGCTCCAGGTCGCCGGATGCGCGATGCTCGCGTTCGCCGACGGCAACACCGCTCCGTGGTGGATCGAGCTCGCCGTCCTGCTGCTCGGCCTGGGAATCGGGGTCCTGTTGCAGAATCTCGTGACGCTGGTCCAGAACGCCGTCGCTCCGGAGCGTTTCGGAGCGGCCGGTGCGGCGGTCTTCTTCTTCCGTCTCATCGGAGCGGCGGTGGGTCTGCCTCTCCTCGCCGCGACGGTCCCGCCCCACGGCCAGGGCACCGGCCAGGTCTTCCTCCTGCTGGCGGCGCTGTCCGTCGTCGGACTCGTCGCGGTCGCGCTGCTGCCCAACCAACGGCTGCGCACCTCCTTCGCCGCAGCGGAGGAACCATCGCGGTGAAACGGACCGCGCAGGCAGCCGAATGCAGGACAATTCCGATAAGGCGAGCGCCATCGAGAGGAGCCGTGATGAGCACGCCGAGGACGAACACAGGCGAAGTGAGCCCGGAACGTGATTGTCCGAGCGACGCGTCGCTGGTGCGGCTGATCTACCACCGCAACTTCCTGCTCCCGATCGGCGAGGTCTGGGCGGCACTCACCGATTCGGAGAAGCTGGGTCGCTGGTACGGCACGTACACCGGCGACCCGGCCACGGGCCGTGTGCTCCTGACGATGACCGACGACCTCGACTCGGCCACCACCTATGTCGACATCCTCCGGTGCTCTCCCCCGGAGGGATTCGCCGTCGACGTGGACGGGTGGCAGCTCGAGGTGGCGCTGCGCCAGGTCGGGAAGGTCACCACCCTCGAGTTCACACACCGCCACGTCCCGCGCTCGGAGGCCGGAGAGATCGGGCCGGGGTGGCAGTACTACCTCGACCGTCTCGACGCGGCACTGGCCGGCACTCGCCCGCCGGTGTGGGACGACTACCTCGACCTGGTCGACGAATACCGCTGACCGGCGCCGTTCGCTGCAGTGATCCGCCCGACGAGCACCACCGGATTCGAGTAGCGCACTACCCGTGAGACCTCCCGAGCCGCCTCCTAGCGTCGAATCCACCAACCGGTCGCATTCAGGGAGCACTACGATGCCGCAGCCCGGAACGAGCACACAACCGACAGAGATCACGCAGAAGGTCGCGAGAAGGAAGGGATCGAAGAACATCGTCCTGTGCTTCGACGGCACCGGCAACGAAATTCGGGCGAAGGGGAACACCAACGTCGTCCGTCTGTTCCGCGCGCTCGAGAACACGACGGGCGAACAGGTCACCTACTACGACCCCGGCGTCGGTACCTTCTCCTCCGCCGGGGCCTCGACGCGTGTGGGACAGAGGATCTCCCGCACGCTCGGCCTCGCATTCGGCGTCGGTATCAAGACGAACCTCGCAGAGGCCTACACGTTCCTGATGAAGCAGTGGGAGCCCGGTGATCGCATCTATCTCTTCGGGTTCAGCCGGGGCGCCCACACAGCACGTGCCTTCGCGGCGATGTTGCATCTCGTCGGCCTTCCACGGGCGTCGTCCGAGAATCTCGTGCAGTACGCGATCGCCGCATACGCCCGTCGCAGGTCCTGGGAGTCCGACGACTTCGCATGCGCCGAACAGTTCGCGACGACCGTGTGCCGCGCGTCGAACGGGACGTTCTCCGTCCCCGTGCACTACCTCGGGATCTGGGACAGCGTCAGCGCACCCGGAATCTTCGAGAAGGACTACCACTTCGAAAAGACGGCCGAGTTGCCGAACGTGGAATCCGGCCGGCACGCGATCTCCATCGACGAGTACCGCAGGCCGTACAGGGTGGACAAGGTCGCGAACGACCGGATCGAGGAGGTCTGGTTCTCGGGCGTCCACTCCGACGTCGGAGGCGGATTCGAGGACTGCCGACTCGCCGACATCTCGCTCCGCTGGGTCCTCGAGGGTGCCCTCGACCACGGCGTGCTCCTGCGCCGGACGGTGAGCCTGCGGCAGCTTCCGAAACCGGAGCAGACGAGCGCGACGGCCACGCCGACCCGGATGAGCCGCATCTGGTGGCTCATCGGTCGAGGAACTCGTGAGATCCTCGGCGGGACACGATCTCCCGAAGGACTGAAAGTCCACGAGAGCGTCAGGCTCCGGGAGGACCGTCTGGCGGCCCGGCTACGGAATCCGCACTGGGTCGATCCGGAGTGGTACACGCCGAAGCGCTACGACCTCGAGGTATCCGGCTATACGAACCGCCGAACCGCGCCGCTCCGTCCTGATCGGAGGTCTCGGCGCACCGGGGTCGGTCACAACTCGCGCGAACGCGACAACTCCGCCGACCTCGCCCTGAGGTGGCGTCGCTCGGGTTCGGTACCGGCGAGCTCGAACGCCCGCCGATATGCTTCGGCCGCTTCGCCTTTCCGGCCGACCCGGGCCAGCAACTCGGCCCGCGCCACCACGTACGGCCCGTAGTCGCGCAGACCCGGCTCCTCGGCGAGTCCGTCGAGGAGTTCGAGGCCGGCCGCGGGCCCGTCGCGCATCGCAACCGCAACGGCGCGGTTCAGTGCGACGACCGGTGACGGGCTCATGGCAGTCAGCACGTCGTAGAGGGCGACGATCTGCGGCCAGTCGGTGCTGTCGAGGTCGCTCGCTTCGTCGTGCAGCGCGGCTATCGCGGCCTGCACCCCGTACGGTCCGGGTGGTCCTCCGGTGAGCGCGGCGACCACCAGTGCACTGCCCTCGTCGATCATCGCGCGATCCCACCGGGAACGGTCCTGCACCTCGAGCAGCATCACGGCGCCGGACGGGTCGGTGCGCGCGTCCCGGCGGGCGTGGACGAGCAGCATCAGCGCGAGCAACCCGCTCACCTCCCGTTCCGCCGGCATCAGCCGGTGCAGGATGCGCGTGAGACGGATCGCTTCCTCGGCCAGGTCGGGGCGTTGCAGATGTTCGCCGCTGCTCGCGGCGTAGCCCTCGGTGAAGATCGAGTACAGCGCCGCGAGCACCACGGGCAGCCGCTCGGGCAGTTCGTCCGGTCCGGGCACCCGGAACGGGATGCGGGCACCGCGGATCTTCTTCTTGGCCCGTACGATCCGCTGGGCCATCGTCGGCGACGGGACGAGGAAGGCCCGCGCGACCTCGTTCGTGGTGAGACCACCGAGACAACGCAGGATCAGCGCCACGCGGTCGTCCGTCGCGAGGGCAGGGTGGGCGCACGTGAAGAACAGCTCGAGGCGGTCGTCCGGCAGTTCCCCGGCCCCAGGCGGCTCGTACGACGCGCGACGTTCGGTGTCGACGGCGAGTTCCGCCAGCCGCATCGCGTACACGCGGTCGCGGCGCACCCGATCCAGCGCTCGGCGCCTGGCCGTGGTGAGGAGCCACGCGCCCGGACGCTCGGGCACACCGTCGACCGGCCAGTGCACGAGCGCCGCCTCGAGTGCCTCCGATGCGACCTCTTCGGCGAGATCGAGATCGCCGAAGCGATGGACGAGCGCGGCGAGGAGCCGGCCGTGTTCCTCACGGAACACCGACTCGACGGCGGCGGCCGACTCCCCCATCGCTCAGTCCCCGAAGTCGGCGATCGGCCGCACGACGACCGTGCCGCCGTCCCTCGACCCGGGGCAGCGTGCCGCCCAGTCGAGTGCCTCGTCGAGGCTGCCGACGTCGATGACGTCGTATCCGCCGAGCACCTCGCGGCTCTCGCCGAACGGCCCATCGGTCACCGTGCGTCGTCCGTCCGCGTCGACCTGCACGGTCGTCGCGGTGACGAGATCCTGCAGGGCGTGCCCGGACACGAGGACACCCGCATCGCGCATCGCCTTCTCGTAGTCCTGCCAGTCCTCGAAGGTGCAGGTGGGCTCGTCGGTCGTGGATGCGTAGATCAGCAGCATGTACTTCATCGCGGTTGCTCCCGTCTGTGTGGTGTTCGTCCTACACCATCACGACGAGCGGACACCTGCCGTATCGACAACCGACGAGAAAAAATTTCTAGCCGCTGTTGCGCAACGCCGTGGCGAGACCGTTCATCGTGATCTGGATACCGCGCCGGACCCGGTCGGTGTCCTCCCCGGCACGGAACCGCCGCAGCAATTCGACCTGCAGGTGGTTGAGCGGTTCGAGATACGGGAAGCGGTTGTGCAGCGACCGCTCGAGCGCCGGATTGTCCGCGACGAGCGAGTCGTATCCCGTGATCTGCCGGTAGGCGTCGACCGTGCGGGCGTGCTCGTCGACGATGCTGCCGAACACCCGCTCGCGCAGTTCGGTGTCCTCGACGAGTTCGGAGTACCGGGCGGCCAGGCCGAGATCGGACTTGGCGAGCACCTGCGCCATGTTCGACAGCACCGAACGGAAGAACGGCCAGCGACGGTAGAGATCCTGCAGGGTCGCCAACCGGTCCGGATCACCGGCCACCCAGTCCTGCACGGCTGTACCCGTGCCGTACCAGCCGGGGAGCATCACGCGGCTCTGGGTCCACGAGAGCACCCACGGGATGGCGCGCAGGTCGCTGATCGCCTTCGTCTGTTTGCGGGACGCGGGACGGCTGCCGATGTTGAGGGCACCGATCTCCGAGACCGGTGTCGCGGCGGTGAAGTACTCGACGAAACCCGGTGTTTCGTGTACGAGGCGGCTGTACGCGGCGCGAGCGAGATCGGCGAGTTCGTCGAGGATCCGGTAGGCCTCCGGTGCGTCCTTGCCGAGGCCCTCGACGTCGAGCAGGCTCGACTCGAGGGTCGCCGAGACGAGAGCCTCCAGGTTACGGCGGGCAAGCACCGGTTCGCGGTACTTCGCGGCGATGACCTCGCCCTGCTCGGTCAGACGCAGCGAGCCCTGGACCGCGCCGGGCGGCTGGGCGAGGATGGCGTCGTAGCTCGGTCCGCCACCGCGGCCGACGGTGCCGCCGCGACCGTGGAACAGGCGCAGCCGGATCCCGGCGGTACGCGCAGCCTCGACGAGGTCGAGTTCCGCGCGATAGAGCGCCCAGTTGGCGGTGAGATAACCGCCGTCCTTGTTGGAATCGGAGTAGCCCAGCATGATCTCCTGCAGTCCGTCGTGTCCGTCGACGAGGCTGCGGAACTCGGGCACTGCGAGTGCGGCGGTCAACGTGGCGGCACCGCCGCGCAGGTCGTCGATCGTCTCGAACAGCGGGATGACCTGCACCGTGCTGCGCGGATAACCGCGGTCGAGATCGAGCAGCCCGACCTCCTTGAGCAGGACCTCGACCTCGAGCAGGTCGGACACCGAGGTGCACATGCTGATGATGTAATGCTCGATGGCGGCCGGTCCGATACGACGGACCACTTCGGCGGCGGCACGCAGGATGCCTAGTTCCTTGGCGGTCTCGTCCGACAGGTGGGCGTCAGGAGCAGTGAGCGGACGTCGGATCCGCAACTCCGCGGTGAGCAGCGCGACCTTGTCGTCCTCCGGCAGGTCGCGGTAGCGGTCGGTCACCCCCGCCCAGGAGAGCAGTTCGGCGACGACGTTCTCGTGGACCTCGGAGTTCTGCCGCAGATCGAGCGGCGCGAGATGGAAGCCGAAGACCTCGACGGCGCTGCGCAGGTGCGCGAGCCGATCGTCGGCGATCACGGCCGCGCCGCCGGCACGCAGCGAGGCGTCGACGATGTTCAGGTCGGTGTGCAGGCGGGCCGGGGTGGCATAGGGCTCGCATGGAATACGCACCGTGTGGGGCAGATCGACGCCGGGCAGCAGCCTGTCCGCGGTCGCGGTGAGGCGAGCGCGGATGCCGTGCACGGCACGCCGGTACGGCTCGTCGCTGTGGGCGGGATTGTCGTCGCCCGAGTCGTCGGCGAGCTTCTTCAGGGCGCTGCTGATGGTCGCGGTGCGTTCGGACATCGACAGTGCGCGTTCGAGCGCAGCGAGTTCGGTGAGGTGATGTCGCAGCGCGGTCTCACAGGCGCGATTCGCGGCAGTGGTGACGACCTCGCCGTCGACATTGGGGTTGCCGTCGCGGTCGCCGCCGATCCACGTTCCGGGCCGCACCAGCGGTTCGGTGAGCACTGCCGCGTCGGGCCAGCGACGCCGGAGTTCGCGGCGCACTTCGGCGTTGAGCGCCGGAACGACGTCGAACAGCGCGAGGTCGTAGTAGCGCAGACCGTTGTCGATCTCGTCGCTGATCCTCAGGCGCGCGAGCCTGATGAGCGCGGTGTCCCAGAGAGTGAGGATGTGCCGGTACAGGGCGCGGTCGATCTCCTCGAGCGCAACGGGGTCGTCGGTCCTCTCCCGGCGCCGCATGAGCTCGGTGACCGCGGTCTGGACGTCGAAGACGGTGCGTCGGCGGGTTTCGGTGGGGTGAGCGGTGATGACGGGAGCGACGAGTGCCGAGGCGAGTGCGTCGGTCACGGTGTCGGCGTCGAGGCTCGGGCCGGCAGCGTCGAGTTTGGCGTAGGTGGCGGCGAGGGTGCTGTCCTGCGGCGGGTCGCCTGCGCGCACGTGCAGGGCCCGACGTCGTTCGCGGTGCAGATCCTCGGCGAGATTGGCGAGCAGACCGAAATGGCTGAACGCCCGGGCGACGGGAAGCAGGTCGTCGGTGGCGACGCCGGCGAAGCGTTCGGCGAGTTCGGTGCGGTCGATCTCGGAGCGCCGGATCCGGAAACTCTCCACCCGGGCGGACTCGACCAGGTCGAAGGTCTCGGGTCCCGCCTGCTCACGGATGACGTTGCCGAGAATGCCGCCGAGCAGGCGGATGTCCTCGCGGAGGGGTTCGGTCGCAGAAGCAGGCACTGTGTCCGTCATACGGCCAGTATCTGTGCCTGGCGGCCGGGGCGCGACCGCGGCAGCGGGCATGCGCCCGCCGGGATCAGCTGAACTTGATCTGCAGTCCGATGCCGAGGATCGAGATCACCCAGATGAGACCGGTGAAGACGGTGAGACGGTCGAGGTTCTTCTCCGCCACCGTCGAGCCCGAGAGATTGGACTGGACTCCGCCACCGAACAGGCTGGACAGACCACCGCCCTTACCGCGGTGCAGCAGCACCAGCAGGATGAGCAACAGGCTCGTGACGATCAGGAGGATGTCCAGGAACAGTTCCATGTCGGTGTTCGATGTCCTTCGGATGGTGGGCGACGTCGGCGTCAGCTTACCCGCTCGTCATACGGGGATGTTGCGGGTGTGCCGGAGACGGTCGACGAGGGTACGCGCGTCGCGGCGGCCACACTGCGGCGAGGCGAAACGCGAGTGGGGTGCAGGATCTCGTCGAGATCCCGCACCCCACGGTAGCGAGCGCCGGTCGCTCTAGAGGAGAGGACCGCCTGCGGCGATCGCAGAAAGCTGAGCGAATTCGTCGGCCTTGAGGGAGGCGCCTCCCACGAGACCGCCGTCGATGTCGGGCTGGGCGATGAGCTCACCGATGTTCTTGGCGTTGACCGACCCGCCGTACAGGACGCGGACCGACGCCGCGACCTCGGGCGAGGCCAGCTCGGCGAGAGTGTTGCGCACCGCGGCGCACACCTCCTGCGCGTCGGCCGCCGAGGCGACCTTGCCCGTGCCGATGGCCCAGACCGGCTCGTACGCGACGACGATCTTCGCGATCTCCTCGGCGGACAGGCCGGCGAGCGAGTTCTTCAACTGCTCGACGTTGTACTCGACGTGGTTGCCGGCTTCGCGGACGTCGAGTCCTTCGCCGATGCACACGATCGGCGTGAGACCGTGCCGCAGCGCGGCCTTGGTCTTGTCGCGGACGATCTCGTCGGTCTCACCGTGCAGGGTGCGACGCTCCGAGTGCCCGACCACCACGTAGGTGCAGCCGAGCTTCGCGAGCATCGCGCCGGAGATCTCGCCGGTGTAGGCGCCGGAGTCATGGACCGACAGGTCCTGGGCTCCGTAGGTGATGCCGAGCTTGTCGCCCTCGACGAGGGTCTGCACCGAGCGGATGTCGGTGAACGGCGGGATGACCGTCACGTCGACCTTCTCGAGGTACTTCTCGGGAAGGGTGAACGCGATCTTCTGCACCAGGGCGATGGCCTCGAGGTGGTTGAGGTTCATCTTCCAGTTGCCCGCGATGAGCGGTGTCCGTGCCATGACCGTCAGCCCTCCAGAACTGCGATGCCGGGCAGTTCCTTGCCCTCGAGGTATTCGAGGGAGGCGCCACCACCGGTGGAGATGTGCGAGAAGCGGTCCTCACCGAGTCCGAGCGACCGCACGGCCGCAGCGGAGTCGCCGCCGCCGACGACACTGAACGCTCCCTTGCCGGTGGCCTCGATGATCGCTTCCGCGACACCCTTCGTGCCGGCCGCGAAGTTCTCGAACTCGAACACACCCATCGGGCCGTTCCAGAACACCGTCTTCGCCGAGCCGAGGAGCGAGGCGAAGCGCTGCACGGATTCCGGTCCGATGTCGAGGCCCATCCATCCGTCGGGGATGGAGTCGGCCGCGACGGTCTGCGACTGCGCGTCGGCCGCGAACTTGTCGGCCACCACCACGTCCTGCGGGATGTGGATGACGTCGCCGAAGCGTTCGAGCAACTGCTTGCAGGTGTCGATCATCGACTCCTCGAGCAGCGAGGTGCCGACCGAGTAGCCCTGTGCCGCAAGGAAGGTGAAGCACATACCGCCACCGATGACGAGCGTGTCGACCTTGGGTGCGAGCGCCTCGATGACCCCGAGCTTGTCGGAGACCTTCGAGCCGCCGAGCACCACGGCGTACGGACGCTCGGTGTCGGTGGTGAGCTTGGCGAGCACGTCGACCTCGGCCGCGACGAGACCACCCGCGTAGTGCGGGAGCAGCGTCGCGACGTCGTAGACCGACGCCTGCTTGCGGTGCACGACACCGAAGCCGTCGGAGACGAATGCGCCGTCGTCACCGACGAGCTCGACGAGCTCGCGGGCGAAGGCGAGCCGCGCGGCGTCGTCCTTGCTGGTCTCGCGAGCGTCGAAGCGGACGTTCTCGAGCAGGAGGATGTCGCCGTCGGTCAGCCCTTCGGAACGCGCGAGCGCATCCTGCCCGACGACGTCGGAGGCGAGCTGGACGTTGCGGCCGAGCACCTCACCGAGCTTCGCTGCGACGGGCGCGAGCGAGTACTTCGGATCCGGCTCGCCCTTGGGGCGGCCGAGGTGCGCGGTCACGACGACCTTGGCCCCGGCCTCCGCGAGCGTGCGGATGGTGGGCGCGGACGCGAGGATGCGGCCGGCATCGGTGATCGTCTCGCCGTCGAGCGGGACGTTGAGGTCGGAGCGCACGAGTACGCCCCGACCCTCCACACCTGCGTCGAGCAGATCCTCGAGGGTCTGAACTGCCACTGTTCAAATGTCCTGTTCTACGAGTTTCAGAGAGACTTGCCGACGAGACCGGTGAGGTCGGCAAGACGATTCGAGTAGCCCCACTCGTTGTCGTACCAGGAGACGACCTTGACCTGCTCGTCGATGACCTTGGTCAGAGGCGCGTCGAAGATCGACGAGTGCGGGTCGGTGACGATGTCCGAGGACACGATCGGATCGGTGTTGTACTTCAGGATGCCCTTCAGCGGACCTTCCGCGGCAGCCTTCAGTGCGGCGTTGACCTCGTCGGCGGTGGCCTTCTTGGTGAGGGTCGCGGTGAGGTCGGTGACCGAGCCCGTCGGGACCGGGACGCGCAGCGCGTAGCCGTCGAGCTTGCCGAGCAACTCGGGGAGCACGAGGCCGATGGCCTTGGCGGCGCCTGTGCCGGTGGGGACGATGTTCAGGGCGGCGGCGCGAGCGCGACGCAGATCCTTGTGCGGTCCATCCTGCAGGTTCTGGTCCTGGGTGTACGCGTGGATCGTGGTCATCAGGCCCTTCTCGATGCCGAACTCGTCGTTCAGCACCTTTGCGAGGGGGCCGAGGCAGTTCGTGGTGCACGAGGCGTTGGAGATGATGTTCTGCGTGCCGTCGTACTTGTCGTGGTTGACACCCATGACGATGGTGATGTCCTCGTCGGTGGCGGGCGCCGAGATGATGACCTTCTTGGCACCGGCGTCGATGTGACCCTTCGCCTTGGCGGCGTTGGTGAAGATGCCGGTGGACTCGACGACGACGTCGACACCGAGGTCGCCCCACGGTAGAGCGGAGGGGCCTTCCTTGATCGAGAGGGCCTTGATCTTCCGGTCGCCGACGACGATGTCGTCGCCCTCGACATGCACGTCCTTGTCGAGGCGCCCCAGGATCGAGTCGTACTTCAGGAGCGTCGCGAGGGTGTCGTTGTCGGTGAGGTCGTTGACGGCAACGATCTCGATGTCGGTGGTACCGAGTGCCTTCTGTGCCTCGACCGCCCGGAAGAAGTTGCGCCCGATGCGTCCGAATCCGTTCACGCCTACGCGGACAGTCACAATGAAGCTCCTTTGCCCAGTATTCGATGGTCGTGGTGGTGCTCGTGCTCGTGTGACCTCCACCCTAGTGGGATGTGGCCGTACTGCGGGGAGCCGCCCGGTCGTGGCGCGAACTCCTTTGCAAGCCTGCCCCGCTATGCCTCGTCCAGCAACTCAGCGGTGACGGCCGACTCCGTGTCGGGGATCCCGAGTTCCTTCGCTCGACGATCCGCCATCGACAGCAGACGGCGGATCCGTCCCGCGACGGCATCCTTGGTCATCGGCGGATCGGCGAGCTGACCGAGTTCCTCGAGGGACGCCTGACGGTGCTGCACGCGCAGCGCGCCGGCGGCGGCGAGGTGATCGGGAACGTCGGCGCCCAGGATCGCCAACGCCCGCTCGACCCGCGCAGCGGCAGCGACGGCGGCGCGTGCGGACCGGCGCAGATTGGCGTCGTCGAAGTTGGCGAGACGGTTCGCGGTCGCCCGCACCTCGCGGCGCATGCGACGTTCCTCCCAGACCAGCCGGGTGTCCTGCGCGCCCATGTGGGTGAGCAGCGCGCCGATGGCCTCGCCGTCGCGGATCACCACGCGGTCGGCGCCGCGCACCTCACGTGCCTTGGCGGTGACGCCGAGCCGGCGGGCGGCGCCGACGAGCGCGAGGGCGGCCTCCGGGCCGGGGCAGCTGACCTCGAGGGCCGAGGAACGGCCCGGTTCGGTGAGCGAACCGTGGGCGAGGAACGCTCCGCGCCACGCCGCGGCGGAGTCGGAGACGCTGCCACCGACCACCTGCGCAGGCAGTCCGCGCACGGGTCGTCCGCGCCCGTCGAGCAGGCCGGTGCGGCGGGCCAGCGCCTCACCGTCCTTGCCGACGCGGACGATGTACCGGGAGCTCTTGCGCAGACCGCCCGCGCCGAGCACCTGGATCTCGGCGGGATAGCTGTAGAGCTCGAAGATCTCGCGGCGGAGGCGACGTGCGATCGATCCGAGGTCGACCTCGGCCTCGACGACCACCCGTCCGGCGACGATGTGCAATCCCCCGGCGAAGCGCAGGAGGGCGGACACCTCGGCCTTGCGATTGCTGATCCTGGTGACCGACAACCTGCTCAGCTCGTCCTTGACCTCCGCTGTCATTGCCACGAGACGCTCTCCCTCCCGCCCCCGCGCGCGGCACGGACTCCACCGCGCGAGGACAGACATGTTTCCAGTGCCCCCGCCAACTTGGCGGGGTCGTGTCGATGCGTACCGGTCTCGGCGACGTCGACGAACGAGACGTCCGCTCCGAATCGGGCCGCGGACCGGCTCAAGTGCTCGCGCTCGCGTCCTTCCGGTACCGAGGCAGCATCCACGACGACGTGGTCGACACGGAAATCGGGGGCGTGCTGCGCGAGAACGTGCAGGTGACGTTCCGCGGAGAAGCCTGCGGTCTCCCCCGGTTCCGCCGCGAGGTTGAGCACGAGGACCTTGAGCGCCGTCGTGTGGACCAGCGCCTCGTGCAGGTCCGGGACGAGCACGTGCGGGATGACGCTCGAGAACCAGGATCCCGGGCCGAGCACCACGAGATCGGCCTCGCACACGGCGTCGAGCGCCGGCGGGCAGGCCGGCGGATCGGCGGGGATCAGGCGGACGCGGCGCACCTTGCCCGGGGTGGTCGCCACCGCGACCTGTCCCCGGATGCAGCGGCTCACCCGCGGGTCGGATTCGAGTCCCGACACGTCGGCCTCGATGTCGAGCGGGATCGGCGACATCGGCAGCACACGGCCGCGCACGTCGAGGACGCGGGCGAGCATGTCGAGGGCGGTGACGGTGTCGCCCGCCACTTCGGCGAGGCCGGCGAGGATGAGGTTGCCGACGGAGTGCCCGGCGAGGGCGCCCGTGCCGCCGAAGCGGTGTTGCACGGTCTCGGTCCACACCCGGACCTCGTCGTCGCGGCCGGCGAGTGCGGCGAGCGCCATGCGCAGGTCGCCGGGTGGGACGACGCCGAGTTCGGCGCGCAGCCGTCCCGAGGATCCTCCGTCGTCGGCGACGGTCACGACGGCGGTGACCCGGTCGGTGAGGCGCCGGACGGCGCTGAGCGTCGCGTACAGGCCGTGGCCGCCGCCGAGCGCGGTGATCGCAGGACCGGGCACCGTCCCGGAGCCCGGAGCGCTCTCGGAGTTCGGCGTGCTGTCGGAGTCGGGAGTCTCGGCGGCGTTCACTCGCGCCCCAGATCCCGGTGCACCACGTTCACCGTCAGATCCGGTGCCTGCTCGAGGCGTGCGGCGAGGGCCTCGGCCATCGCCACGCTCCGGTGTTTCCCTCCGGTGCAGCCCACTGCAATCGTCATGTAGCGCTTCCCCTCCCGACGGTAACCGGCGGTCGTCAGATCGAGCAGCCGGTGATAGGTGGCGAGATAGTCCTCGGCACCGTCGCGGGAGAGTACATAGTCGCGCACCGCCGCGTCCTGCCCGGTGTGCGGACGCAGTTCGGCGATCCAGTGGGGGTTCGGCAGGAACCGCACGTCGCACACGACGTCGGAGTCCATGGGCAGGCCGTACTTGAAGCCGAACGACTCCACGGTCACCCGGATGGTGTCGGATGCGGCGTCGCCGAAGGCCGCCTCGATCTTGCGACGCAGATCGGGCCCGGACAGCGCGGAGGTATCGATGACGAGGTCGGCCGCGGCCTTCACGGGAGCAAGCTGCTCGCGTTCGACGGCGATGCCGTCGGTGAGCGTGCGATCGGCCGTGTCGGACTGCAGCGGATGACTGCGGCGTACCTGCTCGAACCGCCGGACGAGCACCGAGTCGGCCGCTTCGAGGAACAACACCCGGGTGTTGACCGGGCGGGCCGCCAGATCGGTGACGACGCGTTCGAGGTCGCCGGTGAACAACCGGCTGCGCACGTCCATCACCACGGCGAGACGTTGCAGCGGAGGTTCGGCCTGGACGGCGAGATCGATCATCGACAGCATCAGCTGGGGCGGGAGGTTCTCCGCGACGTACCACCCGAGATCCTCGAGGGCGGTCGCCGCCGTACTCAGTCCCGCTCCGGACAGGCCGGTGACGACGATGACCTCGGCCTGCGCCGGCCGTTCACCGTCGACCCTCTGTTCCGAACCGTCCGCCATTCCCGGGATCCGACCCACTTCGGTCACTGTTCCGACTCCGCTCGTACTCCCGACACGCCGACGGAGCCATCATCGCCTACCGGCGTGTCGCCCGCATCCGCGGCAATCGGGGCGCTCGCGCCCGCGGCAATCGGGGCGCTCGCATCCGTGATGGTCGGGCCGTCGGCGTCCTGCGGCGATTCGGTCGGAGTCGGGGTGTCGCCCCGCAGCGCCTTGAGGACGGCCTTCGCCGTGGCCTGCCCGATCCCGGGCACCGCGGTGATCTCCTCGACGCTCGCCTCCCGCAGTCGCGCGACGGACCCGAAGTGGGTGACGAGCGCCTTGCGCCGGGTATCGCCGAGACCGCGGACCCCGTCGAGAGCGGAGGCCGTCATGCGCTTGGACCGCTTGCTGCGGTGGTAGGTGATCGCGAAACGGTGTGCCTCGTCGCGGATGCGCTGCAGCAGGAACAGCGACTCGCTGGTCCGCGGGAGGATCACCGGATCCTCCTCCCCCGGCACCCACACCTCCTCGAGACGCTTCGCGAGTCCGACGACCGCGACATCGGTGACACCGAGTTCGTCGAGGACCTCGGCCGCAGCCGCGACCTGCGGTGCACCACCGTCGACGACGAACAGGTTCGGCGGATAGGCGAACCGCCGCGGACGGCCCGTCGCCGGGTCCAGTGCCGCTTCGGGCGCCAGATCCCCGCCGTCGCCTCCCTCCGGGGCGGAACCGTCCGGATCTGCCTGCCGGGCGAGGTCGCGGTTGTGGCGGAGGAAACGCCGGCGCGTGACCTCGGCGATCGAAGCGACGTCGTCGGAGTGCCCGTCGCCGGCGGCGTGCTTGATGGCGTAGTGCCGGTAGTCGGACTTACGGGGCAACCCGTCCTCGAAGACGACCAGCGATGCGACGACGTCGGTGCCCTGCACGTGGCTGATGTCGACGCACTCGATGCGCAGCGGCGCCGAGTCGAGGTCGAGGGCGTCCTGGATGCCCTGCAACGCCGCCGATCGGGCGTTGAAGTCGCCCGCGCGCCGCAGCTTGTGCTGCGCGAGTGCTTCCTTGGCATTGCGCTCGACCGTGTCGGCCAGTGCCTTCTTGTCGCCGCGCTGCGGGATGCGCAGACGCACGGGACCGCCGCGCAGGCGCCCGAGCCAGCGGCTCATCTCGTCCGGGTCGGGCGGCAGGGCGGGAACGAGCACCTCGCGCGGCACAGCGCTGGTGGCGTCCGCGTCGTCGGTGCCGAGCGCGGCCTCCTCGCCGTAGAACTGGGTGAGGAACTGTTCGACGAGCAGCGAGAGTTCTTCGGCGTCGTCGGTCCCCTCGGCGGCCTCGACGCCTTCGACGTCGCGGTCCTCGGGACGGTCGAGCACGTCACCGGACTTCTCGACGACCCAGCCCCGCTGACCCCGCACGCGACCGCCGCGCACATGGAAGACCTGGACGGCCACCTCGAGGTCGTCGCCCGCGAACGCCACGAGGTCGGCGTCGGTGCCGTCGCCGAGCACGACGGCCTGCTTCTCGAGTGCCTTGCGCAGCGCCCCCAGATCGTCGCGCAGGCGAGCTGCGGTCTCGAAGTCGAGTTCCTCCGCGGCGGCCTGCATCCGCTTCTCGACATCGCGGACGAGCTTGTCGGTGCGACCGGCGAGGAAGTCGCAGAAGTCCTCGACGATGCGGCGATGTTCGTCGGCGGAGACGCGTCCGACGCACGGCGCGGAGCACTTGTCGATGTAGCCGAGCAGGCACGGGCGGCCGATCTGCGCGTGCCGCTTGAAGACCCCGGCCGAGCACGTGCGCGACGGGAACACCCGCAGCAGCAGGTCGAGGGTCTCGCGGATCGCCCAGGCGTGCGAGTAGGGACCGAAATAGCGCACACCCTTGCGGCGCGGCCCACGATAGACGAACAGGCGGGGATATTCCTCGTTCAACGTGACCGCGAGCATCGGGTACGTCTTGTCGTCGCGGTAGCGGACGTTGAACCGGGGGTCGAACTCCTTGATCCAGTTGTACTCGAGTTGGAGTGCCTCGACCTCGGTGCGCACCACCGTCCACTCGACCCGGCCCGCGGTGGTCACCATCTGACGGGTGCGCGGATGCAGCGAGGCGATATCGGCGAAGTACGAGTTCAGGCGGGACCGGAGGTTCTTCGCCTTGCCGACGTAGACGACCCGGCCGTGCGGGTCGCGGAACTTGTAGACCCCCGGCTCCGTGGGAATGGAACCGGGGGCTGGGCGATATGTCGAGGGGTCGGGCACAGGTCCAGGCTAGTCGTCGCCCCTGACGGCTCCGCCGTCCTTGTCACTGACGGCTCCGCCGTCGTCATTACGCCTGACGGCTCCGCCGCCGTCGTGGTTGTCGCGGACGGTGTAGCGGGATTCGAGTTCGCGGAAAAGCTCGAGCGCGTCCACGGCGCGTTCCCCGTCGCGCGCCTGGATGGCGACGACGGGCACGTACTCGTCGAACGGCAGCTCGAGACGGGCCCAGGGTGCGCCGTGGTCGAAGAACAGCCCGCGCACGTCGGTCCACGGGATGTGTCGTTCGGCGACCACGTTGCGGACGGAGACGCCGTCGGCACCCGCCCGCAGCCGCGGCCGGGTGAACAGCAGGACGCCTCCGGTGAGCACGACACCGATGGCGAGGATCGCGATCTGGTCGACAACCCGCAGGTTCACACCGGTGTCGCCGCCCCCGCGGAGCACGAGCGCCGCGAAGATGTGGAGGGCCATGACGACGACCGCCGCCACGACGACCCAGCGCCGCATCTTCTCCGGGCGTACCTCGAGATCCCAGCCGGTCTCGTCGCGGGTCAACGCGCCGCCTTCCGCAGCCGCCGCAGGGTCACGGCAGTGTCGAGCGCCGCCGCGCAGGCCTGGCCGCCCTTGTCCTCTGCGGAGCCGGGCAGACCGGCGCGGTCGCGGGCCTGCTGTTCGGTGTCGGTGGTGAGGACGCCGCTGCCCACTGGGGTGCCCTCGTCGAGCGCGATCCGGGTGAGGCCGTAGGTCACGGCGTCGCACACGTACTCGAAGTGCGGCGTGCCGCCACGGATCACCACGCCGAGCGCGACGACCGCGTCGTGGGTGCGGGCGAGCTGCTGTGCGACGACGGGAAGCTCGATCGCTCCGGCGACCCGCTCGAGGGTGACGTCGGTGACGCCCGCCTGCTCGGCGACACGCTGTGCGCCGGCGATGAGGGCGTCGGAGATCTCGGTGTGCCAGCGACCGGCGACGATCGCGAGGCTCAGTCCCGCGGCGTCGGCGAGCTGCAGGTCGGGCAGGCCTTCGCCGCTCATCAGGCGTCTCCCTCGTCGAACTCGTCGAGACCGATCAGGTCGTGGCCCATGCGATCGCGCTTGGTGCGCAGGTACGAGATGTTCTCGCGGTTCGCGCGCAACGGCATCGGGACGCGCTCGGTGATCTGCAGGCCGTAGCCGTCGAGACCGACGCGCTTGGCCGGGTTGTTGGTCAGCAGGCGCATCGACGAGATGCCGAGGTCGACGAGGATCTGGGCGCCGATGCCGTAGTCGCGGGCGTCGGCGGGCAGGCCGAGCTGCAGGTTGGCGTCGACGGTGTCGGAACCGGAGTCCTGCAGCTGGTAGGCCTGCAGCTTGTGCATCAGGCCGATGCCGCGTCCCTCGTGGCCGCGCATGTACAGCACGACGCCGCGGCCTTCCTCGGCCACCATCTCGAGGGCGGCGTCGAGCTGCGGACCGCAGTCGCAGCGCAGCGACCCGAAGACGTCGCCGGTCAGGCATTCGGAGTGCACGCGCACGAGCACGTCGGAGCCGTCGCCGTCCGGGCCGGCGATGTCGCCGCGGACGAGCGCGACGTGTTCGACCTCGTCGTAGATGCTCTGGTAGCCGACGGCCGTGAAGTCGCCGTGCCGGGTGGGGATGCGGGCCTCGGCGACGCGCACGACATGCTTCTCGTGCTTGCGGCGCCACGCGATGAGATCCGCGATCGAGATCAGGGCGAGCTCGTGCTCGTCGGCGAAGACCCGCAGTTCGTCGGTGCGGGCCATCTCGCCTTCGTCCTTCTGCGAGACGATCTCGCAGATGACGCCGGCCGGCCGCAGGTCGGCCATGCGGGCGAGGTCGACGGCGGCCTCGGTGTGCCCGGGCCGGCGCAGGACGCCGCCCTCCTTGGCGCGCAGCGGCACCACGTGACCGGGACGCGTGAAGTCCTGGGCGGTGGAGGTCGGGTCGGCGAGCAGCCGCATGGTGGCGGCGCGGTCGGACGCGGAGATACCCGTGCCGATGCCTTCCTTCGCGTCGACGGTGACCGTGTAGGCGGTGCCGTGCTTGTCCTGGTTGACGCTGTACATGGGAGGCAGACCGAGACGGTCGCAGTCCTCGCCGTCCAGCGGCACGCACAGGTACCCGGATGTGTAGCGGACCATGAACGCCACGAGTTCCGGCGTTGCCTTCTCCGCGGCGAAGATGAGGTCGCCCTCGTTTTCACGGTCTTCGTCGTCGACCACGACGACCGCCTTACCGGCGGCGATGTCGGCGACCGCGCGCTCGATGGTGTCGAACCTCGTCACTTCCCTGGACTCCAACTCTCGTATCCGGACGACTCGTGCTCCGCGTCCACTGTCGATCTCCACAGTACGACGCGTCAGCGCGCGTTCTGCAGGCGCTCCACGTACTTGGCGATCACGTCGACCTCGAGGTTGACGAGGGTGCCCGGCTCGGCCGTGCCGAGAGTCGTCAGCGACAGGGTGGTCGGGATGAGCGAGATCTCGAACCACTCCTCCCCTCGTTCCCCTCCGAGACCCGAGACCGTCAGCGAGACACCGTCGACGGTGATCGAGCCCTTTTCGACGACGTAGCGGGAGATTTCGGCCGGGAGCGAGATGCGCACCACGGTCCAGTTCGCCGAGGGTGTGCGGGAGACGACGGCGCCGGTGGCGTCGACGTGGCCCTGCACGAGGTGGCCGCCGAGGCGGCTGTTCAGTGCGGCGGCGCGTTCGAGGTTGACGGAGCTCCCGAGGGTGAGCTGTCCGAGCGACGACCGGTTCAGCGTCTCCTGCATCACATCGGCGGTGAAGGCCCCGCCGTCGAGGACGTCGACGACCGTCAGGCACACCCCGTTGACCGCGATCGAATCGCCGTGCTTGGCGTCGGAGGTGACCAGCGGCCCGCGCACGGTGAAGCGTGCCGCGTCGGCGAGGTCCTCCTTCGCGACGATCTCCCCGAGTTCCTCGACGATGCCGGTGAACATGTTCCGCTCCTTAGCTCCCGATCCGCGACCGGGTCCGATTCAGTTGTCCCGGTCCGGGACGAGTGTCAACAGAATGTCCGAGCCGACGGTTTCGACCCGTTCCCGGCGGAACCGTAGCGCGTCGGAGATCGTGCCCACGCCGGTGTCCTCGACGGCGGCCTCACCGGCTCCGAGCACGACGGGCGCCAGGTAGGCCTGGATGCGGTCGACGCAGCCCGCTGCGAGGAAGGCGCCCGCGAGCCGGGGGCCGCCCTCGAGTAGCACGTCGGGTCGGTCGCCGAGCGCGTCGAGCACCTCCCCGATGTCGTGGGTGCGCAACACCAGCGTCGGCGCCGCGTCGTCGAGAACCCTTGCGGAGGTGGGGATCTCACGCATCCCGACGACGACCCGCAGCGGCTGGTGCGGCGCGAGTTCGCCGTCGGGCAGACGGGCGGTCAGCCACGGATCGTCGGCGAGGACGGTGCCGGTTCCGACGATGATGGCGTCGAGCCGGCTGCGCTGGTCGTGCACGCGCGCACGCGATTCGGGACCGGAGATCCACTTGCTCGTGCCGTCGGCGGCCGCGCTGCGGCCGTCCATCGACGCGGCGTACTTCCACGTCACGTGCGGCCGGCCGGTGTGCTGCCGATGCAGCCATGCCCGCAGCGGGCCGCGGGCGACGGCCTCGGCACCGAGGCCGGGATGCACGGTGATGCCCGCGGCGCGGAGGGTGTCGGCGCCTCCCCCGGCGACGGGATTCGGGTCGGCGACGGAGTAGTACACCGTCGCGATCCCCGCCTCGATGAGGGCCTGCGCGCACGGGCCGGTGCGGCCGGTGTGGTTGCACGGTTCGAGGGTGACGACGGCGGTGCCGCCGCGCGCGCGTTCGCCCGCGGCCTCGAGTGCCCGGACCTCCGCGTGCGGACCGCCGGGTGGTGCGGTGGCCCCGACACCCGCCACCACGCCGTCCGCGTCGAGGATCACCGCTCCGACAGGCGGGTTGGGGCTGGTCGTGCCCCGCACGGCCTCCGAGGCGTCGAGCGCGAACTGGAGGGCTTCGGCGATCTCGGGTGCGGTCACGGCGCGAGCGTCAGGTGCGGGGACGCGGCCCCGGCCTGCGCCCGCAGCTTGCGGACCGCCTCACCGGGATCGGCGGCGCCGTAGACGGCGGACCCGGCGACGAAGCAGTCCACACCGGCTTCCGCGGCGGCTTCGATGGTGTCGGTGTTGATGCCGCCGTCGATCTCGACGAGCAGACGCAGTTCACCCGAGTCGACGAGGCGACGCACCTGACGGGCCTTGTCGAGGACGTCCGGGATGAAGGACTGACCACCGAAGCCCGGCTCGACGCTCATGACGAGCAGCGTGTCGAATTCCTTCAGGATCTCGAGATAGGGCTCGATGGGGGTGCCGGGCTTGACGGACAGCCCTGCCTTGCCGCCGGCCGCGCGGATGTCGCGGGCCACGGCGACCGGGTCGTCGGTCGCCTCGGCGTGGAAGGTGACGTTGTGGGCACCGGCCTCGGCGTAGGGCGGAGCCCATCGGCCGGGGTTCTCGATCATCAGGTGACAGTCGAGCGGGATGTCGGTCGCCTTCAGCAGCGACTCGACGACCGGAAGACCGAGCGTCAGGTTCGGAACGAAATGGGCGTCCATCACGTCGACGTGGAGCCAGTCGGCACCGGCGACGGCCTGCGCCTCGTCGGCGAGACGAGCGAAATCCGCGGACAGGATGGACGGAGCGATCATCGGGTGGGCCACAACCGACGAGTCTAGTCGGCGCCCTCCACCGGGTCGGACCTGCGTCGGACCGGCGGTCCGCAGCCGAACCTGCCGGGAATTTCCGCTCTCGCGCGCATTGGTGCCATCAAGTGGCCGTTATGCCCGGAAGTCTGGCAGTCACCCGATCGAAAGGATCATCGTGACCGCTCTCCATCACCGCGAATTCCTCCCTCCCCGACCGGACGGATCGAACACCGTCGACACCTTCCTGATCTCCGACCGCGCAGCCGAACTCGTCGACTTCCTCGTCGCCGTCCTCGAGGCCGAGGAGGTGCCCGAGGCGCGCACCCTCGACCACGACGGGCTCCTCCTCCACTCCGAGGTGCGGGTCGGCGATTCCGTGCTCGTGGTCGCCGACCGGAAACCGGACTGGCCCTTCACACCCGCCTTCGTGCGGGTCCACGTGCACGACGTCGATGCCGTCCTCGAACGTGCCACGCAGCACGGCGCGGAGATCGTCACACGGCCGACGGATTTCTTCGGCGATGTCCTCGCCCGGTTCTCGGATCCGTCCGGCAATCTCTGGTGGATCCAGCGGCACGATCCCGGCGCCGACACATCCGCGTGGACGGACGACGCAGCGACGGACGAGTCGGCGGACTGGTCGGACGTTGCGAGTCCGGAGCTCGGGTACATCCACTCGACACTCACCGAAGCCGTTCGCACCCTGCGGGATCCACGGTCCCGCGCGGTGTGAACGGCGGGTCGTCAGACCACGCGTGCGAGGGCGTCGAAGCGGTCGATGTCCTCACGACGGCAGACATGACTGCCCGCGGTGAGCAGGGCGGCTGTGCCACAGGCGATCCCGAGGGCCAGAGCGTCGTGCAACGACCGTTCCTGCAGCAGTCCGACGACAAGTCCGGCGACCATGCTGTCGCCGGCGCCGACGGCGCTGCGCACCTTGGCCGCCAGGGCCGCCACCCGCACGGCCTCGTCGGCGGTCACCATGATCGCCCCGTCCGCCCCGAGCGAGACGACGACGATCTCCGTGACACCGGAGGTGACGAGTTCCCGCGCGGCCGCGATCTGCTCGTCGTCGGTGACCAGCTCCCGCCCGGTCCACTCGCACAACTCGTCCAGGCTCGGTTTCACGAGGTAGACCCCTGAATCGATGCTGGTCAGCGCATCGCCCGACGAGTCGAGGACGAACCGTGCGCCGGCTTCGTGCGCCGCCGCGGCGATGCGTCGGACGAAGGTGCCGGGTACACCGGGCGGGAAGCTGCCGCTGGCCACCACGTACTTCGCCCCTTCGGCGACCTTCTCGAGCGTCGTGAGGCAGCGTTCCTGCTCCTCGTCCGTCAGCTCGGGACCGGGTGTGACGAACCGGTATTCCTGACCGCTGCGGCGGTCGATGGCCGTGAAGCACTCGCGAGTGGACCCGGCGATGGGGACGATGTGCTCCTCGACGTCGTCGTCGTCGAGGAGACCGCTCATCTGCTCACCCCGCGCACCACCGGCGGGGTAGACGGCGGCGGCCGAGGCACCGAGCACGCGCGCGACCTTCGCGACGTTCACTCCTCCCCCACCGGCGTCGTAGAACGGCTCGTCGCAGCGGAGTTTGCGGGTGGGCACCACCGCGTCGGTGAAGGTCGTGACGTCGAGCGCCGGGTTCATGGTCAGGGTGACGATCTCGGGCATGACCGAAACCCTATTCGGACCGATCGACGTACGCGTGCTGCTTTCGCCCGACCGGTCCGGAGCGCGGCACCTCGCGGTCAGCGCTCCGGTTTACGCAGCGCGGCCATGAACATGGCGTCGGTGCCGTGGCGGTGCGGCCAGAGCTGGACTCCCGGCCCCTCCCCGACCCGCGGCACGCCGGGGACGAGTTCGCGGGTGTCGAGCAGTTCGACACCGTGGCGGCGCACCGCGTCGGACACGACGGCGACCGTCTCCGAGACGTGTGGTGAACACGTCGAGTAGAGCACCACACCACCGGGACGCAGCAGTCCGATCGCCGATGCGAGCAGTTCCTTCTGCAAGCGCACGAGTTCGGCGACGTCGCCGGGTTGCCTGCGCCAGCGCGCCTCGGGACGTCGACGCAACGCGCCGAGTCCCGTGCAGGGCGCGTCCACGAGGATCCGGTCGTAGCCCGGTTCGAGTCCGGGCTCGCGCCCGTCGGCGACGTGCACGGTCACCGGCAGGTCGCGAGCGGTCTTGCGGACCAGCTCCGCGCGATGCTCGACCGGTTCGACCGCGTCGACGGCGAACCCGTCGATCGCGGCGATGGCGCCGAGCAGTGCCGCCTTTCCGCCCGGTCCCGCGCACAGATCGAGCCAGCGGCCCCGGTCCTCGCCGACGAGGGGCGCGAGGGTGAGGGCTCGTGCGACGAGCTGGCTGCCTTCGTCCTGCACTGCGGCCATGCCTTCGCGGACGGGTTCGAGGCGGCCGGGATCGCCGTGCTCGAGATGCACTGCATAGGGCGACCACGGTCCGATCTCGCCGCCGGTGACGAGCGCGAGTTCCTCCGCGGTGATGACCCCGGGGCGGGCGACGAGGTGGACGATCGGGCGCGCGTCGTCGGCCGCGAGGACGTCGGAGAGTTCGGAGGCGTCCGATCCGAGCGCGTGCGCGAACGCCTGCGCGATCCACAGGGGGTGGGCGTACCGGAAGGCCAGGTGACCCACCGGATCGCGGTCCGCGTCGGGGGCGAGCAGCGTGATCCACTCCTCCTCCGAACGCTCCCCCACACGACGGAGCACCGCGTTGACGAAACCTGCTCGGCCCGCTCCGAATTCGGCCCGGACGAGGTCGACGCTCGTGGCGACGGCGGCGTGCGGGGCGACGCGCGTGCGCAGCAGCTGGTAGGCACCCAGACGCAGCACGTCGAGCAGCGCACCGTCGATCTCGTCGACGGGACGGTTCGCGGCGTCGGCGATCACGGCGTCCAGCAGACCCCGTGCACGGGCCGCGCCGTAGGTGAGTTCGGTGGCCAGGGCAGCGTCGCGCGCGTCGAGATGCCGTTCCCGGAGCAGCGACGGGAGAACGAGATTGGCGTAGGCGTCCCGTTCGCGCACCGCGCGCAGCACGTCCCGCGCGGCGACGCGTGCGGGGTCGGCGGGTGGCTTCGACGGCCGGCGGGTGTGTTCGGACGCCGGATTGCGGTTCGGCTTCCCTCCGCCGTTGCGTCCCCCGCGGCCTGCCGGGTTCCGTCCTCCGGGATTGCGCTTGCCCCGCGGGGGCCTGCCGGATTCGCTCATCGCGCACGCACCTTCGGGTCGAGACGGGCGCCGCGCGCCCAGTCCGTGGCTGCCATCGCCTTCTTCCCGGGCGGTTGCACCGTCCCGAGCCGGACGGCAGTCGTGGCGGTACCGACGAGCACACCGTCCTTGCGGATGTCGAGCTCACCGGGTTCGAGGGTCTCGTCGGTCACTGTCACGGGGCCGATCTTCACGCGCAGGTCGCCGATCATCGTCCACGCGCCCGGAGCGGGGGTGACGGCGCGGATCCGGCGGTCGATGACGTGTGCGGGGAGGGTCCACTGCACCTGAGCGGCCTCGACGGTGACCTTGGGCGCGTGCGAAACACCGTCGGCCGGCTGCGGTGCGGGCGTGAGGATGCCGTCCTCGAGTCCGTCGAGGGTGGATTCGAGCAGTGTCGCACCGGCCTCGGCGAGTCGGCCGAGCAGGTCGCCGGCGGTGTCGGTGGGACGGATCGTCTCGGTGACGACGCCGTAGACCGGACCGGTGTCGAGTCCGGCCTCGAGCCGGAAGGTGCTCGCTCCGCTGATCTCGTCACCGGCGGCGATCGCCGCCTGGACGGGCGCCGCGCCGCGCCAGGCGGGCAGCAGCGAGAAGTGGAGGTTCACCCATCCGTGCGTGGGGATGTCCAGGACGTCCTGCGGGATCAGGGCGCCGTAGGCCACCACGGGGCAGCAGTCGGGTGCGAGTTCGGTCAGCCGCGCGACGAACTCGGGGTCGCGCGGCGAGCGCGGCGTGAGGACCTCGATGCCGTGTTCGTCGGCGATCTGCCCCACGGCCGATCGCACGACCTTCCGGCCGCGACCGGCGGTGGTGTCGGGGCGGGTGACCACCGCGACGACCTCGTGGCGCGTCGACTCGATGAGGCGGAGCAGCGACGGGACGGCGGGTTCCGGCGTTCCCGCGAAGACCACGCGCATGTCAGAGCACCGCCGGGCAGGAGGTGGGGTGCGCTGCGTGTGGACTGTGCGGGGATGTCACGGATGCTGCTCCAGTTTTCGACGGCGATGATCTCTCACAGTCTAGGGAGTCGACGTCGTGGGACCTGCATCACCGCGCCGAGCGGTCACCTCACGGAGGTCGGTGCCCGAGCAGCAGGGAGCTCAGGTGTTGGACTGCAGGATCAGTTCGGGGATACCGGTGCCGAGCGCGACGGGAGTGCACTCCCCGATCGCGTACCGGTCGGGGTCGAGCGCATGCCGCGCGAGCTGCAGCGAGAACGGGTCGTAGACCATGTTGAAGTGACCCGTCAGATCCTGCGGGCACAGCTCCTGGATCACGTGGTTGACGGCGCCCTCACCGTGGAGCGCGACGTTGCCGGCAGGTTGGATGACCTCGTCGACCTCGCTGCCGATGGTCGTGTAGCGCACGCCGGGCACGGTGTCGGTGGGTGTGTTGAGCTCGGTGAGCAGTTCCGACCCCTGGAGCTGCTGCACGAGGGCGACGGAGAACTCGCCCTCGACGATGTCGGTCGCTCCGGGCAGCGTGGCGAAGGCTGCCCCGATGCCGTAGAAGGTGCCGCCGTAGCTCGGCGACGCGACTCCGACCCACCGGTCGACGACCTCGGAACCCCCGAGCTCGTTGATGTAGTAGCGGGCGACGGTGGCTCCCTGCGAGTAGCCGACGACGTCGACCTCCTCCGCACCGGTGGCGTCGAGAACCTCGGTGACGAACTCACCGAACTGTGCTGCGGAGACCCGAATGTCGCCCGTGCCGTAGTCCTCGGCGCCGTCGGCGAACCCGTAGTTCAGAGCGAACACGCACCAGCCGGACGCGGCGAGCAGCGGTGAGAGAGCAGCGAAGTCGGAGTAGGCGTTGGAATCGGTGCCGTGCGCGAGCACCACCGGACGGGGGTGCTCCTCGGACGGCACGCACGCGAAGTCGTTGCTACCCGCGGGGGCGACATCGGGGTTGTTCTCGGCGTATTCGGCGGCTTCGGCGTGCCCGGTGGCCACCGGTCCCACCGGGACCGGCACGCTGCTGTACGACCCCTCCCCGAGACCGAGGATCGGTCCGTCGTCGGACGGGAGCGGCTGCGCCGCCGCTGCGCCCGCAGTCAGTGCCGCTGCACCCACAGTCAGCATCGCGACGACACACGCTCCGACGGCACCACCGACACTCCGCCCGGCACTCATTCGTCCGCCCTCTCCTCCTGTGCCTCCCCGGCACCTACTGAAGAGATCGGTCACAATCACCGGCTCCGTTACTGTGACAAATAATATCTCCGGCAACGCGTGTCGCTGTCGTACATATGCAGGACAGCAGCGGGCGGGTCTTGCGCTCGGTCCGTGCCGGATCGACACTGGGAACAGCCTCCGTCGACGGAAACCCCACGGTGCGAACACGGTGCCCCCACCGTCCTCGCAGATCCCCGCCTGCGCTCCGCAGGTCTCGTTGCTCGTCGATTCACGGGAGTCGTCATGATCACCGATCCCGACGGACCTGCCGATACCCGAATCATGGGAATCGTGCATTCCGCCCTCCGCCGCGACCTACTCCGCATCGAGGTCGCCACCTCGACGAAGACATGGCAGGAGACCCACCGAGTGGCTCTCGCCGATCATGTGTTGTGGATGATGGATTTCCTGCACCATCACCACGAGTCCGAGGACCGTGGGCTCTATCCGCGCGTGGTGCAGTGCAATCCCGACGCGGCGCCGCTCGTGGAGAGGATGAACGCCGACCACCGCACCATCGAGCCTGCGATCGCCACCGTCGAGGACGCCGCCCGGGATTTCCGCGCCGACCGCCCCGGTTCCGGGGAGGCACTCGGTGCAGCACTGTCCCGCCTGTCCGAGGTGCTACTACCCCATCTCGAACGCGAGGAGCGGGAGATGATGCCGCTGGTCTCGACCAGTATCACCGATGCGCAGTGGCGCGCGTGGGACCAGGAGTTCAATATCGAGCCGAAAGGCATGCAGCAGCTCGGCAAGGAAGGGAACTGGCTGATCGACGGCCTCGACGACTCCTCGCGCGATCACGTCGTGCATCTCGTGCCGCCCGTACCGCGCTTCATCCTCGTGCACGTCCTCGGCATACGCCATCGCCACGACTTCGCGGCACTGTGGAAGGGTACGGACGCCGCATCGATTCCGTCGCAACCGATTCCGAAAGCGGCCTAGCCGCGCGGTGGCGATCCGCGCCCGCTCACCTCGGCCGGTTCAGCCGATACGCGGCGGATCCACCTGGACCCGCAGCGGCCCGTCCGCGCGACGCGCCGTGCGGGTGGCCTGCGCGTCTCGCAGGGCGCGACCGAGTGCGCGACCGCGCTCGCGTGCGACCCGCACGATCATCCGGTGCACGTCCTCCGGTTCGGGTCCCTCGGACCCGAACGGCAGTCGTTGCCCCGGCGGTAGCGGCACGGGCCCGAGCACCTCGGCTCCCTCGGGCAGGTGTGTGGCCTCGAGCAGTTCCGCGACCGCCGCGGACGACCCGTCGATCGCGGCCATGTGGACCGCAGGTGGGAAACCGACCTCGGCTCGTTCGGAGACCTCGGACTGCGCGTGCCCCACGGGATCCCAGCGGACGAGCGCCTGCACGGTGGGGATGCCGGAATCGGCGACGACCACGACCTGTCCCCCGTCGGCGAACGACCGTACGAGCGCCGACGCGGTGAGCCAGCGGCGCATCGTCTCCTCGGTGGCGCGCAGGTCGGCACGGCCGAGCAACGCCCACCCGTCCAGGAGCAGCGCCGCCCCGTAACCACCTTCGGCGACCGGTTCGGCACCCACGGTGGAGACGACGAGCGACGCCGAACCGGGCACGGTGTGCTTGACGTCGTTGCCGCCGGAGGTCACGACCGGCACGCCGGGGAAGGCGCGGCCCAGTTCTTCGGCGGTGCGGGCCGCCCCGACCACCACGGCCCGCAACGAGCGCGCGCCGCACGCATGGCAGCGGTGACGCGCATCGGCGACACCGCACCAGCGGCACGCAGGGATCGCGGCACCGTCGGGACCGGCCGCCGTGGGCAGAGCGAGCGGGCCGTTGCAGTGCCGGCACCGGGCGGGTGCCCGGCACTTTCCGCACGCCAGCGCGGGCACGTACCCGCGCCGCGGTACCTGCACGAGCACCGGGCGGTCGGCCGCGAGGGCGGATCGGGCGGCGGCGAACGCGATGGCAGGCAGTCGCGCGGCACGCGCGGCCGGATCCCGTGCGAGGGCGTGGTCGCTGTCGGCGAGGGCCGTGACCTTCGGCGCGCACGCCCGTACGACGTCGCGGGGTGCCACGAGATCGTGTGCCCAGCCGGCGTCGACGAGTGCCTGGGTCTCGGCGGTGCGGGCGTGCCCGGCGATGACGATGGCGGCACCCACGGCGTGGGCGCGCAGAGCAGCCACTTCGCGGGCGTGCGGATACGGCGACCGCGGTTCGCAGTGCAGGTCATCGCCGTCGTCCCACACCACGAGGAGCCCGAGCTCGGGCGTCGGGGCGAAGACCGCAGCCCGCGTTCCGACGACGATGCGGGCGGATCCACGCAGCGCCGCGAGCCAGCGTCGATAACGTTCGGCCGGTCCGAGGCCGGCGGCGAGGCCGACGACGTGATCGGCGCCGGCGACGTCGGCGCACGCCGTCACGAGACGGTCGAGGTCGCGCTGGTCGGGAACGACCAGCACGGCCGCCTTCCCCGAGGCGAGGGTCAGCGCGGCGAGTTCGGCGAGCCGTCGGGGCCAGTCCTCACCGGGCAGCGCCTGCCAGGCCGCGCGCGGGGCACGGCCGCCGCCGAGCGCTTCGAGGAAGTTCTCGCCGTGCCGGTACCGACTCCATGCCGCGTGCTCGATCTCCGGGGCAGGCGGAGTTTCCGGTGTACGCGGCGCCTCGGCTTCGACGCGTGCGTGTCGCGGAGGTACCGCCAGACGCAGCACGTCGGCCCGGGTCCCGGCATAGCGGGTCGCGACTTCCTCTGCCAGAGCAGCGATCTCGGGCGTGAGGACCTGCTCGGACGAGACGACCCGGTCGAGCCGGCCGAGCTTGCCGGTGTGATCGCTCGTCGCGGCGCGTGCGAGCAGGAAACCGTCGACGAGACGTCCGGCGAAGCGGACGCGGACGCGGACGCCCGGGCGGGCGTCCGCGTCCAGGTCGCGCGGGATCAGGTAGTCGAACTCCCGGTCGAGGTGCGGAACCGGTAGCAGCGGGAGAACCCGCGCGACCGGATCGACCTCGGCGGCGTCGAAATCAGCAGCCACCCGGGCCCGATCGGAATCTACAGACCGGCGGCCGCGCGCAGCTTGTCGGCGCGGTCGGTGTTCTCCCACGGCAGGTCGATGTCGGTACGGCCGAAGTGGCCGTACGCAGCGGTCTGCGCGTAGATCGGGCGCAGCAGGTCGAGGTCGCGGATGATCGCGCCCGGACGCAGGTCGAAGACCTCGCCGATGGCCTGCTGGATGCGGGCCGGGTCGGTCTTCTCGGTGCCGAAGGTCTCCACGAACAGACCCACCGGAGCCGCCTTGCCGATCGCGTAGGCGACCTGCACCTCGATGCGGTCGGCGAGACCGGCGGCGACGGCGGTCTTGGCGACCCAGCGCATCGCGTAGGCGGCCGAACGGTCGACCTTCGACGGATCCTTGCCGGAGAACGCGCCACCACCGTGACGGGCCATGCCGCCGTAGGTGTCGACGATGATCTTGCGACCGGTGAGGCCGGCATCGCCCATCGGGCCGCCGAGGACGAACGATCCGGACGGGTTGACCAGCAGACGCACGTCGGCCGTGTCGAGATCGGCCAGGTTCGGGTCGGCGAGCACCGCGTCGACGACGTGGGTGCGCAGGTCCGGCGTGAGCAGGTTGTTCAGATCGATGTCGGCGGCGTGCTGCGTCGAGATGACGATCGTGTCGAGGCGGACGGGCTTGTCGCCGTCGTACTCGATGGTGACCTGGGTCTTGCCGTCGGGACGCAGGTACGGCAGGACCCCCGACTTCCGGACCTCGGTGAGCCGGCGCGACAGGCGATGCGCGAGGGAGATCGGCAGCGGCATGAGTTCGGGCGTGTCGGAGCACGCGTATCCGAACATCAGGCCCTGGTCGCCGGCGCCCTGACGAGCGACCTCGTCGTCGGTGAGCACACCGCTGCGCGCCTCGTGCGAGACGTCGACGCCGCCGGCGATCTCGGGCGACTGCGCGCCGATCGCGATGTTGACACCGCAGGAGTTGCCGTCGAAGCCCTTCGACGACGAGTCGTAACCGATCTCGAGTACCCGATCGCGGACGATCTTGGGGATGTCGGCGTACGCCGAGGTGGTGACCTCACCCACCACGTGCACCTGACCCGTGGTGACGAGGGTTTCCACTGCTACCCGGGCACGAGGATCCTCGGTGAGGAGCGCGTCGAGAACCGAGTCGCTGATCGCGTCACAGATCTTGTCCGGATGCCCTTCGGTCACGGACTCACTGGTGAAAAGACGACCGCCGGTCTTGCTCACGAAACTCCCTCTCGACTGTGCGCCAGGCGCTGGACGGACAAACCGTATGGAGCATGCGCTCCCCGATCGGGCCGGAAGGACCCGATCGCAGTGCCGACGCTACTGCTCCGCAGGCGTCGGCGCGAGTATTGAAATCACCCGATTCTGCTGCGTTCCGCCAGCAGAGGTCCCAACGCGTCGAGCACGCGGCTGGCCATGAGAGCCTTCGATCCGTGGGCGAGGGCCGTTTCCGAACCGTCCGCGGACAGCAACCAGCCGTTGTTGTCGTCGACCTCGAACGCCTTGCCTTCCCCGACGGCGTTGACGACGAGCAGATCGCATCCCTTGCGGGCGAGCTTCTCGCGGGCGTAGGAGAGCACGTCGCCGTGTTCGTCGCCGGTCTCCGCCGCGAATCCGACGATGACCGTCTCGGCGGACAGGCCGCCGTCGGCACGCGCCCGGACAAGACCGGCGAGTATGTCGTCGTTCTTCGTCAGCGCGATGGAGTCGGGTTCGCCCTCGCCCTTCTTGATCTTGCTGGTCGCGAAGGTGGAGGGCCGGAAATCGGCGACGGCCGCGGACATGATGACCGCGTCGGCACCCGAGGCGTGCTTGGCGACGGCGTCCTGCATCTGTGCGGCCGTCTGGACCCGGACGACGTCGACCGCGGCCGGGTCGTCGAGACCCGCGATGCTGCCGGCGACGAGAGTGACGTCGGCACCGCGCTGCGCGGCGAGACGGGCGAGCGCGTAACCCTGCTTGCCGGACGACCGGTTGCCGAGGAAGCGCACCGGGTCGAGGGGTTCACGGGTACCGCCGGCGGACACGACGATGCGGCGACCGGCGAGGTCGCGGGGCAGCGCGTCGGCCCGCTCGAGCAGCAGCGAGGCCAGATTGAAGATCTCGTCGGGTTCGGGCATCCGCCCGGCACCGGTGTCCTTGCCCGTCAGACGACCGGACGCCGGTTCGACGACCACGGCACCGCGGCGGCGCAGCGTCGCGACGTTGTCGACGGTCGCGGGGTGCTCCCACATCTCGGTGTGCATCGCGGGCACGAACATCACGGGGCACCGCGCGGTGAGCAGGGTGGCCGTGAGGAGGTCGTCGGCGCGACCCGCGACCGCCCGCGCCATGAGGTCGGCGGTGGCCGGAGCGATGACGACGAGGTCGGCCTCCTGCCCGAGCCGGACGTGCGGCACCTGCGGCACCTCGGCGAAGACCCCGGTCTGCACGGGATTGCCGGAGAGCGCCTCGAAGGTGGCGCGCCCGACGAATTCGAGGGCGGACTCCGTCGGGACGACCCGCACATGGTGCCCGCTCTCGGTGAAGGCACGGATCAGTGCGCAGGACTTGTAGGCGGCGATGCCACCGGCGACACCGACGACGATACGGCGGCGCTGCACGGATCCGGCCTCGCCGCTCGAAGCGGGGTTGCTCACTCGCCTTCGGTGTGCTCGAGCAGATCCGAGTGGATCTCGCGCATGGCGATCGACAGCGGCTTCTCCTGCAGGCCCGGCTCCACGAGGGGGCCGACGTACTCGAGGATGCCGTCGCCGAGCTGGTTGTAGTAGTCGTTGATCTGGCGTGCCCGCTTGGCCGCGTAGATCACCAGCGCGTACTTCGAGGAGGCGCGCTCGAGCAGCTCGTCGATAGGCGGGTTGGTGATACCCGTGGGGGTGTCGTAGACCGGAAGGGTGTTGCCCTCGAGGTCGGTCGCGGCTGCCTGGATGCTGCTCACTCGGTGTTCTCCTGAGATGTCGCGGGATGGGAGGGCGCCGGAACCGGCAGCCGGACGCGCTCGAGGCGCGGACGGTCAGTCGGCTCCGGGTCCAACCAACAAGGATACCAATTCATCGCAGGCCCGGTCGACATCGTCGTTGACGATCACGACGTCGAACTCGTCCTGCGCGGCCAGTTCGCTGCGGGCGGTATCGAGCCTGCGAGCGACGACCTCGTCGGTTTCGGTGCCTCGGCCGGTGAGGCGCTCGACGAGCACCTCCCAACTGGGCGGGGCGAGAAAGGCGAGGACTGCGTCCTGCATCGCGGCACGGACGGCCCGCGCTCCCGCGAGGTCGACCTCCACGAGCACCGGATGTCCCTCGGCGAGTGCGTCGAGCACCGGCTTGGCCGGAGTGCCCGATCGTTGCAGGCCGCCGTGGATGTCGGCCCATTCGAGCAGTTCACCGGCTTCGATCATCCGGTCGAACTCGGCGCGGCCGACGAAGTGGTAGTCCACCCCGTCCACCTCGCCCGGTCGCGGGTCCCGGGTGGTGGCCGAGACACTGAAGTGCAGATCCGGGATCCGGCTCCGCAGAAGGCGTACGACGGTCGACTTACCCACCGCGGAGGGTCCGGCCAGTACCACCAGCCGGCCCCTCCGCGTTGCGGGTGCGCTGTCCGTCACGGGTCGTGCGTCAGCTACCACGGTGCTCAGGCGTCGAAATCGAACCTGGCGAGCAGGGCCTTGCGCTGACGGTCGCCGAGGCCGCGCAGACGGCGGGTCGGGGCGATCTCCAGCTCGGTCATGATTTCCTGCGCCTTGACCTTGCCGACCTTCGGCAGGGCCTCGAGCAGAGCCGACACCTTCATCTTGCCGAGGATCTCGTCGTTCTCGGCATCCTTGAGCACCTGCTTGAGGTCGGTGCCGCCGCGCTTGAGGCGCTCCTTGAGCTCAGCCCGGGCACGACGGGCAGCAGCCGCCTTCTCCAGAGCAGCGGCGCGCTGCTCATCGGTCAGCTGGGGAAGGGCCACGGTTCCTCCGTCTCATCGTTGGCTTTCGAGTCTTCACCGCTGTAACCAGCGGCGATAGCGACCGTACTCACGACCACCGACGAATGCGAACCCACCCCCCGGCGATCCGCTCGAAAATCCGTGCGGTAGTGCACGCCGTTTCCGCAGTGGATCTCGCGCCCCCCGATCGGCGTCGAGACATCGCCGCGAACTGCTCGAACAGCGAAAAACCGCAGGTCACCGGGTATCCGCCGCGACAGAGGGGGCGGCATCGGGCCGGGCGGCTTCCCCGCTCACCGACCCGCTGTTCCGGCGATTCGGCGGGCCGAGAAATTTTTTTCCCATTCCGCGTGTCGCGCCACTCCGAGCGCAGGTCAGAGTGCATACGAGCGGTATGTACGACTCGTGCCCGGACCGCGCATGGCGATCCGGGCACGAGAGTCGAACGTCTCAGTTCGTGAGGAAGGCGAAGCCGTCCAGGGTGCGGGCGACGGCGGCCCGCAGGTCGGCGACGGACGGGCCGGCCCGCAACACGTCACGTGAGACGTTGGGCACCACCGCGCGCAGATGGTCGCCTACGAGTCGTCGCACGTCGTCGGCAGTGCCGCCCTGGGCCCCCACTCCGGGCATCAGGATGGGCCCGTGGAGGTCGGACAGGTCCGGTGCCTCGGCGAGGGTCGCACCGACCACCACACCCACGGAGCCGAGTTCTGCGGCCTCGTCCGTGCGGGCAGCGCTGTTGCGGGCAGCGCACTCGTCCACCACGACCTGCGCGACGGTGCGCCCGTCGTCGAGCCGTGCGCGCTGGAATTGGGCGCCCTCGGGATTGGAGGTCGCCGCGAGCACGAACACCCCACGGCCCGTTCCGGCAGCCAGATCGAGCGCCGGGGCGAGCGAACCGAACCCCAGGTACGGGGAGACGGTCACCGCGTCCGAACGCAGCGCAGAGCCGTCCGACAGCCAGGTGCGCGCGTAGGCGTCCATCGTGGAGCCGATGTCGCCGCGCTTGGCGTCGGCGAGGACGAGCGCTCCCGCCTCCCTGAGGTCGGCGATGGTGCGTTCGAGCACCGCGAGACCGGCGGAGCCGTACGCCTCGAAGAACGCCACCTGCGGCTTGACGACCGCGACGGTGTCGCCGAAGGCCTCGACGCACAGTTCGCTGAACCGGGCCAGGCCGTCGGCGTCGTCGTCGAGCCCCCACGCGGTGAGGAGCCCCGGGTGCGGGTCGATGCCCACGCACAGCGGCCCGCGGCTCCCGAGGGCGTCCGCGAGTCGCTGCCCGAACGGCGTCACGCCTGTTCGGCGGGCACGCCGCGCAGCCGCGCGTGCATCCGCTGGATCGAGCTGACTCCGATCTCGCCGCGCAGTGCCGCCTCGATACCCTGCACGGCCGCGGAGGCACCCTGCACCGTGGTGATGCACGGGATGTTCGCGGCGACCGCCGCGCTGCGGATCTCGTAACCGTCCACGCGCGGACCGGCGTTGCCCCAGGGGGTGTTGATGACCATGTCCACATCGCCGGCACGGATGCGGTCGACGACGTCGAGCGCGCCTTCCGGCTTGTCCTCACCGGAGACCTTGTGGACCTGCTCGCACGGAACACCGTTGCGGCGCAGCACCTCTGCGGTTCCCACAGTGGCCATGATGTGGAAGCCCAGGTCGGCGAGGTGCTTGACCGGGAAGATCATCGACCGCTTGTCCTTGTTCGCGAGCGAGACGAAGACCGTGCCGGAGGTCGGCAGGGAGCCGTAGGCGGCGGTCTGGCTCTTCGCGAATGCGGTTCCGAAGTCGTCGTCGAGGCCCATGACCTCACCGGTGGACTTCATCTCCGGGCTGAGCAGGGTGTCGATGCCCGTGCCGTCGGCACGCCGGAACCGGTTGAAGGGCAGCACCGCTTCCTTCACCGCGACCGGTGCGTCGAGGGGGATGTCGCTGCCGTCTCCCTCGGCCGGGAGGATGCCCGCGGCACGCAGCTCGGCGATGGACTCGCCGAGCATCACCCGGGCGCAGGCCTTGGCGAGCTGCACCGCGGTGGCCTTGGAGACGAACGGCACCGTGCGGGAGGCACGGGGGTTCGCCTCGAGGACGTACAGGATGTCGTCCTTGAGCGCGTACTGGACGTTGAGCAGGCCCTTGACGCCGATGCCCTTCGCGAGCGCCGCAGTCGAGCGGCGGACGTTCTCGATGTCGGCGCGGCCCAGGGTGATCGGCGGCAGCGCACACGCCGAGTCGCCGGAGTGGATGCCGGCCTCCTCGATGTGCTCCATGATCCCGCCGATGTACACGTCGGTGCCGTCGCACAGCGCGTCGACGTCGATCTCGACGGCGTCGTCGAGGAAGCGGTCGACGAGCACCGGCCGGTCGTCGGAGATCTCGGTGGCGTTGGAGATGTAGGTCTCGAGCGCCTTCTCGTCGTAGACGATCTCCATGCCGCGACCACCGAGCACGTAGGACGGGCGCACCAGCACCGGGTATCCGATGCCGGCGGCGATCTCGCGCGCACCCTCGAAGGTGGTGGCCGTGCCGTACTTCGCGGCCGGCAGGTCGGCCTCGTCGAGCACGCGACCGAACTCGCCACGGTCCTCCGCCAGGTCGATGGCCTCCGGCGAGGTACCGACGATCGGCACCCCGGCGGCCTTCAGGCGACGCGCCAGGCCGAGCGGGGTCTGGCCGCCCAGCTGGACGATGACGCCGGCGACGGTGCCGGACTCGCACTCGGCGCGGTAGACCTCGAGGACGTCCTCGAAGGTCAGCGGCTCGAAGTACAGGCGATCGGCGGTGTCGTAGTCGGTCGAGACCGTCTCGGGGTTGCAGTTGACCATCACGGTCTCGTAGCCGGCCTCGGACAGCGTCAGCGCGGCGTGGACGCACGAGTAGTCGAACTCGATGCCCTGGCCGATGCGGTTGGGGCCGGAACCGAGGATGAGCACCTTCGGCTTGTCGCGCTGCTCCGCGACCTCGGACTCGGCCGCGGGGTCGAGCTCGTAGGTCGAGTAGTGGTACGGCGTCTTCGCCTCGAACTCGGCGGCGCAGGTGTCCACGGTCTTGTAGACCGGGTGGACGCCCAGCTCCTGACGCAGGGCGCGCACGTCGTCCTCGGAGGCGAACTGCGACGGGCGCAGGGCTGCGATCTGCCGGTCGGAGAATCCGTGGTGCTTGGCGTAGCGCAGCTCGGTGGCACCGAACTGCTCTGCGTTGCGGACGTCCTGGCCCAGCTCGACGATGTGCGCGAACTGCTCGAGGAACCACGGGTCGATCTTCGTGGCGTCGAAGAGCTGCTCGACGGTCGCACCGAGCTCCAGGGCCCGGGCGATCCGGTAGAACCGGCCGTCCGTGGGGGTGCGGATCTCCTCGAGGATCTCGTCGAGGGTGCCCTCGACCTCGGGGCCCGTCCAGAAGCCGGCGGACTTCGTCTCGAGCGAGCGCAGCACCTTGCCGAAGGCCTCGGAGAAGTTGCGGCCGATCGACATGGCCTCACCGACCGACTTCATGGTGGTGGTGAGGGTGCCGTCGGCGCCGGGGAACTTCTCGAAGGCGAACCGCGGGGCCTTGACCACGACGTAGTCGAGGCTCGGTTCGAAGCAGGCCGGGGTCTCCTTGGTGATGTCGTTGACGATCTCGTCGAGCGTGTAGCCGATGGCGAGCTTGGCGGCCATCTTCGCGATCGGGTAGCCGGTGGCCTTCGACGCGAGCGCCGACGACCGCGACACGCGCGGGTTCATCTCGATGACGACGAGCCGGCCGTCGCGCGGATCCATCGCGAACTGGATGTTGCAGCCGCCGGTGTCGACACCGACCTCGCGCAGGATGGCGATCGAGAGGTCGCGCATCTTCTGGTACTCGCGGTCGGTGAGCGTCATCGCGGGAGCGACGGTCACCGAGTCACCGGTGTGCACACCGACCGGGTCGACGTTCTCGATCGAGCAGACGATGACGACATTGTCGGCGCCGTCGCGCATGAGCTCGAGCTCGTACTCCTTCCAGCCGAGGATGGACTCCTCGATGAGCACGTTCGCGGTGGGCGAGGCCGCGAGGCCGCCACCGGCGATGCGCTCGAGGTCGGCGTCGTTGTAGGCCATGCCGGAGCCGAGGCCACCCATTGTGAAGGAGGGGCGCACGACGACCGGGAAGCCGAGTTCGGCGACGGTCGCGCGGACCTCGTCCATCGTGTAGCAGACGGCCGAGCGGGCGGACTCGCCGCCGCACTTGGCGACGATGTCCTTGAACTTCTGCCGATCCTCGCCGCGCTGGATCGCGTCGAAGTCGGCGCCGATGAGTTCGACGTCGTACTTGTCGAGGATGCCGCGCTCGGACAGGGCGACGGCGGTGTTGAGGGCGGTCTGGCCGCCGAGGGTCGCGAGCACCGCGTCGATCGGGGTGCCGTTGGCCTGCTCGGTCGCGATGACCTTCTCGACGTAGTCGGCGGTGATCGGCTCGATGTAGGTCGAGTCGGCGAACTCGGGGTCGGTCATGATCGTGGCCGGGTTCGAGTTGACCAGGGAGACGCGCAGGCCCTCCTCGCGGAGCACCCGGCACGCCTGGGTGCCCGAGTAGTCGAACTCGCAGGCCTGTCCGATGACGATCGGGCCGGACCCGATGACCAGGACGTGGGAGAGGTCGGTACGGCGTGGCATCAGTTCTTCTCTCCCTCGAGCATGCGGGTGAAACGATCGAACAGGTAGGCGGCGTCGTGCGGTCCGGCCGCCGCTTCGGGGTGGTACTGCACGGAGAAGGCACGGCCGTCGAGGAGCTTGACGCCCTCGACCGCACCGTCGTTGGCGCAGGTGTGGCTGACGACTGCGCGACCGAACGGGGTGTCGAACTCCTGGCCGGCCTCGCCTTCGAGCGCGAACCCGTGGTTCTGCGCGGTGATCGCGATGCGACCGGTCTCGTGCTCGACCACCGGGATGTTGATGCCGCGGTGACCGAACTTCATCTTGTAGGTGCCCAGGCCGAGCGCGCGGCCGAGGATCTGGTTGCCGAAGCAGATGCCGAACAGGGGCAGTCCCTGGCCGAGCACCTCCTTGGTCAGGTGCACCGCGCCGTCGGCGGTCGCCGGGTCGCCCGGGCCGTTGGACAGGAAGACGCCGTCGGCCTTCAGGTCGAGGATGTCGTGCAGCGTCGCGGTGGACGGCAGCACGTGCACCCGGATGCCGCGCTGGGCGAACATGCGCGGGGTGTTGGTCTTGATGCCGAGGTCGATGGCCGCGACGGTGAAGCGGGCGTCCCCGTCGGTCGGTTCGACGACGTAACCGGAGGTGGTGCTCACCTCGCCGGCGAGGTCGGCGCCGAGCATCGAGGGCTGGCTCTTCACCCGGTCGAGCAGGACGTCGATGTCGAGGTCGTCACCCTTCCAGGCGAGGGCGTCGCCGGAGAAGATGCCGGCGCGCATCGAACCGCGGGTGCGCAGGTGCCGCACGAGTGCGCGGGTGTCGATACCCGCGAGACCCACGATGTTCTGCCGCTCGAGTTCGTCCTGCAGCGAGCCGGTGGCGCGCCAGCTCGACACGCGACGCGAGGGGTCGCGGACGATGAAGCCGGCCACCCAGATCTTGGACTCGGTGTGGTCGCCGGTGGGGCCGACGGACTCGTTGTCCTCGTGGTTCCAGCCGGTGTTGCCGATCTGCGGGGCCGTGGCCACCACGATCTGCCGGTGGTAGCTGGGGTCGGTGAGGGTCTCCTGGTAGCCGGTCATGCCCGTGCTGAAGACGGCCTCGCCGAGGGTCTGTCCGACCGCACCGAAGGGGATGCCGCGGAAGACCCGTCCGTCCTCGAGGACCAGCACAGCCGTGCCGCCGCCGAATGTTCTGCCGCTCATGCGTTGTCTCCGTTCTTATCGACCGCACCAGAGCCGGCCGCACGGGCTGAGATCTCGCGTGTCGTGATCGTCGTGTTGTTCGTCGTGATCGTCATCGTCGTTGTGATCGTCACCGTCTCAAGATTTTTCGTCCGACCCGTTCGTCCAGAGCGGGTAGATCGACTTGTCGTCACCGCGGAAGCCGGTGTCGACCTCCGTGCCCGAGGGCAGCTGCCAGCGGATGACCAGCACCCCGTCCTTGGACATGACCTTGCCCGCCAGACCGCGTTCGGTGCGGATCGCGCGGATCGAGTCCTGCGGGATCCAGATCGGGGACGCACCGTCGCGTTCGAGCAGGGCACCGGATCGGTATCGGGTCAGTTCCGCGTTGGCGCGGTGGCCGAGATCGCCGACCGCGATGCGGTCCTGCCAGCTCGGCGCGAGCGTGCTGCCGACGTACAGACCGGTGGTCGGTTCGACGAGCCGCTCCCCCAGCTCGGCCGGCACGGTCGGCAGTTCGCCGACCGCGTCCTGCTGACGTCGGGCACGTGCCTTCCAGCCCTTCCACATCAGCAGCACGAGCACGACCCAGAGCGCGAGGAAACCGACGGTGATGAAGAAGCGATCCATGTCGGTTCCTACCTTTCGGTCGAGCGCGGGAACACCGCACCGTCGCGAGCGGTGATCCGCCCGCGCAACACGGTGGTGGTGACCCGGCCCGGCAGGGTCATGTCCTCGTAGGGCGTGTTGTGGGAGATGCTCGCGAGGTCGGGGCCGTGCACCGTCCACTCGGTATCCGGGTCGACGAGCACGATGTTCGCGGGTTCGCCCACCTCGAGGGGCCGGCCCTGATCGTCGAGGCCCACGATCTCCGCGGGACGCTCGCTCATGACCTTCGCGACGCCGCGCCAGTCCAGCAGGCCCGGCCGGACCATCGTCTCGATCACGACGGACAACGCCGTCTCGAGCCCGAGCATTCCCGGACGCGCCTGCGAGAACTCGCAGCACTTGTCCTGTTCGGCGTGCGGGGCGTGGTCGGTGGCCACACAGTCGATGGTCCCGTCCGCGAGGCCGCGGCGCAGCGCTTCGACGTCGGATCGCTCGCGCAGCGGCGGATTGACCCGGTTGATGCCGTCGTAGCTCTCGAGACGCGAGTCGTCGAGGAGCAGGTGGTGCGGCGTGACCTCGGCGCTGATCGAGATGCCCTGCGAGCGTGCCCACCGGACGAGTTCGACGGTGCCGGCCGTGGACGCGTGGCAGATGTGCACGCGGGCTCCGGCGTCGCGGGCGAGCAGCGCGTCGCGGGCGACGATGGACTCCTCGGCGGCGCGGGGCCAGCCGGTGAGGCCGAGACGCGCCGCGGTCGGTCCCTCGTGCGCGACGGCACCGACGGTCAGCCGCGGTTCCTCGGCGTGCTGGGCGATGAGCACCCCGAGCGAGGCGGAGTACTCGAGCGCGCGACGCATGAGCAGCGGGTCGTAGACGCACTTGCCGTCGTCGGAGAACATCCGCACGCCCCCGACGCCGGCGGCCATCGTGCCCATCTCGGCGAGCTGCTTGCCCTCGAGTCCGACGGTGACGGCACCCACGGGGTGGACGTCGACGAGCCCGACCTCGCGGCCGCGGCGCCACACGTGGTCGGTGACGACCACCGAGTCGGCGACCGGATCGGTGTTGGCCATCGCGAACACCGCGGTGTACCCGCCGCGCGCCGCGGCAGCCGAGCCCGAATCGACGGTCTCGGTGTCCTCGCGGCCCGGTTCACGCAGGTGCGTGTGCAGGTCGACGAAGCCCGGGAGCACGATCTGCCCGGTGCCGTCGACGATCTCCGCGTCGGCGTCGGCCTCGAGGTCGGTGCCGATCGCGAGGATCTGCTCGTCGCCGAGCAGCACGTCGACCGGGTCGCCCTCGCCGTAGAGGCGGACGTTGCGGATGAGCACCTGCGGCGTCACCTGTGTCACTCCTGTTCCTGTGTCTCCCGGGTGGGAAGTGTGGGTCACGACAGGTTCCCTTCCGTGCCCACGAGCAGGCGGAAGAGCACCGCCATCCGCACGTGGACACCGTTGCTCACCTGCTGCAGCACAGCGCTCTGTGGGGCTTCGGCGACGGGGAAGCCGATCTCCATGCCGCGGAGCATCGGGCCGGGATGCAGGATCACGGCGTGCTCCGGCAGCAACGCCGCGCGCTTGGCGTTGAGCCCGTATCGGATCGAGTACTCGCGGGCGGACGGGAAGAACCCGCCGTTCATGCGCTCGGCCTGCACGCGCAGCATCATGACCGCGTCGAGGGTGGGAAGTTCGGCTTCGAGCGAATCGGCGACCGTCACCGGCCAGGTCTCCACCCCCACCGGCAGCAGGGTGCGAGGAGCGACGAGCACGACCTCGGCGCCGAGCATGCTCAGCAGCAGCGCGTTCGACCGGGCGACGCGGCTGTGCAGCACGTCGCCGACGATGCCGATCCGGCGCCCTTCGATGGAGCCGAGACGCTGGCGCAGGGTGAGCGCGTCGAGCAAGGCCTGGGTGGGATGTTCGTGGGTGCCGTCGCCGGCGTTGACCACGGCCGGTCCGGAGCCGGATTCGTTGGTCCACTGCGCGATCCGGTGTGCGGCACCGGAGGCGGAGTGACGGACCACCAGCGCGTCGGCGCCGGCGGCGTGCAGCGTCAGGGCGGTGTCGCGCAGCGATTCGCCCTTCTTCACCGACGAGCTGGACGCCGAGACGTTGATGACGTCGGCGCTCATCCACTTACCGGCGACCTCGAAGGACACGCGGGTGCGGGTGGAGTTCTCGTAGAAGACGGTCATGATGGTGCGGCCGCGCAGCGTGGGGAGTTTGCGCACCTCACGCCCGAGCAGTGCCTGCTCGAACCGCTCGGCCTCGTCGAGAAGCCCCGTCGCGGAGTCCTTCGTCAGATCCGCGATGGTGAGCAGGTGTTTCACTGGGACTTGCCTCCGGAGATCTCGACGGCGTCGCGCCCGTCGTGTTCGGTCAGCAGTACGCGGACGTCCTCGCTGCGCGCGGTGGGCACGTTCTTGCCGACGTAGTCGGCGCGCAGCGGCAGTTCGCGGTGGCCGCGGTCGACGAGGACCGCGAGTTGCACCGCGCGGGGTCGGCCGAGATCGCGCAGGGCGTCGAGCGCGGCGCGGACGGAGCGTCCCGAGAACAGGACGTCGTCGACGAGGACGACGAGGGTGTTGTCGACGCCGCCCTCGGGCACCGAGGTGCGCTCCAGCGGGCGGTGCGGCTTCGTGCGGAGGTCGTCGCGGTAGAGCGTGATGTCGAGCGAGCCGACCGGGACACGGACGCCGGCGAATTCCTCGATGCGGTCGGCGAGGCGCTGGGCGAGGGTGATCCCGCGGGTGGGGATGCCCAGGAGCACGACACGCGGTGCGTCCTCGGGGGTGTCGAGCGCGGTCTTCTCGATGATCTGGTGCGCGATGCGCGAGATCGTCCGGTGGACGTCGGCAGCGGAGAGCAGCTCACGCGCCGGCACGCCGGTACCGGAAGACGTAGTGGGGGTAGAAGCTGTGGACCCGTCCTCGGACACGGCCATGCAGCGACCTCCTTCTCCGCCTCACTGGACGGATCGTTAAAGGATGCCTGACAGTTGTCGAGCCTATCAGCGTCGACGTCCGCCCCGGCACGGATGACGGGTGAAGCGCAACACAGACCCCGGATGCGTGAGCGGGCCCGGCGGGAAGACTCCCACCGGGCCCGCTCACGGTGCCTCGTGTCGTCGCTCACCCGAAGAGGGTGACGAATTCAGGACTCGTCCGAGCCCTGATCCTGCGACTCCTGCGCCGGCCGGACGAGGGTGGCAGCGGCAGCTGCACGCACCTGGTCGGCGACGGCGACGATCTGACCGAGCACCCCGTTGACGAAGGCCGGCGAATCGTCGGTGGACAGCTGCTTCGCCAGCTCGACCGCCTCGTCGACGGCCACCACGGGCGGCACGTCGGTCGCGTGGAAGAGCTCCCACACCGCGATGCGCAGGATCGCGCGGTCGACTGCGGGGAGACGGTCCAGCGTCCATTCGTGCAGGTGATCGGCGATCACCCGATCGGTCTCGTCGAGATTGTCGGCGACACCGCGGATGATGGTCTGCGCGTATGCCGGCACCGGCGCGACCTGGTCGTCGTCGATCGCGAGTTCGACGCGATCGGCGGCGAGGTCGACGGGATGCACGTCGCGGGCCTCCGCCTCGAAGAGCAGATCCACGGCCCGCTTGCGGGCCTTGTGGCGGGCCCCGAGCTTCTTCTGGTTACCGGACACTCAGGAATTCACTCGCCCGAGGTAGCTGCCGTCACGGGAATCGACCTTGAGCTTGTCGCCGGTGTTGATGAACAGCGGGACCTGGATCTCGGCACCGGTCTCGAGGGTCGCAGGCTTGGTGCCACCGGTGGAGCGGTCGCCCTGCAGGCCCGGATCGGTGTGCTGGACGACGAGCTCGACCGTGACCGGGAGCTCGACGAACAGCGGAACGTCCTCGTGCGTCGCGACCTGCACGGGCATGTTCTCGAGGAGGAAGTTGGCGCTGTCGCCGAGCAGCTCGGGCGAGATGGTGATCTGGTCGTAGGTCTCGCCGTCCATGAAGACGTAGTCGGTGCCGTCGTTGTAGAGGTAGGTCATGTCGCGGCGATCGACGGTGGCGGTCTCGACCTTGACACCGGCATTCCAGGTCTTGTCGACGGTCTTGCCCGACGTCACATTCTTGAGCTTCGTGCGCACGAAGGCGGGGCCCTTGCCCGGCTTGACGTGCTGGAACTCGATGATCTGCCAGAGCTGTCCGTCGATTTTCAGAACGAGGCCGTTCTTGAAGTCACTGGTATCAGCCACTTGGTTCGTGTCTCCTAGGGTCGAGGAACCGCCCTCAAACGACGGTCAATGTCTTGTCGGTGAGCGTGAGCAACTCCGGAGTATGCTCCCGCACCACGAGCGTGTCTTCGATCCGCACGCCTCCGCGCCCCGAGAAGTACACACCCGGCTCGACGGTCACCGCCGCACCGGCGACAAGTGTACCGGTCGCCGCCGCGCCGATTCCGGGTGCTTCGTGGATCTCGAGCCCGACTCCGTGACCGAGCCCGTGCAGGAACAGGTCGGCGTAGCCCGCCTCGGCGATCACGGTGCGCGCCGCGGCGTCCACCGCGGCGCAGTCGACACCGGGGGCGAGCGCCTCGCGTCCGGCCTGCTGAGCGCGCAGGACCAGCTCGTACAGATCACGCTGCCAGTCCGCGACCCGGCCCAGCACGTAGGTGCGCGTCATGTCGGAGTGGTAGCCGCCGATCTGCGCCCCGAAGTCGAGTTTCACGAAGTCGCCCTCCGCCAGGACCGCGCCGGTCGGGCGATGGTGCGGGATCGCCGAATTGGCGCCCGCGGCGACGATCGTCTCGAAGGAGATGCCGTCGGCGCCGTGCTCGAACATGCGCCATTCGAGGTCGCGGGCGACCTCCTTCTCGGTTCGTCCCGGACGCAGGCCGCCCGCCGCGATGAGGTCCGCCAGTGCGCGATCGGCCGCACCGCACGCGTCGCGCAACAGACCGATCTCGTGTTCGTCCTTCACGGCCCGCAGCTGCTCGACGAGTCCGGGAGCGGGAACGAAGCGGACGGACACGCCGAGATCGTCCCACCGCGATCGTTCGTCGACCGTGACGACGTGGCTCTCGAATCCCCAACGCGCAGAACCGGTTCCGAACTCGGCGACGAGGTGCGCGGCCGACGACCGGGCGATCACGGCCCGCAGATCGGGGACCTGCTCCCCCACCTGCGTGACATAGCGGCCGTCGGTGCAGATGACGGTGCGCGTCTCGTTCTCGTCGTCCTCGGTCGAGACGATCAGCGCCGCGTTGGATCCCGTGAAGCCCGTGAGATAGCGGATACCGGTCAGATCGGTCACCAGCAGCGCATCGAGTTCGCGTTCGGCGAGCAGCGCACGCAGCGCTCGACGGCGGGAGGCGTGGTCGGCAGACATATCGCTCAACCTACCGCGATCACGGCTGTGGGACGGGACACACTGTCGGCTTCGCCACCCGTTACGCTGAGGTACATGAAACCCTGGTTGCTCCGCGGACTCGGGCTCGCCCTGGTCCACGTGGTCGTGCGCGTCCTGCTCGGTGCCGCTCTCATCCAGTGGCCGTTGCAGGGATCGGTACTGCGCTGGCTGGGCTTCGCCGTGGTGGTCGTCGCAGCGTTCGTCTGGGCCGGCCTCGACGGCATCCGCGACCACCGCGCCCATCCCGAACCCGACGAGGGCGACGACCTCACGATGCGCTGGCTCGCCGCCGGTGCGGTCACCGGACTCGTCGGCGGGGTCCTCACCTGGCTCGTCGACACCGTCACCCCGATCCCGGTGGGCGTGACCTCCCTGTTCTTCGAGATCACCTCCGGTGCCGCGTTCACCGTGCTCCTGGTGTTCCTGCCGGCGATGGCCGCGGTGACGCTGGGCCGGTTCTTCGCGCGCCGGAACGAGCGCAAGGCCGCCCGCGACGACGACTGGTCCGTCCACCACGAGCACCACGCGCCCGCAGGGGTCGCAGCGACCGCGTCCGCGGGTTCGGCGCCCGCGAACTCCGCACAGCAGGCCGATCCCGCCTGGCGCAGCGACGACTCGCCCACCGAGGTGTTCCCGAGGATCGATCCGAAGCAGTGACACCGCAACACTGAGACCGCAACACTGCTGAGCGCCCGCCCCGCATGCCGGGGGCGGGCGCTCAGTTTTCGGCGCGGTGACGGTCGGTACACGTAACCGACCTCGAGGAGCTGGCCATGACCGACACCACCGAGACGCTCGACCTGACTCCCGCGACCCGCCGCATGGAGCGCATCCTGGCAGGGATCGACGACGCCCACTTGGCGGGGCCCACACCGTGCTCCGAAATCTCCGTCGGTGCGCTCGTCGACCACGTGCTGGGCCTGTCGCTCGCCTTCACCGCCGCCGCGCGCAAGGACATCGGCCCGTACACCGACACTCCCCCGGAGCTCACGAGCGAACTGCCGCCGGACTGGCGGCGTCTCGTTCCCGATCGGCTCGGCGAACTTCGCGGAGCGTGGAGCGATCCCGCGGCCTGGGAGGGCATGACGCGTGCGGGCGGCCTCGACCTGCCCGCGCCGGTCGCCGGACTCGTCACGCTCGACGAACTCGTCGTCCACGGCTGGGACCTCGCCGTCGCCACGGGACAGCAGTACTCCTGCGAGCCCGACGAGATCGCCGCGTGTACCGCCTTCGCGGAGAGCATCACCGACGAGGAACGCGTCGCCGACGGGGGTGGCCTGTTCGGTCCGGCCGTCCGGGTGGGCGAGGACGCTCCGCCGCTGGAACGCCTGATCGGACTCACCGGGCGCGACCCGTCGTGGAGACCGCCCGCGTCGAACCGGACGGCCTGACTACGCGGAGGTCAGAGCAGGACGGTTCCCGCGTCGGCCTTGCCCTGGCGCGCGACCTCGGAGTAGGCCGCCGCGAGCAGGGTCGGGTCAGGCCCTTCGAGCCTGCCGGGCTTCGCGAGCCCGTCGAGGACGACGAACCGGAGCATGCCGGCACGGTTCTTCTTGTCGGTCTGCATGCCCTTGAGCAGATCGCCGAAGGCGTCGGGATCGTAGGTGGTCGGCAGGCCGACGGATTCGAGGATCGCGCGGTGCCGGTCGGCGGTGGCGTCGTCGAGACGCCCGGCGAGCCGGCCCAACTCGGCGGCGAAGACCAGGCCCACCGACACGGCGGCGCCGTGACGCCAGCGGTACCGCTCGCGACGCTCGATGGCGTGGCCGAGCGTGTGACCGTAGTTGAGGATCTCGCGCAGGCTCGACTCCTTGAGGTCGGCCGCGACCACCTTCGCCTTGACCTCCACCGAGCGCCGGATGAGCTCGGGCAGCACCGTCCCGGCGGGATCGAGCGCGGCCTCGGGGTTCTCCTCGATCAGGTCGAGGATCACCGGATCGGCGATGAAGCCGGTCTTGATCACCTCGGCGAGGCCGGCCACGATCTCGTTGCGCGGCACCGTCTCGAGGGTCGCGAGGTCGACGAAGACCGCCGACGGCTCGTGGAACGACCCGACGAGGTTCTTGCCCGCCTCGGTGTTGATGCCGGTCTTGCCGCCCACGGCGGCGTCGACCATCGCCAGCAGCGTGGTGGGGATGTGGTAGACCCGCACACCACGCATCCACGTCGCGGCCACGAAGCCCGCGAGATCGGTGGCGGCACCGCCGCCGAGGCTGATGACGGCGTCCGAGCGGGTCAGGCCGATGCGGCCGAGCACCTCCCAGCAGAATCCGGCGACGGCGAGCTCCTTACCGTCCTCGGCGTCGGGGATCTCGATGCGGTGGGCGTCGATGCCGGTCTCGGCGAGAGCCTCCCGCACGGCCTCGGCCGTCGCGGTGAGCGTCGGCTGGTGGAAGATCGCGACGGTCCGCGTGCCGGACAGTTCTTCGACGACGTCGCCGAGCAGTCCCCGGCCGATGATCACCGGATAGGGCTGGGCGGTCTCGACGTCGATGCGTACCGGTTCGGTCACGGTGTGGGGCTCCGATCCTCGCTGATGGTCTGGCTGGTGGCGGCGTCCGCCGCTTCGAGTTTGGCGAGCACCTGCTGGACGACCCGCCCGGGGCTCCGGCCGTCGGTGCGCACCCGGATGGTCGCCGCCTGCCGGTACAGCGGGCGGCGGCGACGCATGAGGTCGCGGTACTTCTGGGCCGGATCACCGCCGGCCAGCAACGGCCTGGTTCCGGCGGCGCCGACCGCGCCGGTGCGACGCAGTCCTTCCGCCACGCTGATCTCGAGATAGACGACGGTGTGGCCGGCCAGTCGCGCGCGGGTGCGCTCCGAGAGGATCGCTCCCCCGCCCAGCGACACCACTCCGTCGTGGGTGTCGAGGGCCCGCGCGACGACCTCCTCCTCGATCTCCCGGAAGGCCGGTTCGCCGTCCTGGGAGAAGATCTCGGGGATGGTCCGGCCGGTCACACGCTCGATCTCGGCGTCGGTGTCGAGCAACAGCAGTTCGAGTGCGTTCGCGACCCGACGTCCGATCGTCGACTTGCCCGCTCCCGGCGGGCCGATGAGTACCAGGCGAGGCGACATGAGATCACCGCGGCGGCCGCGCCGCGATGCCCTTCAGGTAGTGGTCGATGTTGCTCACGGTCTCGGCGAGCGAGTCGCCGCCGAACTTCTCGAGGGCGGCCTGCGCGACGACGAGGGCGACCATCGCCTCGGCGACGACACCCGCTGCGGGCACCGCGCACACGTCGGAGCGCTGGTGGATCGCGACGGCCTCGTCGCCGGTGGTCATGTCGACCGTCGACAGCGCACGCGGGACGGTCGAGATCGGCTTCATCGCCGCCCGCACGCGCAGGGCCTCACCGTTGGTCATGCCGCCTTCGATGCCGCCGGCACGGTTGCTCGAACGGAGCACACCGTCGGGGCCGGGCTTCATCTCGTCGTGGGCGGCGCTGCCGCGTCGGCGCGCGGTCTCGAAGCCGTCGCCGACCTCGACACCCTTGATGGCCTGGATTCCCATGAGGGCCGCGGCCAGTCGCGCATCGAGGCGATCGGCACCGCTGACGAACGAACCGAGGCCCACGGGCAGACCGTGCACCACGACCTCGACGATCCCGCCGAGGGTGTCACCGTCGCGCTTCGCGGCCTCGATCTCGGCGATCATGGATTCCTCGGCGGCCTTGTCGTAGGCGCGCACGGGGCTCGCGTCGATCGCGGCGAGATCGTCGGCACCGGGTTCGGGGCCGACATAGGGATCGGATGCGCCGATGGAGATGACGTGCGAGACGACCTCGGCGCCGAACGCCTGGCGCAGGAAGTTCCGGGCGACGGTGCCGGCCGCCACGCGTGCTGCGGTCTCCCGGGCGCTGGCACGCTCGAGGACGGGACGCGCGTCGTCGAAGCCGTACTTGAGCATGCCCGCGAAGTCGGCGTGGCCGGGGCGGGGACGGGTCAGCGGCGCGTTGCGCGCCTGGCCTTCGAGCAGTTCGGCATCGACCGGGTCGGCGGCCATGATGGTCTCCCACTTGGGCCACTCGGTGTTGCCGATCTCGATCGCGATCGGGCCGCCCAGGGTGCGTCCGTGCCGGACGCCACCGATCACGGTGACCTTGTCGGCCTCGAACTTCATGCGTGCGCCGCGGCCGTAGCCCAGTCGCCGTCGCGCGAGTTGCTCCGAGATGTCGTTCGACGTCACCTCGACTCCGGCGACCATCCCCTCGAGCATCGCGACGAGGGCGGGACCATGGGATTCTCCAGCAGTTATCCAACGCAGCACACGTCCATCCTTCCATGTTCGTCCGCCACCTCGACATGCCGCCCCTGGTCAACCCGTCGAGATCGCCGCCAGTGCCGCGGCGGCGCACATCGACGGTCCGTGCGGAAGCACGCGCGGAGCGGCACGCGCTCCCCCGCGGCCGGCCTCCCGGAGCCGCAGAAACAGGGCCGCACCTGCGGTGAGGACGGATGGGAGCAGTGCACCGAGGAGCACCGCCGAGGGGCCGGCGAGTCCGGTGACGGCCCCGAGACCGAGGGCGAGTTTGACATCACCCGCACCCACCGACCGCGGCACCACGAGGTGGGTGATCAACAACGGTGCCGCGAGCAGAAGTGCACCGGCGAACGCCGCCCGGCCGTGCCCCGTCGCCGCGGCCACGCCAAGGATCGTGCCCGCTCCCCCGAGCGTCAGCACGTTCGGCAGACGCCGCACGAGCAGGTCCACGGCGCTCAGGCACACGCACCACCATCCGAACATCGCTGCTCCGACGACCGCGGCACCTGTGGTGATCGAGACCGCGACGAGTGCGGCTGCCGCGCATGCCGCCTCGCACAGACCCGGCGGTGGCCGACGACCGGCCATTCCTCCCGCCACCACGCGCACGATCGCTCCCACGCCCACACCGAGGACCACCGTCGCGAGCACACCCACCGTTTCCCCTGTCACGACCCGGAGCATCCCCCATCCGCACTCGCCGGCATGGTGTTCGCGCGGTGTCCGGCCCGGCCCTGTGGACAGGCACACCTCCTGTGGACAAAGCCGCACGGTGCGTCGATCGTCCTGCGAGGATTGCCGGAGTCTGTCGGTTCCGGTCGGAAGGTTCTGGTCGAATGGAGATTTCGTCGCTGCTCGAACACGTGGGCACGGCCATCGACGTCGTCGGAGTCGGCGTCATGGTGATCGGCGCGTTGGCGGCGACGTGGATCGCGGCGACCGCCCGGCGGGGCGGGCCGGGTTCGGAAATCTACGAGCCGTACCGGCGCAATCTCGGCCGGTCGATCCTGCTCGGCCTCGAATTCCTGGTCGCCGCCGACATCATCAAGACCGTCGCCGTCACGCCGACCTTCACATCGGTGGGTGTGCTGGCGGTCATCGTGCTCATCCGCACCTTCCTGAGCTGGTCGCTACAGCTGGAGATCGACGGCCGGTGGCCGTGGCAGCGTTCGGTTCCCGAGTCCGAAACGACGACCGGCACGACACCGGTTACCTGAGCGAGCCCCGGAGTTCGTCGCGCCGGCGCAGGAGATGGGCGCGTTCGATCGTGTTCTCCGTGCGCGCGGCGGCGGTGGCGTATGCCTCGCTCGCCTCGGTGATCCGGCCGAGGCGGGCGAGCAGGTCGGCTCGGACGGCGTGGAAGACGTGGTACGGCTCGAGGTCGAGGCGGTCGACGATCCCGAGAGCGACTGCGGGACCCTCCATTTCGGCGAGTGCGACGGCCCGGTGCAACGCGACGACCGGGGTGGGGTCCGCGGCCATCAGCAGGTCGTAGAGCGCGACGACCTGCACCCAATCGGTGTCCTCGAAGGTGGGCGCGTCCGCGTGCACTGCGGCGATCGCGGCCTGGATCTGGTAGGGCCCCGGCCTGTTCCAGCGCAGGGTGCGCCGCACGAGTGCCTGCCCTTCGTCGATCAGCGCGCGGTCCCACCGCGAGCGGTCCTGGTCTGCGAGCAGGACGAGTTCGCCGCCGGGTCCCGTCCGCGCCGGGCGCCGGGATTCACCGAGGAGCATCAGGGCAAGAAGTCCGGTGGTCTCGGGATCGCCGGGAACGAACCCGGCCAGCACACGCGCCAGCCGCACCGCCTCCGAACACAGGTCCGTGTCGGCGAGTTCGGGTCCGGCGCTCGCCGTGTGGCCCTCGGTGTACACGAGATAGAGCACGGACCGCACCGCGTCGAGGCGTTCGGGAAACTCGTCCGGAGACGGGATACGGAACGGGATGCGCGCGTCGCGGATCTTCCGCTTGGCGCGGGAGATCCGTTGCCCCATCGTCGTTTCGGGAACGAGAAAGGCCCGGGCGATCTGCGCGGTGGTGAGTCCGCCGAGCAGCCGCAAGGTCAGCGCGACTCGCGACGCAGGCGCGAGCGCCGGGTGACAACAGGTGAAGATCAGACGGAGGCGATCGTCGGGGATTTCGGGCGAGTCGACTGCCTCGGGGTCGAACGCGACGCCGGATGCCGGGTGGAGCAGGTCCGCCTCGGCGTGCTTGACCGAGCGTGCGGCCTCCCGCCTCGCCCTGTCGATCGCCCGGCGACGGGCGGTGGTGATGATCCATCCGGCCGGGCTCGGCGGGATCCCCTCCCCGGGCCACCGTTCGACGGCGGTCGAGAAGGCGTCCTGCACCGCGTCCTCGGCGACGTCGATGTCGCCGAGGACGCGGGTGAGCACGGCGACCGCCCGGCCGTACTCCTCACGGAAGACACGTCCGATGTCGGCGGCGGAGGACCCGGTCATCGAGGTGTGCACGTCATCCGGCGCAGGATCCGAACGCCAGGGGCCTCACCTCGATGGGCAGTGTGGTGGCGTCGGCGAGACCGCGCGCCCACTTCAGCGCCTCGTCCAGGTCGGGCACATCGATGACGTCGAAACCGCCGAGATGCTCCTTACCCTCGATGTACGGACCGTCGGTGGTCACCGTGCGCCCCTCGTCTGTGCGCACGACCGTCGCCGTGTCCGGTGGGTGCAGGCCGCCGGAGAACACCCAGATCCCGGCCTCCCGGATCTCGTTCTGCCACGCCTCGACCTTCTTCATGATCGGCTCGAGGAACTCCGGTGACGGCGGTTCGCCGTCGGGCTGGTAGATGCTCAGCAGGTACTGCGCCATGTCGGGGGTCCTTCCCCTCGGCGGCCGGCGGTTCCGGCCTCTCACCCTCTATACGAACGGTAGGGCGCCGATTCGACATCCAGTGGAGAAAGTTCCTGCTCATCACTCATCGCGACCAGCTCTTCGACGCGCCCGACCATGAACCGTCGAGCGGAAACCACCGGGTTTCGTAGGGTCCCCATTCGAGCCGCCGGCCGTCCACGAATGCGTCGACCCATTCGTCGGTGGTGTTGACGATCACCCGGGCACGGTCGGATTCGAGGCCCAGCAGCCCCTCGTCGAGTTCCATCTTCCGGCGCTGAGCATCCGGCGGGAAGGATGCCGCGAAGCGCTGGAGTTCGTCGAGGAAGGGCAGAGTCCGTCCCCCACCGGGGTCCCACGTGTTCGTCCACAGGCACTCGACGCATTCCGGTCCGTACTGTCGCGGATTCCAGTACAGGACCGTCTCGGCGCCGCTGCTCGCGAGTTCGATCATCGCGGCGACACGCAGCGCGATCCTGTGTTCCGGTGACCAGGACGGTTCCGACGGTTCCACATACCATTCGGTCCACCAGACGGGCACGGTGACCATCGTGCGGAGCCAGGTCGTGACCGCGGCAAACTTTCCGACTGCGGTGAATTCGTCCGGAGCGCCCTGCGTGATGCTCGCGTGGCCGTCGACCGCGACGAAGTCGGCACCCTTCCTGCTCAGGTTCCAGTAGACGAAGGCGTCGATCGATCGTTGGTCCACGGCTCCCCAGGGACCCTGCAGGTACTCGGAGGTGCCGGGTGAACCCGGAGGTCGGCTCGCGAACTCGATGTACGGGCCGCCGACCTGCTTGGCCGGATCCACCGACTTCACCGCGTCGTAGACGAGGTTGTAGAGATCGGTGTAGCTTCGCGCATCCCAGCGGCCGAGTTCGTCGTCGAAGAAGCCCTTGAACTCGTTCCACACCACGAAGTGGCGCACGTAGGGATAGCGTTCGGCGACGGTGGCACTCAGTGCGGCGAAATCAGCGAAGTGCTCGGGAAGCGGTGCGTCCTCCAACCGGTCCCAGTCGGTCTCCCCGTCTGCTCCACCCTTCATCCAGTCCGGGGCACAGCACAGGACGATCACCGGGAGGCCGCCGCTGCGGCGGATGAACTCCATCCGGCGGTCCAGGCTGCGGAAGTCGTACCGGCCGGGCGAAGGTTCGGGATTGTCCACTCCCCATCCCATGATGGCCTGCGCCTGTACCATCGGCTCTGCCTCGACTGCCTCCCCGACGGCTGCCACCGCTGCGGGATCACCGTCGTCGGCACTGAACTGGGTGTGCGTGAATCCCCACCCGGGCCAGCGTGTATCGCTCATTTCGCCGGCGGAGGGCAGTCCCGGCCTGCATTGACACAAAGCGAGGACCAGCGCCGTCACGGCCACGACGACGGGCAACCCCAGGGTGGTCCACCGGCGGGTCCCACGCAGGGGTGATCCCTGCGTCCGCATGGGGTTCGTCACGGCCCCGTGTCCCCTGTGACGGCCATGCCGTGTCACTCGGAGTTCGCCAGTGGTTTCTGGGGGATACGTGCCCGGAGCACGAGGAACAGCCCCGTGTTCACCACCACGAGCACCAGAAATACCACTGCGACCGCCGCGACGAGGAGTACGGCCGCATCGATCATCGTGTCCACCATGTCGATCCACTTCCTTCCGGCCACGGCTCCGGTCGACCGGTCACCGGGTCTCGCGTCACCAGGGCACACATACGAGTTCGCTGTACAGATCGTCGATCGCTCCGGCAGTGAGGTCTTCGCTGCGGTACATCTTCGGCCAGTTGTTCAGCGGGAACGACAGAGCGGGCCGAGGGCCGGCAGTCCGCACTTCGACCAGCGTCGCCAGAAGTCCGTGCCGCACCAGCAGATGCCGGGACAGCGGTCGCAGGGCGCGCCGGAACAGGCCGGGGTCCCCGACGTGAAGGACGATCGCGAACACCGGCAGTCCCCGATACCGGAACGTCCGGTACATCACGTAACAGGATCTCCTCCCCCGGATCAGCACGAGGTGCTTCGCGGCGAGTGCCCCGGCGTGATCGTGGTAGAGCTCCAGTTCCGCACCGGAAAGCGTCCGTTCGATGACCTCCGGATCGGCACTGATCCGCGTCCGGCCGGGAAGGCTCGGCCACGGAAGATTGGGGACAAGGGCCGCCGATGTGTCGAGGTGGCGGAACTTGTGCCAGGCAAGGATCTCCTGCGGTCCGTCGTCAGGAGACAACACCGTGAAGTTGTAACCCTCCTGCGCCAGCAATGCCCTGAGCAACGACAGGCTTCCGGAGCGGTACTCGGGAAGCACGCACCACGAACTCATGTTGCAGAACCGCTCCGTCCGCCCCGCCACTGTCCGTTCCGAATACAGGGCCAACAGTGTGCCGACGACGGATCCGCCGTCCCGGAGCATGAAACCGAAGTTCGGTGCCTCCACCTTCCACGGCACCGCCGCGATCGCCCGTTCCCAGGGCACTCGGGGATTGTGGTTGACGCGCAGGAACTCCGCTACGTCGGCGACGTCGGCATCGGTGATCGGGACAGGTGCCACCCGCGATCGGCCGCTCATGATCCCTCCTCGTGCACAGTCGACGACGCTGCGCCGCGGGATGCGCATGTCTTGCGCCACCATGCCTGACCCGACGGGGGGAGACTGCCGATCGGGTCGTAATAGGGATAGACCCGGCTGAGGGCATCGGGGTCCGATCCGTCGAGTCCGGTACGGTAGTTCTTGCTCCAGTGCGAGATCCCTCGGATCCGGTCGTAGTAGACCACCTGATCGACCCACCGTTTCCCGACGTAAGGCACGTCGCACACGATGCGCGGGGTTGCGAATCCGGGAAGGTATCCCATGATTTCCAGTTGCAGCTGCTGGGCCTCCCACAGTGCCGTCCGCCAGTGTTCGGCGTGTGGGATCATGTCGCACATGTAGAAGTAGTACGGCAGGATGTTCGCCTCCCCCTGCAAGGCGAAGCACAGGTCGAGCAGGTCTACTGCGGTGGCGTTCACCCCACGTAGCAGCACCCCCTGGTTCCGTACGTCACGCAACCCGACGTCGAGCAGCGCGCGGGTCGCCTCCGCGACCAGCGGTGTCACCGACTGCACATGGTTGATGTGGGTGTGCAGTGCGAGGTTGACCCCGCGGGCCGCGGCGAGGCGGGCCACGCGTTCGACTCCCTCGACGACCTTGGGCTGCAACCAGTGTTGCGGCAGCGCGGCCAGAGCCTTCGACGCCAACCGGATGTCGCGGATGGTATCGATCTCGAGCAACTGCAGGAGGAACGATTCCAGTCTCGGCCACGGCAGGTTGGCCACGTCGCCGCCGGAGACCACGACGTCTCGTACGGTCGGGGTGGCGCGCAAGTAATCCAGCATCCGCTCCTGCCGATCGACCGGATGCAGGGTCAGCTTGCTCTTGCCGACCGTAGGCGTGGAATTGCCGACCAGATCCATGCGCGTGCAGTGCCCACAGTACTGCGGGCAGGTCGACAGCAGCTCAGCGAGAACCTTGGTCGGGTACCGGTGTGTCAGTCCCTCGACTACCCACATGTCACTCTCGTGCAGCGAGTCGCGTTCGGCGTACGGATGGGAACTCCAGTCCGATTCGCGGTCGCTGAGCACCGGCAGCATGTAGCGGCGGATGGGATCGGCGTAGAACGCGTCGGTGAACTCACGCGATCCCCGGACATGGTGCGGTGCCATGGTGTTGAGCATCTGTGGAGGCAACAGCATCGACATGGTCGCTCGTTGCTGCTGGTCCGCATACAGGTCGTCGTAGAACCGCTCGTCGAGCAGGTCTCCCGCCACCGCGCGCAACTGGGCGATGTTCTTGACCGAGTGCGCACGCTGCCATTGCGGATCGCGCCACTCGGCTTCGGTGACCGCTGCCCAGCCCGGATAGCGCCGCCAATCGGGTTCGGACAGCCTCCGTCGGACGTAGGTGTAGGGCTGATGGGCGACGGCTGTGAAACCTGTCTGTTCGGTGTCGAGGTAGGTGGTCATCGCGACAGGACCTTTCGTGACGGGATCGCCGATTCGGCGCCGTGGATCAGTTCGGTCGCGACCCGCCGGCCGGACCTGATGGCTCCTTCCATCAACCCGAAGAATTCGAGACTGGTTTCGGTGCCGGCCCAATGGACCCGACCGTGCGGTTCGGTCAGTGTCGGTCCCAGCTGCAGCCAGTCCCCCGGACCGAACAGCGCTGCGTAGCAGCCTCTGCTGTACTTCTCGCGGAGCCAGTCGGTCACCGCGAAGTGCGTCGGCGGCGGCAACTGTGGGAAGAGGCGGTGGGTGTGGGCCAGTGCCGCTTCCTTCTGCCGGTCGCCGGGCAGGGCCGAGTAAGCGATCGCCTCCGCTCCGGTCACGAACCCGGTGAGCACACCGGCGGATCCGTCCGGTGGAGAATCGTCGACGGTCGAGAGCAAGGGTCCGTCCGTACTCACCGACCACCCGGACAGGCCGCTCTCGCGCCACACCGGATCCGGATAACCGAGATGCACCTTGACCGCGCAACCGCGCCCGGTGGCCGCGGTGGCCCGCGGGGTACGCAGACCGGGCAGGAAGTCGATCCGTTCGGCCAGCAGTGGCGGTACGGCGACGACGACCCGGTCGGCTCGGTATTCGGACGACCGGCCGTCCTCATCGGCGACGCACCGCACCAGGACCCCGTCATCGCCCTGCTCGATCGCCGAGACAGGGCTGCTCAGCCGTATCCGGTCGCCCAGCCGGTCGCCGAGCGCCTCGCACAACAGGTGTGCGCCGCCGTCGATCCGCCATTGCTGAGCACCGCCCTCGAACGCGTTGAGGTAGCGAATTCCCCCACCGGATCGCAGATAGAACGCCATGTGCAGGACGGAGATCGCAGCGGGATCGGCGGCCATCATCTCGCCGAGGAACAACGGGAAGAAGGTCCGTGCGTCGGGATGAGTCACCTCGTCGGCGAGCCAGCGGGCGGCCGTGACCCGATCGAGGCGTTCCGCCTGCGGGCTCGACCACGGCGCATCCGGTCGCACCGACGCGACGAGGTCCTCGAGCCGGTCGAACAGGTCGCCGAGTGCGACCGCGTCCAGTGGGGGCACTCGGCTGGCGGTGGTCGTCCGCCGATCCGACACCAGGAACGTGCTGTCCCCCACCATGCCGGTGGAGGCCAGGTGCAGTCCGTACTCCTCCACCTGCTCGAGCAGCGCGGTGTGTCGCACTCCCAGATAAGCGGCGCCCCCGTCGGCGACTGCGGTTGCGGTCGCAGAGATGCCGTGCATCCGCCCACCCACACGATCGCGAGCCTCGAGGACGGTGACCTCCGCCCCGGCCGCCACCAATTCGACAGCGGCGGTCAGCCCGGCCAGTCCGGCACCGACGATGACGACGCGCATCGTGTCCCCTCTCATGACGCCACCGCCGCGATCCGGACGAACAGCCCTGCCGGAGAAGGATCATCGGCGAATTCGTCGTACGACAGTTCCGTGCCACAGTCCCGGGCGATCGCGCTCAGTACCCGGGTGGCGAGCAGTGAATCGCCGCCGAGGTCGAAGAAGTCCGAGTGCTCGTCCACAGCGTTCGTGTCGAGGACCCTGCGGAAGATGCGGACAATGTAGTCGGTGGTCATCGTTCTGCTCCTTTGCTGGCACTGTCGGGTACGGCACGCCGCGTTGCCTCCCGATCGATTTTTCCGCTGGACGTGTATGCCAGCGCGGCAACGAATTTCACTCGTGACGGAACAAATTGACTGGGAAGGTGCTCTCGCAGATAATGTTTCAGTTCGGCCTGTGACGTCTCACCCGTCCGCACCACGTAGGCGGTCAGCGATGTCCGGCCGAGCAGGCGCTCCCCCACCACCACGGCACCCGCCACCGCAGGATGTGCGGTCAGCCGGGCTTCGACCTCGGCAGGATGTACGCGGACACCGAGGACCTTCACCTGTTCGTCGGCACGGCCGCGTGCGTACAGCAACCCGTCGGCGCCGCGGGTCACCAGATCGCCGGTGTGAAACCACCGGGTCGGCCCGGAACCGTGGTCGGCGACCGGGAAGGCAGCCGCAGTGAGCTCCGGCAACCCGCCGTAGCCGGTGGCGAGCGACGGTCCCGAGACGAGTAGTTCCCCCTCCTCGGTGACGTGATCGCGCAGGTGGGGCAACGGTCGCCCGATCGGCGCGTCGGCGTCGGGGTCGGTGACCACCGCTTCGGTGCCGGGACCGTTCAGCTGCACCGCATGGGTGATCATCGTCGTCTCGGTGCACCCGTAGGTGTTGAGCAGCCGGACGTGACCGAGGTCGAGATCACGCCATTGCCGCAGGCGTGTGGGGTCGATCCGCTCGCCGCCGATCACCACGAGCCGGACGCTGTCCGGAAGTCCGGCCTGTTCCTCGTACAGGTGGAGCACGAGTTCGTGCCAGAAGGCCGTCGGCAGGTCGAGCACGGTGATCCGTCGATCCTCGAGCATACGCAGGAACGGCGGGAAGGTTCCCGCATGTGCGGCCTTGTCGAAGACCAGGGTCGCGCCGGCGGTCAATGCCGGCAGGATTTCCTCCAGACAGGTGTCCCAGCCGAGAGACGCGAATTGGAGCACCCGGTCGTCCGGGGTGATCGCGAAGAGTTCGCGTAGAGCACGCACGGTGGTGGTCAGTGCCCGCCGTGAGACCACCACCGGTTTGGGCGTTCCCGTCGACCCCGAGGTGCACAGTACGTAAGCGGGGTCGTCGCCCCGACTCGACGGCGAGTACGGCTCGACGTCGACCTCCACCGGGTCCCCGTCGATCGTGTGGATCCCGAGGGTTGTCGCTTCGTGCAGTTCCCGGCTCGCCGCGAACAGGCGATCCACCCCGAGTGCGGCGGCGAGAGACTGCTTGCGGGCGACCGGAAGCGCGATGTCGATCGGGCAGTAGGTGGCTCCGGCGTACAGGACACCGAGCAGGTGTTCCACCACGGCGGGTGTATGCGAGACCAGAATACCGACGGGCGGCGACGAGAGGCCGGATCCGAATCCACGCGCCCGGTAACGCGATGCGGTGACGCGTACGCGTTCCGCGAGGTCTCGGTAGGTGACGACCGCACCGTTGTCCTCGACGGCGGCGTTCTCCGCGTGGACCCGGACGACGTCGTCGAAGTCCGCGATCACGTCGCCGAGGACGCCGGTGTCGGCGAGCCTTCTCGACGGTTCGGGAAAGGTTGTGTGAGTCATGGTTCAGCCGTTCGGTAGGAGTTGATCGGCAGTCGGTTCCGGCTCGCGGGTTCGTTCAGGACGTCAACAACACGAAACGCTCGAGGACGACGACCACGAATCCGATCAGGAGCGGGATCGAAGCGAAGGTGAGTGCACGCAGTCGCCGGTGCTCGGAGGACGGCAGACGGATCCGCCACACCTCACGTGTGCCGAGCACGCCGAGCAGCAGAACCAGGAACCCCACGCCGACGGGGGTCCACGGTGTCCGCCACACCTGAAGTCCGGTCGGTGGTGGTACGAGTGGTTCGGGCGTCGACCCGAGCGGTTGATCGAGGGCGTAGACGGTGGCGTCCGGATTCTCGACGATCACTCGGACTCCGGGGGTGGAGGCGAGCGTGCTGCGGAACTCGTCGTTCCAGCCCACGGGATATCCCTGACCGAACATGACGAACGCCTCCTGACTTCGGGTGGTGACCAGATATCCCCCGGGTCCCTGGTCCCGCAGAGCCTGTAGCACCTCGGTCACATCGGTCGGATCGAGTGGTGCCATCGTGTTCGTCCACTGCACTCGTTCCACATCTCGGTACCCGAGGGGCATGAAGGGGGTGGAATTGAGGTCCGGGACGGCGGTGACGTAGAGAAATTTCACCTTGTGGGAGGTCTGTTCGTAGATCGTCCCGATCGCGTCGACAGCACCTGCCGGAATCCGTTCGAACGCCTCGTTGCCGTAGCGGGTGACGAAAAAGGTGAGCAGCATCCCCAACGCGCAGACGCCTGCGGCGCAGCGGGCCAGGACGGAGGGACGGGCTTCGGGCCGGGGGAACAATGCAAGAGCGACGAGCGCGCTGGCAGGAGCGAGTGCGAACAAGTATATGCGCAAAGCCATCTCGCCGCCGTAGCTCTGCATGAAAGCCAGGCCGATCGGTGCCGCGAGAAGCACGAGCAACACACGGTCCTCGATACCGTGCCGTCGTCGGCGGAGCAATCCGACACCCGCGGCGAGGAAGACCGTCAGCGTGGTGAGCACTCGTGCGCGCACGACCAGCTGGTGTGCGGCATCCCCGAGACTGGCCCGGTCGGCGATGTTCGAGGAGACGGTACCTCCCACATCCCCGACACCGCTCACGACGTCGTTGAGATTGCCCGCCCAGTATTCCTGGGTCATGTAGCTGATCCAGGCAAGGACGACGACCCCGAGCAACACCGGCAGACCGATGAGCGTGCACCGACGTGCGACGACCAGCCCCGCTGTGGCGACGATCATGGCGAAGGGGGTCAGCTGATGACTGACGGTGGCAGTGGCGAACAGGCCCACGACGACGGCGAGCACGACGACCCGTTCCGACGATCCGGTGGCCCGAGCCGGCAGCTCGCCCCGTTCTGCCCCTCCCCAGGCCCATCGCCAGAGTCGGCGCACAGCACGTGCAGGTCCGGGGAGGTCCCTCGCCGCGTCCTCGGGAACGCGGAACCACTTGACGAGGAAAGCGACCAGAAGCAGGTAGAGCAGCAGCGCAAACCCCTGAGGAGCGAAATAGTCCTGCCCGATCCAGTTGAGGAGACAGAAGAACATCGCTGCCAGCCACTTCGCCTGCCAGGACATCTTCAGGCAGCTCATCAACAGTCCGAGGGCCACCAGGTAGAGGAGGTTGTGCACGATCGGTGCCAGCATCATCACGGGGTAGAGCGCCCCGAGATCGCCGGAACCGACCCAGAATGCCGCGAGGCCGAAGAAGCCGGGCCAGGACCACCGGGCGTCGAGCCCGGCCGCTGTGGTGCCGGTGCGATCGACGAATTCGACGAAGCCGGCATGGACCCAGCTGATTGCGAACCGCGGCTCGGACTCGAGCAGCACGGTGATGCCGTGCAACATGAGAACGAGCAGCAGCAGCTGGACACAGAGGAGCCAGACACAGGCCTGCCGCAGAGACAGGGAACCGATGTATACGACGACCAGGAGCGCCATTCCGCACAGGGTCGTCACCGGCAGGACCGAGATCAGCCCCGAGCCTGTCATGGCATTCAGATCGACCGCAGGCATCTCGACGAGATACAGCACGACCGCCCCCGCCGTGAGGAGACAGAGCACCCCCACGAGCACACGCCGGTGACCGGCACGCAAGGAGGTGGGTCGCTCTCCACCCTCGGCGCGCCGGAGTCCGGCGGTCGTCGGGACGGATCTGTCCGTGTCGGTGTAGATCAAGGACATGCGTTCTCCTCGTCGGCGGGGATCGACGAGGAGTGCCGCCACCAACCGAGGAGCCTCCCGAGTTCCGGAAGCACTGCCAACATCGCGACGAGCTGGCCGAGCAGGACCGCCGCTCCCACCGCCGTGAGCCTGGGATCGCCGAAGCGCAGGAACACCTGGTTGTAGTGCAGCAGAAGGACGACCAGGCCCAATACCGCTGTGGCCCGAAGCGTCTGCACCGCGATGATCCGCCGGCGCTCGGTCCGTGCCCGCAGAGTTCCGAGGTAGATGTCCACCACTGCACTGGGCAGGCTCGCGAAGGCCAGCAACTGCAGCAGCGGCACGGCGTCGAGGTACCCGGCTCCGAGGAGACCGAGGGCGTAGGGAGCGGCAAGGCCAATCCCTACGACTCCGACCATCAGCAGGCACAGGGCGCGGGTCAAAGCGGAGCGGCAGTAGTCGGCAAGGCGCGCCGGATCGCACACTCCTTCTACGGCGACGGGCACGGCCATGTTGACGGCGACGAGATTCATCATGGTTGCGACGGACCAGGCGATGAAGAAGTACGCATAGGTGTGCGGTTGCACCCGAACCGCCACCAGGATCGGTACGAGGAACATGGTTCCGTACAGGAACAGCGCACCGAGATAGTCGGCCGCGAAGAATCGTCCCACCTGCGCGGCTGTCAACTGCGAGGCGGAGGGGGCGGTGCGTACATGACGTGGGAGAAGCCTGCCGAAGATCAGCAGGTTCACCGGGAACATCACGACGATCATCGGCACGATCCAGGAGAAGAACACTCCCGACCGGGGCAGCGTCTCCGCCAGCACCACCAGCAGGACCAGCTTGGACACGGCGAACACCGCGTTCCATACCGGAACCCATACGGCGACCCGCAACCCGGTCAGCACGCTGTCCTGCACCGTGATCACACTCGCCGCCACCGCCGCGGCGACGAACCAGATCCGGGTTCCCGGCTCCCGGAGGATGTCGTAGGCGGGCCCTCCCATCATGTGGAGAGCGAAGAGCAGACCCACGGCGAGGACGGCCACGACGGCGGAGGTGACGACGTAGACGCCTACGACGACGGTAGTGGTGCGTCGCCCGGCTTCGGGGATGAAACGGTTCAGCGTGCCCGCGAAGTTCACCGACACCAACCCCGTCAGCAGCATCAGCGCCGAGATGGCCGCCGATCCCCGACCGACGTCGGTGTCGTCGTAGTAGTGCGCCGCGAGAACCCAGTAGGCCAGGCCCAGGACGCCCGAGATCCCGGTGTTGAGCACGAGGGCATAGGCGTTCTGCAGGAAGCGAGGACTGTTCCGGTCGTGTCCCCGCCGGCCCCGGGTGGACCCGGGACCGGGTGTGCAGTCCTCGCCGGCCGCTCGGGTCGCGATCGCACGCTCATACATGCCCCAGTACCCGCTTTCCGGCCCGCCGGGAGCCTCGGACAGCCGCCCACCCCGCCGTCAACAGACGATCCCGGCGGAAGATCGGCTTGTCGCCCCCGGCCATGATCGAGGCGAAGGTGACCGGTCCGGTGCTGCGCCGGATGGTGAGCCGCGGCAGCGCGAAGAGATCGTCGGACGTGCTCGCCCGCACGTTCTTCACCGATGCCGCACAGAGATAGCCCGCCTCCCGGACGGCTCGTCGCACCCGTGGGGTCGAGTAACCGAAGGGATATGCAAGAGAACGGACCGGGGCCCCGAGACAGTCCTCGAGGAGTTGCCGTCCGACCCGCAGTTCGGTGCGCAGCGCCGCATCGGTGAGCTGGTCGAGTTCCGGGTGGCTGTGGCTGTGCGCCCCGATCTCGATACCCCCTGCCGCGAGTTCACGGATCTGCGCCCAGGTCAACATCCGATCGAGCGGCGAGCCGGCGGCATCCGTGCCGGCGTCGGCGACCCAGCCGGTCGTGACGAAGACGGTTGCCGGGACACCGTGCCGGCGCAGGATCGGCCAGGCGGACTGCGCGAAGTCGGCGTAGCCGTCGTCGAAGGTGAGAACCACAGGCCGTTCGGGCAGTGTCGCTCCGGTGGAGAGAGCCTCTGCGAGATCCGAGAAGGTCAGGGCGGTGTAGTCCTGATCCACGAGATAGGACACCTGCTCGTCGAGCGTCCGCGGGGTGACGGACAACCGTCGTGTCGAGGCCGGCGGATCGTCCGCGACGGCGTGGTACATGAGGATCGGAATCGTCTCGGACATCTACGCCTCCACCATCCGGGGCCGCCGACGCAGGGGAGCACCCCCGCGCGCATATCCTGCTGCGGCGGAAAACAATCCGACAGAAATGGCACCGGAGCGCTCGATGCCGCCGCGGTCGCCCCGCAGTGCCTGACCGACACCCCGCGCGATGCCGCGGGTGAGGGTGCGGGTGGTGTACTTCCGCTCGACCGAGAGTCCGTCCGAGACACCGACACTACGTGTGACGGCCGCCTTCGACAGTCCTTCGGCGAAGCACCGGGACCGGAAGTACGAGAAGGTCTCCCGTGCCGCGGGAACGCGATGCCAGATCACCGACCGGGGCTCGAACACGAATCTCCACTCGGGACGATGTTGTGCCACTCGGACGCAGAACTCGGTCTCCTCGCACCCGAGAGGGCGACGCTGCGCCGAGGTCCGGCCGATGTGACTCGGGAAACCGCCCGCCACGGTGAAGACCTCGCGACGGAAGGATGCATTGCCGCCGAGCAGATTCCGCACCGGTCCGGGCTCCCGACCGGTGAAGGTACATCCGAGCACCCAGTCGAACTCCTCCGGGAACCATCGGGGCCGCGCCGATTCCCAGAGAGGGAGCGTCGTGCCCCCGACTCCCGCGATGTTCTCGTCGGTGTAGGCGTCCCGGAAGTGGCGGAGCCAGTCCGGGTGGGCCACTGCATCGTCGTCCAGGAATGCGATCACGTTGCCGGACGTGACTTCGACGCCCGTGTCCTTGCCGCCGGACAATCCGCGTTGCTTCCGGTTCTCCACGACGGTCACGTGGGGCAACGCGGCACCCAACTTCTCGTGCAGCTCGGGATTGTGGTCGACAACGACGACGATCTCGGCCGCCGGCACCGTCTGGTTGCTCACCGAGTTCACGGCGGCGAGAACGTCGTTCCAGCGGTCGAATGTATAGGCGCAGATCACCACACTCAGGGTGAGAGGACGCCCGGGGGTTGCCGCGGTCATGCAGCACCTGCCTTCGTAGTGGTAGGGAACATCAGGGACGAGGGGGACCGTCACCCGGGCAGACAGGGTGGACGGAGCCCGTCTCCGGCATCCGGCCGGTCGATGTCCGATCGTCCTCCGGGCAACAGCCACAACAGACCCACTGCGAGGGCGACGGCGACGACACCGCCGAACGGCGACCAGACGTCGGCGGACAACATCGTCTGTGCGATCAGGGCATTGACAGCGACCGCGCCTGCACCACCCACGAGCAGCGCAAGGGTGAGGCCGAGTCCCGGGAGGAGCCGGACGAGCGCGGCCGTGGGAGCCGCGAGGAGGAACGCCACGACGACACCCCGGTCCCACAGACCTGCGGACTGGGAGACGTTCAGGGCGAGCGCGAGTCCGCCGAGTGCCGTCACCGCAGCGGCGAGCACCCGGTGGCGCGGTGACGGGCACTGTCGTGGCGGACGCAGAACTACGACGAGTCTGCCGCCGAGATCACGAGGCACTGCGGGCCTCCTCTCCGACGGGGCACCCGACGACCGGATCGGCCGGCGACACCGGTTCCGGCAGGGCACGCAGCCACTGCGCGGTGCGTCGGATGCCCTCGACAAGGTCGACGACAGGCGCCCACCCGAGATCCCTTCTCGCCCTTCCTATGTCCGAAGACGGGAGGTGCGGATCGTCAGCGAAAGGCTCGGCGAACCCGGACGGATCCGGGATCTGTGGCGAGAACGCGAGCAACCGGTGCACCTCGGCGATCGTGGTCGATCGCCCGCTCGCGATCACATAACTGCCCGTGAGAGAAACGGGAGCCTGCCCGGCACGCACGAACGCGTCGACGACGTCGTCCACGTACACGTAGTCGCGCACGGCGGTCCCGTCCCCACCCGCCTCCGTAGGACGACCGTCGGCGAGCGCGCCCCCGACGAACGCGATCGCCCCCGGTCTCCCACGTGGATCCTGCCGTGGTCCGTACACATCGGCCAGTGCCAGACTGATCGGGGTCAGTCCGTACATGTCCGCGTACGCACCCAGGTAGAACTCGCCGGCGCGCTTCGCCGCCGCATAGGGGGAGCGCGGAGCCGGGGACGAGCACTCCTCCTCCTGCAGGTGGTGCGGCGTGCCGTACCACGACTCCGCCGAGGAGGCGTAGACGATTCTGCGCACCCCCGCTCGCCTGCTCGCCTCGCAGACATTGATCGTGCCGAGCACATTGGTGCGCGCATCGAATAAAGGATCGACCACCGACCTCCGCAGATCCACCTGCGCCGCCAGATGGAAGACGACATCCGGGTTGAAGCCCGCGACGACATCGACGAAGTCGGGATTCCCGATGTCGATCCTCACCAGGGTGAAGCGACCGGAACGTGCAGCCTCGCCACCGCGAGCGAGATCCAGATTGGCAGCATCACCCGAGTGGAGATTGTCGACTCCGGCGACCTGGTGCCCCTCGGAGAGAAGCCGGTCGACCAGCGTGGAGCCGATGAATCCCGCGGCGCCCGTGACCAGTGCTCGCATGACTCACTCCCCTGTTCCGCGCCGGATGTCGACCGGTGGCGGGGCGGGATCCGATGCGAGCATGACGAATCCGCTCATCGCGCGGGCGGGCCGGCAGGGGCGAGCTGCACATCGTTGCCGAAGGACAGAGCCCGTGCAAGGTGCGCTGCAAGTCCGGAGTCGTGACCCCGCAGAACGGTGCGCAACACCCGGACGCCGTCGCGGATCGCGTGGAGATTCGACTTCCCGGAACGCCTCGGCATCTCCAGACTCGGCACTTCTGCGATTCGAAGCCCGCCCTGCATGGCGTTCACGACCATCTCCGCCTCGATCTCGAAACCCGATGCGGACAGTGACAACAGGTCGAGGTAGCGCCGATGGAACGCACAGAAGCCGTAGCACAGGTCGGTGAGCTCGGCGTCGTAGAGGCTGTTGAACACTCGCAACAGGAATCGATTGCCGAGCCTGCGGAACGCGGTGATGTCCAGCGACCCGCCCCCGACGATGAAGCGCGATCCCTTGACGAAGTCGTATCCGTTGGTGAGGAAGTGGAGATAGTGCCGGATCTCTTGGGGCGCCATGCTGCCGTCGGCGTCCATCATGACGATGATGTCGCCGGTGGCGGCAAGGAATCCGGTTCGGAGCGCACTGCCCTTCCCCGTGCCCTCCTGAGCTACCACCTTGATGTCGGGCCGGCAACGACTGGCAGTGATGAGTGTCGCGTCGGTCGAATTCCCGTCGACGAGGATGATCTCGTGGACGTCGTCGACGATGTGCTCGAGCACCCATGCGATGTTCCGCGCCTCGTTCCTGACCGGGATGATCAGGCTGACGGTCGCGGCCGATTCCGGGTCGGCCGCGCGGGTCCGCTGAGGACGACGACCGTCGATGTTCTGGTGGACGGCACGTGCCGGGTCGTCCACCCGGAGTTCTACTGTCGTATTCGCCGGACGCACCGGCGAGGCGTTCTTCAACGATCCGTTCTGTGCGCTTGTCTCGGTCATGTCGGACTCCCATCCGTTCTCGGTAGGCGTGACGAGGGGTGCGTCGTTACGGGCACCGGCAGGCGCATGCCCGATCGGAGCTCCGGTCGGGCTGCCGCTATGGCTCTGCTGCATCATCACGCACCACCCAGTTGAGAAAAGCTGGCTTTAGCCTTTCGCCTATGCGCTATTAGACCACTGAAACAGTCCTGTAGTTGGTTTTCTTCCGATAAATCTAGGTAGCAGTCTGATCAACGTAGAAGACCAGGGATGGTACTTGAACAAGAACTGCCCATCCGAGGAAGTACCTCGGATGGGCAGGAGCGCGTTGACCTCGCCTTATTTCACATCGGTGAGCTCGAGGATGGTGGCGTTGGCCTGTCCACCACCCTCGCACATGGTCTGCAGGCCGTACCGGAGGTTGTTGCGGCGCATGTGGAAGATCATGTCGGTGAGGATGCGGGCACCGGAACCACCGAGCGGGTGACCGAGGGCGATCGCACCACCGTTGGGGTTCAGCTTGTCCTCGGGTGCGCCGATCTCCGTCTGCCACGCCATGGGCACCGGAGCGAACGCCTCGTTGACCTCGAAGACGCCGATCTCGTCGACGGACAGGCCGGACTTCGCGAGCGCCTTCTCCGTCGCCGGGATGGGTGCGGTGAGCATGATGACCGGGTCGGAGCCGGTCACGACGGCAGTGTGGATCTTCGCGAGCGGGGTGAGACCGTGCTTCGCGGCGGCCTCCTCGCTCATGATGAGCAGTGCGGCGGACCCGTCGGAGATCTGCGAGGAGTTCCCGGCGTGGATGACGCCGTCCTCCTTGAAGACGGTCTTCAGGCCGGCGAGCTTCTCGACGGTGGTGCCGCGACGAATGCCCTCGTCCTGGGAGACCACAGTTCCGTCCGGGGTGGTCACCGGCACGATCTGGTCGGCGAACAGCCCGGCGTCCTGGGCGGCGGCGGCGCGTTCGTGCGAACGCGCGGAGAAGGCGTCCACGTCGGTGCGGCTCAGGCCCCACTTCTCGGCGATCATCTCGGCACCGATGCCCTGGTTCGGCCGCACCCCGTCGTACCGCTCGAGAAAGGCCTCGGGGTAGGGCGACCCGCCCACGGAGGTCGAGGTACCCATGGGCACCCGCGACATCACCTCGACGCCACCGGCGACGACGACGTCGTAGTGTCCCGCTTCGACGCTCGCGATCGCGAAGTTCAGACAGACCGCCGTTCCTCCTACCGACAGGCGTACGCACGGCCTGGACGATTACTGCACTCATGTTTGCTCCTTCTCGACCCGCAGGCGACAGCGGTGACGGCCGTCACGGCCGTCGGACGGGTCCGACACTACTTCGCGAAGGGGCCGGAAAGTGCTTGTGGACCATTCTTGTTCGGTATCGGACCCCTCACCCGTATCTATGGATCGAGGAGCGCGCGAATTCTCAGGCCGGGTGCGGAGAATTCAGGTCGAGTCCGACGGCGCGCGCCATCTCCGCGTGCGGGGCGGAGAGACCCGTGAACTGCTCGACCTGCCCGAAGGCCTGGTTCAACAGCATGTGCAGACCGCTGACGACGCGGACGCCGCGCGCCTCGGCCGCTGCCGCGAGCGGCGTGGGCCAAGGGTCGTAGATCGCGTCGAGGATGCACGGGGCCTGTGCGAGAGCCTCCGCGTACGGCGCCGCCGCGGGTGCGGGCACGGTGCTCACGAGCGCTCCGGCCTCGGCGCAGACCCGGCCGAGTTCGGGTGCGTCGAACGACAGCCATCGGGCCTCGATGTCGTCGTCGAGACAATCGAACGTCGCTCGGGCCTTCTCCTCGGACCGAGCGACCACGGTCACCGAGCGCACACCGAGGTCGGTGAGACCGACGAGCGCCGGCCGCGCGGTACCACCCGAGCCCACGACGACCGCCGCCGCGTCGGACAGATCACCGACGCCGGCCGAGCGCAGTGCTCCGGACACGCCGTCGACGTCGGTGCAGTCGGCACGCCACCCGTTCTCGATGCGCACGAGGGTGTTCGCCGAGCCGATCCTCACGGCCCGCTCGGTGCGTTCGGTGGCGAACTCGAGCGCCGCGAACTTGCCGGGCATCGTCACCGACAGACCGACCCATTCCTCACCGAGTGAGGACACGAGTCCCGGTAGTTGTTCACCGGTGCATTCGATGCGTTCGTAGGTCCACTCGGCGAGCCCGAGGGCCCGGTACGCTGCGAGATGCAACAGGGGCGACTTCGAGTGCGCGATGGGTTTCCCGAGGACCGCCGCCCTCCGGACACCCGACTTCGGATCAGCGGCCACTGTCGAGGATCCCGCTCGCGAGTGCCAGTTCGGTGTTCTGCAGGTGCTCCTCGTAGGAGTTCGCGAAGAGCGTGGTGCCCTTGTCGTCGATCGTCACGAAGTAGATCCATTCCCCCGGTTCCGGGTTCTCCATCGCCTGCAGCGCGCCGATGCTCGGTGACGAGATGGGCGTCGCCGGAAGACCGACCATGGCGTAGGTGTTCCAGGGGGTCACCCGCGCGCGGTCGGCGTCGGTGGTCGCGAGTTCGGTCTCGTCGAGCTCGTAGTTGACGGTCGAATCGAACTGGAGCATCTGGTCGATGTCGAGGCGGTTGAGGATCACGCGCGCGACCTTCGCGAAATCCTGTGGCAGGGCCTCGCGTTCGACGAGCGATGCGGAGATGAGCATCTCGTACGGGGTCAGCCCCACCCGTGCGGCCGCGTCGGTGATCCCCGTCGCGTCGTAACTCGCAGCGCTTTCCGACACCAGGCGGGCAAGGATCTCGACGGGTTCGGCCGTCGGATCGAAATCCCAGCTGCCCGCGGCGATGAGGCCTTCGAGCTGCCGCCTGCGGTCGGGCACGTTCGCCACCGCGTCGCGCGCCCATTCCGGAACGCCGAGTGCCTGCAGGTCCGGGGTGGCACCGGCCGCGTCGAGTTCCTCGTAGGTGACGCAGTTCTCGGCGGCCGGATCGCCGTGGCAGCTCGCCTCCGCGATGAGTGTGTAGATGCCCTTGCGGACGGCACCGGTATTGACGTCGCGGATGTCGTGGAGCTGACGTCCCTCGGAGATCACGAGCGCACCGACCCGGCTGGCCGGGTCGACGAGCGCGGCGACGGCGTCGACGGCCGGGATGTTCGTGGCCACCTGGTAGAAGCCGGGCTGCAGCGAGTTCATCCCCGAGTTCTGCACGGCCGCTTCGTAGAAGGCGGCGGAGCTCGCGACGACTCCCTTGTCGACGAACTCGCTGCCGATCTCCCCGGCGGTCTCGCCCGGGTTGACCTGGACGACGACGGCAGGTCCGGGAGGTCCCGTGAAGTCCGGCGGAAGGTTCGTGCCGAGGAACCGGTCGTAGGCGAGATAACCGCCGCCCACGACGACGAGCAGGAGCACGGCGGCGGCGAGCGCGCCCACGACCCGTCCGCGTTTCTTGCGCCTGCTCGCCTTCGGATCGCGGCGTGCAGCGCGTTCCGAACCACCGACCGCGACGGGGACCGCACGTTGCTCGGCGGTGATCTCCTCCGCTGCGACCGCGTCGTCGGCGGGGTCGTCGTCGCGGTGGCCGTCACGGTTCGCGTCGCGTGCGGCGTAGGAGTATCCGCCCGGGTACTCGTCGTCGAGATGTCCACCCTCGGGGTGATCGGCCGGAGCGTATCCGGGATCGGTGTCGGTCGATCCGTCCTGCTCGTACCCGGATCCTGCGTAGCCCCCGTCGCCGTAGCCCTGCTCGGCATAGCCCTGCTCGGCATAGCCCTGCTCGGCATAGCCCTGCTCGGCATAGCCCTGCTCGGCGTACCCCTGCTCGACGTACCCCTGCTCGACGTACCCCTGCTCGACGTACCCCTGGTCCGCATAACCCTGTTCGGCGTAACCCTGTTCCGGGTGACCGGGCGGCGGGCCGTCGAACACACCCGGCTCGAAGTTCAGGACCGTGGTCTCGTGATCGTCCGGATCGGGTCGACGGGCCTCCGGGGTCTCACCCGGGGCGCCCTCGTACGCACCACCGCCGTACGGGTCGTGCCCGTACGCATCGTGACCCCGGGGGCCGGATGCGTACGGATCGTCGTACCGGTACCGCGGGTCGGATCGATACGGATCCTGGGATCCGGTGCGATACGGATCCTCTGCTCCGGTGCGATCGACCGGCGGTTGCGTGTACCCACCGGCATAGGGATCCGCGAACAGATCCTCCCGTGCGTTCTCCGAATGGTCGTCGTGTCGTCCGTGCCGGCTCACCGGCTGCCCCCCGCGTCACGCCCCGACTCGTTCACTACCGAACTCCGCTCGTCCAACCAACCCTGCAAGATGGCCACGGCGGCAGCCTGGTCGATGACCGGCCGCGCACCTCGCGCACTCACCCCGCTCTCGCGGAGGGCGCGCGCCGCAGTGACCGTCGTGAAGCGTTCGTCGGCCATGCGCACAGGAACGTCGGGTAGGGCACGGCGAAGTCGGCGCGCGAAGTCGCTCGCCAGTTTCGCAGCCTTGCCGGGCTCACCGCGCAGTGTCTGCGGCAGCCCGACGATAACCTCAACAGCCTCGTATTCCCTAACGATCTCGACGATGCGCCGGATATCGGGTGCGTCGGGTCCGCGTTCCTTGGACCGCGGCACCGTCTCGACCGGGGTGGCGAGGATGCCGTCGGGGTCGCTGGAGGCGACCCCGATCCGGACGCTGCCGACGTCGACTGCGATGCGGCGACCACGGCCGGGATCGTCCACTCCGGGACGATCGGGGCGCGGCGGTTCGGCCACGCTCAGCCGGCCAGCTCGCTCAGGCGGGCACGGAAGGCATCGAGTGCGGCCGGGATACCGGCCGGATCCGACCCTGCACCCTGCGCCATGTCGGGCTTGCCGCCACCGCGACCACCGATCGCGGGACCGAAGCTCGCAACGAGGTCGCCTGCCTTGATGCCCTTCTCCTGCGCTGCCTTGGTGGTGGCGACGACGAAGGGCACCTTGCCGCCGGCGTTGCCGAGCAGCAGCACCACGGCGGGCTCGGTGCCGAGCCGGCCACGGACGTCGGATGCGAGTGTGCGCAGGTCGTTGCCGGCGACACCCTCAGGGGCGGCGTCGGCCACGACGAGCACGTCACCGACGCGCTGCGCCTTGCCCACGTACGTTCCGGCTGCGGCGGCGACGTTCGCGGCGCGGGTCTTCTCGAGTTCCTTCTCGGCGGCCTTGAGCCGGTCGAGCAGGGCCTCGACACGTCCGGGCACCTCCTCCGAGGGAACCCTCAGGGTCGAGGACAGGCCCGCGAGCAGCGCGCGTTCCTTCGCCAGGTGGCGGTAGGAGTCGAGACCGACGTACGCCTCGACGCGGCGGATACCGGAACCGACGGACTGCTCACCGAGGAGCGTGACGGTGCCGACATGCGAGGAGTGCTGCACGTGCGTGCCACCGCACAGCTCCATCGAGAACGGCCCACCGATCTCGACGACGCGGACCTCGTCGCCGTAGTTCTCGCCGAACAGGGCCATCGCACCCATCTTCTTGGCCTTGTCGAGGTCGGTGACGAAGGTGTTGACGGGATAGTTCGCCGCGACGGCCTCGTTGGTGACGGCCTCGATGTCCTGCTTCTGCTGCTCGGACAGGGCGCCGGGCCACGAGAAGTCGAAGCGCAGGTAGCCGGGCTTGTTGAGCGAACCGGCCTGCACGGCGTTGGGGCCGAGCACCTCGCGCAGCGCGGCGTGGACCAGGTGGGTGCCGGAGTGGCCCTGGGTGGCGCCCTTGCGCCACTCGGGATCGACCTGCACGAGGACGGCGTCGCCTTCGACGACCTGACCCTCGAGCACCGTGACCTTGTGCGTCCACAGCTGCTTGGCGATCTTCTGGACGTCGTCGACCTTGATCTTCAGGCCGGGGCCGGTGATGGTGCCGATGTCGGCGATCTGACCGCCGGACTCCGCGTAGAGGGGGCTGCGGTCGAGGATGAGCTCGACCTGCTGGCCCGCGCTCGCCGCGTGCAGGCGCTCGCCACCGGTGATGACGGCGAGCACGTGCGCCTCGGTCACCAGCTCGCTGAAGCCGGTGAACTCGGTGGGACCGCGGTCGAGGAGTTCCTTGTAGACGGTCAGGTCGGCGTGGGCGTGCTTGCGGGCGCGGGCGTCGTCCTTGGCGCGCTGGCGCTGCTCGGCCATCAGCGACCGAAAGCCCTCCTCGTCGACGGTCAGGCCCGCCTCGGCCGCCATCTCGAGGGTGAGATCGATCGGGAATCCGTAGGTGTCGTGGAGGGTGAACGCCTCGGTGCCACCGAGCACGTTGCTGCCCTGCGACTTCACGGTCTCGACGGCGCCTTCGAACAGCTTGCTGCCGGTACCGAGGGTCTTGAGGAAAGCCGTCTCCTCGCCTACCGCGACGGTCTCGATGCGCGAGAAGTCGGTGTCGAGTTCGGGATAGGACGGGGCCATGGTGTCGCGCACGACCGCCATGAACTCGCGCATGGTGGGCTTGTCGGCGCCGAGCAGACGCGCCGAGCGCACGATGCGGCGGAGCAGACGGCGCAGCACGTAGCCGCGGCCGTCGTTGCCGGGGTTGACGCCGTCGACGATGAGCATCGCCGCGGTGCGGGCGTGGTCGGCGATGACGCGGAAACGCACGTCGTCGTCGTGCTTCGCACCGTAGACGGCGCCGGTGAGTTCGGCGGCCTTGTCGATCACCGGGCGCAGCAGGTCGGTCTCGTAGACGTTCTCGACGCCCTGGAGCAGGAAGGCGACGCGCTCGACACCCATGCCGGTGTCGATGTTCTTCTTCGGCAGCGGGCCGAGGATCGGGTAGTCGTCCTTCGCACCGCCCTCACCGCGCTCGTTCTGCATGAACACGAGATTCCAGATCTCGATGTAGCGGTCCTCGTCGGCCTCGGGGCCGCCTTCGACGCCGTAGGCGGGGCCGCGGTCGTAGAAGATCTCGGAGCACGGGCCGCACGGTCCGGGGATGCCCATCGACCAGTAGTTGTCCTTCATGCCGCGACGCTGGATGCGTTCCTCGGGCACGCCGACCTTGTCGCGCCAGATCGAGAACGCCTCGTCGTCGTCGAGATAGACCGTCGCCCACAGCTTCTCGGGATCGATGCCGTAGCCGCCGTCCTCGACGGAGCCGGTGAGCAGCGACCACGCGAAGGTGATGGCCTCTTCCTTGAAGTAGTCGCCGAACGAGAAGTTGCCGGCCATCTGGAAGAAGGTGTTGTGGCGGGTGGTCTTGCCGACCTCCTCGATGTCGAGGGTGCGCACACACTTCTGCACCGACGTGGCGCGGGTGTAGGGCGGGGTCTGCTGACCGAGGAAGTAGGGCACGAAGGGGACCATGCCGGCGTTGACGAACAGCAGGTTGGGATCGGCGAGGATCAGCGACGCGCTGGGCACCTCGGTGTGTCCCGCCTTCACGAAGTGATCGAGAAAGCGCCTGCGGATCTCGTGGGTCTGCACGTCGATGGTCCTTTGTGGTCTGGCGATGGTGTGAACTACCCGGGACGGGCGGTCGATCCTGTCGATCGGCCGTTCTTCAGCTTATCGCGCCGCCCGAAGTGGCCTCGGTACGGCGCCGTGAGTACTCGGCGTCACCGCTCACCGCGCACGATGCGGCGCAGCTTGGGCAGGCGGGCCGACAGCTCCCGCTCCACGCCGCGGCCGGTCGGCTCGTAGTAGTCGACGCCGACCAGCTCGTCCGGGGCGTACTGCTGCGCGAGCACGCCGTCCGGGTGCGCGTGCGGGAACTTGTAGCCGATCGCGTTGCCGAGCTTCTGCGCGCCCTGGTAGTGCCCGTCGCGCAGGTGCGCGGGTACCGGACCGGCCTTGCCGGCCCTCACGTCGGCGATCGCGGCGCCGAGGGCGGCGGTGACCGATCCCGACTTGGGGGCGGTGGCGATGTGGATGGTGGCCTGGGCGAGTGCGAGCTGGGCTTCGGGCATCCCGACCTGCTGCACGACCTGCGCGGCGGCGACCGCCGTCTGCAGAGCGGTGGGATCGGCCATGCCCACCTCCTCGCTGGCCTGGATCATCAGGCGACGGGCGATGAAGCGCGGGTCCTCCCCCGCGACGATCATCCGTGCCAGATAGTGCAGGGCCGCGTCGACGTCGGAGCCGCGCAGCGACTTGATGAAGGCGCTCGCGACGTCGAAGTGCTGGTCGCCGTCGCGGTCGTAGCGGACGGCGGCCTCGTCGATGCTCGACTCCACGGTCGCGAGGTCGATGACGGCCGCGTCGCCACCGGAGACGGCGAGCGCGGTGTCGGCGGAGGCCTCGAGCGCCGTCAGGGCGCGGCGGGCGTCGCCGCCGGCGAGCCGGACGAGGTGGTCGAGGGCGTCGTCGTCGATCTCGACCGCACCGGCGAGTCCACGGGCGTCGGTGCGCGCGCGTTCGAGCAGGGCCCGGATGTCGTCCGGCCCGAGCGGCTGCAACTGGAGCACCAGCGAGCGCGACAGCAGCGGGGCGACCACCGAGAACGACGGGTTCTCGGTCGTCGCGGCGACGAGCAGCACGATGCGGTTCTCGACCGCGGCGAGCAGCGCGTCCTGCTGGGTCTTCGAGAAGCGGTGGACCTCGTCGATGAACAGCACGGTCTGTTCGCCGTGGGTGAGGCGCCGGCGTGCCAGATCGATGACGGCACGCACGTCCTTGACGCCCGCCGACAGGGCGGACAACGCTTCGAACCGGCGTCCGGTGGCCCCGGAGATCAGCGAGGCCAGGGTCGTCTTCCCGGTACCGGGCGGACCGTAGAGCACGACGGAGGCCGCACCCGATCCCTCGACGAGCCGCCGCAGCGGCGCTCCCGGTTCGAGCAGGTGCTGTTGTCCGACCACCTCGTCGAGACTCGCCGGTCGCATGCGCGCAGCGAGGGGCGCGTTCGCGCCGCCGGCCGCGACGGGTTGCCGGCGGACCTGCGGTTCGTCCTCGGGTTCCGGTTCGCGTGGCGCCTCGAACAGGGCGTCCGGTTCGGCAGACGGGTCGTTCGCCCCGAAAAGATCACTCACACATCCGACGCTACAAGCTCGCGCCGACGCCCGGTCGACGGCGGTGTTCGTCGTTCGTATGGACGGATGACCGACCGTGTGGTCGGATCTTGGTCGTGGCCACGACACCGTCCGCCGATCATGTGTCCCGCCGCGCCGTGCTCCGGTCGTCGATCCTCGCCGCCGGTGTTGCGGCCTTCGCCTCGACCACGCAGCACGCGCAGGCGTCCCCCGCCGTCTTCGCGCACGGCGTCGCGTCGGGAGATCCGTTGCCCGACGCGGTGATCCTGTGGACGCGGGTGACACCCTCGCCGGAGGCGACACCCGGCTCGGGTGCGGGACCGGACGTCCCGGTCACCTGGGAGCTCGCCCGCAGCAGCAGCTTCGACGCGGTGGTCGCAAGCGGGACCGCGACGGCGAGTTCCGTCTCCGACCACACGGTCAAGGTCGACGCCCGCGGGCTCGCACCGGGAACGACCTACTTCTATCGATTCCGCGCCGGCGGCGCCGTCTCCCTGACCGGCAGGACGTCCACCGCCCCCTCGCACGACGCTGCGGTCGGACGCCTGCGCTTCGGGGTCGTGTCGTGCGCCGACTGGGAGGGCGGCTTCTTCTCCTCCTACCGCCACCTCGCTGCACGCGACGATCTCGACGCCGTGATGCACCTCGGCGACTATCTGTACGAATACGCGGCGGGGAAGTTCCCCGTCGCCGGCGGCCGGGGCGTCCGGACGCACGAGCCCGCCCACGAGATCGTGAGTCTCGCCGACTACCGCATCCGGCACGCGCAGTACAAGACCGACCCGAACCTGCAGGCACTGCACGCGAAGGTGCCGTGGATCGTGATCTGGGACGACCACGAGGCGGCGAACGACGCGTGGGCGGGAGGGGCGGAGAACCACGATCCGCTCGTCGAGGGCGACTGGGCCTCCCGCAAGGCCGCATCGGTGCAGGCCTACGACGAGTGGATGCCCGTGCGTCCGAACGGCGGCCGATTCTACCGGCGTCTGCGGTACGGACAGCTCGCCGAACTGTCGATGCTGGATCTGCGGAGCTACCGTTCCCGGCAGGTCCTCGCAGTCGGACGGCAGGTCGACGATCCGGGTCGCACGATGACCGGACGGGACCAGATGGAGTGGCTCACCGCCGGCCTGACGACCTCCCCCACCCGATGGCAGTTGATCGGCAATTCGGTGATGTTCTCGCCGATCGTGTTGCCGCCCCTCGATCCGCGGACCACCGGAGCACTGACCGAACTCGTCGGAGTGCCGGCCGGAGGTGTGCCCTTCAACACCGATCAGTGGGACGGCTACACCGCCGACCGCCGGCGGTTGATGGACACCATCACGGCGGCGGGACTGCGCAACGTCGTCTTCCTCACCGGCGACATCCACACCTCCTGGGCGATGGACGTCCCGGTGGACGCCGCCGACTATCCGGGTGCGGGCACCGTCGCCACGGAGTTCGTGGTTCCGTCGGTGACGTCGGCGAACATCGACGAGTTGCTCGGCGTGCCCCCGCGTAGCCTGTCTCCCGCGCTGGAGGCGACGGCGACCGCGGCCAACCGGCACGTGCGGTTCGTCGAACTGGATTCGCACGGTTACGGCGTACTCGACGTGACTCCCGAGGCGACACAGATGGAGTGGTTCTTCATCGGCGACCGCACGGATCCGAACACGGCCGCGCGTCGCGTCGCGGGATACCGGGTGGCCGACGGCGCGACGAGGATCGAGCCCGCCGCTCCGCTGGTGTAGACGCCGGTCGGCGCCTGCCGGATCGACCGCGCTAGCCGGCGGCGCGGTCCTCGAGGTGGGCGAGCACGTCGCGGGCGTGTGCGGCGACGTCGTCGTGGCATGTCGCGGTGGCGAACTCGGCGAGCAGCGACCAGCGGGCGCGGAGCGCGGGGATGCGCGGCACCGACAGTCCGTGTTCGCGTACCGAGGCGATCCGGGCATGATCCTCGGGCAGGAACAGGTGCGTGCTCAGCCAGATGCACGCGAGAAGGGCGTCGAGCAGCCGCTCCTCGAGTACCTCGTCGTAGGCCAGCTGCGGCCACATGGCGACGACCTCGGCGCGCCACGCGTCGGCCATCGCACGGATGCGATCGACGGACAGCGGCACCGAGCACAGGCACAGCGGGAAGGAGCTGAGGGCGTACGCGATGTCGAGGGTCGCGTCGCGGAAGCCGCCCCATTCGTAGTCGAGGAACTGCACGCCCTCGTCGCCGACCACGATGTTGTCGGGGCACAGGTCGGACGGGCTGAAGGCCCGGAAACGACCGCCGGTGAAGAGCTTGGACGCCCGCTCGGCACGCTCGCGTACCGACTCGGGCACCGACAGACCGAAGTCGGCCTCGAGGAGCTCGGGCACGCCCCGCACGGCGTCGAGAGCCTGCTGGGACACGGCGTCGGCGACCCGCGCGACGTCGGCGCGACGCAGCAGCGCCGCGAAGTCCTCCTCGCGGCCGACGGTCGCGGCATGCATGCGCCCGAGTGCCTGGGCCAGGGCCATCAGAGTGTTCCCGGCGGCCTCGGAACTGTTGCGCAGCACCTCCGACAGCGTGGTCGCGTCGCCGAGATCGCTGAGGACCAGCAGGCGGGCGTCGAAGTCGTAGGCGAGCAGTTCGGCGCCCGGACGGTGATCCTTCGCCAGGGCCGTCGTGAACTGGTAGGAGACCGCCTCGCGGAGGAAGGCGATCTGCTCGTCCGTCTCGGAACCGCGGAAGTCGACGTGGCCGGTGCCACGCGAGGGCGGTACCTGCTTGAGGACGAGGGTGCGCGGGAGCGAGAACGGATTGGCGGCCACTCGTACCCGTACGACCACCGAGCGGCCACTGCCCCCGAGATCCACGGGATCGGTCAGGGTCACCGTGGCGCCGGTACGGCGGGTGAGCAGCGCTTCGGCGGCGTGAACCACCTCGGACACGGGGTCTGCCAATGTTGCGGTCATCACTGCCCAATCTACAGGTTCCCGGTCACGACGAGGTCGTCCACAATGCTCGGATCGAGCAGGACCTTCCTCACCCGCGCCCGGCCCACCAGGTCGCTATTGTCTGCTTTGCGAGGGAAAATCGCTGTTCATGCGGGCGTGTCCCCGTCCGCGCCCCGGCAACTCCGCGCTTCGGGCACCGATCACGATCGGGACACGTCACGATCATTCGGGTGAAACGTGTGTCACCTTCTGAAAACCACGGGCCGTACCGCGGTCCACCGCAGCCTTCACGACACCGAAGATCAGACCCTGGAGGGCAGCCGCGATCAGCACGTCCCGGGTGCGCTGCGACAGATCCTGGGGTTCGGGCCGTTCGTCACTGCCGCCGACCTTCTTCCACACCTGGTTGAAGACGGCTCCGGCGAGGATGCCGCCTCCCACACTGGCTGCGAGAGCGAGCGGCTTGTAGAAGATCACGCGTGCGTCGGCCATGGATACCTCCTCGATCCGTCGCCCCCGTTGGCGCCGGACCGACGGAGTACCCGGGCTCGATCCTCACAAACCTCATCGGGCCCACGAACCTCACCCGGGAACACCGCCGGACGGCACACACGACGGCGCGGCGCCCCCGTCCGGAGACGGGCGACACCGCGCCGTCGACAGCTACGGGTGATCAGGCCTTGTCGGTGCCCTCGGTCTCGGGTTCGGGCACGAAGTCGATGCCCGTCTCCTTGCGCTGCTCCGGCGTGATCGGGCCGGGAGCATCGGTCAGCGGATCGACACCGCCACCGGACTTGGGGAACGCGATGACCTCGCGGATCGAGTCCACCCCGGCGAGCAGCGCGGTGATGCGGTCCCAGCCGAAGGCGATGCCGCCGTGCGGGGGCGCGCCGTACTTGAACGCCTCGAGCAGGAAGCCGAACTTCTCGTTCGCCTCCTCCTCCGAGATGCCCATCACCTTGAACACCCGCTCCTGGATGTCGGGGCGGTGGATACGGATCGAGCCGCCACCGATCTCGTTGCCGTTGCAGACGATGTCGTAGGCGTACGCCAGCGCCGAACCCGGATCGGTGTCGAAGGTGTCGATGTACTCGGGCTTGGGCGAGGTGAACGCGTGGTGCACCGCGGTCCACGCCGAGTGACCGAGGGCGACATCGCCACTCGCGGTCGCGTCGGCCGCCGGCTCGAACAGCGGGGCGTCGACCACCCACACGAACGCCCAGGCGTTCGGATCGATCAGATCGAGCTTGCGGGCGATCTCGTCGCGGGCCGCACCGAGCAGGGCGCGCATCTGCTTGGTCGGACCGGCGGCGAAGAAGATGCAGTCGCCGGGGTTCGCGCCCACGTGCGCGGCGAGGCCCTCGCGCTCGGCGTCGGTGAGGTTCTTGGCGACCGGACCGCTCAACGTGCCGTCCTCACCGACGAGCACATAGGCGAGGCCCTTGGCACCGCGCTGCTTGGCCCACTCCTGCCACGCGTCGAGCTGACGACGCGGCTGGCTCGCACCACCGGGCATGACGACGGCACCGACGTACTCGGCCTGGAAGACACGGAAGGTGGTGTCCTTGAAGAACTCCTTGCACTCCACGAGTTCGATGCCGAAACGCAGATCCGGCTTGTCGGTGCCGAAGCGGCGCATGGCCTCGGCGTAGGTCATCCGCGGGATCGGGGTCTCGAGTTCGTAGCCCACCAGACGCCACAGCGCGTGCAGCACCTCCTCGGCGAGGAGGATCACGTCGTCCTGGTTGACGAACGCCATCTCGATGTCGAGCTGGGTGAACTCGGGCTGACGGTCGGCGCGGAAGTCCTCGTCGCGGTAGCAGCGGGCGATCTGGTAGTAGCGCTCGATGCCACCGACCATGAGCAGCTGCTTGAACAGCTGCGGGGACTGCGGCAGAGCGTAGAAGTTGCCGGGCTGCAGACGGGCCGGGACCAGGAAGTCGCGCGCGCCCTCCGGCGTCGAGCGGGTGAGGGTCGGAGTCTCGACCTCCACGAACTCGTGGTGGGCGAGCACCGCGCGGGCCGCAGCGTTGACCTTGCTGCGCAGACGGATGGTCTTGCCGGGCTTCTCGCGACGCAGATCCAGGTAGCGGTACTTCAGGCGCGCTTCCTCGCCGACCTGGTCGTCGAGCTGGAACGGCAGCGGGGCGGCCTCGTTGAGAACCACGAGCTCGGAGGCGTCGACCTCGATCGCACCGGTCGGGATCTCGAAGTTCTGGTTGCCCTCGGGGCGGATGTCCACCTTGCCGGTGATCCGGACGCAGTACTCCGCGCGGAGCCGGTGCGCCTGCTCGAGGACGCCGGCGCTGCGGAAGACCACCTGCGATACACCCGAGGCGTCGCGCAGGTCGATGAAGATGACCCCGCCGTGATCGCGTCGCCGGGCAACCCAACCGGTGAGGGTGACTGTCTGCTCGGCGTGCTCGGCTCGCAACGAGCCGGCGAGATGGGTGCGCAGCACGGAATTCCTTTCGAAACGATCAGCGACGGGTTCGTCGGCTGTAATCCTACGAAAGACACGATCGGCCCGAGCGCACCCGTACCGAATAGTTCGTGCCAAGCTTGTCCGAATCCGACGAACACAGGAGAAAGCGGCGGCGATGACGTTCAGAGAAGGTGCACGCATGGATGCGGGCCGGGTCCGTACCGGCGGCGGTGGGCGCGGTGGAAAGCTCGCTCTCGGTGGCGGGGCCGGTGGCCTGATCGTCATCATCCTGGCGCTGCTGTTCGGCGGCGATCCGTCCTCGCTGCTCGGCTCGGGAGTGCCCGACACCTCCGGCGATCCGCAGGCCGAGAGCGCACTCGAACAGTGCGAGGTCGGCAGCAGCGCCGCGAACGAGAACGTCGACTGCCGGGTGCTCTACACCGTCGGGTCGCTCGACTCCGTGTGGGAGCAGCAGTTCGGGACGCAGACCGGCGTGGCCTACGTGCAGCCGGAGGTCGAGATCTTCACCTCGGCCACGTCCACCGGGTGCGGCAACGCCACCAGCGACATCGGGCCCTTCTACTGCCCGGCGGACCGGACCGCCTACTTCGACACCAGCTTCTTCGACGAACTCGAGACGCGATTCGGCGCCAGCGGCGGTCCGCTCGCGCAGGAATACGTCGTCGCCCACGAGTTCGGGCACCACCTGCAGAACCAGCTCGGCGATCTCGGTCGCGCGCAGGCCGATCCGCGCGGCCCCGAATCCGGCGCCGTCCGTACGGAACTGCAGGCCGACTGCTACGCCGGGGTGTGGGCCTACCACGCCGACAAGCTGCCCGAACCGACCACCGGCGAGCCCTTCCTCGTGCCGCTCACCGACACCGACATCCGCGACGCACTGTCGGCAGCATCGGCCGTCGGCGACGACCGGATCCAGCGGGCCGCCACCGGCCGGGTGAACCCGGAGGGCTGGACGCACGGGTCGTCCGAGCAGCGTCAGGCATGGTTCCTGGCCGGCTACCGCACCGGCCGGGTCGACGCGTGCGACACCTACTCGGCACGCGATCTCGACAACCCGCCTGTACTGCGCTGAGTCCGTGCGCCTCCGGCACTGCGCTGAGTCCGTGCGCCTCCGGCACTGCGCTGAGTCCGTGCGCCTCCGGACACCGTCACGCGACGGTGACGGTCATGTTCGCGCGGTCGGCGACGAGATCGGCATGCTTCCGCATGCGCAGGGAGATGGGCCAGGTGCCGGCGCGGCGCGCCTTGAAGAAGAAGACCCGCTCGCCGGTCCCTCCCGGCAACGGGTTCTTCGACGGCACGAATCGGATGTCGCGAAGGACGAGCCCCTCTCCGACCCTCGACGTCGACCAGCAGTAGTCCCGGGAGGTGTTCTCGGGAAGATGCAGCTCGATCATGTCCCCGACACCGACAGTGACATCCTTCGGACCAGTGGCGATGTGCTTCATGACCTCAGGATAGCCCGCGAATGTGATTCCCCTCACTCTCGCGACGATGACGCTCGTGCACTGGTGGCGGCAGCGATGTGTGATGGGACACAAAACGGGGCATTCGTTCTCCATGCACGAGGAACGAGCCGGAATCACACGCAGCGACGCGGTGATGGGAGGACGCCTTCTCGCTCTGGCACACGAGAACGGCTACAGCGAACTGACCGAAGAGGTCGCGGCGCTGGTGTCGAGCGCCGGTTCGGACTCGCCGTCACAGATCACTCCCCCGCTCTACGGGGGCGTGCTGAGGTGGACGGTCTCGACGATCGCCGACGTCGTCGTCGACAAGATCGGTCCGCAGGTGCGGGGCGACGAGAGCTTCGAACTGACCATCCGGACCGAGAGCGGCCGTCACGTCCGGCCGGAGGAACTTCCGCAGCCGGAGAGCACCGTGATGAAGGCGGTCGTCGACGCGCTCGCCGGCGACTCGATCGCAGCCCGCAGCGACCTCGACGAAGTGGTCTTCGCGATGGACTGGGCGTCGCAGATGGAAGCGCTGGTCGAGGCGGTGCTCTGGCTCGATCGGCTTCTCGACACACCGGTACCGGAGGGGAACGACACACCGCCCTGGTGACGTCCACCCCCGGAAGGGAGTGACGGCGAGCGATGGCCGCCTTCACTCCCCTGACCCCCGAGATACTCACGATCTCCGTCGCCGAGCGCGCCGCAGCGCTCACCGGACGCGTGTGTGTCGCCGTGAACGCACCGGACGCAGCGGATCCGGTGGAGTTCGCGCAGCATGTCGCGATGGAACTGAGAACGCGGGGCCGCGCGGCGGACGTCGTCGATCTCCACGATTTCGTCCGGCCCGCGTCGCTCCGGCTCGAGCACGGGCGGACCGATCCGTACAGCTACCGCCACGACTGGTTCGACTACGCCGCGGTCGACCGGGAGGTGCTCCGCGCGGTACGCGAACACCAGCGGTGGCTTCCGCGTCTGTGGGACGAGCGCACCGATCGTTCTGCGCGCGAACGCCCTCGGCGAGCGGCGGAGGACCAGATCCTCGTCGTCGCCGGCCCCATGCTCCTCGGCCGTGGTCTCGACTTCGACGTCACCGTCGTCCTGACGATGTCCCGGGGCGCACTCGAAAGGCGCACGCGCGCCGAGGATCACTGGACGATCGACGCGGTGCTCGAACACGACGAGACGGACGCGGACGTCCTGGTGCGCTACGACCACCCCACCCGCCCGGCAGTGCGGACGCGATCGGCCTGAGCGCTCCTGCCGTCGCGGATCATCGCCCCGATCGAGGCTTGGCCAGGACCCGGTGGACGGCCGAGGTCACCGCGTCGGGCGCCACCGTGCCGAAGACCGCCATCGACTTCGCGAGCACGGACCCGGGCACCACGTTCGCCTCGCTGCGCATCAGAGCGGCATAGCCGTCGCGCGCGACGTGGGCGGGATCGTCCTTGGGCGCCTTCCCGAGGATCGTGTCGAGCATCCCGGCACGTGCGAAGAAGTGGGTGTCCGTGGCCCCGGGCAGCATGGCCGTGAGCGTGACCCCGCTGCCGTCGAGTTCCTTGCGGACGCCGTCGGTGAAGGACTGCACGAAGGCCTTGGATGCGTTGTACACGGCCTGGTACGGGCCGGGCATCTTCGACACGACCGACGAGGTGACGAGCATCCGGCCCGAACCCACCCGCAGCATGTCGTTCAGCAACAGATGCGCCAGATGCACCGTCGAGCGCACGTTGACGTCGACGATCGAGAGAACGTCCTCGAGCTCTGCGTCGACGAACGCCCCGCCGATCCCGACACCGGCGTTGAGCGCAGCCGCCGCCGGGACGCGACCTCCGGCCGTCGCCGCCTCGTGCACCGCCCGGACCCCTTCCGGAGTCCTCAGATCCGCGTGGACCGACATCACCTCCGCACCGGACGTCCGCAGGTCGGCAGCGACCTCGTCCAGAGTGTCCGATCTCGCCGCGAGCACGAGGTCGTATCCGTCGGCCGCGAACAGGGCCGCCAGCTCCCGGCCTATGCCTCGCGATGCTCCGGTCACCAGAGCGAGAGGTCGAGCGTCGTTCATATCTCCTCCTCGGCACGTATGGCTCGCGGGTACCCACACCCCGTCGGCTCGACACGGCACCGGGAGCTCGCAACCGTTTGGGTCGGGCACGTCGTCGGGTATGCGGGAGACATCCTGCGCTCGCCCCGTCACGGGCAGTCCCTTCCGATTCCTGGAGTCCACTTGCAGCACAAGACATATCGGCCGTCGTCCGACAGAGCATCGGAGGATGCCCGCGAGGAACTGTGCGCCGCGGCGCAGAAGGTGTTCGGCTGGGACACGCTGCGTCCCGAACAGTTGGACGCGATGGTTCCGCTGCTCGACGGACGCGACGTCCTGGCCGTGATGGCCACCGGCTCCGGGAAGTCCGCGATCTATCAGGTGCCCTCACTGCTGCTACCGGGGGTGACGGTCGTCGTCTCCCCCTTGATCGCGTTGCAGAACGATCAGATCGCCGGTCTGGACCACTCGGAGGCGCCCGAGGCGGTCGCGATCAATTCGCGCCAGCGCGAGTCGGAGAACGAGGCGAACTGGCAGGCCGTGCTCGAACACGACGCCGACTACGTCTTCCTCGCTCCCGAACAGCTCGCCAAGGACGAGGTCCTGGAGCGCCTGAGGAGCGTGGAGGTCTCGCTCCTCGTCGTCGACGAAGCGCACTGCGTCGCCATGTGGGGGCACGACTTCCGGCCCGAATATCTGCGCCTGGGAGACGTGGCCGAGGCTCTCGGCCGACCACCCGTCGTCGCACTCACCGCGACCGCCTCACCCCCGGTCCGCGAGGACATCGTCGAGGCGTTGCGCATGCGGGATCCGCTCGTCGTCGCCGGAGGTTTCGACCGGCCGAACCTCGACATCGAGGTGCGCAGACACACCGACGACGGCGAGAAGCGACGCGCCGTCGTCGAAGCAGTGGCGTCCCTGTCCGGTCCGGGCATCCTGTACGCCGCGACCCGCAAGGACACCGAGCGGTACGCCGAGGCCCTGCGCGAACGCGGGATCGATGCGTGCCCTTATCACGCCGGGATGCGCGCGGCCGAGCGCGAGGACGTCCACCTCGGATTCCTCGACGGTCGCTGCGATGTCGTGGTGGCGACCTCCGCCTTCGGCATGGGTATCGACAAGCCGGATGTGCGTTTCGTCGTGCACGCCTCGGTACCCGACTCGGTCGATTCCTACTACCAGCAGATCGGGCGCGCCGGACGCGACGGGGAGCCGGCCACCGTCCTGATGTTCTACCGTCCCGAGGATCTGTCGCTCGCGACCTTCTTCACCACCCACAACCCCGACGAGGAGCTGATCGGCCAGGTGTTCTCGGCGGTCCGCTCCGCGTCGCCGATGAAGCTCGGACGGCTGCGTACCGAACTCGACGTGCGGGGCCGGAGACTGTCCAACGCGGTGAACCTGCTCGAGCGATGCGGGGCTCTCGTCTCCGGCCGGCGCGGACTCTCCGCCGCCGACATCCCACGACGGAAGGCGGTCGAGCGCGCACGCGAGACGGCTGCCTCGGGTGAACGACTGGACCGGTCGCGGGTCGAGATGATGCGCGGATACGCCGAGACCCGCGGATGCCGCCGCCGGTTCCTGCTCGGATACTTCGGCGAGGCGCTGTCCGACCCCTGCGGCCGGTGCGACACCTGCCGGGACGGCGCGTCCGACGAGGCCGCAACGGTATCCGTGCTTCCGGGCACCGAGACGGCGCAGGTGGACTGCGAGACGTCGGCGTTCGCCCCGAACACTCGCGTGGTGCATGCCGAGTGGGGACCGGGAGTGGTGATGACCTGCGAGCACGATCGCGTCACCGTCCTGTTCGACAGCGAGGGCTACCGGACGCTGTCGCTCGAGGCGATCGCCGAGTCGGGGGTGCTGACGGTCGACGATGCCGGTCGCCCCGACGAGACCCACACCGACACTCTGCCTGCCCACATGGAAGAACCCGTGGCGTGAACCACGGGTTCTTCCGGATCCCGACGTCGGGAGGGGCGGGCTCGGGTCAGGGGCGAGCCGTACCCGGGGCCGTTCGCGTGCGTGTGAGAAGCACGCCGAGAGCGATCATGCCCAGGCCGAGGACGAAGTGGAGCCAGTCGTCCGCGGTGTTCAAGGGCACGAAGTTGGCGCTGCTGTCCTTGTCGATGATCAGACCGTAGATCCACAGCACCAGGTAGATCGCACCGCCGATGATGAGGAAACTGCGGGCCATGGCTGCATCCCGGGCTGCAGCGAGTCCCAGGACACCGAAGAGCAGGTGCACGATGTTGTGGAGGATGGAGACCTGGAAGATCCCCAACAGCAGAGCCTCGGAATGGTGGCCTGCACCCGAGAGCTGGTCGTAGTCCGACGTGACACCCGGGATGAAACCGAGGATGCCCACCAGGAGGAAGACCGCGCCCACCACGAGCGCCGCGGTCTGCACCGGCGTTGCCGTCATCGAGCCGCGGCCGGGGCTTGGTGTTCGAGATGTCATCTTTCGCGTCCTCTCACCGAACGTCCGTTTGGGTTGAGTGGTCCGAATTACATCCACCGGTTAGCCCTGGCGAAACGAACCCAAACGTCGGTTTCTGTGGTCGGGACGGGATCGAGAACGGGGGTCGGAAACGGTGCGGCACTCCGCTCCCCCTGGCCGGACGGAGACGACCATCTCCGGACACGACGAAGGCCCGCGGGATCAACCCACGGGCCTTCGAGTCTGCGAGGCTCAGGCCTGGCTGCTGCCGAACGCATCGCCGGCCGCATCAGCGGAACCGGTGAAGAAGTTCAGCACGTCGAACAGGTCGGCGAGGTTACCGAAGAGGTCGACAAGGAACTCGAGTGCAGGCACGGGCTTCTCCCATCAATGGAACAACAACGAAGTTGTGACGACGCGCGTCGACACGCGATCCAATTGTTACCTGCATTCCACGTCCGCGCAGCACTTAGATTTGTAATCCGGGCCACAAAATGTCCCTACCAGCACAAACGTCGAAATATTCGAGAAAATCGGTCAGAAATGTCGTAATCGCTCGGAAATACCCGCGTCGGACAATCCGGTCCATTCGGATGATAATCCGGGGATTACAAGATCGCTTTGTGACCATACCTCCACCCGGATGGTGGAACTTCCACCCCCGTCCGTTCGTCCTATCCTGTGAATGCATCCGTCAGCCCCACCCGACCCAGAGGGAGTCATGAAACGCCCCAAGCGAAAACCTCGAAGACCCGTCCCGCCCAGATGTGACGCTCTGCTCGTCACCCGAGCCCGGTCCCCGAAGTGCTGACCGCCCTCGGAATCGCGGCCGGCATTCTTGTCGTTCTCGCCATCACTGCACTGACCGGCTACTTCGTCGCGCAGGAATTCGCGTACATGGCCGTCGACCGCTCCCGTCTGAAGGCCCGCGCCGAAGGCGGTGACTCGGCTGCGGCCCGCGCACTGGCGGTCACCCGCCGCACCTCGTTCATGCTCTCGGGCGCTCAGCTCGGCATCACCGTCACCGGCCTGCTCGTCGGTTACGTCGCGGAACCGCTGATCGGTAGCGGCCTCGGCGAACTGCTGGGCGGTGTGGGCATCCCCACCGCCGTGGGTGTCGCCGTCGGCACCGTGCTGGCCGTGCTCTTCTCGACGGTGGTCCAGATGGTCTTCGGTGAGCTGGTACCGAAGAACCTCGCCATCGCCCGTCCCGAACCGGTCGCACGCCGCCTCGCCCTGTCGACGAGCGCCTATCTCGCCGTCTTCGGATGGCTGATCAAACTGTTCGACGCGTCGTCGAATCTCCTGCTGCGAGCCCTGCGCATCGAGCCGGTGCACGACGTCGAGCACTCCGCGACACCGCGCGACCTCGAACACATCGTGGCCGCGTCCCGCGAGACCGGCGAACTTCCGCCGGAGCTGTCCACCCTCCTCGACCGGATCCTCGAGTTCCCGACCCGGACCGCCGAACACGCGATGATCCCGCGGTCGCGGGTCGACGTCGTCGAGCTGGACGAGCCGGTCGCCATGATCCTCGACAAGATGAGCGAGGGGCACACCCGCTACCCCGTGGTGGGCACCTCGTCCGACGATCTGCGCGGGGTCGTGCATCTGCACGACCTCCTCGGCCTCGACACCCCGACGGGCACGGCCGCGACGGTCTGCCGACCGCCCGTGATCGTGCCGGCCACGCTGGCACTACCGGAAGTCCTCACCGAACTGGCCCGGGCCGACGACGAGATGGCACTGGTGATCGACGAGTACGGCGGTTTCGCCGGCGTCGTCACGCTCGAGGACATCGCGGAGGAACTGGTCGGCGAGATCGCCGACGAGCACGATCCCGCGATGGCCGTCGAGGTCATCCGTCCCGAGGGCGACGGCTGGATCGTCCGCGGCGACGCACACATCGACGAGGTGGCCCGCACCCTCGACCACGAACTGCCCGAGGGCGACTACGAGACGCTCGCGGGTCTGGTCATCACCGAGTTCGGCGGCCTGCCCGAGGTGGGGGACACCGTCCGGATCACGCTGGATCCGGATCCGGCCGAACTGTTGAACGAGGACGGCCCGATCCACAGGACCCTGGTGGCCGAGGTACGCGACATCGACAAGCACGTGCCGTCGTCCGTGCGCGTGACCGTTCTGACGGACGAGGTGACCGGCAATGAGTAACCCTGTGGTCGTCGCGGTGGTGACGATCGGCCTGATCGCCGCCAGCGCGTTCTTCGTCGCGGTCGAGTTCGCGCTCATCGCGGCGCGACGACACCGGCTCGAGGACGCAGCGCCGTCGAGCCGCTCGGCGCGCGCCGCCCTGCGCAGCGCGTCCGAACTGTCGGTGCTGCTCGCAGGATCCCAGCTCGGTATCACGGTGTGCACGCTCGCACTGGGTGCGACGACGAAACCCGCAGTGCACCACTGGCTCACGCCCTTGTTCGAGAACTGGGGCGCGCCGCTGTGGCTCGCGGATGTCGCCGGCTTCGTCCTTGCGCTGATCATCGTGACGTTCCTGCACCTCGTCGTCGGCGAGATGGCACCGAAGTCGTGGGCGATCGCCCACCCGGAGAAGTCCGCCACGATGCTGGCGCTGCCGATGCGGGCGTTCATGTGGGTGACCCGGCCGTTGCTCGTCCGGTTGAACCACATGGCGAACTGGTGCCTGCGGAAGGTCGGCGTGGATCCCGTGGATCAGGTCGCCGAAGGTCAGGATCCCGATGCACTCCGCCATCTGGTCGAGCACTCGGCCACCGTCGGCACGCTCGACGAGCGCTATCACGGGCACCTGAGCAGCGCGCTGGAGCTCGAGACGCTCACGCTCGGCGAGATCGTCACGCCGCAGGCGGAGCCGAGCAGTGTGAAGCCGACCTCGACGGCCGACGAGATCCGTGAGACGGCTCATCGCACGGGGCATCTCCGGCTGCTCGTACGCGCCAACGGGCACGTGGACGGTGTCGTGCACGTACGTGACAGTCTCCAGGCCGCACCCGGAACCACGGCGGCCGAACTGATGCGCCCCGCGCTGACGATCGACGCCGCGACGCCGGTCTACGAGGCGCTCACGACGATGCGGGAAACCAGGAACCATCTGGTCACCGTCACCGAGAACGGACGGATCGTCGGGTTGATCACCCTGTCGGACGTCCTGGCCCGGTTGCTGCCGATGAGCGGCGCCGCGAACTGACCCACGACGGCGACAGGCCCGTCCCGGATCTGCGGGGCGGGCCTGTTGCCGTTTCCGGTCCGCCGGAGCGGTCGGCAGTGCCGGTGTTCAGGAATGTCCGAGTGCGGCGTGCATCTCCCAGACGATGATCTCGGCGCCGGTCGCCGTGGTGAGCGCTCGACCGCCACCTCCGGCGATCCGCACCGCGTCTCCTTCGGCGAGAGGTCCGGCTCCCTCGAGTGCGGCTTCGCCCCGGGCGACGAAGAGGTGCACGAAGGGTGCGTCCGGCAGCGTCACGGGGCGATCCGGACGCATCCGCGCGACGTGCATGGCGGCATATCTGTTGCGGATGCGGATGGCGGAATGGTCGGCGTAGGCGTCCATTCCGGATGCGACCGGCACGAGACCGCCGGAGAGCAGTTCGTCGTCGATCTCGAGTTGTTCGTATCCCGGCTCGATCCCGGCTTCGTCCGGCAGCACCCACATCTGCACGAACCGCACCGGTTCGTCGTGCTCGGCGGCATACGACGCGGTGGCGCCGGGATGACGCCACGAGTCGTTCTTCTCGGAGTGGAGGATGCCGGAGCCCGCGCTCATGCGCTGCGCGAGACCCGGGTAGATCACCCCGGAGTGTCCCGTCGAATCCTGGTGCACGAGCGATCCGCGGAGCACCCAGGTGACGATTTCCATGTCGCGGTGCGGGTGGGTGTCGAAACCGCTTCCCGGACGGACGATGTCGTCGTTGTTGACCATCAGCATCCCGAAATGCGTGTTGTCGGGATCGTAGTGGTGGCCGAACGAGAAGGAGTGCCTCGAGTCGAGCCAGTCGATCTTCGTGTGGAGGCGGTCGTCCGCGCGGCGGACGTCGAGAATCGGTGCGGTGCTCATGCGGGGTCCTGTGTCGGGCAGTTCGGATCTGCGGTGGGCGGATTGCGGCGGGGGCGGATACGTGCCTGGGGCAGGGGTGGCGCCGGGAGACGCTCGACCCTGCCGGTGTAGCCGGAGACGCTGCCGAACCGATCGGAGCCGCGTTCCCAGGCGTCCCGGTAGGCGACGATCTCGTCGTGGTCGCGCCCGACGAAGTTCCACCACATGACGATCTCCTCGCCGAAGGGTGTTCCGCCGAGGAGGACGATACGTGCGGGTTCGTCGGTGGTGTTGGTCAGTTCGAGGGCCGGCACGCCGGTTCCGGTGTAGCCGAGCGCGGCACGGGTGAGCACGGTGCCGAACAGTGCGACCGTACCGGTGTCGACGAGCACCCCGTGTTCGAACGACGGGTCGACGTCGAGGGTGATACTCGCTGCGGGGTCCAGGACGATCTCCGCGCCGAGCAGCGGGGTGTACGTCGTCACGGGCGACTCCTGGCCGGCGAGCGAACCGAGGAAGACCTTGACGTCGGCGCCGGGCACCCGGACGACCGGCGGCACGTGGTGCTGGAAGTCGCGGGGCGCATCGCGATGCGTGTCGGGCAGGGCCACCCACAGCTGGACACCGTGCAGCGTCGCGGTCGCGGCGGTGGAGACCTCGGAGTGGCAGATCCCGTGGCCTCCGGTCATGAGGTTCAACTCCCCCGGCCGGACCATCGCGTGCACGCCGTGACTGTCGCGGTGTTCGATCTCCCCGGTGAACAGCCACGACACCGTCTGGAGCCCGGTGTGGGGGTGCGGTGCGACGTCCATGCCGCCGGTGCGGGAGACGTCGTCGGGACCGTAGTGGTCGACGAAGCACCACGCACCGATCAGCGAACGTTGCCGTTGCGGGAGCGTGCGGCGGACGGGCATGGCCCGGGGGCCGCCGAGCGGGACCTCACGCGAGGTGATGATCTCCACGCGGGGGCGGAGCGGGTCGCGAATCGGGAGGTCCTCCGTCCGGCAGCGGATCTCCTCGGGACGGGTGTCGGTGTTGCTCATGCCGCTCGACTCCTCTCGGTGGTCCGTCGGTCGACGCTTCCAGTGTGTCACATTTGATTGCGCAGTCAACTAACACGGGTACACTGGAGGTCATGGGAGAAGCGAAGTGGCTCGGCGACGACGAACAGCGCCTGTGGCGCGCCTATCTCGATGCGACGCGTCTGCTGTTCCAGAATCTCGACAAGCAGCTGCTGCGGGACTCCGACATCTCCTTCACCGACTTCGAGATCCTGGTCCTGCTGTCCGAGGCACCCGACCGCCGGATGCGCATGCGCGACCTCGCCGACGCGAGCACCACGACCCGCAGCGGCATCACCCGCGCCGTTTCCCGCATGGAGAATGCGGGGTGGGTCCGGCGCGTGGAGTGCGAATCCGACCGACGTGGCGCGTGGGCCGAACTGACGGACGTCGGCTACGCGAGACTCGCCGAGGCGGGTCCGGGCCACGTCGAGGCGGTCCGCGAGAACATGTTCGACCTGCTCTCGCCCGATGACGTCACCTCCATGGCCGAGGCCTTCACCCGCATGCGCGATCGCATGATCGACGGTAGACGGTAGGCCGTCCACCCCGGGACGAACACCTCCCGCGCCTCCGAAGCGGGACGCCGGCCCGGTCACGGATATGTTGACCGGGTCACAGTCACCATCTCGAAGGCGGTACCTCCCATGCGGTACGACCCGCGACGCACCTCGCTCGACCTGTATCCGTTGCAGCGCACGATCACGCCCCTCTTCGGCGACACCGACGCGCTCGGGCACATCAACAACGTCTCGATCGCCCGCTACTTCGAACAGGCCCGCGTCCTCGTCATGGAGGCCGTGTCGTCGACCCTGGGCGGTACCCAGCCCTTCGAGCGTGCGGTACTCGCGAAGATCGAGATCAACTTCCTGGCCGAGGTGTTCTATCCGCACGACATCGTCATCGCCACCGGTGTCCATCACATCGGGACGTCGTCGGTCGTGATCGGCTCGGCCCTGTTCCAGCACGGCAGGTGCGTCGCGCTCGCCGATTCGGTGGACGTCGGCACCGCCGCCGAAGGCGGCTCACGGCCGGTCCCCGAAGCCTCGCGTGCGGCGTTCGAGAAGTTCCGGCTCGCATACGACGACTGACACGCCGCCCGCGAACCGCCTCAGAACAGGGTGAGCGCCGCCTCCGGTTCGGGGGCGCGTTCGTCGGTGCGCAGCGCCCCCTTCTCCTCGCGCCGAGCGGACGCCCGGGCCCCGAGGCGGTGACGGTCGAGCAGGGGCGCGACCCGCTCGTCCAACCACTGCGAGTACTCGGGAGCGACGTAGGCGCCCCGGCCGTAGAGGCGGCGATAGCGGCGCATGAGGGCAGGATGCTCCTGGGCGAGCCACGACAGGAACCACCCGCGGGTCGATCCGCGCAGGTGCAGCGGTATCACCGTGACCCCCGACGCGCCGGCTGCGGCGAGGGAGTCGAACAGCGTGTCGAGGTGCTGCCGCGAGTCGGTGAGGAAGGGCAGCACCGGAGCGACCATGACATGGCACGACAACCCGGCCTCGACGATCGCCTTCACGAGATCGAGACGGGCCTTCGGTGACGGCGTGCCCGGCTCGATGTGCGCGGCGAGCTCGGAATCGCCGATCGGGAGCGACACCGCGACCGACACGTCGACCTGACCGGCCGCCAGCGACAGCAGCGGGAGATCCCGGCGCAGCAGCGTGCCCTTCGTGAGAATGGAGAAGGGGGTGCCGGATTCGGCGAAGGCCCGGATGACTCCGGGCATCAGCCGGTAGCGCCCCTCCGCACGTTGGTAGGGATCGGTGTCGGTGCCGAGCGCCACGTGTTCCCGGGTCCAGGATCGTCGCGCGAGTTCGCGGCGCAGGACGGCGGCGACGTTGGTCTTGACGACCAGCTGCGAGTCGAAGTCGTGCCCGGCGTCGAGATCGAGGTACTCGTGCGTGGGCCGGGCGAAGCAGTACCGGCACGCGTGTGTGCAGCCGCGGAAGGTGTTGACGGTGTACCGGAACGGCAACCGGGAGGCCTCCGGCGTCCTGTTCAGCGCGCTCTTGCACAGCACCTCGTGGAAGGTGACGCCCTCGAACTCCGGCGTGCGGACACTACGGACGAGGCCGGCCCGTTCGAGACCCGGCAGAGCTCCGTCGTCCGCATCCACAGCCTGACCCGCCCACCGCATGCCCTCCAGTCGAACATGTGTGCTATTCGCTGTCAACAGATCGTTCGACATCGTGTTCGATCGGACGGAGCGCACTCGCTGTGCAACGAATACATCGGCATTCCCGCCGCTTCATCCACAGCCGGCCGAGGGCCCGGTGGCTCGCCCGGTTCGCTCGAGTTACAGTGCTCGCCACACTGATCTTCGATGGGGGGGTTCGATGAGCGGTCTGTTTCCCGGTGCCGGAATCCGGGTGGTGCCCGACGGAATTCGAGCGTTCGGGACCACGAATCTTCGTGCGGCCGAGCAGGTGGCGCAGGCGGGGACGTTCGATCTGCAGGCCAACATCTCCGCGCTGAGCCCGGCCATGGGACTCATCGGCGGAGAGTTCCTCGCAGTGTTCGCGGCGGCCCAGTCCGAGCACAGCCGCGCCGTCGCGCAACTGTCGTGGGCCTACGCGTCCAACGGCATCGCGGCACACGAGGCGGCCACCGGCTACGAAACGACCGACACCGGAACGGCTTCGGCGCTGGCCGATGCTGCGGGAGGACTGTGATGCAGGGATCGGTCGTCGACACCGCAACACCCGCCGCCTCACCGACCGTTCTCGACGCTCTCCGCGCGTCTCCGATCGGACCGGTCCTCGACGCACCGCTTCCGGTACTGCCGGAACCCGTGCTCCCCGAGCCCGGTCTGCCCGTCCTCGAGGCGAATTCGATCGTCGAACTGCTCGAATCGATCCCGGTACCGGTGCTACCCGATCTCGAAACGATCGTGCGGCCGCTCACCGACCTCTGCTCGATGTTCGGCACCGGCATCCTCGACTCGCTCGATCCCTCGGCGATCCTGCAGCAGGGGTCGCGTCTGCTCGAAACCGCCACGATGCTCGGCCGCAGTGCGCTGCACGCACTTCCGGAGTCGTGGGAGGGGGTGACGGCCGACGAGGCCGCAGGGCACGGGGTGCGCGCACAACAGTCCGCCCTCGAACTGGCCGACCGCGGCGACCGGATCGGCGACGTCACCCGCGCCGCCACGGCGACCGTCGAACGCGGCAACATCGAATTGACCGGCATCGCACAGTCGTTCGTGGCCACGGCGATGGCGGCCGCGCCCGCTCTCGCGACGCCGCCGGGCCAGGCCGCCCTGTTGGCGTCCGCCGTGCAGCATCTCCAGGCGGCACTGGCCGTCGTCGCGCGCACCCGGGGCGAGCTGACGATCCATACCGCCGCGATGACGGCGCTGACCACACCGATTCCCGTGCCCGCGCCGGTCGCCGTGGCCGGGGTCCACGAGATGCGCACGGTCGCCACTGCCGCAACCGATGTCGCGTCGAGTGTCGCAGCGCCGTTCACGGCCGCCGCGCACGCCCCGACCATTCCCACCGCCCACGCGGCGACCGTGCCCACCGCACACGCGGCGGTTCCGACCGTCGGCGCGGCGGTCGCGGGATCGGCCGGAACGATGTCGGCCGGAGTGGCCGCCGGTCACGGCACCGCAGGGGCCGCGTTCGGAACTGCAGGTGCGCCTGCCGCCGCTCCGATTCCGACCGCGCCCGGTACGGGTGGGGGTTCGCCGACCACGACCGGCGCGACCGCGATGGGAAGGGCACCCTCGACCGGCGGGATGGTCCCCGCGGGCTCGACCCGCGGATCCGACGACGAGGAGCACCGCTCCCCCACCCGTCTGCTGAGTGCCGCCGCGGAGGGCACCGAGGTCGTCGGCGAACTGCCGTTGGTCGTTCCCGCGGTGATCGGTTCGTACGACGACCGGTGAGCGCCACTCGCCGATCGACGGGCCGTCAGTCCACGAGCGAGGCGACCTCGTGGTCGGTCAGCGTCGTCTGCGGCACCCGGCCGGCGCCGCGCGCGAGTTCGATCGCCCGGTAGAGCGGGCGTTCGCCGAGCGCGGCGTCGCGGGCCTCGGCCCGCAATTGTTCGACGAGCACCGACGAGATCGCCGCCGCCGGTGCGATCTCGCTGGTGGCGAGCGCATCCGCGAGCTTTCGCAGGGCCAGTACGTCGAGTTCGCGGCCGCCGCCGTTCGCGTACAGGGCGAGCGGGACCGACACGAGGTTGTGCTCGCCGTCGTTGACGCGCACGACGGCCTGCGATACCCCGCCCACCCGAACGATCAGTTCGACCCCGGCGAGTCGCGCGAGATCGACACTGCGCGACCGGAACGCCCCCGACAGGGTGACGACGGTGCCGCGCAGCAGCAGGTGCCGACGCGTGGCCAGGAACGCACCGACGGCCGGCGGCACGGCGAAGACGCCCCCGACGAGCAGCGCTACCCAGCCGGGCGCGACGATCCAGACGAGGAAGCCGAGGACGACGCCGACGGCGAGTGCGAGCAGCGCGATCCTGCGGGCGCGTGGCCGGAGCAGTTTGGACGGGATCAGATCGAGCGGGACGGCGGCACCGTCCCGGTCGTCATGCGCCGGCAACGACCTCACCCACACGGGCGACGACGTCCGTGAGTGCAACGCTGTGCTGCTCGCCGGTGCGCAGATCCTTGACGACGATCTCGCCCGCCTCGAGTTCGCGGTCGCCGAGCACGAGCGCGACGACGGCGCCGGACTTGTCGGCCGCCTTCATGGCGCCCTTGAGGCCGCGCCCACCGTAGGCGAGGTCGACGCGGACACCCGCAGCGCGCAGCCTGTGTGCGATGGGCACGAGCGCGGCCTTGGCGGCATCGCCCATCGGCACCCCGTACACCTCGCACCGCGCGGGGCTACCGGCGGTCCTGCCCTCGGCGGCGAGCGCGAGAACCGTGCGGTCCACGCCGATTCCGAAACCGATGCCCGAGAGGGGCTGGCCGCCGAGCTGTTCCATGAGCCCGTCGTAGCGGCCTCCACCACCGATGCCGGACTGGGCGCCGAGCCCGTCGTGGACGAACTCGAAGGTGGTCTTCGTGTAGTAGTCGAGGCCGCGCACCATGCGCGGGTTGACGACGTACGGGACACCGATCGCGTCGAGGTGGGCGAGCACCTCGTCGAAGTGCGCGCGAGCGGTGTCCGAGAGGTGGTCGAGCATCAGCGGTGCGTCGGCGGTCATCTCGCGGACCTCCGGGCGCTTGTCGTCGAGCACCCGAAGCGGGTTGATCTCGGCGCGGCGGCGCGTCTCCTCGTCGAGCGGGAGCGCGAAGAGGAACTGCTGCAGCTTCTCCCGGTACTGCGGTCGGCAGGTCTCGTCGCCGAGGGACGTGATCTCGAGGCGGAAGCCGTCGAGTCCGAGCGACCGGAATCCTGCGTCGGCGACCGCAATGACCTCGGCGTCGAGCGCGGGATCGTCGATGCCGATCGCCTCGACGCCGACCTGCTGCAGCTGACGGTAGCGGCCCGCCTGGGGACGCTCGTAGCGGAAGAACGGTCCGGAATAGGACAGCTTCACGGGGAGCTGACCGCGATCGAGACCGTGCTCGATCACCGCGCGCATCACACCTGCGGTGCCCTCGGGACGCAGCGTGACCGAGCGTTCACCGCGATCCGCGAAGGTGTACATCTCCTTGGTGACGACGTCGGTGGACTCGCCGACGCCGCGAGCGAACAGGCCGGTGTCCTCGAAGATGGGCAGCTCGACGTGCCCGTACCCCGCCAGGCGTGCGGCACGGGTCAGACCGTCCCGTACCGCCACGAACTCCGCCGACTGCGGGGGAACGTAATCGGGCACACCCTTCGGCGCCGAAAACGTGGAGGCCTTGCTCACTGGTACTGCCTTCTCTCGGGATTCTCTCGGTTGGTCACCGGACGGATCGCGGTGTTCGTGCGTCGGTATCGATGCGCCGGTGTCGATGTGTCGGTGTTCGTGCGTCGGTGTTCGTGCCGTCAGCGGGATTCTGCCAGGCCGGTGAGGAAGGGGTTCGACACCCGCTCCTGGCCGATCGTGCTCGCCCCACCGTGTCCGGGGAGGATGTTGGTGCCGTCGTCGAGCACGAGCAGCTTGCGCGCGATCGAGTCGAGCAGTTGCGCGTGGTCGCCGCCGGGCAGGTCGGTGCGGCCGATCGATCCCTGGAACAGGGTGTCGCCGGTCAGGGCGACGTTCAGGACGGCCCCGTCGGGCGTGGTGGTGCGGGTGCGCAGGACGACCGAGCCGCGGGTGTGTCCGGGCGTGTGGTCGACGACGAACCCGATTCCGGCGTGTTCGATCTCGTCCCCGTCGGCGAACTCCACGACCTGCTGCGGTTCGACGAACTCGACGCCGTCGAGGAAGGGCGCAAGGCTCGACCCCATGCCCTGCAGCGGATCGGTGAGCATCATCCGGTCGTCCGGGTGGATGTAGACCGGGATCCCGTACCGGTCGGCCACCGGCTGCGCCGACCACATGTGGTCGAGGTGACCGTGCGTGAGCAGCACCGCCCGGGGCGTGAGATCGGATCCGGTGAGGAACTCCACGAGCGGCTCGGCGGCGTCCTGGCCGGGATCGACGACGACGCACTCCTTCGCGTTGTCCTGCGCGAGGATGTAGCAGTTGGTCTGGAACATCCCTGCAGGGAATCCGGTCACGAGCACGAGCATCGCTCCTACGGGTGGAAGCCTTCGAGGTCTCCTACAGACTATGCGTTGCGCCCTGCCCGCGGGTTGCCGGTCCCGGGTGGCAGACTCGGGTCTGCTTCGAAGTCGGTTGGACCACATCGATCGTTCACGGGAGGACTACTGCAGTGCCGAGCAACGCACAACGGCGCCAGGCCGCGAAACGCAAACTCGAACGGCAGCTCGAGCGTCGAGCCGAACGCGAGCGCAAGCGGCGCCGCATGACGATCGCGCTGTCCGCGCTCGCAGTGATCGTGGTCGTCGGTGCGGGTGTTGCTCTGTGGGCGGTCGACCGGGGCGACGACACGGCCACCGAGGCGGCGTCGAACGACACCTCGGGTTCGGAAATGGAGTACGCCGCGCTCCCCGAGGGCCGGTCCGAGCCGTTGCCCGAGACGGTGAACTGCTCCTACCCCGCGGACGGCCGCGAACCGTCGAAGCCGGCGGAGCCGCCGCGCACCGAGGGCATCCGCACCACCGGCGAGGGCAACACGGACATCAGCGTCAGCGTGGAGACGAGCCAGGGGAACATCGGCCTGATCCTGCACAACGACGATTCGCCGTGCACCGTCAACAGCTTCCTGTCGCTCGCCTCGCAGAACTTCTTCGACGAGACGGCCTGCCATCGGCTCACCACCTCGCCGTCCCTGCAGGTCCTGCAGTGCGGCGACCCGTCGGGTAGCGGGTCGGGCGGGCCGGGTTACCAGTTCGCGAACGAGTTCCCCACCGACCAGTTCGCCGCCGACGATCCAGCGGCGCAGGAACCGATGACCTATCCGCGCGGCACGCTCGCGATGGCCAACGCCGGCCCGGACACCAACGGCAGCCAGTTCTTCCTGGTGTACGGCGATTCGGTGCTGCCGCCGCAGTACACCGTCTTCGGCACGATCGACGAGACCGGTCTCGCGACCCTCGACAAGATCGCCGCGGCCGGTGTCGCAGGCGGAGCCGCCGACGGTGCCCCCGCGCTGGAGACCACCCTCACGTCGGTCAGGATGGACTGATGATCCGATTGCGCACCACCCTCGCCGCCGGCGCCGGGCTGGCACTCCTGCTCACGGGATGCTCCGACGACACGTCCACCGACAGCGCCGCGACCTCCTCGGCACCGGCCTCCGTCGCCGACCGGGAGTCCCCCGCCTACACGGGCGAACTGCCGGAGCGACCCGCCGGTGGCGATCCCGTCTCGTGCACCTACAACGCCTCGGGCGACGCCGCCCGCGACGTGACCTCCCCGTCCGCGGACGACGTCTCCGCCACCGGCACCACCGCCGCGCAGATCACCACCAGCGTCGGCGAGATCGGCGTGGAGCTCGACCGGGCCGCGGCGCCGTGCACGGTCAACAGCTTCGTGTCCCTCGCGGAGCAGGGCTACTTCGACGACACGCCCTGCCACCGTCTGGTGACCTCGCCGGGTCTGCAGGTGCTGCAGTGCGGCGACCCGACGGGCACCGGCACGGGCGGTCCGGGTTACGGCTTCGACACCGAGTACCCGGAGAACGTGTACGCACCCGGCGACGCCCAGCTGCGCCAGCCGGTGATCTACCCGCGCGGCACGGTCGCGATGGCCAACACCGGCCGGCCCGGCAGCAACGGCAGCCAGTTCTTCCTGGTCTACGAGGATTCGCAGCTTCCCCCCACCTACACGGTCTTCGGGACGGTCGACGAGGCCGGACTCACCGTGATCGAGGAGGTCGCGGCGGAGGGCGACGACGGATCGATGGCGGCCGGCGGCGGTGCCCCCAACCGCGCGGTGCAGATCGAGTCGGTGACCGTCGGGTCCTGACACCCCTCGCACGCAGCGCACGCACGTCCCGCCCCGGATCCCGGGGCGGGCCGTCGTGCCTTCGGGACTCCGACGGCGCGGATACTGCCGGCCGGTACGAGATCCGCTGGACCACACCACCTCACGGGGTGATCTCGGGGGTGATTGTTCACCGATCCACCCTCGGCCCCTATCGGTTCGTGCAGGGTTCCGATAGCGTCCCGATGCTGTGATCCACACCACCGAGCAGCGGTTCGCGTCCCGGCTCCGTACCGTTGTTCCGCTCTGTCTCGTCGCCGTCGCAGTGTTGCTCGGCGGCTGTGCGCAGGACGCCGGTTCCGAAACCACGAAGGTCACCGAGGTCGCCCAGCCACGGTCCGCTCCCCCACGCGATCTGTCGATCTACCGCGGGCTCCCCGAGGTCTCGGCCCAACCGGAACCGACGGTGACATGCGAGTACGTCGACAGGGGTGGTACTCGTCCCCCGTCCACCGCATCGACCGTGGGCATCGTCGACCTGACACTCGAGACGTCGATCGGCGCGATCCCGCTCGTGCTCGACCGGACCCAGGCTCCGTGCACCGTCAACAGCTTCGTCGACCTCGCGCGTCGCGGGTTCTACGACGGCACCTCCTGCCACCGTCTCGCAACCGATCCGGGCGGTGAGCTCTACCAGTGCGGCGATCCCACGGGGACGGGATCCGGCGGGCCCGGCTACACGTTCGCGGACGAGTACCCGGTACCGCAGTTCGCGGCGGAGGCGGCGACGTCCTACCTCCCGCCGGCGGTGCTGTATCCACGCGGCACGGTCGCGATGGCCAACGCCGGGGTGGAGAACAGCAACGGCAGCCAGTTCTTCCTGCTGCTCGGAGATTCGCTGTTGCGACCGGACTTCACGGCCTTCGGCCGCATCGCCGATGCCGGGATGCCGGTGCTCGACGCGGCCGCCGCGGACGGGCACGACGGGTCCAGCCCGCTCGGGGGCGGCGTACCCACGACGCCCGTCGTGATCGGAGCCGTGCGGTGACGGAGCGACCCGACCGCCGCGATCAGGCTGCCGAGGTCACCCGGTAGACGTCGTAGACGCCCTCGACGTTGCGGACGACGTTGAGCACGTGCCCGAGATGCTTCGGATCGCCCATCTCGAAGGTGAACCGGCTCACCGCGACCCGGTCGCCCGTGGTCGTCACCGAGGCCGACAGGATGTTGACCTTCTCGTCGGCGAGCGCCTTCGTGACGTCCGACAGCAGGCGGTGCCGATCGAGCGCCTCGATCTGGATCGCGACGAGGAAGACCGACGACGGCGAGGGCGCCCACTGCACCTCGATGATGCGCTCCGACTGCTCCCGCAGCGACCCGGCGTTGGTGCAGTCGGTGCGGTGCACGCTCACCGCTCCGGTGCGGGTCACGAAGCCCATGATCTCGTCGCCGGGGACGGGCGTGCAGCACTTGGCGAGCTTCGAGACCGTGCCCGGTGCGCCCGGCACGAGGACACCGGAGTCGCCGCTGTGCCGCGAGCGGGTGGGGATGGTCGACGGGGTGGACCGCTCGGCCAGCTCCTCCTCGACGCCACCGACCCCACCGAGCAGCGCGACCAGCCGTTGCACGACGTGGTGCGCCGAGACGTGGTGCTCACCGACGGCGGTGTACAGCGCCGAGACGTCGGCGTAGCGCAGTTCCTTGGCGACCGCGACCATCAGGTCGGCGTTCATCAGTCGCTGCAGCGGCAGGCCGACGCGGCGGACCTCCTTCGCGATGGCGTCCTTGCCGGATTCGAGGGCCTCCTCGCGACGCTCCTTGGCGAACCATTGCCGGATCTTCGCCTTGGCGCGGGGTGAGACGACGAACGACTGCCAGTCGCGGCTCGGGCCGGCGTTGGGGTCCTTGGAGGTGAAGACCTCCACGACCTCGCCGTTCTCGAGCTTGCGTTCGAGAGCGACGAGGCGGCCGTTGACGCGGGCTCCGATGCAGCGGTGCCCGACCTCGGTGTGCACGGCGTACGCGAAGTCCACGGGCGTCGAGCCGGAGGGCAGGGTGATCACGTCGCCCTTCGGCGTGAAGACGAAGATCTCCTTGACCGCCAGGTCGTAGCGGAGCGATTCGAGGAACTCCCCCGGGTCGGCCGCTTCCCGCTGCCAGTCGAGGAGCTGCCGCATCCAGGCCATGTCGTCGAGCTCGGCGACATCACCCGAGTGGCGTCCCTTGGTCTCCTTGTACCGCCAGTGCGCGGCGATGCCGAACTCGGCGGTGCGGTGCATCTCGTGTGTGCGGATCTGCACCTCGAGCGGCTTGCCCTCGGGACCGATGACGGTGGTGTGCAGCGACTGGTAGACGCCGTAGCGGGGCTGGGCGATGTAGTCCTTGAACCGTCCCGCCATGGGCTGCCACAGCGAGTGCACGACACCGACAGCCGCGTAGCAGTCGCGGATCTCGTTGCACAGGATGCGCACGCCGACCAGGTCGTGGATGTCGTCGAAGTCGCGGCCCTTGACGATCATCTTCTGGTAGATCGACCAGTAGTGCTTGGGCCGGCCCTCGACGACCGCGTCGATCCGCGACGCCGCGAGCGTCCGGCCGATCTCGTCGCGGACGGTGGCCAGGTAAGTGTCGCGCGACGGTGCGCGGGTCGCGACGAGCCGGACGATCTCCTCGTACTTCTTCGGGTGGAGGATCGCGAACGCGAGGTCCTCGAGCTCCCACTTGACCGTCGCCATACCGAGACGGTGGGCCAGCGGCGCGATGACCTCGAGGGTCTCGCGTGCCTTGCGGGCCTGCTTCTCGGGAGGCAGGAAGCGCATGGTCCGCATGTTGTGCAGGCGGTCGGCGACCTTGATGACGAGCACCCTGGGGTCGCGCGCCATCGCGATGATCATCTTGCGGATGGTCTCGCCCTCGGCGGCCGAACCGAGCACGACCTTGTCGAGTTTGGTGACGCCGTCGACGAGATGCGCGACCTCTTCACCGAACTCGGCGGTGAGCTGCTCGAGCGTGTACCCGGTGTCCTCGACGGTGTCGTGGAGCAGTGCCGCGACGAGGGTCGTGGTGTCCATGCCGAGTTCGGCGAGGATCGTGGCGACCGCCAGCGGGTGGGTGATGTACGGATCGCCGGACTTGCGCTTCTGGCTCGCGTGCCGCTCCTCGGCGACGTCGTACGCGCGCTGCAGCTGCGAGAGGTCGGCCTTGGGGTACAGCTCGCGGTGGATGGTGACCAGCGGCTCGAGGACAGGCTTGAGGCTGGTGCCGCGCTGACCGGTGATGCGTCGCGCCAGGCGGGCGCGCACCCGCCTCGACGCGGAGGTCGATGCCGGTGTGGGTGTCGGGTTCTGACCGGAATTGTGGGACCAATCGAGATTCTGGGTCATGCCTCCACCTCCCGTCGCGGCTGCGAACCCGGTTCGTCACCGATGCGCATGTCCGGACCGTACGGGCCCGGCGGGTTCACCGGCACCTGTGGCAACTCTATCTCTCAGATCCGCACGAGAGACGTGAGCGGGTACTTCTGCAGTCGCGCCCGGCCACCGAGGGCTTCGATCTCGGTGACGACGGTGATCCCGACGACCTCGGCACCGACACGTTCGAGCAGTTCGACGGTCGCGGCGAGGGTTCCACCGGTCGCGAGGACGTCGTCCACGACGAGGACCTTGCGGCCCTGCAGGGCCATCCAGTCGCCCGGGATCTCGATCGCGGCGGTGCCGTATTCGAGGCTGTATTCGCAGGTCTGGACGGGCGGCGGGAGCTTACCCGCCTTGCGGACGGCGAGCACGCCCACGCCGAGGGTGCGGGCGATGCCGCCGCCGAGGAGGAAGCCGCGCGCATCGATACCAGCGACGAGTTCGGCGTCGGGTGCCGCGGACGCCAGCGCCGCGATGACGGCCGAGAAGGACGGTCCGTCGGCGAAGACGGGCGTCAGGTCGGCGAAACGGACACCCGCGGTCGGGAAGTCGTCGACCCATCGGGTGTGTTCGGCCACGGCCACGGCAGCTTCCTCGACGAGCCGCGGGTCGCCGATCCGTTGAGCGTTCATCCTCCGAGTATCCACCGGTCCATGTTCCAGCCCGCACCCGCGGTCGTCGGATTGGGCACCCCGGCATGCATTCCCGCCGCGAACCCGATCGTGCGGGGCTGCGCGAACAGGGGCAGGGTGGGGATGTCGCCCCACAGGATGCGTTCGGCCTCGGTCGCGAGTCCGGCGATGGCCGCGTTGTCCTTCGCCACGAGCAGACCGTCGAGCAGTTCGTCGACGCGTCCGATCGAATAGCCGCCGACGTTGCTGCCGGTGCCGGAGTGCAGCGAGCCGCGGGCGTCCTCCATGTCGGCGGCACCACCGGCACCGGCCGCCGTGGCCGTCCCCACGAGGATCGCGTCGACCTCCCCCGCCGTCAGCTGCGACGGCGTGAAGGTGTCGGAGCCCGCGTCGACGATCTCGATGCCCGCCTCCCGGCAGGACTCGCCGATCAGCTCGACGGTGCGCGCGCGACGCTCGTCCGGTCCGAGATAGCCGATGCGGACCTGCATGCGGTCCTGACCGGAGGCCTCACGTTCGGAACGCGCGGCGTCGATGTCGACCTCGGCGTAACGTTCGGCGGTCTGCGCGGTCTGCGGGTACAACGGCGAGTCGGGCGCCAGGAGCCGCGAGGTGACGGGGCCCGTGACGCCGTTCGACTCGTCGGATGCGCCCAGTTCGTCGAACAACTGTGTCCTGGGCGTGCACAGGGCGACGGCGCGACGCGCCGCCGGGTCCTGGAAGACACCGCTCGTGGCGAACACCAGTTGTTCGAGGTTGCGTGAGACGACGGTGGAGACGTCGGCGCCGTCACCGAGGTTGCTGTGGCCGACGGATCCCTCGGCCACGTCGACGACGTGGATGCGGCCGTCCTCCGCGGCCGCGGACGTGTCGGTGCCGCGCGGCCAGACGACGATGCGGTCGGTGCCCGGGGCGTTCCCCCACCACCGCTCGTTCGCGACGAGTGTCAGGCCGTCCTCGGCGGTGTACGACTCGATGCGGTACGGACCCGAGGACGGGAACAGCGCCGGATCGATCTCGCCCGGGGTGAGGGTCCAGCCGGTGTTCCAGAACTCCGCGATGCGCCGGACGGCCTCGGTGTCGTTCGACGTGATCGCCCCGACCAGGTCGGGGACACCCGACCTGTCCGCCGCCACGTGGGCCGGCATCAGTTCGGTGGCACCGAACAACGCCTTCCAGTTCGTGTCCTCACGGCCGGGCCGGAAGACGACGGTGGCCTCCTTCGACCCCGCCTGACAGTCGACCCGGTCGATGTCGGCGTAACCACCGCGGTGGGCGGCGTCGAACAGCGGGACCTGCTCGCCGGACTCGTCGGGTGCGGTGAAGCGTCCGCTCGACGCGGCCCAGGCGAGGACGAGGTCGTCGCAGGACATGGGTACGCCGTCGGAGTAGACCGCATCCGGCGACAGGCGGTACTGCACGGTCAGGCCCTCACCGGGCACGACCGAGGCGGTGCCGATGTCGGTGTCCGCGACCACCCGGCCCGACGGGCCGACGTAGCCGAAGCCCGGCAGCACCCGGGCGAACGCCTGGCGTGCGCCGGAGGCGGCGCCGTCGACGGTGTTGGCGTTGTAGGTCGTCACCGTGTTGTCGATCGCGTACCCGATCGAGTGCACCGGTTCCTCGTCCGTGCCACAGGCCACGGTGGAGAACGCGAGTGTCGAGGCGACCGCCGCGCACGCGAAGAGTGTGCCGCGGCGCCTCGGCGACCGCCTTGTGGTCGGGTCGTTCCGCTCGCTCACCGCCATGTCAGGACCTTCTCTTGCCGCGCTTTCCGGTGGGTCGCGCTCCGGGGGCGGGGCCGCGACGGACCGTCGCCCGGTCGGGCAGGGCTCCGGCCCCCTGGACCGTCGGCACCACCTTCGCGTCGACCACGTCGGCCGACTGCGATCCGGCTGTCGCCCCGGCCTTCGCTGCGCGGGCGGCGGCCTCCTCCCGCTTGGCGAGCACCTTCCGGGTGTGCTTCGCGACCGGACCACGCCATTCCTCGAGCGTAACCAGCAACGGGGTCGCGAAGAAGATCGACGAGAAGGTACCGACGACGATGCCGACGAGCTGGACGAGGGCGAGGTCCTTGAGCGTGCCCACCCCGAGGAGCCACACCGCGACCACCATGAGCGCGAGCACCGGCAGCACCGAGATGATCGTGGTGTTGATCGAACGCATGAGGGTCTGGTTGACGGCGAGGTTGGCCTGCTCGGCGTAGGTGCGGCGGTGCAGGTGCAGGATGCCGCGGGTGTTCTCCTCGACCTTGTCGAAGACCACGACCGTGTCGTACAGCGAGAAGCCGAGGATGGTGAGCAGACCGATGACGGTCGCAGGGCTGACCTCGAAGCCGACGAGGGCGTAGATACCCGCTGTCACGATGATGTCGAAGAACAGGGCCGCGATCGCTGCGATCGCCATGTTCCGCTGGTATCGGATCGTGATGTAGATGCTGACGATGACGAGGAAGACCACCAGCGCGATGAGCGCCTTGTTGGTGATCTGGCTTCCCCACGTCTCGCTGACGTCGGCGACGCTGATCGCGTTGCGGGACGGCTCACCGTCCGGCCCCGCGGGCTGGAACTCCTCGAACAGTGCGGTCTGCAGCTCGGCGACCTGATCGCCGTCGAGGGTCTCCGACCGGATCTGGACGGTCGCACCGTCGCCGGCACCGACGGTCTGCACCGCTTCGGGTTCGAAACCGATCGTGTCGCTGAAAACGGTTTCGACGTCGTCGACGGAGACACCGGCCACTGCCGGCATCTGGATGCGGGTGCCGCCCTCGAAGTCGATACCCCAGCTGAATCCGCGCAGCAGCATGCTGAGCAGGGCGATCAGCACGATCACCGCGGTGACGATGTACCACCGCTTGCGGCGGCCGACGATCTCGAAGGCACCCGTGCCGGTGTACAGGCGGGACAGCAGACCGTGCTGCGGTATGGCCGTCGTCGTGGTCGTGTCGGTCATCGTCACGCCTCCTTCGCAGCGGTCGCGGCAACGAGGCGACGCTCGTCGGCCACCTGCTGGATCGCGCCCAGACCGTTCACACTCGGCTTGGACCAGAACTTCGACTTCGAGGCCAGGAACACCAGCGGCCAGGTCACGAGGAACACCACGACGACGTCGAGGATCGTGGTGAGGCCGAGGGTGAACGCGAAGCCACGGACCTGACCGACGGCCAGGACGTAGAGCACGGCGGCGGCGATGAAACTGACCGCGTTACCGGAAAGGATGGTCCGGCGGGCACGGGCCCAACCGCGCGGCACGGCGGAACGGAAACTTCGTCCCTCGCGGATCTCGTCCTTGATCCGTTCGAAGAAGACGACGAACGAGTCGGCGGTCATGCCGATACCGATGATGAGACCGGCGACGCCGGCGAGGTCGAGCGTGAACCCGATGTATCGGCCGAGCAGCACCATGACCGCGTAGACCGCCAGACCCGACAGGACGAGCGACAGTGCGGTGAGCAGTCCGAGCATCCGGTAGTAGGCGAGGCAGAAGATCAGCACGAGGGCCAGGCCCACCGCACCGGCGATCAGGCCGGCCTCGAGCGAGGCCAGACCCAGTGTCGCGGAGACGGTCTCGGCTTCGGACGCGACGAACGACAGCGGGAGCGAGCCGTACTTGAGGGTGTTCGCGAGCTCGGCGGCCTGCGTGTTCGTGAACTGGCCGGTGATCGAGGTGGCGCTGCCGGCGGGGGTGGCGCCCTGGATCACCGGGGCGCTGACGACCTTCGAGTCGAGCACGAAGGCGGCCTGCTGACCGATGTTCGCGGCGGTGAACTGCGCCCAGGTGTTGCTGCCCTCGCTGTCGAAGGTCAGGCTGACCTCGTAGCGCGATTGCTGCTGGTTGAAGCCGGAGGTGGCGTCGTCGATCTGCTGGCCGTCGATGATGCTCGGGCCGAGCAGGTAGATCGCGGTGCCGTCCGTGGAGCACGCGACGAGCGGAAGCGCCGGGTCGTCGTTGCCTGCGAGCGGGTCGGCCGCGGAGCAGTCGAGCGCGAGAGCTGCGGCCTGCTGCACCGCGGGGTCCTCGCTCTGGCGGGTGGCCTTGGCCGCGGCGATGTCGGCGGCCGCCTGTTCCTGCGGGGTGAGCGAGCCGTCGTTCTCGGGAGCCTCGGGTGCTCCGGTCGGCTCGGTCGGAGCCTCGGGCGTCTCGGCCGGTTCCGGGGCATCGGTGGGCGCGGTGGGATCCTGCGCCGGGAACGGACGTCCCTGCGGTTCGGGCGCATCGGCGGGCGGAGCCTGGTCGGCCGGTGCGGGTTCGCCGGGTGCCGGTTCGGCAGGGGCCGGTTCTGCGGGCAGCCCGCCCTCGGGCGTACCGGCGCCGGGCTGCTCGGCGAGATCCTCGGCGGTCATGTTCGCGTCGATCGGTCCCCCGATCACCGGCCTGATGTACAGACGGGCGGTCTGGCCCAGCGTCCTGGCCTGGGAGCTGTCCTCACCCGGGACGGTGATCACGAGGTTGTCGCCCTCGACGATCACTTCCGAACCCGAGACACCGAGGCCGTTGACGCGGGTCTCGATGATCTGCTGGGCCTGGCGGAGGCTGTCCGGACTCGGGCTGCTCCCGTCGGGGGTTCGCGCGGTGAGGGTGACGCGGGTGCCACCCTGCAGGTCGATGCCCAGCTTCGGGGTGGGCGACTTGTCCCCGGTGAAGAAGACCAGTGCATACAACGCGGCGAGAATCACCCCGAACAGGGCGAGAGCGCGCACGGGATGCACCGATCCGTTGGAAGGTGCCACGGTCTGTCAGTCTCCTCGATGCGAGTGAGTGGTGGTCGGGTGCAGTCGCGCGGCGCTCGGCACCGGCACCGGAGACTCCGGTGCCGAAACCGTGCGTCGCGAATCGGCTGTCAGTACTCGGTCGGACGTCCCTCCGGCGGGGTCGCATCGTCGTCCTTGCGGAGCAGATCCGGATCCTGCGGGGTCTCGGTCTCGACGCGCTCCCGGATGACCAGACGCGACCAGGTCGTGACGACACCCGGCGCGATCTCGAGATCGACGGTGTCGTCGGCGAGGGCGGCCACCGTGGCGTGCAGACCCGCGGTGGTCATCACGCGGTCGCCGATGCGCAGGGAGTCCTGCAGCGCCGTCACCTTCTGCATCTCCTTCTTCTGACGCCGCACGCCCAGGAAGGTCGGGACGAGCAGTGCCAGGATCAGGAGAGGGAAGAGCAGTTCCATCGTTGAAGTCAGTCCTCGGTCGTTGTCGGTGGGTGGTGACGCGGGCGACACCAGCGGGTCGTGGTGGCGCATGCGGCACCACGACGTCGGGATCGGCCTCCACGGACCGACGCAGTAGACCAGTGTGCCATTCCCCGGGCGAGGGTCCTACCGCCGTACGTCCGGATCGTCCGGGTCGGACGGATCGACACCGCCCTCGAGGGTCGTGTCGGGGTCGTCCTCGAACAGCTCGAGCTGGGGTTCGCGCGCACGCACCTCGATGCCCCCGGTGGCGGCCTCCGGCGGCGGGGTGAGGCCGAGCTGCAACCAGGCGGCCTGCGTGGCCACACGTCCGCGCGGAGTGCGCGCGACCATGCCGGCACGGACCAGGAACGGCTCGCACACCTCCTCGACGGTGGCGGGCTCCTCCCCCACTGCCACGGCGAGTGTCGACACGCCGACCGGGCCGCCACCGAAACTGCGGACGAGTGCGCCGAGGACGGCGCGGTCGAGACGATCGAGACCGATCGGGTCGACGTCGTACACCTCGAGCGCGGCCTGGGCGACGGCCCGGGTCACGACACCGTCGGCCCGCACGTCGGCGTAGTCGCGGACGCGGCGCAGCAACCGGTTGGCGATACGCGGCGTGCCGCGGGAGCGACCGGCGATCTCCGCAGCGGCGTCGTCGCGCAGATCGATCCCGAGGATCGACGCGGAGCGGTGCAGGATCCGCTGCAGTTCGGGAGGCTCGTAGAAGTCCATGTGCGCGGTGAAACCGAACCGGTCGCGCAGCGGGCCGGTGAGGGCGCCGGAACGGGTGGTCGCGCCGACGAGGGTGAAGGGTGCGACCTCGAGCGGGATGGACGTCGCGCCGGGCCCCTTGCCCACCACGACGTCGACGCGGAAGTCCTCCATCGCGAGGTACAGCATCTCCTCGGCCGGTCGGGCGATGCGGTGGATCTCGTCGATGAACAGCACGTCGCCCTCGGCGAGGTTCGACAGCATCGCGGCGAGATCGCCAGCCCGTTCGAGCGCGGGACCGGAGGTGAGTCGCAGCGACGTGCCGAGTTCGGCGGCGATGATCATCGCCATCGACGTCTTGCCGAGACCGGGCGGGCCGGACAGGAGGATGTGGTCGGGAGTGCCGCCGCGAAGTTTCGCTCCTCGCAGGACGAGCTGCAGCTGCTCGCGGACCCGCGGTTGCCCGATGAAATCGTCGAGACTGGTCGGGCGCAGGCTGGTCTCGATGTCGCTGTCGGAGGGCAGGTGCTCCGCCGTGACGGGCGACCGATCACGGTCGGCCGCTGCAGCATCGAACTCACGGTACTCGTCGGTCACCGCGACCTACCCAGCAGCTTGAGCGCCGAGCGCAGTGCCGTCGAGACGTCGGCCCCCGGATCCTCGGTGAGAACCTTGTCGGCGGCAGGTTCGGCCTGACGCGGCGTGAATCCGAGGCCGACCAGCGCCTCGACGATCTGGTCGCGCAGCGGCGAGGCTCCGGCCGCGACGGGCGACCCTCCGGTCGCACCGAAGGCCGCGACCTTGTCGCGCAGTTCGACGATCATGCGTTCGGCGCCGCGCTTGCCGATCCCGGGCACCCGCGTCAGCGCTGCGGTGTTGCCGTCGGCGAGAGCCGCACGCAAGGCATCGGGTTCGAGGACGGCGAGCGTGGCCATGGCGAGCCGGGGGCCGACGCCGCTGACCGTCTGCAGCAGACCGAACAGCTCGCGCGCCTCCGCGTCCACGAAGCCGTACAGCGTCATGGAGTCCTCGCGGACGATCATCGCGGTGGCGAGTCTGGCCTGCTCGCCGCGCCGGAGACCGGCGAGGGTCGCGGGTGTGGTGTTGATCCGGTAGCCGATCCCACCCGCCTCGATCACCACGTGGTCGAGGGCTATGTCGAGTACCTCGCCGTGTACCGAGGCGATCACCGGCTACCTGCCTTCCGTGCGGCCGACTGTTCGCGCAGCCGCTCCTCGTAGCGTTTCTTCTGCTGGGCGGCCGCAGCTTCGGCGGCCGCAAGTCTGGCGATCAGCGGGGCCCGCCAACAATGTGCGACGGCCAGCGCGAGCGCGTCGGCGGCGTCGGCGGGCTTCGGCGCGGCGTCGAGCTTGAGGATGCGGGTGATCATCGTGGTCACCTGCTTCTTGTCGGCCGTGCCACTGCCGGTGACCGCGGCCTTCACCTCGCTCGGCGTGTGGAACATGACCGGGATCGAGCGACGCGCCGCGGCCAGGGCCACGACACCGCCGGCCTGCGCGGTGCCCATCGCGGTGCGCACGTTGTGCTGGGAGAACACGCGCTCGATCGCGACGACGTCGGGCTCGTAGCGGTCCATCCATTCCTCGACCGAGTCGGACACCTTGAGGAGCCGGTGCTCGAGGTCGAGGTCGGGCGAGGTGCGGATGACCCCGACGGCGACGGGGATCACGTCGCGTCCGCGTCCTGTGTCGACCATCCCCAGACCACAGCGGGTCAGACCGGGGTCGACACCCATCACGCGCACCCGACTCACCTCTCGACACCCGAATACGGCCGGTTTCCGACACATCCGACGGACCCGACCCCGCTCCGCACGATTGCGAACGCCTGTTCGAGAGCATAGCGGCCGGGGTCGGGTGCCGGGAGACCGACACGCGACCCCGGCCGCTGTGACAAGTACGACGAGCGTCGCTCGGGGACGAGTACGACGAGAGCGTCGCTCAGGCGTCGAGTTCGGCGAGCACGTCGTCGGAGATGTCGACGTTCGTGTAGACGTTCTGCACGTCGTCGCAGTCCTCGAGCGCGTCGACCAGCTTCATGACCTTGCGCGCGCCCTCGGCGTCGACGGGCACCTCGACCGAGGCCCGGAAGTCGGGGTCGGCCGAGTCGTAGTCGATGCCGGCGTCGACGAGCGCCGTACGCACGGCGATCAGGTCGGACGCCTCGGAGACGATCTCGAAGGAGTCGCCGAGATCGTTGATCTCCTCGGCGCCCGCTTCGAGGACGACCTCGAGGATCTCGTCCTCGGAGCGGCCGTTCTTCTCGAGCACGACGACACCCTTGCGGGTGAACAGGTAGGCGACCGAACCCGGATCGGCCATGTTGCCGCCGTTGCGGGTCATCGCCGTGCGGACCTCACCGGCGGCGCGGTTGCGGTTGTCGGTCAGGCACTCGATGAGCAGCGCGACACCGTTGGGGCCGTAGCCCTCGTAGGTGATGTTCTGCCAGTCGGCACCGCCGGCTTCCTCACCGGCGCCGCGCTTGCGGGCACGCTCGATGTTGTCGTTCGGGACCGAGCTCTTCTTCGCCTTCTGGATGGCGTCGAACAGGGTCGGGTTACCCGCCGGGTCGCCACCGCCGGTCCGAGCCGCCACCTCGATGTTCTTGATGAGCTTCGCGAACATCTTGCCGCGCTTGGCGTCGATGACCGCCTTCTTGTGCTTGGTGGTGGCCCATTTGGAGTGGCCGCTCATTCGCTTCGAGCCCCTTCCGGCGAAGTGTGGTCGGCGTCAACCGACAGGTCGGAGCGTCGATTCTACTCGCTCCCGCTGTGGGTCACCGCACGGTGGCCGTGTCGTCATGTCGCCGAGGTCGTCGGGCGCACTCCGCGGTCAGGTGGCCGAACGCACGGTCTCCACGAACAACCGGTGCACGCGATGGTCGCCGGTGATCTCGGGATGGAAGGAGGTCGCGATCACCGCACCCTGCCGCACCGCGACCACCCGGCCCGCCGCCGGCCCGTCCGGCACCGTGGCCAGGACCTCGACGTCGGGCCCGACCTCCTCCACCCAGGGTGCGCGGATGAACACCGCGCGCACCGGTCCGTCGTCGAGGCCGGTCAGCGGCAGGTCGGTCTCGAACGAGTCGACCTGACGGCCGAACGCGTTGCGGCGCACCACGATATCGAGGGCGTCGAGGTGCTCGGCGTCCTCGGTGGTGTCGAGCACCCGGGAGGCGAGCAGGATCATGCCGGCGCACGAACCGTAGGCGGGCAGGCCCGCCTTCAACCGGCTCCGCAACGGCTCGAGCAGATCGAACACGCGTAACAGCCGGCTGACGGTCGTGGACTCGCCGCCGGGGAGGGCGATGCCGTCGACCTCGTCGAGTTCGCGCTCGCGCCGCACCGCGATCGTCCGCGCACCCGCCGCCTCGAGAGCACTGCGGTGTTCGCGGACGTCGCCCTGCAGTGCCAGGACGCCGATCGTGGGGGAAGAAGTGGTCACCGTTGCCTGCCTGTCCGTCCGGGGTCGCCGGTGTGCAGGCACTCCGTGAGGGCGTCCTCGTCGGGGACGCCCTCGTTCAGGACTCGCGCAGGTACCGCGTGAGTCCTTCCTGCACCACCGCCGCGACCATGTTGCCGTTGCGATCGAAGATCCGCCCCTGGGTCAGTGCGCGCCCCAGCCCGGCGGAGGGTGACGTCTGGTCGTAGAGCAGCCAGTCGTCGGCGCGGAACGGCCGCAGGAACCACATCGCGTGGTCCAGGGATGCGCCCTGCGTCCGTTCGTCGTCGTGGCCGACACTCGCCGAGCCGAGCAACGTCATGTCGCTCATGTACGCGAGCGTGCACACGTGGAAGACCGGGTCGTCGGGGAGGATCTCGCGGGACTTGAACCACAGCTGCTGCTGTGCGGCCATCCTGCTCGACGAGTCCATCCGGTCGCGGGGAACGAACCGGAAGTCCCACTCGGCCCATTCCTTCTTCGCCCACAGCAGGGTTGCGTCGTCGACCACGGTCTCCGGATCGGGCAGTTCCTCCGGAGCCGGCACGCGCGGCATCGTGTCCTGGTGCTCGATCCCCTCGTCGCGCACGTGGAACGACGCCGACATGGTGAAGATCGCCTTGCCGTCCTGGACGGCCGTCACGCGCCGGGTGCAGAAGGAGCGGCCGTCGCGGATCCGGTCGACGAGATAGACGATCTGCATCGTCGGGTTCCCCGGCCGGAGGAAGTAGCCGTGCAGCGAGTGGACCCCGAAGTCGGGATCGACGGTGCGGACCGCCGATACGAGCGCCTGACCGGCGACCTGACCACCGAACGTCCGCGGCAGCAACGTCTCCGTCGCGATACCCCGGAAGATGTCGTTCTCGATCTGTTCGAGCGCCAGGATCTGCTCGATCTTCGCCATGGGAACTCCTTCTGTGCACCGTACGCAAGAAGGCTAGCTGCACGGACGTGTACCGAACGCCGTGTCCCCGGGAAGTGGTGGGAGAACCGGGATCGCTATCGGGTACCGAATGTGACACCCTCGGGAGAACGGAGGGGGTGCAATGCGACAAGTCACCGATGTGGTGCGCAGGAACAGCGTGACGATCACGGGCAACCGACAGGGCCCGGTGGTCGTCCTCGCGCACGGTTTCGGCTGCGACCAGCACCTGTGGCGCCTGGTGATCCCGCTGCTCGAACCCGACTTCACCGTGGTGCGGTTCGACCACGTCGGCTCCGGGCGCTCCGATGCGACCGCCTGGGATCCCCAGCGCTATTCGCGGATGGAGACCTACGCCGACGACGTCGTGGACCTGTGCCGGAGCCTGGATCTCGGGCCGGTGCTCTTCGTCGGCCACTCGGTGAGCGCGTCGATCGGTGTCCTCGCGGCGGCCGCTGCCCCGGAGGTCTTCTCCGGTCTCGTGCTGCTCGCGCCGTCCCCGTGCTTCATCGACGATCCGGCCACCGGTTACCGAGGTGGGTTCAGCGCCGACGACATCGACGAGCTGCTCGAATCCCTCGAGGCGAACTATCTGGGCTGGACCGAGTCGATGGCGCCGGTCATCATGGGCAATCCCGAGCGGCCGGAGCTCGGCGACGAACTCGCCGAGATCTTCTGCCGCGCGGATCCCGAGGTGGCGCGCGTCTTCGCCCGGGTGACCTTCCTGGCCGACAATCGCTCCGATCTGGCCGCGGTGTCGGTGCCCACGCTCGTCGCCCAGTGCGCCCACGATGCGATCGCTCCGCGCGAGGTCGGTGCCTTCGTTCACGAGCAGATCCCCGGGAGCGAACTCGTGACTCTGAACGCGACCGGCCACTGCCCGCAGCTCAGCGCACCCGAAGAGACAGCAGCCGCGATCGCGGCGTTCGCGCGCCGATCGGGGTGACGGCGACGACCGATCGGACCCTCGATCCCCGTATCCGACACGGCGATGCGCTGTACGACAACGCGCCGTGCGGATTCCTGACGACGCTCCCGGACGGACGGATCACGGAGGTGAACCGGACGTTGACGGACTGGCTCGGGTTCCCGAGCGACGAACTGGTCGGCAAGCGGTACTTCTCGGACCTGCTCAGCGTGGGCGGCCGTATCTACCACGAGACCCATTACGCGCCGCTCCTGCTCATGCACGGGCAGATCAACGGGATCGCTCTCGAACTCGTCCGTGCCGACCGGACCCGGCTTCCGGTCCTGGCCGCCTCGGTGGTCGAGCCGGACGCCGAGGGCAGGCCCGCGCTGATCCGCACGATGCTGTTCGATGCGCGCGAGCGCCGCGCCTACGAGACGGAACTGCTCCGTGCCCGTCGCGAGGCGGAACTCGAGCGTGAGCGGCTCCGCAAGATCAACGCCACGCTCCAGGCGACCCTGCTTCCACCGAGCCTGCCCGCGGTACCGGGACTCGAGGTCGACGCGTACTACCACATCGCGTCCCCCGACGAGGTCGGCGGCGACTTCTACGACCTGTTCCCCGCGCGCGCCGGCACGTGGGGGCTGTTCCTCGGCGATGTGTGCGGAAAGGGCGCTCGCGCAGCGGCGGTGACGTCGATCGTCCGCTACACGCTGCGCGCCGCGGCGGTCTACGAGACGTTCCCGTCCGCGGCGCTCAGGACGCTCAACACCACCCTGCTCGACGAACGCGACAGCGAGACGCGAGCTCCCTTCTGCACGCTCACCTTCGGCACGGTCGCGCCCGATCCGGACACCGGACGGGTCGACATCCGTCTCGCCTCGGGTGGGCATCCGCCGCCGCTTCTCGTGCGCGCGAACGGCAACGTCGACTATCTCCCCACGATCGGCGGACAGCTGATCGGAATGCTGCCCACGCCGCGGCTCGTCGAGCACACCTTCGCGCTGCGCCCCGGCGACACGCTGCTGCTGTACACCGACGGGGTGACCGAGGCCCTCGTCTCCGGCGAGACCCGCGAACGCTTCGGGGAGGACCGCCTCCTCGACCACGTCCGCGCATCGAAGCCGACGAGCGCGGCGGAAGCGGTCGGAGCCGTCCGCGAGGCGCTCGCGACGCTCGGGGCGGGCGTGCAGGACGACGTCGCCCTGCTCGCCCTGCACGCACCCCGGTAGAGCGGTCACCAGCCGCGTTCGGCGAGCCGGTGCGGCTGCGGGATCTCGTCGACGTTGATACCGACCATCGCCTCGCCGAGGCCGCGCGAGACCTTCGCGAGCACGTCGGGATCGTCGTGGAAGGTGGTGGCCTTGACGATCGCGGCCGCACGCTGGGCGGGGTTGCCCGACTTGAAGATTCCGGATCCGACGAACACGCCCTCGGCGCCGAGCTGCATCATCATCGCCGCGTCGGCGGGGGTGGCGATGCCACCGGCGGTGAAGAGGGTGACGGGCAGCTTGCCGGCGCGGGCGACCTCGACGACGAGGTCGTAGGGGGCCTGCAGTTCCTTGGCGGCGACGTAGAGCTCGTCCTCGGGAAGCGAGGTCAGGCGCCGGATCTCCTGGCGGATCCGACGCATGTGGGTCGTGGCGTTCGAGACGTCGCCGGTGCCGGCCTCGCCCTTGGAGCGGATCATCGCCGCGCCCTCGTTGATACGGCGCAGTGCCTCACCGAGATTCGTTGCGCCGCACACGAACGGCACGGTGAACGCGAACTTGTCGATGTGGTTCTCGTAGTCGGCGGGGGTGAGCACCTCCGACTCGTCGATGTAGTCGACCCCGAGAGCCTGCAGGATCTGCGCCTCGACGAAGTGGCCGATGCGCGCCTTGGCCATGACGGGGATCGAGACGGCCTCGATGATGCCGTCGATCATGTCGGGATCGCTCATGCGCGACACGCCGCCCTGCGCGCGGATGTCCGCGGGCACGCGTTCGAGGGCCATGACCGCCACCGCGCCGGCGTCCTCGGCGATCTTCGCCTGTTCGGGGGTCACCACGTCCATGATCACCCCGCCCTTGAGCATCTCGGCCATGCCGCGCTTGACGCGGGCGGTGCCGGTGACGGGGGCGGTATCGGGGCTGGTCACGATGGGGATTCCTCCTCGGTGGACGGATCGGCGAGTACTGCCGGCGCACGGGGCGACGGGCAGCGGACCCCAGCCTAGGGCCGTATCCGAGCCACCCCCATAGCCAGTTGACAACAACTGGACTGCATGCTGCCGGTCCACTCCCCCGGCCGGGCTCCGGAGGTTTCGATCACGCCGACTCGAACCGTCGCCCGGATCGTTGCCGATGCTCATGATGGGAGGGATGTGCGCCCACGGCCGTGGGCGCACTCCGCCGTTTCACCTCGAGGGTTCACGCGGATGTCCGGGAACCGACGAAAGGCTGGGATGCCCGTGGCACCGAACCGCCCTGTTGCTCGTGAACCGCTCCGCGGAGCCACCTTCCGGGCAGGAATCGCGATGATGGTCGAGGACTGTCGCCGATTCCCCGTCCCCGCGGCGGTCGCGATCGGCGCGAGCATCGCCAACGGCCTGTGCACGGTACTGTTCGCCGACGTGATCGGCTCGGCCACCGACGATCTCGTCCTCGGGAGCTTCGAACGCGGCGAGCTGTCCACCGGCGTCGCCGTGGCAACGGCCCTCGCGTTGATCGGCGTCGCCCTGTTGCGCGTCCTGAGCATCGTGACCCGCACGTTCGCGGGAGGCACCGTCCAGTTCCGCGGACTGGCCCGCACGCGCACGCGCCTGGCCGATCACTATCTCGATTCCGGATCGCGCTGGCACCGAGGTCATCCCACCGGTCGCCTGCTCGCCCATGCCGTCTCCGACGCCGACTCCGCCCACGCCCCGATGCAGCACTTCCCGTTCGCGGTCGGCATGACCGGCATGCTCCTGGCGGTGCTCGTCCAGGTCTTCCGCACGGACACCCGGCTCGGTGTGATCGCGGCCGTGCTCATCCCCGCGCTCATCGCGACGAACGTGGTCTACCAACGGGTCCTGTCGCCGCGCGCCCGGCAGGTGCAGTCGCGCCGCGCCGAGGTCGCCGCGCTCGCGCACGAGGCGATCGCCGGCGCCCAGGTCATCCGCACGCTCGGAGCGACCGACGACGAGACGCGGCGATTCGCCGGCGCCGCACACGAACTCGCGAGGGCCAATCGGTCCGCGGGTCGTGTCGGGGCGATCTTCGACCCGCTCATCGAACTGACCCCGTCGTTCGCGGTCCTCGTGGTCCTGCTCGTGGGCGTGGTGCGGATCGAGGCCGGTGCGGTGACCATCGGCGCTCTGGTCTCGGTCGTCTACCTGCTGCTCACCATGGTCATGCCGCTCGGTGTCATCGGCCGCTTCCTCGCCGTCCTGCCGGCCGGTGTCGTCGGTCGCCGCCGCGTCGAGACGGTACTGGCCGAGGCCGAACCGGAGCCGTCCGGCTCGGCCTCCGTCCCCCACTCGGCCGCTCCGGCCCGTCTGCGCGCCGATGCCGTCTCCTACCGCTTCGCCGACGCCGACCGGCCCGCCGTCGACTCGGTCGACCTGGATCTGCGCCCGGGACGCATCGTGGCGCTCGTCGGGCGCAACGGTTCCGGCAAGTCCACCCTCGTCGCGCTGCTCACTCGTCTGTTCCCGCCCACCTCGGGCACCGTGACCCTCGACGACGTCGACCTGGCCACGACACCACCCGGTCACACGGCACGACACGTCGCTCTCGTCACCCAGACCCCGTTCGTCTTCGCCGGATCCGTGCGCGACAACCTCACCCTGTGGGACGACGGGATCGACGAGGCAACGGTCCGTCGCGCGCTCGCGCTCGCCGAGGCCGGCTTCGTCGACGAACTGCCGGACGGTCTCGACACCGTGATCGGCGACGGTCACGCGCGGTTGTCCGGCGGCCAACGCCAGCGCATCGCCCTCGCTCGGGCACTCGTGCGGCGACCCCGTGTGTTCGTCCTCGACGACGCCACGTCCGCACTCGATCCCGCCGTGGAGCGTGCCGTCGTCGACAACCTGCGGGCGGAGTTCTCGCAGGGACGATCGGAGACCACGATCCTCGTCGTCGCACACCGTCCCGCGATGATCTCGCTCGCCGACGAGGTGGTCTTCGTCGATCAGGGCCAGGTGGTCGCGACCGGCACTCACGCCGGTCTCGCGGCATCGGTGCCCGCCTACCGCGACCTGGTGACGGCCTACGACGACAACGCACGCACGGCCGAACTCGAGGGGGCGACCCGATGACCGTGTCCCCCACCGCATCCGCACAACCGGACGCCGAAAGGATCGACACCGAACGACTCGGCACCGTCGCGTTGCTCCGCCGCGTCGCCCGGCTCGTCCCGTCGGTGCGGACCGGCCTGGCCGCCACCCTGGCGTTCGCCGCGCTCGCGGCGGTGGGACGCATCGTCGTTCCCGTCGTGGTGCAGTACACGATCGATCACGGTCTGCTCACCGCGGTCACCTCCGAGGAGCGCACCCGGATCGTCGTCCGGTGCGCGCTCCTGGGAATGGCGGCCGTGCTGGTCGCGGGCGTCGGCTCGTCGCTGATGAACCGTCGTCTGATCTCGACCGTCGAGGACGTCGTGTCCGCCCTGCGGACCCGGGTGCTCGACCACACCCTGCGGCTGCCTCCCACCCGTCTGGAATCCGGCGCGCAGGGCAGCTTCGTCGCCCGGAGCACCGACGACCTCGATGCGGTGACGGTGTTCGCCCAGGGTGGCGGCATGACCCTCGTCCAGAACCTGACCCAGATGACGATCGCGTTCCTCGTCATGGCGGTGTACTCGTGGCCGCTGGCGATCCTGGCGGCGCTGGTCGCGTGCGTCGTGCCGCTCGTCGGCCGCTACGTGCAGCGGATCATCGCGGGCCGGTTCGACGTGGTGCGCTCGCGGATCGGGCAGCTGTACGCGGCGTTCGCGGAGACCCTCACCGGGATCGACACGATCCGGGCCGCCGGCGCCGTCGAGCGGGTCCGGACCCGGTTGCATTCGCGGATCGATGCGACGGCGGACGCACAGGTCCGCACGCTGCTGCCGATGAGCGCCTCGTTCTCCGTCGGCCAGAGCATCGACACGCTCATCACGATCGCGGTGATGTGCGGCGGGGTCGCGCTCGGCCTCGGCACCTCCGGTGTGGGTTCGTCGATCACCGTGGGGACGGTGGTCGCCTTCGTCTTCCTCGTGACGTTCTTCGTGCGGCCTCTGCAGTTCGCCGTCAACACACTGGCCGACGCCAAGAACTCGGAGGCGGGACTGCGCCGGGTGCTCGCGATCCTCGACCTGGAGACCGACGCGGTCGCACAGGAGATCGCGACGCCGCTGCGACCCGGGATGTTCGACGTCGACATCGACGCCGTCGAGGTGGGCTACGTCCCCGGACGCCCGGTCCTGAGCGGGCTGGACCTGCGGATCGGTGCCGGGCAGCAGGTCGCGGTGGTGGGCGAGACCGGTTCGGGCAAGAGCACCTTCGCCAAGCTGCTCACCCGGCAACTGCACCCCACGACCGGTACCGTCCGCTTCGCCGGTGTCGACGTCGCGAGCATCGGCGACGAGTCGCTCGCCCGGCGTGTCGCCGTGGTCCCCCAGGATCCCTTCCTGTTCGATCGCAGCGTCCTCGAGAACATCGCCGTCGCCCGTCCGGGAGCCGACCGGCACGACGTCGAAGCGATCCTTGCCGAGCTGGGGCTCGACGACTGGGCCCGCGACCTGCCGCACGGCCTCGACACCCGCACCGGCCAGCGGGGTGAGGCGCTGTCGGTCGGCGAACGCCAGCTCGTCGCGCTGGCACGCACCGCGCTCGTCGACCCCGACCTGCTGGTCCTCGACGAGGCCACCAGCGGTGTCGATGCCGGAACCGACGTGCGCCTGCAAAGGGCGCTGACATCGATCGGACGTGGACGCACCACGGTGACGATCGCCCACCGCCTGCACAGTGCGCGGGTCGCCGATCGAATCCTGGTGTTCGACCGGGGCCGGATCGTCGAGGACGGCACGCACGACGAGCTGGTTGCCACGGGCAGGCTCTACGCCCGGCTGCAGGACGCCTGGTCGTTCCGGTCGACGCTCGTGTGAGGGGAGCGGCTCGGGCTCAGTGGATCGCGCGGATCTCCGGCTCGAGCCGGCGCATCGCAACCTGCCGCGCCTCGTCGAGCAGCTCGGGCAGATCGTGCGGGTAGACCGGGTTCCCGGACTGCACGAGCGCCTGCAGTTCGTCGTCGTCGAACCAGCGGTGTTCGAGGCGCATGCTCCGCTCGAGATCGGTGAAGCCGTCCGCTGCGGGTTCGAAGGACGGCACCCGCACCGCGAAGAACAGCTCCTCCGAGTGCAGGACCTCGCCGTTGAACGGGAAGACGGCCACGCGCCGCCACATCGGCCCACACAGGATGTCGCGCTCGACCCGCAGGCCGGTCTCCTCGGCGAGCTCGCGGAGCGCGGCCGACGCGAGGTCCTCGCCGGGTTCGACGGCGCCGCCGATCGTGAACCAGAAGTGCCGCTCGGGCACCGCCGGGTCGTGTCCGCGCAGCAGCAGGACCCGGCCGTCCTCGTCGAGCAGCACGACGCGGGCCGACGTGCGTGCCCGATCCGGCACCGGGGTGGTGCGCGCAACGGGAGCGGTGGCAGTGCCGGAGGCAGGGGTCGCGCTCGGAGAAGGAGCCGTGCCGGGAACGGCCGGAGACGCGGTGGCGACCGCACCCGCCCGCTCGGCGATCTCGAAGTAGGTGGGTAGCGGCGCGGTTCCCCCGAGGTGCAGCCAGCGGACCGGTCGTCGGGTGCGCAGCGCCAGGGTGTCGCGTACCGCGTCGTTGTGGAAGCGGCGGGCGATGAGCACGCGTGCCTCCGCATCGGCGAGTTCGGCCACGAGCTGGGGGCGCAGCCGGCCGGTCTCGAGGCGTGCCAGGGCAGCCGACAACGCGTTCTCGGCCTCCTCGCGCCGGTCGCGGTCGGCCCGCTCGGCGGTGTCGGCGAGCTGGGCGAGTGCGCGCCCCTCCGGGACGGGGATCGACGCGGCGATGCTCCGCACGACCACCGCGCGGCGCGCCAGGGCCGCATCGAGTGCCTGCCAGGACAGATCCGAGCGCACGTGGAGACGGTCGAGCCGGTTGGCAGTGGAATAGGCCCACACACCGATCGCCACGACCACGGCGGCGACCAGCGACAGGACGAGGATCGTCACCGCGCTGACGGTCACGACCGGACCTCCCGCACCGGGCCGGCACCGACGGTGACGGTCTCGTAGACCCGCAGGATCTGATCAGCGACCACCGGCCAGTCGTACGCCTCGACCACCGTGGATCCGAAGTCGACCAGCGCCTGCCGGCGGTCGTCGTCGTCGAGGACCTCGAGGATGCCACGTGCGAGCGCGTCGGCGTCGCCGACCGGGACGAGGACACCGGCCTGTCCGTCGCGCAACACACGGCGGAAGGCGTCGAGCTGGGAGGCGACGACCGCCGTCCCCGCCGCCATGGCCTCGACGAGCACGATGCCGAAACTCTCACCACCGAGGTTCGGCGCGCAGTACACGTCGGCGCTGCGCATCGCGGACGCCTTCTCGTCGTCGTCGACCTGCCCGAGCAAGCGCAGGTGCCGGAAGTAGCGCCCCGCCTCCTTCCGCAACCGCTCCTCGTCGCCGCGCCCCACCACGAGGATCTCGATGTCGGGATGCCGGGCGACGAGAGCCGGCAACGCTCCGAGCAGGACATCCATGCCCTTGCGGGATTCGTCGTACCGGCCGAGGAACAGCACCGTGCGGCCCGGTCGCGGGTAGCCCGGCAGCAGCGGGGCGTGCCGGAAGAACGGCACGTCGACACCGTTGGGGATCTCGACCGCGTCGGCGCCGAGAGAGGTGACCTGCCAGCGCCGGGCCAGCTCGGACACCGCGATCCGGCCGCTGATCTTCTCGAGATAGGGCTGCAGGACACCTTGGAAGGTGCTGAGCACCAGCGATTTCGTCGTCGACGTGTGGAAGGTCGCCACGATCGGCCCTTCCGCCACCTTGAGCGCGAGCATCGACAGGCTCGGCGCGTTCGGTTCGTGGATGTGGAGGACGTCGAAGTCGTTGTCGTTGATCCAGCGGCGGACCCGCGCGTAGGAGACGGGACCGAAACTCAGGCGCGCGACCGATCCGTTGTACGGAATGGCGACGGCGCGACCTGCGGAGACGACGAAGTCCGGCAGGGGCGTCGTCTCCGACGCGGGAGCGAGCACGCTCACCTCGTGCCCGCGGCCGATGAGGACCTCCGCGAGATCCACGACGTGTGCCTGTACTCCACCGGGAACGTCGAAGGAGTACGGGCAGACCATCCCGATCCTCACCTACGCCTCCATCCGGGCGCGGCGGGCCTCCGACAGGTCGTCGAGCCACAACGGTTGCAGCATGTGCCAGTCCTCGGGGTGGGCGGCGATGTTGGCGGCGAACCGGTCGGCGAGGGCCTGTGTGGCAGCGTCGATCCCGACGCTCACGTCGAGCTCCGGATCCACACGGAACCCCCAGCCGTCCTCGGTGAACCAGCAGTGCACCGGCAACAGTGCCGCACCGGTGTCGATGGCCAGTTTCGCCGGTCCGGCGGGCATGCGGGTCGGTTCGCCGAAGAAGGTGACCGGGACTCCCTTGCGAGCGAGGTCGCGTTCGCCGAGCAGGCACACGATCCGGTTGTCGCGCAACCGCGCGGCCAGCTCCCCGAACGGAGGTGTCTCCCCGCCGCTCGAGGGGAAGATCTCGAAACCGAGACCCTCGCGGTAGTCCACGAAACGGCGGTAGAGGGACTCGGGACGCAGGCGCTCGGCGACCGTGGTCAATCCGCCGAAGTAGCGGACGCACCACACGCCGGCGAGATCCCAGTTCCCACTGTGGGGCAGCGCCAGGATCGCGCCGCGACCGGCGGCGAGCGCCACCTCGATGTGCTCACGGCCCTCGATGGACGAATCGATCGACTTCGCGGTCGCGTCGAGATCCATCGACGGCAGGCGGAACGCCTCGCGCCAGTAGCGCGCGTAGGACCGGACCGACCGGCGGATCAGATCGTCGGGCACCTCGTCCGGCTGCACCCCGAGCACCCGCGCGAGGTTGCGGCGCAGTTGCTGCGGTCCGCCGCCACGGCGCGCCGCATAGTCGGCGCCGACGTCGAACAACCGTCGCGCGACGCCGTCGGGCAGTGCCCGGACCAGACGCCAGCCACCCGCGTACGCCAGATCGGACGCCTTCTCGCCGACACTCACTGCGCTCCCCCGTCGTCCCGGGTCTCCGTCGTCCCGCCTGCCGGGGGCGTGATGGGAAGCAGTTCGCGCGCACCCGCGGAGTTGCGGACGGCGAGAACCCGCTGGAAGACGGTGATCACCGATCCGACGACGAGCAGCCACATCGCGATGTGGATCGCCCAGTCGAGCCCGAGGCCGGTGAGACCGGCGCCCACAAGCACGATCACGAGCCGGTCGGGCCGCTCGATCAGACCACCGTCGGCGGACAGTCCGCTCGCCTCCGCCCGCGCCTTCGCGTACGAGATGACCTGCGACGTCACGAGACAGACGAGGGTGGCGACGAACAACGGGCGGCTCTGCTCGTGGTAGACGGCCCACCATGCCAGACCACCGAAGATCGCGCCGTCGGCGACCCGGTCGCAGGTCGCGTCGAGTACCGCTCCGAAGCGCGTTCCGCCACCGCGGGCCCGGGCCATGGCGCCGTCGAGCATGTCGAACATGACGAACAGCCAGATGACCATCGCACCCCAGAACAGGTGTCCCATGGGGAACAGGGTCACGGCGGCGGCGATCGTGGCGACGGTGCCGACGAGTGTGACGGCGTCCGGAGTCAGGCCGGTACGGATCAGCGCCTTGCCGAGCGGCGCGGTGACCTTCGACACCGACGCACGCCCGAAGAAGCTCAGCATCCCGCGACCCCTGTCTTCCTGTCCGACCGTTGTGTCCGGAATCCGATCCTGCCACGAATAGGGCCGGAAATGCGCAGTCGGCCCGCGGCGGATCGGCACGCGAACGACACCACGGCCGTGCGCTGCGATCGCGACGACTCGGGGAGGGCTGTCACTCGTCCCATGCCGAGGCGAGCAGTGCACGGGTGTCGCGCAGCAGCTGCACCATGACCTTCGACCCACCGAGGACGGTGATGAAGTTGGCGTCGCCGCCCCAGCGCGGCACGACGTGCAGGTGGAGATGCTCGGCCAGCGAGCCTCCCGCCGCGGCACCGAGGTTGAGGCCGACGTTGAAACCGTGCGGACGCGAGACGCGCTTGATGACGCGGAGCGCCCGCTGCGCGAACTGCATGAGTTCGGCGCTCTCCTCGGGCGTCAGGTCCTCGAGGTTGGCCACCCGGCGATACGGTACGACCATCAGATGACCCGGGTTGTACGGGTACAGGTTGAGCACCGCGTACACCAGTTCGCCGCGTGCGACGACGAGGCCCTCCTCGTCGGACATCTTGGGGATGTCGGTGAAGGGCTCGTACGGCTCGTCGCGACCCCGCGGGGACTCGGTGATGTACGACATGCGATGGGGCGACCACAGGCGCTGCAGGTGGTCGGACTCCCCCACGCCGCGGTCGACCATCGAGGCGGGACTGTCGTCGGTCGCTGGGATGTCGGCGGGCCCCGGGGTACGGTCGCCCGTCACGACGGGCTGCCTTCCCCGCCGGAACCGACGAGTTCGGCGGTGGGCGAGGCGTTCTCGCGGCGGCGGACCCACTCGGTGACGATTCGCACGGCCTCGTCGACGGGCACGCCGTTGACCTGCGTGCCGTCGCGGAAGCGGAAGCTGACCGCGCCGGCCGCGACGTCGCGCTCGCCGGCGAGCAGCATGAACGGCACCTTCTGCGTGGTGTGGGTGCGGATCTTCTTCTGCATGCGGTCGTCGGAGACGTCGACCTCGGCGCGGATCCCCTGCGCCTTCAGCTTGCCGACGACGTCGAACAGGTGGCCCTCGAAGTCGGCGGCCACGGGGATGCCCACGACCTGCACGGGCGAGAGCCACGCGGGGAAGGCACCGGCGTAGTGCTCGGTGAGCACACCGAAGAACCGTTCGATGGAACCGAACAGGGCGCGGTGGATCATGACGGGGCGGTGCTTGGCACCGTCGGCGCCGGTGTACTCGAGCTCGAACCGCTCGGGCAGGTTGAAGTCGAGCTGGATCGTCGACATCTGCCAGCTGCGGCCGAGCGCGTCCTTGACCTGCACCGAGATCTTCGGGCCGTAGAAGGCGGCCCCGCCCGGGTCGGGCACGAGGTTCAGGCCGGAGGCCTCACCGACCTCCCGCAGCGTCTCGGTCGCGACGTCCCACAGCTCGTCGCTGCCGACGAACTTCTTGGGGTTCTTCGTCGACAGTTCGAGGTAGTAGTCGTCGAGCCCGTAGTCCTTGAGCAGGTCGAGGATGAAGTTCAGGACGCTGGTGAGCTCGTCGCGCATCTGCTCGGGGGTGCAGAAGATGTGCGCGTCGTCCTGCGTCATGCCGCGCACGCGAGTCAGGCCGTGGACGACACCGGACTTCTCGTAGCGGTAGACCGAACCGAACTCGAACATGCGCAGCGGCAGTTCGCGGTAGGAGCGCCCGCGCGACCGGAAGATCAGGTCGTGCATCGGGCAGTTCATGGGCTTGAGGTAGTAGTCCTGGCCCGGCTTGCGGACGGTGCCGTCCTCGTTGAGCTCCTCGTCGATGTGCATCGCGGGGAACATGCCGTCGCGGTACCAGTCGAGGTGACCGGAGACCTCGTACAGCTGACCCTTGGTGATGTGCGGCGAGTACACGAACTCGTAGCCGGCCTCGACGTGCCGCTGGCGCGAGTAGTTCTCCATCTCCTGGCGGATGATGCCGCCCTTGGGATGGAAGACGGGCAGACCCGAACCGAGCTCGTCGGGGAACGAGAACAGGTCAAGCTCGTTGCCGAGCTTGCGGTGGTCGCGGCGTTCGGCCTCGGCGAGGAGTTCGAGGTGCGCGTCGAGCGCCTCCGTGGACTCCCAGGCTGTGCCGTAGATGCGCTGCAGGCCGGCGTTGTCCTGGTCGCCGCGCCAGTAGGCCGCGGAGCTGCGCGTGAGCTTGAAGGCCGGGATGAACTTGGTGGTGGGCACATGCGGGCCGCGGCACAGGTCCTTCCAGACGAGCTCACCCGTGCGCGGGTTGAGGTTGTCGTAGATGGTCAGTTCCTTGCCGCCGACCTCCATCACCTCGGGGTCCGGCTCGAAGTCACTGCTTCCTGCCTTGTCGTCGATGAGTTCGAGCTTGAACGGCTCGTCCTTCAGTTCCTCGCGGGCGTCCTCGAGGCTGTCGACGACGCGACGCGAGAAGCGCTGGGCGTCCTTGACGATCTTCTTCATCCGCTTCTCGAGCTTCGCGAGATCCTCGGGCGTGAAGGGACGCTCGACCTGGAAGTCGTAGTAGAAGCCGTCGCGGATCGGCGGGCCGATGCCGAGCTTGGCCTCCGGGAACTCCTGCTGCACGGCCTGCGCGAGCACGTGGGCGGCCGAGTGGCGGATGACGCTGCGGCCGTCGTCGGTGTCGGCGCCGACGGCCTCGACCTCGACGTCCGCTTCGGGCGTCCAGGACAGGTCGCGCAGCGCGCCTTCGGAGTCGCGGACGACCACGATCGTCTCGGGTCCCTTGGTGGGCAGACCCGCGTCACGGACCGCCGCGCCCGCAGTGGTCCCCGCGGGCACCCGGACGATCGTGGCTGGTTTCGCGGATGCGGGCGTGGTCACTGTGACGGACTCCTCGGCTCGATGCCTGATACGTGGTCGTCGCCGGGCACGTGCTGCGGTCGACGACCGCGAGCACACGGCAACTTCCTCATGCTATCGACATCCGCGCGGACCGCGAACACAGGGAGCCGTGAAGTCCTCAGAGGTGGTTGAGACCCGTCAGTACCCGTTCGAGCAGTTCGACGTTCGGTCCCACCTTGTCGGCGGTGCGGTGCACGGTGATCTCGCCGGTCGCCGCGAGATCGCCGACGAGCACGCGGGCGACACCGAGCGGGATCTGCGCGAGGGCCGCGATCTCCATGATCGATCTCGGCTGGGCGCACAACGCCAGCACGAGGCGATGCTCGTCCATCGCCGGACCGGACTCACTGCCCATCGCGGAGGGGACGGCCGACACGAGCACTTCGAGAGGCAACTCCACCTCGGCTCGGGTGCGTCCCCCGCTCCGTACGAACGGGCGCACGAACGACGACGTCTCTGGCTGGTTCATGTCCTCGATTCCCACACTGGTCCCGGTGCCCGCATTCCGGCCGGCCGCCTGCGCTGCTCCGACCGACTGCGCTCTGTCGACCGGTTGCGCTGTGTCGACCGGTTGCGCTGCGGGCCGGTACACCTCGGCTGCCGTGACCTCGTCCACGACGGGGCCCGGCTCGCGGTGATTCCGTACCGGCACGGCGTGATCCGCCGGCCGCCGACGCCGACGGGACCGACCGGATCCGAATCTCGCTCCGGTCGCCCCCACGACCGGCCATTCGCTGTCCGCAACGCTCATCCGGACGTGTCCTCCTCGACGACCACGATCCTGCCATCACTATGCGCACTTCGGCCACAAGCACCACAGCTGTGCCCACACGACACGCGTGGTCGAGCCCGATGGGGCCGTTGCGGTTCGAAGGAAACAAGCGCTCGCGGGCGACCCGCCCGACCGGGCGCCACGCACGCTCAACGATTTCATCAAGGTACGAAAAAAGGCACCCCTGCGGGGGTGCCTTTCGTCACTGTCGATCTCGGTGGTCCCGGCTGGGATCGAACCAGCGACCTCCCCGGTGTGAACGGGACGCTCTTCCACTGAGCCACGGGACCGGGCCGCTTCGCAGCGGCTCGAACGAGATGGAACACTAACACGCTCCCGCCACGAACACGAATCGCCTGGTCGTAGCGTTTCGATGCGATGTTCCGTGCAGCGCGTCCGGGCGCTGCACGCGCGCGCACGCGGGCGGGCAGGAGTCGGCACCCGGAGCGGCACGCCCCTCCGCCCGGGAGGCCCCGGAGGGCGCGACCGCCGGCGGGATCGACCCGAGCAGGAGACGCGAGATCGGCCCCGAAGCCGAATTCGGAAGCCTGATTCGACACCTCTCATGGGGTCATCGAGCCGTCACGTTCGCGAAATCTGCCGGTTTTCCGCCGTTGACCTGCGGATTTGTGTGTTTCGTAGATGCTCGGCTACTGTTTTGAACCGCACCACGGAGAGCAAGACGCCGAACGGTGCGAATGCGGATGTAGCGCAGCTGGTAGCGCATCACCTTGCCAAGGTGAGGGTCGCGGGTTCGAATCCCGTCATCCGCTCGAGAGGTTGGACTCGACCTTTTACGGTGGAGTGGCCGAGTGGTGAGGCAACGGCCTGCAAAGCCGTGCACACGGGTTCGATTCCCGTCTCCACCTCGCGCGATTAGCTCAGCGGGAGAGCGCTTCCCTGACACGGAAGAGGTCACTGGTTCAATCCCAGTATCGCGCACCAGGTTCGACCAGCACGTGGGTCGAACCGGTTCACCGAAACAACGTGCACATGCGGATGTAGCGCAGCTGGTAGCGCATCACCTTGCCAAGGTGAGGGTCGCGGGTTCGAATCCCGTCATCCGCTCCACTCCGGCGATCACCATGCCGGCGCGATTAGCTCAGCGGGAGAGCGCTTCCCTGACACGGAAGAGGTCACTGGTTCAATCCCAGTATCGCGCACAGAAGATGAAGGCCCCCTTCGATTTTCGAAGGGGGCCTTCATTCGTTCGTGGAGACGCATTCGTTCGTGGAGCCGGCCGATCGTCCGGGTCACCACGGTGAGAGATCCGACTGCGGGTGGTCCGGTGCGAAGGCACTCCCCCGCACCGGACCGGCGCGTCACGCGCCGAGCTTGTTGATCCCCGCGATCATCGCCCGCAGCGACGACTCGTTGCCGGTCTCGCCCGTGCCCATCACCCAGGTCGTGCGCTCGCCGGAACGGCACAACAGGAAGGTCGCGGACATCCCACCGAGGTCGTGGCGGTGGAACGACAGGATCTCGATGTTCAGCCCGAGGTCGTACAGCATCGCAGTCATTGCGGCGATCGGCCCGCAGGTCGTGGCGGATGCCGTGTGGATCGTGTCGCCGATCGCGATCGTCGCCTCGAAGGCGCTGCGCCCCGCACCCAGGGCCGTCGCGGTCCAGCCACCGAGGCGGACCGGGCCGTGCTGGGCACCGTAGGTGGATTCGAACTCCGTCCAGCTCATGCCGGAGGCTTCCTCGCGCAGTCCGCGAGGAAGGGCACGCCCGTAGCGGGCGAAGAACGGATCGGCATCAGGAGTGCCGAAAGGGAACATCGGAGCAGAACCGGAGAAGGAGGTGAAGGCGTTCATCGTTCGTAGTGGTCTTCCACGAGAAGGGAGGACCGACGCGTAGCTCAACGACCCGCAGCGAGGGGTCGGTCCGAATCAGACCCCGCTACGGCGGTGAACTACGAGTACGCGCTTCATAGCCGCGACGGTACAACGCACCGACATTTCGTGCAAGTCGTATACACGGGACCGTGTGACGGAACCGTGACCAGTGCGGCTGGAACCTGAGGTATCCCTCATGTAGCGTGGATGTTGCCATCCCCCCGATGGTGTCGAACCCCAGCCATGACCCCCCATCCAAGGCTGGGGTTCAGCCATATCCGGACCCTTTTCCGCCTCACGTCCGGCTCGTGTCTCCGTCTCGCATCGACACGCGGGGCACCTGCAGGATCGTCCCGTCCGAGTGCTTCACTGGTGTGCATGTCCATGCCACCACTCGAAGAAGCGGTCTCCGTCGACGAGGCAGGCATCTGGGATGCCGAGGCGATCGCCCAGGTCGCCGCCGCGACCTTCCCGCTCGCCTGCCCTCCGGACGCCGCCGAGGACGACATCGCCGACTTCATCGAGCGCACTCTCAGCGCGGAGAAGTTCGCCGAGTACCTGTCCTCCCCCGAACGCATCGTTCTCGAGGCGCGCGCGGGTGAGGAGATCGTCGGCTATCTGATGGCAGTGGACGCCGCTCCCGAGGATCCGGCGATCGATGCGATGCTCACGGCACGGCCGGCGATCGAGATCAGCAAGCTGTACGTGATGCCGGGTCACCACGGTTCCGGGGTGTCCGCGGCGCTCATGGACGCGATCGTCGCGCGGGCCCGCACGCTCGGGCGGGCGGGCCTGTGGCTCGGCGTCAACCAGGAGAACACCCGCGCCCGGCGCTTCTACGAGAAGCAGGGCTTCGAGGTGGTGGGCACGCGCACGTTCGTCGTGGGCGCGCAGACGCACGACGATTTCGTCATGCAGCGCACCCTCTGAACGAAACTCCCGGCAGTGAGCCGGTGATGGGATGAGGACGACCCGGCGCGCACGAGCGCCGGGCATGCGATCAGCCCGCGGCGACCTCGAAGCGGGACAGCGCCAGGAGACGGGACGTCGCGCGCAGGTACTTCTTGCGGTAACCGCCGGCGAGCATCTCGGGCGTGAAGATCTCGTCGAGCTTGGCGCCGGAGACCGTCACGGGGATGCTCGCGTCGTACATGCGGTCGGCGAGGACCACCAGACGCAGGGCGACAGACTGGTCCTTCGCCGGGTGCACGCCCTCGAGGAAGACCGCGGGGACACCCTCGACGAGCTTGCCGTAACGCGAGGGGTGCAGCGTGCTCAAGTGCGCGCACAGCTCGTCGAAGTCGTCGAGCGTGGCGCCCGGGATCGCTTCGGCGCGCTCGGCGAGCTCGGCCGAGTCGACCGGATCGGGTGCGGGCGGCAGGTCGCGGTGACGGTAGTCGGGGCCGTCGACGCGGATGGTCTCGAAGATCGACGCGAGCTTCTTGATCTCGCGCAGGAAGTCCTGTGCCGCGAACCGTCCCTCACCCAGCTGGCCGGGGAGCGTGTTGGAGGTCGCGACGATCGAGACGCCACGGGCCGACAGTTCGGTCAGCAGACGCGAGACGAGCATGGTGTCGCCCGGATCGTCGAGTTCGAACTCGTCGATGCACAGCACGCTGTGGCTCGACAGCTCCTCGACGGCCTTGTTGAACCCGAGGGCGCCGACGACGTGGGTGAGCTCGACGAACGTGCCGAAGGCCTTGGGGGCGGGTGCGCTGTGGAAGATCGAGGCGAGCAGGTGGGTCTTGCCCACACCGAAGCCGCCGTCGAGGTAGAGGCCGGCACCCTGCGGCTGGGAGCGGCGGCCGAACAGGCCGCGCTTGCCGCCGCGGATCTTCCCGATCTTGCCGACGAACTCTGCCGCGGTCTTCACCGCAGCCGCCTGACTCGGCTCGTTCGGATCCGGGATGTACGACTCGAAGCTCACCTCGTCGAACATCGCGGGGGGCACCATCTGCGCCACCAACTGGTCTGCAGGCACCACCGGATTGCGGTCGACGAGACGTTCGTGCATTAGCCCAGGGTACGACCGCACCATGCTCGGATCCTCACTCGAATCCGGATTGCGACCTACTTCACACGGCGTTCACCTCGGCGTCATGCACTGGGAGGACACTTCGGATCGGCCGCTCCACCACCGGTTGCACGCGTCCGCCGGTGAACCTGGCAGGCTGTGCGCATGCGCAGATCGGGAGTGATCGCCGCGATGTTGATCACGGTTGCCGCGGCGTCGACCGCGTGCGGAGCAGGACCGTCGATACGTCCCGACGTCGCCGTGGTGCGCGACGATCCCGGTGTCGCCGTCGACAGGACCCCGCAGGACGAGACCGAGGTGCCCGACCTCCCGGTGCCGTCGGCCGAACCGGCGTGGCGGAACTGCACCGACGAGACACTCTCCTCGTTCGACGCACTGCCCGGCCCTCAGGGCCTGGTTCTCGAGTGCGCGGAGGTCGTCGCCCCGATCGATGCGGCCGGCACCGTGACGGGCACCTTCCCGCTGGCGGTCATGCGGGCACGACTGCCCGATACCCCCACCGACGTGGCGCCGCTGGTTCTCACGACCGGCGCCGACATCGCGTCCTCGCGTGCACTGACCGGCATGGCGACCGGTCCGATGTCCGGTGCACTGGCGATGCGCCCGATCGTCGCGGTGGATCGGCGCGGAATCGGCAACTCGCTCGCGATCGACTGCATCTTCCCCGCGGACCGTCGTGGTCTCGGCGATCTCGGGCAATTCGGCCGCACCGGCGATGCACCCGAACGTGTCGCCGATCTGGGCCGACAGGCGACCGTCTCGTGCACCGACTACCTGCAGCCCCAGCAGCTGATGTTCGGCGCATCGCACGCCGCCGACGACATCGAGCGCCTCCGCCAGGCGTGGGGCGTGGACCGGATCGGCCTCCTCGGCGTGGGGAACGGTGCGACGGTCGCGCTCGCCTACGCCGCCGCCTATCCGGGCGCGGTCGGCCGCCTGGTCCTCGACTCCCCCGCCGCGGCCACCGCCGACGCCGAGCTCATGGCCGAGTCGCAGGCCCGCGGGGCAGAGGCCGCCGTCGATGCCTTCACGCGGCAGTGCATCGCCCTCGACTGCGCCCTGGGCGACGATCCCCGCGCGGCGATCGAGGATCTGCACGAGCAGGCCACCGAGGGTGACCTCGCGCCGGTCTCGGCCAACTCGTTCCTCACGGCGCTGACGGGTGTCCTCGGCACGCCGCGCGGCGATCTGCAGGGCCGCGTCCGTGAGGTGGCGGACGTCCTCGCGGCGGCACGGGACGGCGATGTCATGCCGCTCATCGAACTGGTCGGCGCGGCCGAGGAGAGGCTCTCGACGGACGGTCAGTTCGTCGCCCGGTGCAGCGACGGACAGCGGTGGCCGACCCCGACCCATGCGGGCGATCTCGCCCGGAGCTGGTCGACCCTGTATCCGCTCTACGGCGCGGACCTTGCGACGGGCCTGACGGCATGTGCGGCGTGGCCGAGCCTGCCTCCCCCGCCGCTGCCGGCTGCGCTCGACGTGCCCGTGCTCGTCTCCTCGGGGGCCGCGGACCCGGTCGTGGGCAATGCCGGCGTGGAGTCGGTGACCGGTGTGCTCACCGCGGGCGGTATCGCCTGGGCGTCACTGTCGTGGCAGGGCGCCGGTTATTCGGCAGTCCTGCACTCGGGTTGCGTGCAGGCCCGGGTGGAGGCCTATCTGTCCGAGGGGGAACTTCCGCCCAACGGGAGCCTGTGCCCCGCGTGAACCTTCCCGGCACGGGGTCAGGGCGTGTGCACGGGTCCGCAGGCCCGCGGTGTACCGTGCCGTAGTGTTCCTCAGAAGTCTCGAACCCCGGACCGCACGCACGACCGCCGAGGTGGTCAAGGCTGTGGTGTGGCCCCTTGCCGTACTGACGGTTCTGCACCGGGTCGTGATCAAAGCGGTCAACGGGTTCCGGACGGACGACTTCACCCCGGTCTACAACGCGGCGCTGGCCTTCCTCAACCGCCGGCCGGTGTACACCGCCGAGTTCCAGTGGGTCGATCCCCACTATCTCTACCCACCTTCCGGCACGCTGCTGATCGCCCCGATCGCGGTGATCGACCCCGAACGGTCGCGGTGGTTGTTCATCCTCGCCAATGCGATCGCGATCCTCGTCGCGCTGTACCTGCTGCTGCGCATGTTCGGTCTGCGGCTCGACTCGCCGATCGCGCCGGTGCTGGTCTTCGCCGCGTTCGCCTCCGAGACGGTGACGAACACGCTCGTCTTCACGAACATCAACGGTCTCGTCCTGCTCGGCGAGATCGCCTTCCTGACGCTGCTGCTCAAACGCCGTGATCTGTGGGCGGGAGCTGCGCTCGGCCTGACCTTCGCCGTCAAACCGATCCTCGCGCCCCTGCTGTTCCTGCCACTCGTGCGCGGACAGTGGAAGGTCTTCATCACCGCCGCGGGCGTCCCGATCGCGCTGACGATCATCGCGTGGCCCCTGTCGGTCGACGCGTGGCAGTTCGTCGAACACACCGTGCCGTACCTGCTCGAGTCCCGCGACTACTTCAACAGCGCGATCGTCGGCAACGGCATGTACTACGGGCTCCCGACCTGGCTGGTCTTCGGCCTGCGGGCGGTGCTCGCGGTGATGGTCGCGGTCTCGGTGTGGCTGCTCTACCGCTACTGCCGCCACGACGAGGTGTTCTTCGTGTGCACCGCCGGCGGTGTGTTGCTCGCGGCCTCGTTCCTGCTCGGATCGCTCGGCCAGATGTACTACTCGATGATGCTGTTCCCGCTGCTGATGACGGTGCTGCTGCCTAATTCCGTGATGCGGAACTGGCCCGCCTGGCTCGCCGTCTACGGCTTCCTGAGCTACGACTCGTGGCTGTCGAGCCGATGGGTGGAGGCCGGGCGCGCGGCGGAGTACATGAAGACCACCTTCGGCTGGTCGCTGCTGCTCATCGTCGTCTTCGCCGTCCTGCTCGACCGCTACCTCGCCGCGAAGCGGGAAGGACGCCTGGCGGACGGTATCGAGCCGTCGCACCTGCTCGAGGAGAAACAGCCGGCACGGACGTGACCCGCTGCTTCCGGTGCAGACGTGACGCGTGCGCCGACCGCGGTTAGCGTGGAGATCATGACGTCTGCTCCTCGATCCGAACCCGCACCCAAGGTCGTCCACACCGACGAGGAATGGCGCGCGAAGCTCACTCCCGCCGAATTCGCCGTGTTGCGGCAGGCCGGCACCGAGCGCCCCTTCGTCGGCGAGTACACCGACACCGAGACCGAGGGCATCTACGAATGCCGCGCGTGCGGTGCCGAACTGTTCCGCAGCACCGAGAAGTTCCACTCCCACTGCGGGTGGCCGTCGTTCTTCGACCCCGCCGACTCCGACTCCGTGATCCTGCGCGAGGACAACTCGCTCGGCATGCGGCGCATCGAGGTGGTGTGCGCGACGTGCCACAGCCATCTCGGGCACGTCTTCGAGGGCGAGGGTTACCCGACGCCCACCGACAAGCGGTACTGCATCAACTCGATCTCCCTGCGCCTGGTTCCGTCGGAGTGATCCCGGCCGCGGCCAGCACGGTCCACAGCGCGTCGTGCCGTTCGGCGGTCGGTGCCGGTTCGACGAGTTCGAACGCGCATCCGATCGACCGGGCGGCACCGTCCGCTTTCTCGCTGTCGCCGATCATCAACGTGCGCTGCGGGTCGACGCCCAGTGCGTCGACTGCGTAGCGGAAGATCTCCGGCTCGGGCTTGACGGCGCCCACCTCGAAGGAGAGCGCGAACACCGACACCAGGTCGTCGATACCGAGGCGCGCGAAGGCCGGCCGCAGATCGAAGGCGATGTTGCTCACCACGCCGACCGCGATGCCGTCGCCGGCGAGTGCCTCGACGACGGGGACGGTGTCCGGATAGACGGTCCAGCAGTCGGGGTCGGTCACCTTCTCGTAGAGCGCCTGTGCCTGCTCGGGATCGGCCACGCCGGACTTGCGCAGCACCGTCAGGTAGGCCTCACGGTGCCAGCGCGGCTCTCGGTCGCGGTTGGTCCACGCGTGGTGCTCGTCGGCGTCCATCTCGACGGGCTGCCCGACGGGTTGCGTCAGCCGCCGCATGAGTTCGGCCTGCCGGTGCACGTCGAAGGGTCTGCCCTCGTGGTCGGTGACGTCCGCGAGCCAGCTCTCGTCCTCCTCGAGCCGGAAGAGGGTGCCGGAGAAGTCGAACAGGACGGCATCGAAGGGGGTCTCGGCCATGTCCCGAGGCTAACGGCTGCGGGACAGTGGCAGGTCGGCTCGGGTAGATCTCCTCGAGCAGTCGCATCGCCGCCCTCGCGGCGGGCCGGCCGCCCGCAGGGAATGCCCTGATACGGACCGAATCATGTGGCCCGAGGTCACCGACCGAGCGGCCGGTATACGCCACAATTCCTCGCATGAGCGAGACGGGTACGAGAATCCGGCGACACACGAAACTGTCCGTCGTCGGTGCCGGAAGCGTCGGCACCGCGGTGGCGTACGCATGTCTGCTCCGGGGGTCGGCAGACGCGATCGCGCTGTACGACACGAATACCGCGAAGGTGCGCGCGGAGGTCCTCGACCTGAACCACGGCACCCAGTTCGCGCCGTCGTGCCGGATCGAGGGCAGCGACGACATCGCCGTCACCGCCGGTTCCGATCTGATCGTCGTGACCGCGGGGGCCAAGCAGCATCCCGGCCAGTCGCGCCTGGATCTCGCGGCCGCGAACGTCGCCCTGGCACGGGACCTGACTCCCGGTCTGCTGTCCGTCTCCCCCGAGGCGGTGATCGTCTTCGTCAGCAATCCGGTCGACATCGTCACCCGCGCCGCGATCGCGGCGACCGGCATCGCGGACGGCCGGATCTTCGGGTCGGGCACGGTGCTCGATTCCGGCCGGCTGCGGTACCTGCTCGCCCACCGCGCCGACGTCGCGGTCGAGAACGTCCACGCGTTCGTCGTCGGGGAACACGGCGACTCGGAGGTCGCCCTGTGGTCGAGTGCGACGATCGGCGGTGTGCCGGTGGAGTCCTTCGCCGTCGACGGACGCCCGGTCTTCGGTCCGGACACCCGCGCCGAACTCTTCGAGGAGGTCGTGCGCAGCGCCTACGAGATCATCCGCGGCAAGGGCGCCACGAATCTCGCGATCGGACTGTCGAGTGCCCGCATCGTGGAGGCCGTGCTGCGGAACCAGCGCCGGGTACTCGCGGTGTCGACGCTGCAGACCGGGCGGCAGGGCCTGCAGGACGTCTGCCTCTCGCTTCCCACCGTCGTCGACGCGCGCGGCGCGCACACCGTGCTCGACGTGCCGCTGTCGCCGGAGGAGGAAGCGGGGCTGGCCGCCTCGGCAGCCACCCTGCGTGAGGTCCAGGCGTCCCTCGGCCTGTGACCGCTCAGCGCTGCCGGACGACCGGCGGATCGTAGGCCCGGATGGGCGGCAGCTCGCCGTCGAACCGCTCGACGTCGACGAGCACGTGCTGCCCCGTACAGCCGTGGGACAGCGACGACGTGCCGACGTCGGGGGTGAGCACGTTCGCGTTCCCGTGCACGCACATCGATCCGGGATCGGACGGATCCAGCGGGTCGTACCACGCTCCCGTCGCGAGCTGGACGACGTTCGGCAACAGGCCGTCGTCGAGGACCACCCCGGCGAGGCACGAACCACGATCGTTGAAGACGCGGACGATGTCGCCGGCCTCCAGACCTCGCGCGGCCGCGTCGTCGGGACGCATCCGGATCGGTTCGCGGCCACGGATCTTCGACGCCTGACTCACCGAACCGTGATCGAGCTGCCCGTGTAGGCGGGTGGCCGGCTGGTTGGCGATCAGGTGCAGCGGGAACCGCTCGACCCGCGAGGAGCCGAGCCATTCGTCGGGTTCGTACCAGGTGGGATGTCCGGCGCAGTCGTCGTATCCGAACGAGTCGATGTCGGCGGAGAAGATCTCGAGCCGTCCGCTGGGGGTCCGCAGCGGACTCGCCTCGGGGTCGGACCGGAAGTCCTCGAACAGCGTCAGATCGTCCTCGGTCCGCATCCGGACCGGTCCGCCGAACCAGAAGTCGTCGAAGGGCGGTGGGTCCTCGATCCGGCGGTCGTCGGCGAGGACGAACCCGCGCCACTGCTCGTAGAGGTGCTCGAGCCACTGCCGCGAGGTCCGGCCGTCGGTGAACTTCTCGCCGAAACCGAGACGGTGGGCGAGATCGGTGAAGGTGTCGTAGTCGTCGCGGGCGTCGGCGAACCGCGGGACGGCGGCCTGCATCGCGACGAGCAGCGGATCGTTGCGCGTGCACGTCAGATCGTCGCGTTCGAGCGCCGTCGTCGACGGCACGACGATGTCGGCATGCTTGGCCATCGGCGTCCAGTACGGGTCGTGGACGACGATCGTGTCGGGTCGCTGCAGGGCACGCCGCAGCCGGCCGATGTCCTGGTGGTGGTGGAAGGGGTTGCCGCCCGCCCAGTACACGAGCCGGATGTCGGGGAAGGTCAGGCGTTGCCCGTCGTAGTCGAACTGCTCCCCCGGCCGCAGCAGCAGGTCGGAGATCGCGGCGACGGGGATGAAGTCCTCGACGTCGTTGTTGCCCTGGAAGAGGGTGGGCAGCGGATACGGGACGGGCGCGAGGCCGGGTTCGTTCATCGAACCGTAGCCGTGGCCGAAACCGCCTCCGGGAACGCCGAGTTGGCCGAGCATCGCGGCGAGGGTCACGCCTGCCCAGGGCGCCTGCTCGCCGTGCCGCACGCGTTGCAGCGACCACGTGACCGACACCAGGGTGCGGCCTCGGGCCATGCGCCGCGCGAGGTCGACGAGGGTACCGGCCGGGATGCCCGACAGTCCGGCGGCCCACTCGGGGGTCTTGGGGACGCCGTCGGTGCGGCCGAGCAGATACTCCTCGAAGCGGTCGTAGCCGGTGCAGTAGCGGTCGAGGAACTCGCGGTCGGCGAGGCCTTCGGTGGCCAGGACGTAGCCGAGGGCGAGCATGATCGCGACGTCGGTGCCCGGCCGGGGCGCGAGCCACTCGTGCTCACCGTGCACGTCGCTGCGGATCGGGCTGAACGAGACGATCCGTCCGCCGCGGGCCCGCATCCGGTCGAGGGCGTCGCGGGTGGGGTGATCGCTCGTGCCGCCGTCGTTGACGGCGGTGTTCTTGAGCGGGATCCCGCCGAAGCACACCATCAGATCGGTCTCGCGGGCGATGACCTCCCAGGAGGTCGAGCGCGCGAACAGTTTCCAGTGGGTGCCCACCACATGCGGCATGATCACGCCGGTTGCGCCGAGCGAGTAGGAGTGCACCGAGCGGGTGTAGCCGCCGAACATCTTCAGGAAGCGGTGCACCTGGCTCTGGGCGTGGTGGAACCGGCCGGGTGCGGACCAGCCGTAGGAGCCACCGAAGATCGCCCGGTTGCCGTGCCGGTCCTTCACACGCTGCAGTTCGCCCGCGAGGATCTCGGTGAGTTCGTCCCACGAGACGGCGACGAACTCGTCGTCGCCGCGTCGTGAGCTCGGTCCCGGTCCGTTCTCGAGCCAGCCGCGGCGCACGGCCGGGCCGGCGATGCGAGCACGGTGCCGCACCGATCCGGGGATGTTCCCCAGGATCGGTGAGGGGTCGCGGTCCCCGGCGTAGGGGCGCACGGCGACGACCTCGCCGTCGCGTGCCTGCGCCGAGAACATCCCCCAGTGCGCCATCTGGGAGAACAGACGACCTTCTCCCTCGGGTGGCACCGCGCTCGTCGAGGTCACGTCAGGGCAGCGACGCGACGAGGGCTTCGACGTCGACCCGCGGTCCGGTGAAGAACGGGGTCTCCTCGCGGACGTGCAGGCGCGCGTCGGTGGCCCGCAGGTCGCGCATGAGGTCGACGATGCGGTGCAGCTCCGGCGCCTCGAAGGCGAGGATCCACTCGTAGTCGCCGAGCGCGAAGGCCGGAACGGTGTTGGCGCGGACGTCGGGGTAGCCGCGGGCCGCCATACCGTGGTCGGCGAGCATCTTGCGACGCTGCTCGTCGGGCAGCAGGTACCACTCGTAGGACCGCACGAAGGGGTACACGCAGACGTAGTTGCCCGGTTCCTCCCCCGCGATGAAGGCGGGCAGGTGGCTCTTGTTGAACTCCGCGGGCCGGTGCAGTGCGGTGTTCGACCAGACCGGGGTGCTCGCGCGGCCGAGGATCGTGGTGCGCCGGAAGTCGGCGTACAACTTCTGCAGATCCTCGATGTGCTCGGCGTGCGTCCAGATCATGAAGTCGGCGTCGGCGCGGGTGCCGGCCACGTCGTAGATACCGCGCACGATCACGTCGGTGTCGTCGAAGCGGGCGAAGAACGCCTTCGCGTCCTCGATCGCCGCGGTGCGGTCGTCGCCGAGGACGCCGGGCCGGACCTGGAAGACCGACCACATCGCGTAACGGAGTGTGGAATTGAGCTTGTCGTAGTCGAGACGTGCCATGACGTTCATCCTTCCATTCGTGCAGCCAGGCGTGCGGCCGCGGCCGTGCCTGTTGCGACACATGCGGGTACGCCCACACCGTGCAGCATCGCGCCGGCGACCTCGAGTCCGTCGATCCCTGCGATCTCGGCCTCGAAGGCGGCGACGATCTCGCCGTGGTGTTCGCGGTACTGCGGCAGCCCGCCGTGCCACCGCTGCACGAAGGCGGCCACCGGTTCGGCGTCGACTCCGGTGACGGTCGCGAGATCCGCGCGGGCCAGCGCGATCAGATCGGCCTCGGACGCGTCGACGAGCGCGTCGTCGCCGAACCGTCCGAACGACGCGCGGGCGAGCGCGACGGGTCGTTCGGCGAGGTGGGGCCATTTGCGGCTCGACAGCGTGAAGGCCTTCGCCGACAGGTCCTCCCCCGTCGCGACGAGGATTCCGGAGTTCTGCGGCAGGCCGGCGTCGTGCGGCAACGCGAGCGCGACCACCACCGACGAGGCGAGCGGGATCTGCGCGGCGCACTGCGCGGCGGATCTCACGCTGTCGGCGAGCAGCCGGGCGGCGTCCGGGGCGGGCACGGCGAGCACCACACCGTCGACCTCGCCGAGCGGGTCGACCGACCACCGGCCGGCGCTGCGCTTCAGTCCGGATGCCGCCGTGCCGTAGAGGAACTCGGCGTCGGCCTCGCGGACGAGGGCCTCGATCAGCACGCCGTAGCCCTCGCGCAGCGTCCCGAAGACCGGGGCGTCCGTCTTCGGGGGCAGGGCGCGGGCGACGGCCTCGCTCAGGCTCGTCGCGCCGGCGTCGAGCGCCGCCGCGAGCGTCGGGACGGTGGCGCGGACACCCGCGGTGTCGGACAGCCCCGAGTACACCCCGCCGAGCAGCGGGTCGACGCTGCGCCGCACCACCTGCTCACCGAAGCGTGCTCGGACGAGATCCGCGACGGAGACGTCGGAGTCCCGGTCCCAGTGGAACGGCACGGTGGGTTCGGCGGCGATGCGTGCCAGGGTCTCGTCGTCGACGAGTCCTTCGACGGACTGCGCGGATGCGGGGATGCCCATCAGCGTGCCCGCCGGCAGCGGATGCAGTCGCGCGTCGGCGTACAGGAGGGGACGGGCCGCCGAGGGGTGGACGACGTGGTCGCTCAGGCCGAGTTCCTCGACGAGCGCGAGCACCTCGGGTCGGCGTGCGATGAACGCCTCGGCACCGACGTCGACCGGGTCGCCCGCGAGCGGGACCGTGCGCAGCTTGCCGCCGAGCCGCGTCGACCGTTCGAGCACGACGATCCGCGCGGCGGCGCCGAGCGAACGACGCAGCCGGTACGCGGCGACGAGCCCGCTGATCCCACCGCCGACGACCGCGACCGTCGGCGGGGTCACAGCGAATGCACCAGCTCGACCACTCGGGTGATGACGTCGGGATCGGTGTCGGGCAGGACACCGTGACCGAGGTTGAAGATGTGTCCGACAGCGCCGGCCTCGAGAGCACGGTCGGCCTCGGCGACGATGCGGCGCACCTCGCGTTCGACGACCTCCCGGCCCGCGAACAGGATCGCGGGGTCGAGGTTGCCCTGCAGGGCCTTGCCCGGGCCGACGCGGGTCGCGGCGACGTCGAGCGGGATGCGCCAGTCGACGCCCACCACGTCGGCGCCCGCCTCACCCATGGCGCCGAGGAGCTCACCGGTGCCGACACCGAAGTGGATGCGCGGCACCCCTGCACCGGCGATCTCGGCGAAGACACGCTCGGAGTGCGGCAGGACGTACTCGCGGTAGTCCGCGAGAGAGAGGGCACCGGCCCACGAGTCGAAGAGCTGGACGGCGTCGACACCGGCACCGATCTGCGCGCGGAGGAAGGCGATGGCGACATCGGTGAGCTTGCCGAGGAGGGCGTGCCAGGTCTTCGGGTCGGCGTGCATGAGCGCCTTGGTGCGCTCGTGGTTGCGGCTCGGGCCGCCTTCGACGAGATAGGAGGCCAAGGTGAAGGGCGCGCCTGCGAACCCGATGAGCGGGGTGTCTCCGAGCTCGCGGGTCAGCAACCCGACCGCGCGGGCGACCGCTCCGACCTCCTCGGCCTCGAGGGTCGGCAGCGCGGTGACGTCGGCGGCGGTGCGGACGGGGTTCGCGACGACCGGGCCCGTGCCGGCGACGATGTCGAGGTCGATCCCGGCGGCCTTGAGCGGGACGACGATGTCGGAGAACAGGATGGCGGCGTCGACCTTGTGCCGCCGCACAGGCTGCATCGTGATCTCGCAGACCAGTTCGGGGTCGAAGCACGATTCGAGCATGCCGATGCCGGCCCGGATCTCCCGGTACTCGGGCAGGGAGCGGCCGGCCTGGCGCATGAACCACACGGGCCGGTGGGCCGGCTTCTCACCGCGCGCGGCCGACAGCAGGGGCGCATGGGGCAGGATCCTCCGCGCGGGGTACTCCGCGGGCACCGCAGATCCGACGTTCGTGTTCTCCAAGCCGGTCATCGATCCTCGTTCTTCGGGCACTGCGCGCCGTCGCGCAGGGCAGCGTCTGCCGGGTCGCACACAGGACGTGTGGTCCGGACCCGCTGCCCATGCTGCCACGCCCGTGCCGTTCGCCGGAATCGGCGCGCCTCCCGCGTGCGATGCGTCACCGGCACTAACCTCCGCTCGGTGACCACCTCGCCCGCCGAGCCGGCCCGCTTCCGTTCCGCAGTCGATGCGATGAACGCGGCCACCGTGCGCCCGGAGATCGAGGTCGGGCCGATCCGACCCCCGCAACGGCTCGCCCCCTACAGCTACGCACTGGGCGCCGAGGTCCTGCACGACGAGACGGACCGGGTGCCCGAGCAGTCCGAGGGCGACGCGTTCGGCCGCCTCATCCTTCTCTACGACCCCGACGGCGACGAGGCATGGCACGGGACCACCCGGCTCGTCTCGTACATCCAGGCCGACGTCGACGAGAGCCTGGCAGCGGACTCGCTGCTGCCGGAGGTCGCGTGGAGTTGGCTCGTCGACGCCCTCGCCGCGCACGGTGAACCGCTCACGGCGCTCGGCGGCACGGTGACGGCGACGACCTCCGTACGGTTCGGGGACATCGCGGGCCCGGGACGCGCCCACCAACTGGAACTGCGCGCGTCGTGGACTCCGCAGTCCGACATGCTGACCCCGCACGTGGAGGCGTTCTGCGACGTCCTCGCATATGCCGCGGGTCTGCCTCCGGCGGGGGTCGCGCGACTCCAGCGGTGAAAACCGGCGCAATCCGACCGGATTTCTAGAACCTGTTCTATTCTTGGTTCATGCAGCGTCTCAGCGGGCTCGATGCCGGTTTCCTCTATCTCGAGACCCCCAGTCAGCACCTCCACATCTGCGGGCTGATCGTGCTGGATCCGTCCACCGTCCCGGGTGGCTACGACTACGTGAGCCTGCGCAACGAACTCGAAGCACGCCTCACCGCCGTACCCCAGTTCCGGATGAAGCTCGCCGACAGCAGATTCAACCTCGACCATCCGGTCTGGGTCGACGACCACGACTTCGACCTCGACCGGCACGTCCACCACGTCGGCGTGCCCGCCCCGGGCGGCCGGACCGAGCTCGCGGACCTGTGCGGCCACATCGCCGCACAACCGCTGGATCGCTCGCGGCCGCTGTGGGAGATGTGGTTCGTCGGCGGCCTCGACGACGGCAGGATTGCGGTCATCGCGAAGATGCACCACGCCGGGGTGGACGGGGTCTCCGGTGCCGCACTCATCGCGCAGCTGTGCAGCCTCGACCCGGCCGAGCCCCGGCCCGAACCGGTCCAGTGGGGTGCCGGCGACGCGAACGACCTCGCCATCGCGATCGCCGGAGCCCTCAACGTCGCCCGCCGGCCTCTCCACCTGCTGCGAATCCTCCCCGGCGCGGTCACATCGCTGACCTCGTGGATCGCGCGCGCCCGCCGCGGCGACGCCATGCCCGCGCCGTTCACGGCGCCGCGCACCCCGTTCAACTCCACCATCACCGGACACCGCAACGTCGGCTTCGCCGAGTTGAACCTCGACGACGTGAAACTGGTGAAGAACGTCTTCGGCGTCACCGTCAACGACGTGGTGATGGCCGTGTGCTCCGGTGCGCTGCGCCGATATCTGGAGCGGCGCGGCGAGCTGCCCGACTCCCCGCTTATCGGGATGATCCCGGTCTCGGTCCACGGCAGGTCGGATCGCCCGGGACGCAACCAGGTCTCGGCGATGTTCGCCGACCTCCACACCCACATCGCCGACCCCGCCGAGCGGCTGCGGACCCTCGCGGAAGCGAACGCGGTGGCCAAGGAGCACAACGCCGATCTCGGCGCGAACCTGCTGCAGGACTGGTCGCAGTTCCTCGGCGCGGCGGTCTTCGCCCCCGCGATGCGCGCCTACGCCGGACTCCGACTCGCCGACCGGCACCCGGTGATCCACAACCTCGTGATCTCCAACGTGCCCGGACCGCCCGTCCCGCTGTACTTCCTGGGTGCGCGCATGACGGCGATGTACCCCTTCGGCCCGATCTTCCACGGCGCCGCGCTCAACGTGACGGTGCTCTCCCTCGACGGCAGGCTCGACATCGGCCTGATCTCGTGTCCCGATCTCGTCCCCGACCTGTGGGAACTCGTCGACGACTTCTCCCCCGCCCTCGAGGACCTCATCCTCGCGGCGGGTGCGGAAAGCGACGACATCGTCTCCCAGGAGGGGTGACGCGGTACCCCGGAGGGGGTTCGCGTGGCGTCGAGCGGGTCCGTGTGTGTCCCGCCGATCGGACGTTCCGGACAGGAACGGAATTGCGCACGGGGACGACACCGCTAGAGTCACGCCCATGCCGGCACAGAACGACGAGGACGAGCAGAAGAGCACGAGCGTGACGACGGTGCCGCTCCTCGAACCGCGCGACGGCGTCCCGGAGGTCGTCACCACGGCGCGCGGGGTCACCGAGGCCGCAGCGATGCTGGCGCAGGGACACGGCCCGCTCGCCGTCGACGCCGAACGCGCGTCGGGCTACCGCTACTCCGCGCGCGCCTATCTCGTCCAGCTCCGCCGTGAGGGCGCCGGCACGGTGCTGCTCGACCCCATTCCGACACGGGACGACCTTGCTCCCCTGGCCGAGGTGATCAACGACCTCGAATGGGTCCTGCACTCCGCCGACCAGGATCTCCCCGGCCTGGCCGAACTCGGACTCCGCCCGGCGAAGTTGTACGACACCGAACTCGCCGGTCGCCTCGCCGGATTCCCCCGCGTCGGTCTCGCTGCGATCGTGGCCGAGACCCTCGGCCTCGAGCTGCGCAAAGGCCATGGTGCGGCTGACTGGTCGACGCGGCCGCTTCCCGACTCGTGGCTCAACTACGCCGCGCTCGACGTCGAACCGCTCGTGGAACTCCGCGACGCGATAGCGAGCGAACTCGAGCGACAGAACAAGACCGAGTGGGCCGCTCAGGAATTCGAGCACATCCGGCTCGCGGGGCCGCCCGCTCCGAAGCCCGATCGGTGGCGCCGCACGTCCAAGATCCACGCGATCAAGGACCGACGCCGCCTGGCGATCGTCCGGGAACTGTGGACCACCCGCGACGAGATCGCTGCGCGGCGCGACATCGCGCCGGGGCGCATCCTTCCCGACTCCGCGATCATCGCCGCCGCGGAGGCGAATCCCACGACCGTCGAACAGCTGCAGAAGCTTCCGGTCTTCGGCGGTCCGCGGCAGCGGCGTTCCTCCCGCGCGTGGCTCAACGCGATCGAGCGGGCCCGTGCACTGCCGGAGGACCGGCTCCCACCCCTCACGCCGCCGCTGACCGGGCCTCCGCCTGCCGGCCGGTGGTCGCGCCACCACCCCGAACAGGCCGCACGTCTCGCCCTCGCGCGCGGCGAACTCGCCGCTCTGAGCGAGGAAGTCGCCGTTCCGGTCGAGAACCTGGTCAGTCCCGAACTCGTTCGGCGCCTGTGCTGGGACTGGGACGTCTCCGAGGGGGGCGACGTCGAGGAGTACATCGACGGCCGCTTCGCCGAGGGCGGGGCACGTCCGTGGCAGCGCGCGTTGACCGTGCCGCGACTCGCGAAGGCCCTGACGGCGGAGAACTGATCTCCGCCGCCTCTGCCGCATGCTGTCTCTTTCCGGCGCTGCCGCGTCCTAGGCAGCGACGTGCGCGGGCACCGCGGCGAACCTCTTACGCGCGTCGCGCAGGACCAGCTTCTTGGGCAGGTGGCGCGCCGCCGCGGGCAGCGCCCGGTAGGCGGGCACCGCGATCCGCATGAGGCGGTCGAACCATCGCTGGTGGGCCTCGGTCCATGTGAAGCCGTAGGCCTCACGGATACGGGGATCGAGCATGCCCAGGGTGAAGAACCTGTTGAGCGCCATCGCCGGCCGGACGACGATCGGCAGGTCGCCACCGGAGAGCAAGGCGCGTGCGTAGGAACGAACGGTCTCGTCGATCTCGAGATCGTCGACGACACTGTGCCAGTAGGCATCGAACGCGTCGAGGTCCGCGGGCCACATCTCCTCAGGTACCTGCAACGACGTGCCGTAGACCGCGAACTCGCGGTACAGCCGTTCGGCCTCGGCCCGGTCGAGGCGGCCGAAGAACCGCTCGTACACGTCGCGGCCGCCGTGGAACATCACCGCGGCGATCCACAACTGGAGCTTCGGATCGAAGGCGTTGTATCCGTCGGAGCGAACCGGTGCGTGGGCGCGGTTGACGAAACGCACCACCCTGCGCCGTTCCTCGGCGTCGCCGAACGCCACGAGGAAGATGTACGCGCTCGTGTTCCGGAAGCGTGTGACGGGATCGATGAGCGCCGTGCTGTGTTCCACCACCCCGTGCCCCACCGGAGGCAGAGCGATCTCCATGAGGAACCTCCGAGGTGAGGTCAGCAGGAACGCCGCTTCACCCACCACACCCTGTACCGTCGCATCCGGTCGTCGCCGAGTCATGGAACGCGACTGTATTCCCAGATCACACAGTGTCAAGCGGAGGTCCTCACCGGATGGGAAGGTCGCAGGCAGAGCAACGACGCGGAGAGAATATTTCTTAACTTCTTGCCCGCTCTGAGGCGTCGCCACACTCCGTCGATGCCCCGTTCGAAGTCCGCCCTGTGGGCGAGTTCTCGCCGGAAACGTCGAGTCGGCCGTTCACCCCGGCGTAATGTTCCACTGAAGAAAACACACTGTGTCCAGCCCTTTTCCCGCCCTCGCGGCCAGTCCGATCCAGGAGTTCCTCGGTGACCCAACCATCGACCGCACACGCCGCGAAAGTCATCGCCGTGACCGTCGCGGCGGCCGTGGGCGGTTTCCTGTTCGGCTTCGACAGCTCGGTCATCAACGGCGCCGTCGACTCCATCCAGGACAACTTCGCGCTCAGTTCGTTCGTGACCGGTTTCGCCGTCGCCATCGCCCTGCTCGGCTGTGCCGTCGGGGCATGGTTTGCCGGACGCCTCGCCGACAGTTGGGGCCGCAAGCGGGTGATGCTCCTCGGCTCCGCCCTGTTCGTCATCTCGTCGATCGGGTCCGGCCTGGCCTTCAGTGTTCCCGATCTCATGCTGTGGCGTGTGCTCGGCGGCCTCGGCATCGGTATCGCCTCGGTCATCGCCCCGACCTACATCTCCGAGATCGCACCCGCTCGCTACCGCGGCGCCCTCGCATCACTGCAGCAGCTCGCCATCACTCTCGGCATCTTCGCGGCCCTGCTGTCCGACGCGGTGCTGCAGAACGCCGCCGGTGGAGCGTCGAACGAGCTGTGGTGGAATCTCGAGGCCTGGCGTTGGATGTTCCTCGTCGGCGTCGCGCCCGCCGTCCTCTACGGCGTACTGGCGCTGACGATCCCGGAGTCCCCCCGTTATCTCGTCGGCAAGGACATGGACGAGGAGGCTGCGGCCGTCCTGGCCAACGTCACGGGCGAACTCCGGCCCGACGAGCGTGTCCGCGAGATCCGGCTGACGCTGCGACGCGAGTCGAAGGCGTCCTTCGGCGACATCCGCGGCCCGGTCTTCGGTCTGCAGCCGCTGGTGTGGGTCGGCATCACGATGGCCGTCTTCCAGCAGTTCGTCGGTATCAACGCGATCTTCTACTACTCGACGACCCTGTGGAAGTCGGTGGGCTTCACCGAGAACCAGTCGTTCACGACGTCGGTGATCACGGCCGTGATCAACGTGCTCATGACGTTCGTCGCGATCCTGTTCGTCGACAAGATCGGCCGCCGTCCGCTGTTGATGACCGGTTCGATCGGCATGTTCGTCAGCCTGCTGCTCGCCGCCATCGCCTTCTCGCAGGCGGTCGGCAGCGGTGAGGATGTCGAACTTCCGGCACCGTGGGGTGCGCTCGCCCTCGTCGGCGCGAACGCCTTCGTGATCTTCTTCGCCGCCACCTGGGGTCCGATCATGTGGGTGATGCTCGGCGAGATGTTCCCGAACCGCATGCGCGCGGTGGCCCTCGGTATCAGCACCGCGGCGAACTGGGTCGCGAATTTCACGGTGACACTGGCGTTCCCGCCGCTGACCTCCGCGGTCGGGCTGTGGTTCCTGTACGGACTGTTCGCGTTCTTCGCCCTGCTGTCGTTCTTCTTCGTCAAGACGAAGATCCCCGAGACCAAGGGCATGGAACTCGAGGAGATGCAGACCTAGTCGATACGGACGCGAGGGGCGGTATCCGGTGGTCCGGATACCGCCCCTCGCGTCTGTATGAGCGCGTCGGCCGACTCAGCCCGCTTCGCGATCGGACTGTTCCACCGCCGACGGTCGCGACCGCTCCTCGGCTTCGCTGTCGAGGCCGGCGACCCAGCCGGTGACCTGACGCGCCACGTCCTGGGCCGTCAGACCGAGTTCGGCGTGGATCTCGTTGCGGGAGGCGTGATCGAGGAACTTCTGCGGCACCCCGAGATCGCGCGTGGGCACGTCGACGTCGTTGCGGCGCAGCGCGGCGGAGACCGCCGAGCCGACACCACCGTGGAGGCCGCTGTCCTCGATCGTGACGACGATCCGGAAGCCGCGTGCGAGGTCGACCACCGCGTCGGGCACGGGGAACACCCATCGCGGGTCGACGACCGCAGCGTCGATGCCCTGCTTGGAGAGACGATCGGCGACGTCGAGTGCGAGACCGGCGAAGGCGCCGACCGCGACGATCAGTGCGTCGCCGCGCCGCGACGACGGCATCCGCAGCACGTCGACCGTGCCGTCGAGACGCTCGATCGCCGGGATGTCTTCTCCCACCGAGCCTTTGGGGAAACGGAGGACGGTCGGGCCGTCGGAGACGTCGAGCGACTCACCGAGTTCCTCGCGCAGCGTCGCCCCGTCGCGTGGAGCGGCGACCCGGATGCCGGGGACGATGCCCAGCAGGGACAGATCCCACATGCCGTTGTGGCTGGCGCCGTCGGAGCCCGTCACACCCGCACGGTCGAGCACCACGGTGACCGGCTGCTTCAGCAGCGCGACGTCCATGAGCAGCTGGTCGAACGCCCGGTTGAGGAAGGTCGAGTAGACGGCGACGACGGGATGCATCCCGCCGAGCGCGAGACCTGCCGCCGAGGTCACCGCGTGCTGTTCGGCGATGCCGACGTCGAAGGTGCGATCGGGGAACCGTTCGCCGAACTTGGCGAGGCCGGTCGGCCCGGGCATCGCGGCGGTGATGGCCACGACGTCCTCCCGCTTCTCCCCCAGCGCGATGAGTTCGTCGGAGAAGACCGACGTCCAGTCGGGGGCGGAGGCGGACTTCGCGCGACCCGTGCGCGGATCCATCACGCCCGTGGCGTGCATCTGATCGGCGAGGTGGTTCTCGGCGGGCGCGTAGCCGGCTCCCTTGCGGGTGACGGCGTGGACCAGGACGGGGCCGCCGTACGCCTTCGCGCGACGCAGAGCCGATTCCATCGCCTGCTCGTCGTGCCCGTCGACCGGGCCGAGATATTTGATGCCCAGATCCGTGAAGAGCACCTGCGGGCTGACCGCGTCCTTCACACCGGACTTCATGCCGTGCAGCACCGAGTAGGCCGCCGAGCCGATCCAGGGGATCCGCTTGACGATGCGCCGACTGTTGTCGAGCACCTTCTCGTAGCCGGGCTTGAGGCGCAGCGCCGCGAGGTGCTCGGCGAGACCGCCGATCGTGGGGGCGTAGGAGCGGCCGTTGTCGTTGACGACGATCACCATCGAGCGGTTCTGCCCGGCGGCGATGTTGTTGAGCGCCTCCCAGCACATACCACCGGTCAGCGCGCCGTCGCCCACCACGGCCACCACGGTCCGATCGGACTGTCCGGACAGCGAATAGGCCTTGGCGAGTCCGTCGGCGTACGACAGGGCCGCCGAGGCGTGCGACGACTCGATCCAGTCGTGTTCGCTCTCCGCGCGGCACGGGTAGCCGGACAACCCGCCCTTCTGCCGGAGACTGTCGAACTCGTCGCGACGACCGGTGAGGATCTTGTGGACGTAGGCCTGGTGACCGGTGTCGAAGAGGATCGGATCGCGTGGCGAATCGAACACCCGGTGCAGAGCGATGGTCAGCTCGACGACGCCGAGATTGGGCCCGAGGTGACCGCCGGTCGCCGCGACCTTCTCGACCAGGAATTCCCGGATCTCCCCCGCGAGCTCGGTGAGCTCCACAGGGGAGAGTCGACGCAGATCGTCGGGCGACTGGATGCGGGACAGAACACCCAACTGGAACAGCTCCCTCCGGCTCGTGGCTCACGCTCGTCGCGCGAGTGATTTCCTCAGTCTACGGAGCGCGGGAACGGAGCGTCTCCCGCCACCGCCTCGCTTCCGCGTGATCTCCTGGTCACCGGCGGACGGATCGTCCGCCGGTGAGCGAGGTCACCCTCACGAGGAGATGTCGGCGCGATCTGCCGGCGACTTCTCCTCGACGAGGTCGATGGTGGTGCGCAACGCCTGGTTCGGAATCAGCACCACTGCCACCAGGGTAACGACCGCGAACGCCGCCGCCACGAGGAAGAGGGTCGCCGTCGCGTCGCCGTAGGCGGCACGGATGACTTCCGCCACGGGTGCGGGCAGCTGGGAGAAGTCGAGGCTTCCGCCCGATCCGCCGCCGGAGGTGTCCACACCGAGCTTCGCGAGGCCGTCGGCGGAGATCGTCGCGACGCGGGACGCGAGGATCGAGCCGAGCACCGACACACCGATCGCGCCACCGAAGGTGCGGAAGAAGGCGACCGAGCTGCTCGCGGCGCCGATGTTGCGCACGCTGACGGTGTTCTGCACGGCGAGGACGAGGTTCTGCATCAGCATGCCGGTGCCCAGACCCACGATCGCGATGTACACGCTGATCAGCGTGAGCGAGGTGAGGTGGTCGACCGTGCCGAGCAGGCCGAAACCGACCATCTGCAGGATCGCGCCGCCGATCAGGAAGCCCTTCCACTTGCCGAAGCGCGTGATGAGCTGACCGGAGAGCATCGACGAGACGAGCGTGCCGGCGACCATCGGGATGGTGAGCAGACCGGCCACCGTCGGGCTGTAGGCCCGCGAGGTCTGGAAGTACTGACCGAGGAAGGTCGTGGCACCGAACAGACCGATACCGACTGCCACGGACGCGATGATCGCGAGGCCGGTGGTGCGTTCGGTGACGATCTTCAGCGGGATGATCGGATCGGCGACCTTCGACTCGACGATCAGCGTCGCGACGAGCAGGACGATGCCGGCACCGACGTAGAGGGCGGACTCGAGCGAGAACCACTCGTAGTAGCCGGCCTTACCCGCGAAGGACACCCACACGAGCAGGACGCTCACGGCGGCGGTGATGAGCGTGGCGCCGAACCAGTCGATGCTCACGTTCTCCTTGCGGACGGTCGCGACGTGCAGCGTGCGCTGCAGCAGGATCAGCGCCACGACGGCGATCGGCACGCAGACGTAGAAGCACCAGCGCCAGCCGAGGAGGTCGACGATGACACCACCGAGCACGGGTCCACCCGACATGGCGACAGCCATGACGGCGCCCATGTAGCCGGAGTACCGGCCACGCTGACGGGGCGGGATGATGCTGCCGATGATCGCGACGACGAGAGCGGTCAGACCACCCATGCCGATGCCCTGGATCACGCGGGCGGCGAGCAGGACCGGCACGTTGTGCGCGATACCGGCCAGCACCGAGCCGATCACGAAGACCAGGATCCCCAGCTGGACGAGCATCTTCTTGTTGAACAGGTCGGCGAACTTGCCCCAGATGGGCGTCGACGCGGCGTTCGCGAGGAGGGCCGTGGTGATGACCCAGGCGTACTGGGTCTGGGTGCCGTTCAGGTCGGCGATGATCGTCGGCAGGGCGGTCGAGACGATCGTGCTGCTCAGCAGCGCCGTGAAGAGAGCGGCGAGGAGGCCCGACAGCACGACGAGGATCTCGCGGTGCGTCATCTGCTCCTCGGCTGCCGGAGCATCCGGCTGCGCTCCCGATCCGGAGACTGTGGTCATGAATTGGTCCTTCGAGTATCGATGACGAGCGGAGCCAGGGACGAGGTGAGACGGTCGAGCGTCGTGATGGCGCCCGCGATCTCGTCCTCGTGCCAGTCCGCGAGTTCTGCGGAGAGCCGTTCGGTTCGGCGCTTCTTCACGAGTTCGAGGATCTCGATACCCGCGACCGAACAACTCACCCGATGAGCGCGACGATCGTCGGGATCGGGATGTCGATCCACGAGGCCTCGCTCGACGAGTTCGGCGATCTGTCTGCTCAACGACGACTGGCTGACGCACATTTCGACGGCGAGCTCGCTGGGGCGGCACTCCCCCATCCGTGCGAGCACGAACAGCACCGCGACGAGCGCGGAAGGAAGCACATCGGTGTCGTGGTGCACGAGTGCACCACGCAGCGTGCGACCGAACATGAAGATGGCGTCGGCGAGTTCGTGGGCCTGAGCCTTTTCCGGCACAGCGAACCTCCGTCGGAACGAACTAATTGATTACGTCATGCAACTATACAGATTAGTTGCGTACTACAAGCAATCGTATTTTCATGTCACACCGACTACCCCGATGCGGTCTCCGTCACACCTCTTCCGAGCGGTGCGGCGGGAACCCTGTTCAACGGGTGAACAGACCGATGCATTCCACGTGATGGGTGGAGGGGAACGCCGCGAAGGCCCGGACGTCCGTCAACTCGAATCCGTGGTCCCGGTACAGACCCACGTCCCGACCGAAGGACGCGGGATCACAGCCGACGTGGACGATCCGGCGAGGTCCCGCCGCGGCCACGGCGGCCACCACGTCCTTGCCCGCCCCCGCGCGCGGCGGATCGAGGACGACCACCTCGGGAGCCGGCAGATCGGGGATGATCCGCTCCACCCGTCCGTGACGGAAGGACACCTGATCGAGGTCGGCGAGCGCCTCGATCCCGTCGTCGACCGCGGTCTTCGACGACTCGACCGACACCACCCGGCCGGACGGACCGACCTGCTCGGCGAGCACGGCCGCGAAGACCCCCACTCCGCCGTACAGATCCCATGCCGTCGCACCCTCCGAGGCCCGCGCCCAGTCGGCCACCGCAGCCGAATAGGTCGACGCAGCGCCGCGATGGGCCTGCCAGAAACCGGTCGGAACCAACCGCCACTCGCGCTCGCCGACCCGCTCGACCACGCGTCCCGGGCCTTCGATCACCTTCTCCGGACGAGGCGCGTTCACCGCCGCCCGTCGCGACGCCGCGCCGCGCCGGCCCTGCCGCCGGGCACCCCCCGAGAGGACCGGAGGTGCGATCTCCACCACGTGCCGCCTGCCGTCCGCGTCGAGCACGACCTGCAGCTCCGCTCCCGGCTGCCACACACGATCGGCGAGACCGACGTAGGCGTGCGGATCGATCTGCGGGCACGCAAGTTCCGGGACGACCTCGTTGCTGCGATACCGGCGGTAACCGGGGTTCCCCACCACGTCCACCGCGAGCCGGACCCGGGTGCGCCACAGGGTGCCGTTGGACGCACCGCCCGGCACCTCCTCGACGGTCACTTCCCGGTCCACCCCACCGAGCCGACGCAGTTGTTCGGCCACCACGGCGCCCGTGAAACGGCGTTGAGCCTCGACGGTCATGTGCGAGAGGTCGCAGCAACCCGCTCCCCCCGGGCCGGAGATCGGGCAGACCCGCTCGACGCGGTCCTCGGACGCCTCGAGCACGTCCTCCACGTCGGCGAAACAGAACGACCCGCCCCGATCCTCGGTGACGCGAGCGAAGACCCGCTCCCCCGGCAGTCCGTGCCGCACGAACACGACGCGTCCCTCGAACCGCGCGACACACGCACCGCCGTGGGCGGGATTGCCGAGGATCACCTCGATCCTCCGGCCGGACCAATCCGTGCGCGAGTGTGCCTGACGATTCACCGCGGTTCCTCCTCGTTGTCGAACTGTCGATCCTGCCCGTTCGGGGTGGCCCGCCCCACCGCGCCGGCGTCCGCGGACGAGCGCAGCTGCCAGGGCACACTCGTCACCATCACCCCCGGCTGGAAGAGGAGCCGGCTCTTGAGCCGCAGGGCGCTCTGGTTGTGGAGCAATTGCTCCCACCAGTGCCCCACCACGTACTCGGGGATGAAGACGGTCACGACGTCGCGGGGAGAATCACGCCGCACCCGGCGGACATAGTCGAGGACGGGCCGCGTGATCTCCCGGTAGGGCGACTCGACGACCTTCAACGGCACGGTCAGATCGCTCTTCTCCCACTCGAGGACGAGACGCCGGGTGCTCTCGTCGTCGACGTTCACGGTGATCGCCTCGAGCGTGTCGGGGCGTGTCGCCCGCGCATAGGCGAGGGCGCGCATCGTGGGCAGGTGCAGGGTCGAGACGAGCACGATCGAATGGGTGCGGCTGGGCAGCACGCCGTCCCAGTCCGCCCTCTCGAGTTCCGCGGCGACCGTGTCGTAGTGGTGCCGGATCGCCTTCATGAGCCCGAACGCGACGACCATGGTCACCACCGCGATCCACGCACCGGCGGCGAACTTGCCCGTCAGCACGACCAGCAGCACCACCGACGTGGAGACGCATCCGACACCGTTGATCCACCGCGACCGCGTCATGCGGCCCCGGGCCGCCGGATCCGTCTCGGTGCCCAGTTCCCGCGTCCAATGACGCACCATGCCGGCCTGTCCCAGGCTGAACGCGACGAACACACCCACGATGTACAGCTGGATCAACCGGGTGACCTCGGCCTCGAAGACCCACACGAAGACGATCGCGATCCCGGCGAGGAAGAGGATGCCGTTGCTGAAGGCGAGCCGGTCGCCGCGGGTGTGGAACTGGCGCGGCAGGTAGCGGTTCTGCGCGAGAACCGAACCGAGCACCGGGAATCCGTTGAAGGCCGTGTTGGCGGCGAGCACGAGGATCACGGCGGTGACGATCGTGATCAGGACGAATGCTGCCGGCACCCCCTCGAAGACGGTGTGCGCCAACTGGGAGAGCAGCGTCTTCTGCTCGTAACCCTCGGGTGCACCGCGCAGCTGGGTGTCGGGATGCTCGGCCACCACCACGCCGAGTCGCTCGGCGAGCAAGACCACCCCCAGGAACAGCGTGACGGCGACACCGCCGAGCACCAGCAGGGTCGTTGCAGCGTTGCGTGCCTTCGGCTTCTTGAAGGCCGGCACGCCCGTGCTGATCGCCTCGACACCCGTCAGCGCCGCGCAACCGGACGAGAAGGCGCGTGCGAGCAGGAGGACGAAGGCGAGCGCGGTCAGATCGGTCTGCTCGGCGACGAGTTCGAAGTCCGCCGACTCCGCACGCAGGTCGTCGCCCAGGACGAAGATCCGGAACAGCCCGGCCCCGAGCATCACCAGCATGCAGCCCACGAAGGTGTAGGTGAGCACGGCGAAGGCCCGGCCGGCGCGCCGGAGTCCGCGCAGGTTCACCGCGGTCAGCAACGCGATCGCGACGACGACGAAGAGCACCTTGTGCCGGGCGACGAACGGGACGGCCGATCCGACCGTCGCCGCCGCGGACGACAGCGACACCGCGACCGTCAGGACGTAGTCGACGAGCAGCGCACTGCCCACGGTCAATCCTGCCGTGGGGCCGAGATTCTTCGTGGCGACCTCGTAGTCGCCGCCGCCGGACGGGTAGGCGCGCACGGTCTGGCGGTAACCGGCGATCACGATCACGAGCACGAAGGCGACCGCGAGACCGATCCACGGGGAGAAGGCGTAGGCGGACAGCCCCGCGACGGACAGGACGAGGAAGATCTCCTCGGGTGCGTAGGCGACCGACGACAGCGCGTCGGAGGCGAAGACCGGCAGTGCGGTGCGCTTGGGCAGCAACTCGTGCCCGAGAGTGTCGCTGCGGAAAGGGCGACCCAGCACGAGCCGCTTCGCCGCGGTGGAAAGCTTGGACACGCGCAAAGCCTATGCGGTTCCGGCCCCGAAGTACCCCTCGGCCGGGTCACGACCTCTCGAAGATCGTCACGCGGTACCGTTCGGATCGGCGGTCCGCTGCGGTCCGTCTCGGAAAGATCGACCGGAACGGAGTCCACGGGTGTACGTGGTGGTGATGGGGTGCGGTCGGGTCGGTTCGGCGGTGGCCACCGCTCTCGTCCGGCTCGGTCACGAGGTCGCGGTCATCGACCGCGACGAGAGCGCGTTCGGACGGCTCGGCCCGGACTTCCCCGGGCACACGGTGCTCGGCATGGGCTTCGACCGCGACGTCCTGATCTCCGCCGGCATCGAACGAGCCGATGCCTTCGCGGCGGTCTCGTCCGGCGACAACTCGAACATCATCTCGACGCGCGTGGCCCGGGAGACTTTCGGCGTCGAGCGCGTCGTCGCGAGGATCTACGACGCCAAGCGGGCCGCGGCATACGAGCGGCTCGGCATCCCCACCGTGGCGACGGTGCCGTGGACCACCGACCGTTTCCTGCATGCGCTCACGCACGACAGCGAGACCGCCCGTTGGCGCGATCCCACCGGATCCGTCGCCATCGCCGAGGTGAACGTGCACGAGGGGTGGGTCGGACGACGCGTCACCGAACTCGAGGAGGCCACGGGTTCGCGTGTCGCGTTCCTGATCCGGTTCGGCACCGGACTGCTGCCCGACCGCAGGACGGTGCTGCAGGCCGACGACTCCGTCTACATCGCGGCCGTGTCGGGTTCGGTCTCGGAGGCGATCACGCACGCCGAGAACCCGCCGGTCGACGAGAACTGACCCGTCCACCCGAGAGGAAGCCCACATGAAGGTGGCGATCGCCGGCGCCGGCGCGGTGGGGCGCTCGATAGCGCGGGAACTGCTGCGCAACGCCCACGAGGTGATGCTCATCGAACGCAAGCTCGACCACGTCGAACCCGAGTCCGTGCCGGACGCGACATGGGTCCACGCCGACGCCTGCGAACTCAGCTCGCTCGAATCCACCGGACTCGAACAGTACGACGTCGTGATCGCGGCGACGGGTGACGACAAGGCCAACCTGGTCCTCAGCCTGCTCGCGACCACCGAGTTCGGTGTCCCGCGGGTCGTGGCCCGCGTCAACGATCCGCGCAACGAGTGGCTGTTCGACGAATCGTGGGGTGTGGATGTCGCGGTCTCCACCCCGCGCATGCTTGCGGCGCTGGTCGAAGAGGCCGTCACCGTGGGCGATCTGGTGCGGCTGATGACGCTGCGCAAGGGCGCGAATCTGGTGGAGGTCACCCTGCGCGACACCACCGCGCTCGCCGGGAAACCGGTCCGGAAACTGGAACTGCCGCGCGATACGGCCCTGGTGGCGATCCTGCGCGGGGGGCGGGTGATCGTCCCGCAGCCGGACGACCCGCTCGAAGGCGGGGACGAACTGCTGTTCGTCACGGCGGAGGACGTCGAGGACGATCTCCGGCAGGCGGTGAACCGCTAGTCGCGGAGGCTGTGCCGACTGGTCGCGGAGGCTGTGCCGACTAGTCGCGGAGCCGGTGCTGGCCGGGGAGTCGGTGCTCGTCGCGCGCGCCGTGCTCGTCACGGGACTTGTTCGACAGCGCGTCGTCCGCCGCCGGATCATCGGTCGGTGCGGCGTCGACCGATGCGTCGTCGACCGTCTCCGCGGGCGGGGGTTCGACGATGCGGTCGGCACGCCGGACCGCCCAGAGGGTCACGAGCAGGGCCAGCGCGGTCAGCGGCCAGCCCATGCCGATCCGGGCCACCGCGAGCCAGCCGGTGCGGTCCTCGTCGTAGAGGTGGTTCTGCACGAGATAGCGACCGAGGAAGACCAGGGTCCATGCGAGGGTCGCGACGTCGTACGCGCGCACCGCGGTGTGATGCGAGCGCCACCGCGATCCCTGGCCGTTGAGCATTCCCCAGATCACGCCCACGAGCGGTCTGCGGACGAGCACGGACAACAGGAAGGCGCCCCCGTAGACCAGGCTCGCGTAGATCCCGAAGAGGAAGTATCCCTTCGCATCGCCGGTGCGATGAGCGATGAAGGCACACAGCGCGACTCCGAAGAAGCCCGAGATCGCGGGCTGGATCGGGGTGCGCTGGATCAAACGCCACACGAGCACCGCGAGGGCGACGCCCAGCGCGGACCAGATGGCGACGGTGAGGCCCCAGAGGCTGTTGACGGGGACGAACACCAGGACCGGCAGCGTCGAATAGATCAACCCGCTGATACCACCGAGTTGTTCGAGCATCGTCTGCTGGTTGGTGTCGCTCACTCCTACGAGCCTGCCACATCCGGCACAGGGCCACGACCCCGCATGCACCGGGTTGTCGCCCCCGAGGTGCACCGATCAGGCGGGCTCGCGCAGCTCGTAGTAGGGGTTGTAGATCACCTTGCGTCCGTCGCGTTCGCCGACACGACCGCGCACCGTCAACGTACGCCCGGGCTCGATTCCCGGGATGCGCCGACGGCCGATCCACACGAGCTGGATCGAGTCGGTCCCGTCGAAGAACTCCGCCTCGACGACGGCGGCAGCAGCACGCGAACACGACTCGACACTGCGAAGACGTCCGTACATGGTCACTTCCTGACCGCGGGCGCATTCGACGACGGGTAGAGCGCCCGTGGAGTGCGAGGATTCGGCCATCTCCTCGGCATCGAGTTCTTCGATGTCCTCGGTGAGCCGCCGTGTGAGCCGACGCAGGTAGCCGGCCGGGGAAGCCATAACACGCTCCTGTACGGAAGGGGCACGGATCTCGTGCCACCGGACTCTTCTTCGACCGCCACTGTAGACGCATTCTCGCCGGATACAAGTTGCACGGTGCACACGCGCGTGCAGCCGCCCTTCGTCCTGCTGTGCGGGCAGGTGAGCGCGGTCTCCGGGGGCCGATGGTGCAGGATCGTCCGCATGTCCCACAGCGAATCCCCGGTCCCCCCGACCGTCGGCACCGCGGTCGTGCTTCCCGGCACGGGTTCGGACGCATGCTTCGCCGAGAAGGCGTTCGGCGCCGAACTCCGACGGCGGGGCATCACCCCGATCGCCGTCGATCCGGATCCGCGCGGTGTGGTGGCCAGCTATCTCGCCGCACTCGACGACGCGGCCGGGAACGGACCGATCCTCGTGGGAGGGGTGTCGATCGGAGCGGCCGTCGCGTTGAGGTGGGCGTTCGACAATCCGGACCGGGCCGTCGGCGTCCTCGCTGCCCTACCTGCATGGACCGGCGATCCGCGGGAGGCGCCGGCCGCCGCGAGCGCGCGGTGGACGGCCTCCGAGCTACGGACCCACGGGATCGATGCGGTCACCGCTGCGATGACGGCGTCGAGTCCGTCCTGGCTCGCGCGGGAACTGAGGCGTTCGTGGAGCGCCCAATGGCCCGATCTCCCGGCCGCACTGGACGAGGCCGCGCGCTATCGGGCACTCGACGTCGACGAACTGCGGTCCGTGGCCGTGCCGGTCGGCATCGCCGCCGCGGTGGACGACGCGGTCCATCCGCTCGAGGTGGGGCGGCAATGGGCGCGGGAGATCCCTCGCGCGGAACTCGCGACGGTGACACTCGAACAGGTCGGGGACGATCCCTCCGTGCTCGGGAGGCTGTGCCTCACCGCGCTCGACAGGATCGTCCCCGTCCCGAACCGATGATCGGTCTCGGTGTCAGAAGCCGAGTTGCTGCATCGCCGAACCGGATTCGCCCCGACGCGGCGGCGTCTGCTGGGTGGGCGGAACCTGCTGCGTCTGCTGGGTGGGCTGTGCCGGCGGGGCCGTCCGCGGAGCGGGTTGCGCCGGAGCCGTGCCCTGCTGGGGCGCGGCCTGTTGTTGCTGCTGCGCGGCAGCGGCCTGCTGTTGCTGCTGCTGGGCCGCGACGAGCTGGCGGGTGAGTGCCTCGGGCAGCACGATCGGCAGCGGCGTACGGACGGGATGGGGCTCGGATCCGCGGCGGACGACGGTGCCGGAGATCACCGACCGCGCGATCCCGACGAGTTCGGAGTCGGCTCCGGCGTTCCCGGCGGGCGCTGCGACGACGCAGCGGATCATCCAGCGGAAGCCGTCGACACCGATGAACCGGAGATCCGCGTTCGCGGTCCTGCCGTGCAGTTCGCGGCCCCACGGCCCCGATTCGATGCTGACCTCGGCCTTGTCGTTGCGCAGCGTCTCCGCGAGCTCCGCGGCGACCTCGCGCCACTGTCCCGGCGACTTCGGTGCCGCGTACGCGGAGACCGTGATGCGCCCGAACTGGGTCACGAGGTGGACGTTCTGCGGCGTGCCGTTCGGTGCCATCTCGACCTGGATCTGGCCACCGGCCGGGAGCGGAACGAGCACGGATCCGAGGTCGAGACGGGAGGCCGTCACCGTCTCCTCGTCGACCTCGTCGATGTCGTACGGGCCGGAATCGGCCGCACTTCCGGTGGCGTACTCGTCGTACTCCTCGTCGGAGGGCTCGTCGTACGCGCCGAGGTCGCCGGCGGGTGCGGCGTCGGCCGCCTCGACGTTCGACCCGCGGTCCTTGCGGCGTCGTCCGAACATGTCAGGAACCCTCCTTCACGAGGCCGGCGTGCCCGCCGCTCGATCCGTATCCGCCGCTGCCCCGCGCCGTGTCGTCGAGCTCGTCCACTTCGACGAAGTCGACGAGTTCGACACGCTGGACGAGCAGCTGCGCGATGCGGTCGCCCCGGCGGAGTTCGACGGCGCGCTCGGTGTCGTGGTTGATCAGGCACACCTTGATCTCTCCACGGTAGCCCGCGTCGACCGTCCCGGGAGTGTTCACGACGGACAGGCCGAACTTGGCGGCGAGGCCCGAACGGGGGTGGATCAGGCCGACCGTGCCCACGGGCAGCGCGACGGCGATGCCGGTGCCGACGAGCGCCCGCTCCCCCGGGCCGAGAGTCACGTCGACCGACGTGCACAGGTCCACACCGGCGTCACCGGGGTGGGCACGAGTGGGCACGGGGAGCTCCGGATCGAGCCGGCGCAGCGGTATCGGGGGAAGATCGGTCACGTCGTCCGAGACTACTCGCGTGCCGGGCCGCTCCACCGAGCCGACTATCCTTACGGTGTGTCCCGTTCCTCGCGCACCTCACCGACTACTCCTCCGACGGCCGACGCTCCGACCTTCTCGGAGCGGATGTGGGTACCGTGGTGGTGGTGGCCGATCGGGCTCGGTGTGGCCGCTCTGCTCGCGGCCGAGCTGCACATGGGCGCGCCGGGGATGTACGCGTGGCTGCCCTACGTCCTTCTGCTCCCGGTGCCGATCTGGGTGCTCACCTGGCTCTCACGCAGTCGGGTCGAGGTGGTCGGCGGCGAACTCGTCGTCGGTCGCGCACATCTGCCCGTCGACGTGATCTCGCGGGGTGTGGTGGTGCCGGCGTCGGCCAAGAGTGCCGCGATGGGACGCCAGCTCGATCCGGCGGCGTTCGTCCAGCACCGCCCCTGGGTGCGGACCATGGCGCTCGTCGTGCTCGACGACCCGGAAGATCCGACGCCCTACTGGCTGGTGAGCACGCGGCGGCCTGCCGAACTGCTCGCGGCGCTGGGTTGCGACGAGTCGGGCCGCAAGGACGATCCGACCCGCAAGTAGGGCTGCTCGAACGGGAATCGGCCCCGGATACGACAGGGCCCGGATACGACAGGGCCCCGGATGCCGGGAACAGCGGAGGCTGCCGCGGCGCCGGGGCACGCACGAGGGAGACGCGGGTGACCACGGCGCACCGTCGTCACCCGGCCTCGTTCCGCACCTATGTCCTCATCACGCTGCGCAGTCCCGGCAGATCATGACACCGTTCTCCTCGCTTGCGAGTCTGCTCCGGTGATGCACCAGGAAACAGCTCGAGCAGGTGAACTCGTCGGCCTGCTTCGGGACGACACGCACCGACAGCTCTTCGCCGGACAGATCCGCCCCGGGCAGCTCGAAGGACTCGGCGGTGTCCGATTCGTCGACGTCCACCACCGCGGACTGGGCCTCGTTGCGCCGGGCCTTCAGTTCCTCGAGTGAATCCTCCGACACATCGTCGCTGTCGGTCCGCCGGGGTGCGTCGTAGTCAGTCGCCATTTCCTCTTACCTTCTAGTACTCGTACCGGTAGCCGGCCGGGACACGGACGGTGCTCCCGGCCAGGGCAACGCACGGCCGTCCGTTGGAGTTCCCGACGGGCGTGTCACTGCTGTGGCATACCCGAATTCACTCTGTTTTCGCGCCGCACCGCCCCTTCTTGGACGGTTCGGCCGCCGAACAATAGCCGACCTCACGCACGAATATGCAATCGATGCGTGGAAACGCCGGAAATTGTCGGGCAATCGTCATCAACAACACAACGACTCGTGACATTTCCTCGGGTCGGCGGTTCCACCGACCACGTCCACGACCTCTACAGTGAGTGCGACGAACCCGGCATGACACGAGAGGCAGGGCCGCGTGGTTTCCCTGATCACCGAAGGAAGCGCAAACGATGATCGCGGCCGCCCGTTCCGTCGGCGCCGGGTGGTCCCGGCCGCCGTCGCGGGTGCCGTCCTCGCCGCCGCCACCATCGTCGTGTGGACCTCCGTGTTCACCTCGTCCGAACCCGTCACGACCACGGTGGCGTGCAATGCTCCTCCGACCGAGGCCACCGATCCCGAAGGCCCGCAACCGGCCCCACTCGGCGAGGTCGTGGACCGGTCGACGCTGCTCGAGGTCGAACCCGCTCCCCTGGCGGCCACCCGGGTGCGCGTCTACAACGCCAACGGCGAACGCGGCCAGGCCACGCACGTGGCCGCCCAGTTGAGCGATTACGGTTTCTCGAGCCCGCCCGACGTGCAGGCCGGCAACGATCCGGTCTACGTCGACCAGAACATGCAGTGCCAGGGGCAGATCCGCTTCGGCGAGGCCGGACGCGCGGCTGCGTCCTCGGTGTGGTTGCTCGCCCCGTGCGCCGAGTTGGTGCAGGACACACGCGAGGACGACACGGTCGATCTCGCGCTGGGGACCTACTTCCGGGACATCTCCCCCGGGGCGGATGCCGAGGAGGTCCTGCGAGCGCTACGCGAGGTCCCGGTGGGCGAGCAGACGGCTCCGCTCGACCTCGATCTGCTCACGGCCGCACGCAATGCCCGGTGCTGAATCTCTTTTCACAGACCGTGCATCCTGTTTTTCGTCACTACTGCGATAAAAGGTGACGAACGGCAATTCGTGATGTGACGAATCGGTCAATTCGGAATTGGGTCGAGCGCTCCGATTTCGGCGAGCAGAGTTTCGAAATCGGCGGCGATCCCCGGCGCGGCCGCGACCGTGAGCTCGCCGTCGTCCCCGGTGCCGTTCGGGACACGTACCACGGCACCGGCTTCCGCGGCGACGAGCGCACCCGCCGCCCAGTCCCAGGGACCGAGTCCGTGTTCGTAGTGGGCGTCGACCCTGCCGGCCGCGACCATGCACAGGTCCAGGGCGGCCGCTCCGACCCGCCGGATGTCGCGCACCCGCGGTAGCAGCGCCGCCACCAGTTCTCCCTGCCGTGCACGCCGTTCCGAGGAGTACGAGAACCCGGTGGCCACGAGCGCCAGCTGCAGATCCGTTATCGGATTACAGCGCAACGGGACCCGCGTGCCATTCGTTTCGAGATGGGCACCGAGACCTTCTGCCGCCGAGAACGTCTCCCCCGATGCGATGGCGACGACTGCGCCGGCCACCGAGCGTCCGTCGACCTGCGCAGCCACCGACACCGCCGACGCCGGGAGTCCGTAGACGAAGTTGACGGTGCCGTCGATGGGATCGACCACCCAGACGACGCCTCTCGCAGTCGACGTTCCAGCGTCGCCTCCGGTCTCCTCCCCCAGGAAGGCATCCCCGGGCCGCAGCACGGCAAGTCGGCGCCGGATGAGCTCTTCGCTCTCGGTGTCGGCCACTGTGACGGGATCGGTCACTGTCGACTTCGTCCCGACACGGGTGATCTCGCCCGATCCCGGAGGGCCGAACAACGTGGCCCTACGTCCTCGTACGTAGGCTGCGGCCTCCCGCGCGACGGTCACGGCGACGTCCCTCAAGCCGGACAACTCGGATGCGGAGAGCGTTCTCTGTGTATGCACGAACCGATCCGAACACAGCGCCGAGCGTTTCGCCAGTGTGTGCCGCACCGGTCACACGGGCATTATCGTTTCCACACGAGCGGAGCAGACGGCCCCACCCAGCGAGAGGAAGTACGCAATGGCACAGGACGTCCCCACGGACCGATCGACTGCCGTCAACCACGGGTTCGGAGTCGACATCGGGGGCAGTGGCGTCAAGGGTGCCGTGGTGGATCTCGACACGGGCCGTCTGGTAGGCGACCGGATCAAGATCCTCACTCCGCAACCGTCCACTCCGGAGGCCGTGGCGAAGACGGTGGCGCAGATCGTCGAGCAGGCCGGCTGGACGGGCCCCGTCGGCGTGACACTGCCGAGCGTGGTCACCGGAGGCGTCGCCCGCACCGCCGCCAACATCGACAAGTCGTGGATCGGCACCGACGCCGGATCCCTCTTCTCGCGGGTGCTCGGCGACCGGGACGTCTCGGTGCTCAACGACGCGGATGCCGCGGGGATCGCCGAGGACCGCTTCGGTGCCGCCAAGGACACCGACGGCGTGGTGATCCTGCTGACCTTCGGCACCGGGATCGGTTCGGCCGTGCTGCACAACGGTGTACTGCTGCCCAACACCGAGTTCGGACACATGGAGGTCGACGGCAAGGAGGCCGAGCACCGCGCCGCTTCGTCGGTCAAGGAACGCAACGACCTGTCGTACAAGCAGTGGGCGAAGGAGGTCTCCCGCGTCCTCACCCGCTTCGAGGCCCTGCTCTGGCCCGACCTGTTCATCGTGGGCGGTGGTATCAGCCGCAAGCACGAGAAGTGGGTCCCACTCCTGACCAACCGCACCCCGGTGGTCCCCGCCGAACTGCGCAACGCGGCGGGAATCGTAGGGGCTGCATATGCTGCGAAAACAGGTGTCACTCCCTGAGTCCGGCGCATCGGCTGCCCGAGGGATCGTTACAATGGTCCCCAGCAGGCCGGAACCGGCCCCCATCCCGACAGACCTCTCCGCCGGAATCACTCTGGCGCGACGCCGCACTACCTCGTCACGAAAGGGCGTACGTGGCAGCCACCGACATCCACACCGCTGATTCCGCCAACGAATCGGCACCCGTTGCGGACGCTTCGAGCGTCGCAGGCGCTGCGGACTCCGCGGAGGGCACCGCTCCCGGTGCCAAGCCGCCGGCGAAGAAGACCGCTGCGAAGAAGGCCCCCGCGAAGAAGGCAGCCGCCAAGAAGGCTCCTGCGAAGAAGGCAGCCAAGAAGACCACCGCGAAGAAGGCAGCAAAGAAAGCCACGAAGGCTGCAGGTTCGGGCGACGAGGACTTCGACGCCACCGAGGAAGCGGACCTCGCAGACCTCGAGGTCTCGGAGGGTGATCTCGCCGGCGCCGAGGATGTCGTGGTCGACGACGACGAGCCCAGCGAGAAGGACAAGGCCTCGGGCGACTTCGTCTGGGACGAGGAGGAGTCCGAGGCGCTGCGTCAGGCACGTAAGGACGCCGAGCTCACCGCATCGGCCGACTCCGTGCGCGCCTACCTCAAGCAGATCGGCAAGGTCGCCCTCCTCAACGCCGAGGAGGAGGTCGAGCTCGCCAAGCGCATCGAGGCCGGTCTGTACGCGACCCACATGCTGCAGCAGCTGGCGGAGAAGGGCGAGAAGCTCCCCGTCGCCCAGCGCCGCGATCTGAACTGGATCTGCCGCGACGGCAACCGGGCCAAGAACCACCTGCTCGAGGCGAACCTCCGCCTCGTCGTCTCGCTCGCCAAGCGCTACACCGGCCGCGGCATGGCGTTCCTGGACCTCATCCAGGAAGGCAACCTCGGTCTGATCCGCGCGGTCGAGAAGTTCGACTACACCAAGGGTTACAAGTTCTCCACCTACGCCACCTGGTGGATCCGTCAGGCCATCACCCGCGCCATGGCCGACCAGGCCCGCACCATCCGTATCCCGGTGCACATGGTCGAGGTCATCAACAAGCTCGGTCGTATCCAGCGCGAGCTGCTCCAGGATCTGGGCCGCGAGCCCACGCCCGAGGAGCTCGCCAAGGAAATGGACATCACGCCGGAGAAGGTGCTGGAGATCCAGCAGTACGCGCGTGAGCCCATCTCCCTCGACCAGACGATCGGCGACGAGGGCGACAGCCAGCTCGGCGACTTCATCGAGGACTCCGAGGCCGTCGTGGCCGTCGACGCCGTCTCCTTCACCCTGCTGCAGGATCAGCTGCAGTCGGTGCTCGAGACCCTGTCCGAGCGCGAAGCGGGCGTCGTGCGTCTGCGCTTCGGCCTCACCGACGGCCAGCCGCGCACCCTCGACGAGATCGGTCAGGTCTACGGCGTGACGCGCGAGCGCATCCGCCAGATCGAGTCGAAGACCATGTCGAAGCTGCGCCACCCGTCGCGGTCGCAGGTGCTGCGCGACTACCTCGACTGATCTCCGTCACGCGGAACAGTCATACGGAACGAGGGCCATCCGATGGGGTGGCCCTCGTTCTGCGTTCCGGGCCACAGGCCCGCTAGAGGAGTTCCGGCTCGTCTCCGGGAAGGCGCTGGCGCCCCTCGCGTCCGGGGAGCCGTGCGGATGCGAACCGCATGACCGGTTCGACGACACGCGCGGCCACCGGACCGAGCACCGCGGTGATCATCACGTATGCCGAGGCGAGAGCCGCGAGGCGGCTGTCGACGTGGCCGGAGGCGACGGCCAGTCCGGCGATCACGATGGAGAACTCTCCCCGGGCGATGAGTGCGGCGCCGGCGCGCGCCCGGCCCATCACGGCGATACCGTGATGGGCCGCCGCGATCCATCCGGTGACGAGCTTCGTCAGCGCGGTCAGCACGGCCAGCAGGACCGCCCAGCCGAGCACCGGCGGTATAGCCGTCGGATCGGTGTTCAGTCCGAAGAAGACGAAGAAGATGGCGGCGAACAGGTCGCGGAGCGGTTCGAGGACCCGGACCGCGTTGTGTGCCGTCGAACCGGAGATGGCGATGCCCAGCAGGAAGGCTCCCACGGCCGCCGACACCTGCAGGGCCGACGCGATCCCCGCCACCAGCAGCGCTGCGCCGAGCAGCTTGAGCAACAGCGTTTCCCGGTCGGGGCTGTCGAGCACGACCGAGACGTAGCGTCCGTACCGCACCACCAGGACCAGCACCACGGTGACGAGACCGAGCGAGATCGCGACGGCTTCGAGGCCGCCGAGCAGGCTCACGCCCGCCAGGATCGCGGTGAGGATCGGGAGGTAGACGGCCATCGCGAGATCCTCGAAGACGAGAATCGACAGGACGACCGGTGTCTCACGATTGCCGAGGCGTCCCAGATCGGCGAGAACCTTCGCCACGATCCCGGACGACGAGATGTAGGTCACGCCCGCGAGCACGAAGGCACCGATGGGACCGAGACCCAGGATCAACGCGACGGCGGCTCCCGGCACCGCATTCAGAGCAAGGTCGAGCAGGCCTCCCATCCGGGAGCGTCTCAGGCCGCTGATCAACTCGTTCGCGGTGTACTCGAGCCCGAGCAGCAACAGCAGCAGGACCACGCCGATCTCGCTGGCGAGGTGACTGAACGCCCCGATGTCGCCGAGTTGGATGAAGCCACCGTTGCCGAAGCACAGGCCGCCGATCAGATAGAACGGGATCGGCGACATGCCGATCCGCGCCGCGAGCCGGCCGAGGACGCCGAGTCCGAAGAACACCGCACCCAGTTCGATGAGTGCGAGTGTCGTGGTGTTCATTCCGCGGGATCAGCCGTTGCGCAGGATCCTGGCGGCAGCGTCGAGACCGTCCGCTGTGCCGACCGCCACCAGGATGTCCCCACCCGTGAGGACGAAGTCGGGTGTCGGGGACGGCATGACCTGACCGGCACGCATCACGGCCACGACCGACACGCCGGTGCGCGTGCGCAGCGCCGTGTCGCCCAGTACCGCTCCGTCGAACCGCGAATCCTCGTGGATGTGGAGCTGGCGAGTGAGGATTCCGGGCAGGTCGCGGTGGTCCTCACGCAATTGGGCGACGAGCTGTGGGGCACCGAGGAGATTGCTGAGCGTCGCTGCCTCCTCGACGGTGAGAGGCAGGGAGGCGGCACACGCGTCGGGGTCGCCCGCCTTCGAGATGATGAGGTCGCTGTGACCGTCCCGATGGGTGATCACCCCGATGCGGCGTCCGGAGGCGAGTTCGAAGTCCTTGCGTACACCGATCCCGGGTAGCGGCGTCACGTCGACGATCATGGCCGAAAGACTAGTCCTCCGGACCGACGACGTCCGCCTGCTCCCGGTCGAGGGGTGCGAACCGGCCGTCCGGTCCCGGCAGGTAGGGCATCACCTCCACCACGGCATCGACGGGCAGCGGCCCGTAGAGGTGGGGGAAGCGCATGGACTCCGGGTCCCCCGGCACGCCGGGTTCGAAACGGAGCGGGTCGACGAGACGCGTCGGATCGACATGCAACAAGAGCAGATCCGTACGGCCTGAGTACAAGCGGTCGGCGGGCAGGTGCACCTGGTGCGGCGTGGAGAGGTGGACGAAACCCTGGGTCCCGAGGGACTCCGGTGCGACCGCCCCGAGGGGTCGGAAGTGGTCCCACTCGTCGCGGGAGATGATGTGCAGCAGGGTCTCGGTCATGGCGTCATTGTGCGTCGGACGGCCTCTCCGGGGCGTTCCCGGCCCCCTGGAGCTCTGCGCTGTGAGCGAACACACTGTGCGGAAAACGGCCATGTCGCAGCGTTTTCGCTGTTCGATGCGTGAAACACGCCACCATTGGGCATCCAGGGGAACAACACGTGAATACGAATCGTCTGTCAGAGTAGATCCACCGCGCCGGCCGGTGCGGCGGACCAGACCCCGGCACCCGATATGAGCGGTGGCCAGTTTGGAGGAGTCATGCCCGGTACGTTGACCAGCCCGAAGTTGACCGCTGCAGATCGCTGCGATCGGTGCAATGCCGCCGCTCGTGTCCGCGCCGTCCTTCCGACCGGCGGAGAACTGTTGTTCTGCGGGCACCACGCGAACGAGCACACCGACCGCCTCCGTGAACTCGGAGCGACGATCGTGAGCGAGTCCGACGCCACCGTGTGATCCGCCGTCCGGAACCACGGTTCCGAGACCCGACCGAACGGGCGACCACCTCGAGGTGGTCGCCCGTTCTCGTCGTCACCAGCTGCGCAGGATCGCGATCCGGTCGCGCAGTTGCTCGGCGGTCGCCATCGCCGTCGGCGGACCACCGCACTGGCGACGCAGTTCGCCGTGGATCACCCCGTGCGGCTTCCTGGTCCGGTGGTGCACGACCGCGACGAGCGAATTGAGTTCGCGGCGGAGCTGGGCGAGGGTGTCGGCGGTTTCGACCCGCTCGGTCACCTGGGGCGGCGGAGTGGGTGCCGGTGCGGCCTTCGGCTTGTTCAGCTGCTGTTCCTGACGCTGACGCAGCAGTGCCCGCATCTGTTCCGCGTCCAGCAGACCCGGGAGTCCCAGATAGTCGGCCTCCTCGTCGGAACCGGCGAATGTCGCGGTGCCGAACGAGGATCCGTCGTAGATGACCTGATCGAGTTCGGCGTCCGCTCCGAGCGAGTGGTAGGCCTTCTCGTCCTCGCCGGGTTCGTCCTTGCGCCGGTTCGCGTCGGCGAGCAGCTCGTCGTCGAAGCCCTCCTTGACCCGGTGCGGCTTGCCGAGGATGTGGTCGCGCTGGGCCTCGAGCTGGCTGGCGAGCTCGAGCAGCACCGGCACGGACGGCAGGAAGACACTGGCGGTCTCCCCCTTGCGCCGCGACCGCACGAAGCGGCCGATCGCCTGTGCGAAGAACAACGGGGTCGAGGCGCTGGTCGCGTACACACCCACCGCGAGTCGCGGGACGTCGACGCCCTCGGACACCATGCGCACGGCGACCATCCACCTCTGGTTGCCCTCGCTGAACTGCGAGATGCGCTCGGAGGCGGTGGGATCGTCCGAGAGCACGACGGTCGGTATCTCGCCGGTGATCGACTCGAGGATCTTCGCGTACGCCCGCGCGGTGGTCTGGTCGGTGGCGATGACGAGGCCACCGGCGTCCGGCATGCCGCCGGCACGCAGCTGCTGCAGACGGGTGTTCGCCGCCCCCAGCACCGCGGGAATCCAGTCGCCCTGGGGATCGAGGGCCGTCCGCCACGCCCGGGCCGTCTGCTCGGCGCTGAGAGGCTCCCCCAGCCGCGCGGTGAACTCCTCCCCCGCACTCGTGCGCCAGCGCGCCTCGCCCGAGTACGCGAGGAACACGACGGGGCGCACGACGCCGTCGGCGAGCGCGTCGGCATAGCCGTAGGCGTGATCGGCCTTGGACTGCAGCAGACCGTCCTCGTTCGGCTCGTAGCTCACGAACGGGATCGCACTGTCGTCGCTGCGGAAGGGTGTACCGGTCAGCGCCAGACGGCGGGTCGCGTCCCCGAACGCCTCGAGGATGCCCTCACCCCAGCTCTTCGCGTCGCCACCGTGGTGGATCTCGTCGAGGATCACCAGGGTGCGGCGCCCCTCCGTACGCACGCGGTGCTTGAACGGATGCGAGGCAACCTGCGCGTAGGTGACCACGACGCCCTGGTAGTCGCTCGACGTCTGTCCGGTGGAGTTCGTGAAGTTCGAGTCGAGCGCGATACCGATGCGGGCCGCAGCACCCGCCCACTGGTGCTTGAGGTGCTCGGTGGGGGCGACGACCGTGATCTGGTCGACCGTCCGGTCGCGCAACAGCTCCGACGCCACCCGGAGGGCGAAGGTCGTCTTACCGGCGCCGGGGGTCGCGACGGCGAGGAAGTCACGCGGCTTCGTCGCGAGGTACTTGGTGAGGGCGCGGCGCTGCCAGGCACGCAGCTGGGCCACAGGGGCGGAGGTCGTAGCTTGTCCGACGGTTTCGGTGCTCACCGGTTTCTCGTGCTCCTTGTCCGCTTCGCTCGGGTCGGTGCCACCGCACTCGTCCGGGCGCCGACCGTCATGCAGCCTATCGTCTCGGAGCCCGCGAACCCGCCGAAGCCGCGGCGTCGGCGGGTTCTCCGAGGACTGCGTGGCAGAATTCGAGAGGCCCTCACCTGCCTGTGCGCGCACGCGAGCGTGTCTTCAGGAATTCTGGAAGTAGATGAACGACACACCACGATCCCCCGCACAGGCATCCTCCGGCCGCGTTCGCCGCGCGGTCGGGAAGGGCTGGGAGGTCGTCACGCACACCCTGTCGTCGGCCTGGGACCACTCGATCTTCAGCAAGGCGGCGACGGCGGCCTTCTGGCAGACCCTCTCGCTGCCGCCCTTGGTGCTCGGTCTGCTCGGCAGCCTCGGTTACGTAGGAGGCTGGTTCGGTCCCGACACGGTGGAGATCATCACGTCGAAGACCGTCACCTTCCTCCGCTCGGTCTTCAGCGACAGCGTGGTCGACCAGATCATCGAACCCACCGTCGAGGACGTCCTCCGGCGGGGCCGCGCCGACGTGATGTCGTTGGGCTTCGTGTTGTCGCTGTGGGCAGGATCGTCGGCGATCTCGACGTTCGTGGATTCGATCGTCGAAGCGCACCACCAGCAGGACCATCGCCACCCGGTGTGGCAGCGGATCTTCGGCCTGCTCCTCTACGTGGTCTTCCTGATCCTGGCGGTGTTCACGATGCCGCTCGTCGCGCTCGGGCCCACACTGATCGGCCGGCTGCTGCCCGACGCCTGGTTCGACGTCGGCTCACGGATCATCGACACCTTCTACTTCCCCGCGGTGGGCCTGCTCCTGCTGATCGGTCTGACGACCCTGTACAAGGTGGCGCTGCCCAGGTCGCTGCCGTGGCACCGACTGCTCGGCGGCGCGGTCCTGGCCGGGGTGTTCTTCCTCGCGTCGAGCGTGATCCTGCGGTGGTACCTGACGTGGGTCGCGGCAACGGGCTACACCTACGGCGCGCTCGCCGCCCCGATCGCGTTCCTGCTGTTCACGTTCTTCCTGGGTTTCGCCGTGGTCCTCGGAGCCGAGTTCAACGCCACGGTGCAGGAGTTCTGGCCGGCACGCGCCACACGCCTGGAGCAGTGGCGGATCTGGCTCGCCGAGCAGTCGGCACGAGATCCGTCGCCCGACAGCGGGCCGGTGACGAACCTCACGCGCCGGTTGACGGGCTCCACGACGATTCGGCTGTCCGACCTGATCCGGCCCGGGGATCGCCAACCCGAGTCGTGGCCGATCGACGGGAAGCCGACCGAGTCGGATACGGCGACCCACAACGACACGTCTCTGCACGACGACACTGCCTCGTGCGACGAGCACGACGCCACTGCCTCGTGCGACGAGAAGGCCCGGCACGACGACAAGGCCGGGGGATCCGAAGTTCCCCCGGCCGAGACCGAACTTCCGCCGGTGGAGACGCTTCCGCGAGAATCACCCGACGCCGCGGCGGACGACGGGGTGTTCCACCAGGTGTCTCAGTCGCCCTTGCGCAAGCCGTCGTAGACTTTCTTGCATTCGGGGCACACCGGCGAGCCGGGCTTCGGCGACCGGGTCACCGGAAAGACCTCACCGCACAGCGCGACCACATGGGTACCCATGACCGCACTCTCGGCGATCTTGTTCTTCTTCACGTAGTGGAAGAACTTCGGGGTGTCGTCGTCGGTCGTTTCGTCGGTGGTGGTATCCGGCCGTTCCTTGATATCCGTGCTCACGTGTCCATGATGCCGCACGGAAGGGCCGGATGCGTATGTGCGTGCGACGGCCCGGCGTGGGAAGGTGGAAGACATGGCGAGAACTCACGGTTTCGGCGGATCCCCCGAGAACGGATCGCCCGACAACCCGGTTCTGATCACCGCGGCGGAGACGTCGCTCGAGGATCAGCACCGAGCACGGGTTCGCAAGTACCTCACCATCATGTCGGTCCGCATCCCCGCCCTGCTGCTGGCGGCGATCGCGTACGGCATATGGGCCAATCCCTGGATCTCGATGGCGATCATCGGGGTGTCGATCCCGCTGCCGTGGATCGCCGTCCTCATCGCCAACGACCGGCCGCCGCGCCGCAAGGACGAACCGAGCCGCTGGGACGGCCGCTTCGACGATCCCCCGGCGATCGAGTCGTCCCGCCACCATGTGATCGACGGCTGAGAGGGACCCCGGACGGGACGCTTGCGAGAATGTCGTGGTGGACCGCGACCTTCTTCTGTCTCTCTGCCCGGCTCTGCGCACCGCACTGATCCGGTGCCGCTACGACCTCGCCACCGTCCGGGAACTGCTCGGCCCCGAGGCGCACGCCGCCCTCGGGCGCAGCGAACCCGTCCCTGCCCGGCGCATCGCGCGCGGTGCGGGCGATCTCGGCGTGCTCGTGCGGCTGTTCCTCCTCCAGGACACCTGCCCCGAGGACGAGGTCGCGCAGGCTCTCGCTCCGGTGACGACGGAGCAGGCCGTGCAGGCGGGACTCGTCGAACGCGACGGCGACGGCGTGCGGGCCGCTCTCGACCTGCGGCCCCTCGACGCCGGGACCGGCAGCCGCTGGGTGCTGTCCGATCTCGACGGCTCGATCCGTCCCGTCCCGACCCGTCCCGATCACGTCCTCGGCGTCGGTCAGGCCTCCTTGTCGCTGCTGCAGGCCACCCCGACCGATCGGGTCGGTTCGGTGCTCGATCTCGGCACCGGTTGCGGGGTGCAGGCCATCCGCGCCGCGGACCACGCGGACGAGGTCACCGCGACCGACATCAATCCCCGCTGTCTGACCCTGGCCGCCGCGAGCGCCGCGTTGAACGAGATCGACATCGATCTTCTCGAGGGGTCGTGGTTCGAGCCGGTCGCCGGCCGGACCTTCGACCGCATCGTCGCGAATCCGCCGTTCGTGGTGAGCGCCGGACGCGTCGAGCACAGCTACCGCGACTCCGGTCTCGACCTCGACGGCGCCAGCCGCCTCATGATCTCGCAGGCCGCCGAACACCTGAATCCCGGCGGCACCGCCGCGATGCTCGCGTCCTGGGTGCACGTCGAGGGTGAGGACTGGCGGGCCCGCGTCGCATCGTGGTTGCCGTCACACGGCGTCGACGCCTGGATCGTGCAGCGCGATGTCGCCGATCCCGCCCTCTACGTCGGGACGTGGCTGCGCGACGGTGACGCCGATCAACGCGAGCCGGAGGTCGCGGTGCGCGCCGAGCAGTGGCTCGACCACTTCGAGGAGCACGGCGTCGAGGGCGTCGGGTTCGGGTTCGTCTACCTGCGCCGCACCGACCTGCCGTCCGATGTGATGGCCGAGGACCTGCGGCACGCGTTCACCGACGCGCTGGGCGACGAGGCGATCGACTACTTCCGGCGCCTCGACTGGTTGCGTACGCACGAAGTGCTCGACGCCCGCTTCGCGGTGCGGCCCGACACGGCCCTCGAGCGGGTGCACCTGCCCGGTGAGGACGGGTGGGACCAGGTGGTCGCGCGGGTGCATCGCGGTGGCGGTCCGGCCTGGCAGCACGAGGTGGACGACCTCGCGGCCGCCCTGCTCGGCGGCATGCGCGCCGACGGCCTGCCGCTCGGGGATCTCGTGTCGCTGCTCGCGGCCGCGCACGGCGAGGACGAGGACGACCTCCTCGCGCAGGCGGTGGGCCTCGTGCACGGGTTGGTGCGGCACGGGCTGATCGAGCCCGCCTGACCCCCTTCGGGGCGTTCCTGAGGTTCCACGATTCGGTTCTCTCAGCAACTTCTCAGGAGCTCATCGGGTTAGTGCAGGTCAGCGCGGTGGTACTCGGAGACCGACGGGAACTCCACCGCTTCGCCGGTCGTTGAACCCTGTGAGACACCACCGATGAGGAGGCACGTCATGGCACGCCCCGAAACCACCGCTCGCTTCGATTCCGACCTCGACGGTCAGAGCCCCGCAGCCGATCTCGTTCGCGTCTACCTGAACGGTATCGGACGGACTGCTCTGCTCACCGCAGCCGACGAGGTGGAACTGGCCAAGCGGATCGAGGCCGGCCTGTATGCCAAGCACCTGCTCGAGACGAAGAAGCGTCTGTCGGCCGCGAAGAAGCGCGATCTCGCGATCATCGTCCGCGAAGGACAGGCCGCTCGCAGCCACCTGCTCGAGGCCAACCTGCGCCTCGTCGTCTCGCTGGCGAAGCGTTACACCGGACGCGGTATGCCCCTGCTGGACCTCATCCAGGAGGGCAACCTCGGCCTGATCCGTGCGATGGAGAAGTTCGACTACGCGAAGGGCTTCAAGTTCTCGACCTACGCGACGTGGTGGATCCGTCAGGCCATCACCCGCGGCATGGCCGACCAGAGCCGCACCATCCGGCTCCCCGTCCACCTCGTCGAACAGGTCAACAAGCTCGCCCGCATCAAGCGTGAGCTGCACCAGCAGCTCGGCCGCGAGGCGACCGACGAGGAACTCGCCAACGAGTCGGGTATCCCCGTCGAGAAGATCGCCGACCTGCTCGATCACAGCCGCGACCCGGTGAGCCTCGACATGCCCGTCGGCAACGACGAGGAGGCCCCGCTGGGCGACTTCATCGAGGACGCCGAGGCGACGTCCGCCGAGACCGCGGTCATCGCCGGCCTCCTGCACAGCGACGTCCGCAGCGTCCTCGCGACGCTCGACGAGCGCGAACAGCAGGTCATCCGGCTGCGCTACGGACTCGACGACGGCCAGCCCCGCACCCTCGATCAGATCGGCAAGCTCTTCGGGCTCTCCCGTGAGCGTGTCCGCCAGATCGAACGCGAAGTGATGGCCAAGCTCCGCGAAGGCGACCGCGCCGAGCGCCTTCGCGCCTACGCCAGCTGACCGGGCGCGTCAGCGGTATCCGATCCCCGAGAACCGGGCTGGGTTCTCGGGGATCGTTGCTGTCCGGGGCCTGTTCGGTGAGACGTCCACCAGGCCGCCGTCAGCGCAGACGGCGCGGGCCGAGGTCGAGAGGGTGCGGTTCGGGCCCGATCCGCACATGGGCGTCGGTGAGTTCGGCTCCCACCACCGAGGCCAGCACCGGCTCGCACACCAGCTCGCGCACCTCGGGAAGGTCGTCGGCGAGCGCCGAGATCCGCTGGACGAAATCGACGAGTGCCGGCTTGTTCACCGGCGCGGCGTTGCGGTAGCCCGACAGCAACGGCGCCGCCTTCGGAGCGTCGATCAGCTCGACCGCCTCGTCCTCCGTGAGCGGCAGGACCCGGTAGGCCCGATCACCGAGCAGATCGGAGATCACACCGGCGAGACCGAACGAGATGAGCGAACCGAACGACGGGTCGTCCTGCACACGGATCGCGCACCCGATGCCCTTGTGGGCCATCCGCTGCACGTGCATCAACGGCTCCCCCGACACCGCGGCCAGGTCGCGATAGGCGATCCGCACCGAATCCGCGTCGACGAGATCGAGCCGGACACCGCTCAGGTCGGGCCGGTGCCGCCACTGGGCACCGGTGGCCTTGACCGCCACGGGGAAACCGATCTCCTCCGCCGCAGCGACCGCCTCCTCCTCGGTGGTGACGGCGCGGAAGTCCGCGACCTCGACCCCGTAGCAGGACAGCAGCAGCGCCGCCTCGGTGTCCGACAGGTAGCGGCCCTCGGGTGTCGTTTCGAGCCAGCCGTCCACGAGCCCGCGGGCGCGTTCGGGGTCGATGCCCGCCGGCCGCACGACCTGCGAGGGCGGACGACTGCGCCACTTCGCGTACCGCCAGGCCCGTCCCAGGGCGAGCGCGGCCCGTTCCGGACCGGGATAGGACGGCACGGATCCGCGCGTCGGGTTGCCGTCCGGCCCGCGTACGGCCAGCACGTCGGGAATACCCTCGGTCGCCAGAAAGGTCGTGACCACGGGCTTCTCCGACCCTGCGACGGCGTCGCGCAGGGCCTGGGCGTAGGGCTGGACGTCGACGGCGACCGGCGGGACGAAGACCGCGATCACCGAGTCGACGTCGGGTGAGTCGAGCGCCTTCGCGACGGCCTCGGCGAACTCCTCCGGCGACGCCTGCGCGCCGAGATCCACCGCGTCCGGTGCCTGCAGGCCCTGGCCCCGGGCGGCGTCGACGGCGAGCAGGCCCAGCGCGGTGGAGTTGCCGACCACGGCGACGCGGGGACCGGCGGGCAGCGGCTGGTAACCGAACAGCAGCGCCGAGTCGAAGAGCTGGCCGATCGACTCGACCTGGACGACACCGGCCTGCTCGAACAGGTATCGCACGATGGTGTCGTCCATCTCCCCCGTCCGGGCGGCGAGCGCCGGCGGCACCGCGTGGCGGCCGCTCTTGACGGCGACGATCGGTTTGCTGCGCGCCACCCGCCGCGCGATGCGCGAGAACTTGCGTGGGTTGCCGAAGCTCTCCAGGTACAGCAGCACCACTTCGGTGGCGGGATCGGTGTCCCAGTACTGCAGCAGGTCGTTGCCGGACAGGTCGGCGCGGTTACCGGCCGAGACGAAGGACGACAGCCCGACCCCCGTCTTGGCGGCCTCGTCGAGGATCGCGATGCCGAGGGCACCGGACTGGCAGAAGAAGCCGACGTTGCCGGCGGCCGGGAGCACGGGTGCGAGGGTCGCGTTGAGCCGGATGGCGGGATCGTTGTTGGCGACACCGAGAGCGTTCGGCCCGATGAGCCGCATACCGTGCGACCGAGCGGCCAGTGTGAGCCGCCGCTCGGCGTCGCGGCCCTCCGGTCCGGTCTCGCCGAAACCGGACGAGACGACGAGCAGCGCCTTGACGCCCTTGGCGAGGCAGTCGTCGAGCACCGAGTCGATCGATTCGGCGGGCACGGCGGCGACGGCGAGGTCGATCTCGTCGGGGATGTCGCGGACGGTCGGGTAGGCGCGGACACCCCGGACGGACCGGTGTTCGGCGTTGACCGGGTAGACGGGCCCGGTGAATCCGCTGCGCAGCATGTTCACCAGCACGGCGTTGCCCACCTTGCGGCTGTCGGTGGACGCACCGATGACGGCGACGCTGCCGGGACCGAGGATGTTGCGCACGCTGCGCGCCTCGGCGGCGCGTTCGCGGGCGTTGCGGACCGAGACCAGGGCCTCGGTGGGGTCGATCGCGAACTCGAGCCGGACGACTCCCCCTTCGAAACTACGGCTGACCTGGTAACCGGCCTCCCGGAAGACCGTGATCATGTGCCGGTTCTCGGCGAGGACCTCGGCGACGAAGGTGTGCAGTCCGTTCTCGGCGGCCGCGCCGGCGAGATGTTCGAGCAGGATCGGACCGAGACCGCGGCCCTGGTGGGCGTCGGCGACGGTGAATGCCACCTCGGCGGAGAGACCGTCGCCCTCGTGCGAGAGTCCCTCGTACCGCCCGACGGCGATGATCTCGTCGCCGAGCACCGCGACGAACGCCACCCGGGACCTGTGGTCGACGACCGTGAAGTTGAACAGGTCCTTCTTCGAGATCGTCGGGTACGGACCGAAGTACCGCAGATAGCGGGTGCGTTCGGACAGCTTGCTGTGGAAGGCGACGATCCCGTCGGCGTCCTCCGGGACGATGGGCCGCAGGTGCACGACACCGCCGTCCGAGGCCAGCACGTCGGCGACCCAGTGCCGCGGATAGTTGCGGGCGCGCGCCAGCGCCGCCTCGCGCGCAGGGTCGGTCTCCCCGGTCGGCCCGGCGCCCTGCGCGGGAGTCGCCCCCGCCGCAGACGCGGAGTCCGGTGCCGCCGAAGGATTCTGCCGGTCAGTCACGGGGATCCTCCGGGTCCAGGCCGAGCAGCGGGAAGGCCGCCCGCCTCGTGGCGATGATCGCCGAATCGATGCGGGTCAGTGCACGGTCCAGGGACGCAATGCCCGTCTCCGGTGTGCCGCCGGGTCCGTCCCACGGCAGGTACGAGACGTCGGAGCCCTCCCCCATGACGGTGGGCAGTTCGACGCTCGGAGCGAGAGCGCCGACGCGCTCGCTCCAGTCCGCCGGGACGGGGGTGCTCAGGTCGATCTCGCGGTCCAACGCCGCGGCGATCAGGTGGGTCCACGCCCGGGGCACCACCCGCACGAGGCCGTAACCGCCGCCGCCCACGGCGAGCCAGCGGCCCTCGCAGTAGCGGTCGGCGAGATCGCGCATCGCGAGATACGACGCGCGCTGGCCGTCGACGGTCAGGGAGAGGTCGGCCAGGGGGTCCTCGCGGTGGCTGTCGGCACCGCATTGGCTGATGAGGATCTGGGGGCGGAACGCCGCGACCGCGCCCGGTACGACGGCGTGGAAGGCGCGCAACCACAACGCGTCCACGGTGCCCGGCAGCACCGGCAGATTGATCGCGGTGCCCTCGGCCGGACCCGAACCGACCTCGCTGGACCAGCCGGTGTTGGGCCACAACGTCGCGGGATGCTGGTGCAGGGAGATGGTCAGGACGCGGGGATCGCCGAGGAAGGCGTGCTGCACACCGTCGCCGTGGTGGGCGTCGACATCGATGTAGGCGATGCGGTCGTAGCCGTGGTCGAGCAGCCACGAGATCGCGATGGCGGCGTCGTTGTAGACGCAGAATCCGGCAGCCCAGTCGGCCATCGCGTGATGCATCCCGCCCCCGATGCTCACCGCGCGGCGGGCCCGGCCGCTCGCGATCTCGCGTGCGGCTGCGAGGGTCCCCCCGGCGAGCGTCGCGCTGGCCTCGTGCATGCGGGGGAAGATCGGGTTGTCCTCGGTGCCGAGACCGTGGGGCGCGTCGGCCGGAGGCGCCGCTCCCTCGGGGGCGGAGCCCGCGCGCTTGACCGCGTCGACGTAGGAGGCGGTATGGATGCGCAGCAGATCGGTGTCGTCCGCAGGGGACGGGCGGACCGTCTCGACACCTTCGAGGAGACCGAGACTGCGGGACAGCGCCATGGTGAGATCGAGGCGCGTGGGATTCATCGGATGTGTCGGACCCCACCGGTAATCGAGGTAGTCGGGGCTCCACACCACTATCCGATCGCCGCTCAGCTGTGTCGTACCGCCCGCCGCGGTGGAGCTCGTGGTCATGGACACAGACGCTACTGGTCCACCCACGGACATGCGAGCCTCGGAGGGCGCCCCCACCGTCCTGTTCGCACGGTTAGAATCGGCCCAGACGAAGGGGTGTGAGAGTGAAGGACCTGGTCGATACAACGGAGATGTATCTCCGGACCATCTACGACTTGGAAGAGGAAGGCGTGGTGCCGCTGCGCGCGCGTATCGCCGAGCGCCTCGAACAGAGCGGACCGACGGTCAGCCAGACCGTGGCCCGTATGGAACGCGACGGCCTGCTCCGGGTCGCCGGCGACCGCCACCTGCAGCTCACCGAGAAGGGCCGCGACCTCGCGGTCTCGGTCATGCGCAAGCACCGGCTCGCGGAACGGCTTCTCGTGGACGTGATCGGTCTCGACTGGGAGAACGTGCACGCCGAGGCGTGCCGCTGGGAACACGTGATGAGCGAGGAGGTCGAGCGCCGCCTCGTGGAGGTGCTCAACAACCCGACCACCTCCCCCTACGGCAACCCGATCCCGGGACTGGCCCAGCTCGGTCTCGACCGCACGGCGGTCCTCGACGAGAAGCTGGTGCGGTTGACGGAGATCCCGCACGGCAAGCCGACCGCGGTCGTGGTGCGCCGGCTCGCGGAGTACGTCCAGTCCGACCCCGAGGTCATCGCGCGGCTGCGTGAGGCCGGTGTGGTCCCCGACGCGCGGGTTACAGTCGAGACGCGACCGGGCTCGGTGTCCATCACCGTGGCCGGTCACGACAGCTTCGAGCTTTCCGACGAGATGGCCCACGCCGTGCAGGTGAAGCAGGTCTGACCCAGACCCCTTTTCGCATGTCCGGTACGGGCATGCGAAAAGGGGATGTCCAGCGTGAGACTTCTGGTGACCGGCGGCGCCGGCTATGTGGGCAGCGTGTGCACGACCGTGTTGCTCGAGCAGGGCCACGACGTCGTGGTCGTCGACGACCTGTCCACCGGCAACGCCGGGGCGGTGCCCACCGGTGCCGAGTTCGTCGAGGGCGACATCGCGGCCGTCGCCGACGAACTGCTCTCCGGATCCCGTTTCGACGGCGTCCTCCACTTCGGTGCACAGTCGCTGGTCGGCGAGTCGGTGGAGTTCCCCGAGAAGTACTGGCAGGGCAACGTGGTGACCACCCTCGCCCTGCTCGAGGCCATCCGCCGCTCGGGCACCCCGCGGTTGGTGTTCTCCTCCACCGCCGCGACCTACGGCGAACCCGAGAGCGTGCCGATCACCGAGGACGCACCCACCCGGCCGACCAACCCGTACGGTGCGTCGAAGCTCGCCATCGATCACGCGATCTCGTCGTACGCGCACGCCCACGGTCTCGCGGCGACGAGCCTGCGGTACTTCAACGTCGCCGGCGCCTACGGCGGTGCCGGGGAGAACCGGGTCGTCGAGACGCATCTGATCCCGCTGGTACTGCAGGTCGCTCTCGGTGTGCGCGATCACATCTCGGTCTTCGGCACCGACTGGCCGACCAAGGACGGCACCGCGGTGCGCGACTACATCCACGTCAAGGATCTCGCCGACGCCCACGTACTGGCACTGACGAAGTCCGAGCCCGGCCGCCACGGCATCTACAACCTCGGAAGCGGAGAGGGTTTCACCGTCCGCGAGGTCATCTCGGCGTGCGAGCGGGTCACGGGCCTCCCGATCGCTGCGGTCGACGCGCCGCGCCGCGCCGGTGATCCGGCCGTGCTCATCGCCTCGAGCAGCCGCGCGATCTCCGAGCTCGGATGGAACCCCCAGCACACCGATCTCGACGAGATCGTCTCCGATGCGTGGGAGTTCACCCGGTCCCTCGGCGACCGTCTGCACGCCGCTCGACGCTGATCGAGCGCACCACTCCGGTTCAGGACGGTTCGTCGCCGCGCGGCAGTTCGAGTCCCAGCCGCGCCGCGATCTCGTGTCCGGTCTCCGCGAGGCCGCGGATCGACTCGGGACGCAGTCCCGCCTGCAGGGCCTGGTCGAGCAGATCCGAAAGCCGGTGGCGGGGATCGGATTCGAGGGCCGCTGCGAGCGCAACCCCGGCGAGCGGACCGTCGCCGCGCACGTAGGCACCGAAGCCGACGAGCGCGGCGGCATCGGCCCGCTCGGGATCGGGCAGAGCTCGAGCGAGCTCGGTCCACAGACGCTCCGCCGGCCGCGCGAGCGGTCCGGTCGCGAGTCCCATGGCGGCGTCCCGCACCGTGCGGTTGGCGAGCAGGACGGCCAGCTCGGCGATGTCGGACGCGCTGGGATCCGTTCCGGCGGCGTACGTCTCGATGTGCGCGAGCACGGTCTCGAGTTCGAGACGGTCGGCGCGTTCGCCGCCGCCCTCACGGGCACAGCGTTCGTACTCGCGGTCGCGGGTCTCGACGACCTCGTCGATGCACCGCGCGACCTCCTGCCGCACCGCCGGCGGATACGGCGCGAGCAGCGCGGCGAGTTCGGTGCGGGAGCCGCGGATCGGGCTGCCCTCGAACACCCGGGCCGCCGCGACCACCGAGGACCCGGGATCGGCCACCCTGCCGGTGATGTCCTGGCCGGGCACGAACCAGGTCGCTCCGCCGGTGATCTCCGGAAGCGCGTACACCCCCGCCAGGTCGATGCCGACGGCGTCGAGATGATCGGCGAAGTCGTCGACGAGCCTGCACAGGTCGGCGATCACCGGATCGTGCCGGTCGGCGAGATCGTCGTCGACGAGAACGGCCACCACCGATTCCGCGCCCTCGCGGGCACAGACGGCGCAGAAGCGCCGGAACGCCGCGCGCATGAGCTCGGGGACGGGTTCCCCCGGCCGGGGCAGGACGAGGTCGTGTCGCATCACCGCGCCGATGCTCGCCACCCTGCCGTTCGGGCGGGTCGGGGCGTCTCCGGTCGGGGTCAGGCACATCACGACGATCGAGCGCGTCGGCGGGAAGCCCATCAGTGCGGGCAGGGCAGCGATGACGTCACCGACATCGGTGAGACGGAGCGGATGCGACGACGAAGGCGTGGAAGTTGTCATGCGCCGACCGTGGCCCATCGGTCCGAACGACAAGCGGCGCCGGAGGCCGTTCCGGGGTCTTCTGGGGATGAACCGGCCGGCTGTGGACAACTCCGCGAGCGGCACCGCGATCGGATGCCGGACGGGCGATCCCGTCGGCAGGCGCTGTTAGGGTGCGCGCCCGGCCCCCGTCAGGGACGGGCGGCGAAGTCGACGGCCTCCCGGAACACGCGGTCGAGATTGTCGGTGTCGGGCGCCGCCGCATCGAAGGACATGTACGTGACCGTCACACGCACGTCCTCGATCTGCGCGATCCGCGTGGCCATCGACTGGGTCATGCCGCCCGATCCCCGACCGGAGTCGACCGTGCGGGTCAGGGCCAGCGTCCCGGCTCCGTCGAGGGGCGCAGCGGGATCGTCGCCCAGGACGGTCGAGACGGTCGAGGTGATGCCCCGCACGGTGGCGTCCACCTGCGAGCATTCCGTCAGATAGGTGCGGTACTCGGCGAGGTCCGGAGCAGGCCGGGTGACCTCGACGCTGATCGTCGCGCGACTGGCGTTGTCGGTACCGACCACCATGGCGGTGCTCTCGGGGCCGTAATCCTGCGCGGGCGGCAGACATCCGCCCGGATCGACCCTCGAGCCGGGCTGGATCCCGGTCAGGTCGGGCGCCGCCTGCGCCACCGCCTCCGGTGGGAGGACCACCGCGACGTACGGTTCGGGAAACCGTTCGGGGGGAAGCACCAGTTCGCCCGGTGCCCGGACGATCGCGGGCGCAGGCGCAGGCGCGGACGCGGTTCCTGTCAGGGCTGCCGGTTCGGGCCGGGGGTCGCCGGAGACGGTCTGGGAGCAGGCGGATGCGAGCATCAGGCACGCGGCCGCCACCACGCTCCGGCCGGCCGATGCGCGGCGCCTCGGACGAGTATCGCGTCGGGTCATCCGAACCTCCCTCGGTCGTCGACGTCGGGCAGGGTGTGCGCCCCGGAATCGGTCGTCGTGGCGTCAATTAGACTCGAACACCACCATGCCACGTCGGGTGACCCCGGCGGAGATGCCGAGACTGAGTGTGATCGGAGTGGTTCGCAGATGGACGAGCAGTCCCGCATGTACGAGCTGGAATTCCCGGCTCCGCAGCTCACCTCCCCGGACGGTGAGGGGCCCGTCCTCGTGCACGGTCTCGAAGGGTTCGCCGACGCGGGACACGCGGTGCGCCTGGCGACCACGCACCTGCGCGAGAACTTGGAGACCGAACTCGTCGCGTCGTTCGCCGTCGACGAACTGATCGACTACCGGTCGCGTCGGCCGCTCATGACGTTCAAGGCCGACCACTTCTCGGACTACGCCGAGCCCGAACTGAACCTGTACGCGCTCATCGATGAGGCCGGCACCCCGTTCCTACTGCTCGCGGGTGCTGAGCCGGATCTGAAGTGGGAGCGTTTCATCACCGCGGTGCGGTTGCTCGCCGAGCAGTTCGGGGTGCGGCGGACCATCGGACTCAACGCGATCCCCATGGCGATCCCGCACACCCGGCCGTTGGCGGTCACCGCGCACTCGACGAACAAGGACCTCATCGCGGGGCACCACCGTTGGTCGGGCGAGCTCCAGGTGCCCGCGGGAGTGTCGTCGCTGCTCGAATACCGCATGGGCCAGCACGGGCACGAGTCCGTAGGCTTCTCCGTGCACGTGCCGCACTATCTCGCCCAGACCGACTATCCGGCGGCCGCCGAGACGCTGCTGACGAACGTCGCAGAGGTCGGCGGCCTCGAGCTGTCTCTGCAGGCGCTCGGTGAGGCCGCGGCGCGGGTGCGGGAGCAGATCGACGAGCACATCGAGGACAATGCCGAGGTCCTCGGCGTGGTGCACGCGCTCGAGCGGCAATACGACAGCTACGTCGCCGCCCAGGAACAGCAGACCTCTCCCCTGCCGACCGACGAGAGTCTGCCGACGGGTGAGGAGATCGGGGCGGAGTTCGAGCGGTTCCTCGCCGAATACGACCGGCGCGGCGCCGGTCCCGGCGGCGATCTCCCCGGTCCGGACGACGGAAGAACCGGCGACGGCGGATTCGGCGAGTTCGACCCGGACGACGGGGACGATTCCGCTCCGCGTTGACACCACGGCGGGTTCGCCGGATGTTTCATGATCATCACAATCGTCGTTGTCGACGTCACATACAGACATGTACGCTTCGGCGACATGCCACAGTGGTAGTTGTGTCCGGTTCTCGGCCACGGGTCGGGCAGCCTGACTACCACCACGCGATCACCGACGTCGCAGGAGACGCTCATGGTTCCACCGCGCGCCCGGACGCTCCGCCCGGTTCCGGACAACGAACCCCGCATCGTGTTCCGCACGATCCACGGTTACCGACGCGCGTTCCGCCTGGCCGGAAGCGGTCCCGCACTGCTGCTCGTACACGGAATCGGTGACGACTCGTCGACCTGGCAGGACGTGATCCCGCACCTGGCGGAGAAGTACACCGTGATCGCCCCCGACCTGCTCGGGCACGGTCGATCCGACAAGCCGCGGGCCGACTACTCGGTGGCCGCCTACGCGAACGGTATGCGCGACCTGCTGTCGGTCCTCGGGATCGAATCGGTCACGGTGATCGGCCATTCGCTCGGCGGCGGGGTGGCGATGCAGTTCGCCTACCAGTTCCCGCACATGGTCGAGCGTCTGGTGCTCGTCGCGTCCGGCGGGGTCACCAAGGACGTCCATCTTGCCCTGCGGCTGATCTCGGTGCCGATCGTCAGCGAAGCGCTGCGGGTCCTGCGACTGCCCGGGGCGATGCCCGTCCTGCGCGCTGCCGGCGCGATGCTGAACCGGGTCAACGGATCGCCACTGAGGCCCGGTGCCCTGCTGCACGACACCTCGGATCTGGTGCGCGTGCTGGGGAACCTCCCCGACCCCACGGCCTACGAAGCGTATTTGCGCACGCTGCGCGCGGTGGTCGACTGGCGTGGTCAGGTGGTGACCATGCTCGACCGCTGTTATCTGACGGAGAACCTTCCCGTCCAGCTCATCTGGGGCGATCACGACAGCGTCATCCCCATCGCCCACGCCTATCTCGCGCATTCGGCCATGCCCGGTTCACGTCTCGAGATCTTCCGGGGCTCCGGCCACTTCCCGTTCCGCGACGACCCGCTGCGCTTCCTGCGGGTGGTCGAGAACTTCCTGGAGACCACCGCTCCCCTGGAGTTCGACCTCGACCGCTGGCGCCGGCTCCTCGTGTCGGGCGTGAGCGAGTCGCAGATCAGCGGTGGCCCGGAGACCCGCATGGCGGTGCTCGGCGCGATGGGTTCGGACGAGCGCAGCGCCACCTGACCTGAACTCGACCCAGGGCCACCGACTGCGCTCCTGCAGCGCCGCGCGACCCGCTCCGGTGGGTCGGGTCCTTCCGACTAGCCTGGAGAAGTGCTGCTTCCCGATCTGATACCCGACCCCGTCGACGACGACGCGCTGTTCGACGCGTTCACCACCTGGACGACGGATCGGGGCATCTCGCTGTATCCGGCGCAGGAGGAAGCGCTCATGGAGCTCGTCGCCGGCTCCAACGTCATCCTCGCCACGCCCACCGGTTCGGGTAAGTCGATGGTGGCGCTCGGCGCGCACTTCTTCGCGCTCGCTGCGGGGAAGCGCACCTTCTACACCGCCCCGATCAAGGCGCTGGTGAGCGAGAAGTTCTTCGCCCTGTGCGACGTCTTCGGCGCCGACAAGGTCGGCATGATGACCGGCGACGCGTCGGTCAACGCCGGAGCACCGATCATCTGCGCGACCGCCGAGATCGTCGCGAATCTCGCCTTGCGCGAGGGACCGGACTCCGACATCGGCCAGGTCGTGATGGACGAGTTCCACTTCTATTCGGAACCCGACCGCGGGTGGGCGTGGCAGGTTCCGCTCATCGAGTTGCCGCACGCACAGTTCCTGCTCATGTCCGCGACGCTCGGCGACGTGACCTTCCTGCAGAAGGATCTGACCCGGCGCACCGGACGGCCGACGGTGGAGGTCTCGGGCTCCGAACGTCCGGTCCCGCTGACCTTCTCGTACTCGCAGGCGCCCATCGGGGAAGCGATCGAGGAGCTCGTCACCACGCATCAGGCTCCCGTCTACGTCGTGCACTTCACCCAGGCCGCGGCCCTCGAGCGCGCCCAGGCCCTGACCAGCGTGAACATGTGCACGAAGGCCGAGAAGGAGGCAATCGCCACCGCGCTGGGCGACTTCCGGTTCTCCACCGGTTTCGGCAAGACCCTCTCGCGTCTCGTCCGGCACGGTATCGGCGTGCACCACGCGGGCATGCTGCCGAAGTACCGGCGCCTGATCGAGAAGCTCGCGCAGGACGGGCTGCTGAAGGTCATCTGCGGCACCGACACGCTCGGCGTCGGCATCAACGTCCCGATCCGCACCGTGTTGCTCACGGGCCTGACGAAGTTCGACGGCACCCGCACCCGGCAGCTCAAGGCCCGCGAGTTCCACCAGATCGCCGGTCGTGCAGGTCGCGCCGGATACGACACGATGGGCACGGTCGTCGTGCAGGCCCCCGAGCACGAGATCGAGAACGTCCGGGCCCTCGCCAAGGCCGGGGACGACCCGAAGAAGCGCCGGAAGGTGCAGCGCAAGAAGGCACCCGAAGGGTTCGTCTCGTGGGGTGAGGGCACCTTCGACAAGCTGATCGCGGCGTCGCCCGAACCGCTGCAGTCGCGGTTCTCGGTGAGCAACTCGATGCTGCTCAACGTCATTGCGCGACCGGGCAACTGCTTCGACGCGATGCGGCACCTGCTCGAGGACAACCACGAACCCCGTCCGGCGCAGCGCAAGCACATCCTCAAGGCGATCTCGCTGTACCGGGGGCTGCTGCAGGCGGGCGTGGTCCAGCAGCTCGACGAGCCGGACGAGTTCGGGCGCCGGGCCCGTCTCACCGTCGACCTGCAACGCGACTTCGCGCTCAACCAGCCGCTGTCGCCGTTCGCGCTCGCAGCGATCGAACTGCTCGACGTCGACTCCCCCACCTACGCACTCGATGTGGTGTCCGTCATCGAGTCGACGCTCGACGATCCGCGTCAGGTGCTCATGGCGCAGCAGCATGCCGCGCGCGGTGAGGCCGTCACGCAGATGAAGGCCGACGGCATCGAGTACGACGAGCGGATGGAACTGCTCGAGGAGATCACCTGGCCCAAGCCGCTCGTGGAACTGCTCGAGCCGGCCTTCGAGACGTATCGGGGTGGGCATCCCTGGGTGTCGGAGTTCCCGCTGTCCCCGAAGTCGGTGGTGCGCGACATGATCGAGCGCAGCATGACCTTCTCCGAGCTGGTCTCGCACTACGGTCTGGCCCGCTCCGAGGGATTGGTCCTGCGCTATCTCGCCGACGCCTACCGCGCGCTGCGGCAGACGGTGCCGGACGCCGCGCGCACGGAGGACCTCGAGGACATCATCGAGTGGCTCGGTGAGCTGATCCGCCAGGTCGACTCGTCGTTGCTCGACGAGTGGGAGTCGCTGACCCACCCCGGGGCGGAATCCGACGAGCAGCAGATCGCGTTCGGCGCCGACTCCCCTCGCCCGTTGTCCGCGAACGTCCGTGCGTTCAAGGTCATGGTCCGCAACGCGATGTTCAAGCGGGTCGAGCTGGCCTCGCGTCGACGCTGGGACGAACTCGCGGCCCTCGGCGACGGTCTCGATGCCGAGGACTGGGAGGACCTGCTCGAGCTGTACTTCGAGGAGTACGACGAGATCGGCACCGGCCCCGACGCGCGCGGGCCGTTGTTGTTCACCGTCGAGACGGGTCCGGAACTGTGGCGGGTGCGTCAGACCCTGCACGACCCGCAGGGGGATCACGGCTGGGCGTTGATCGGCGAGGTGAATCTCGGTGAGTCCGATGCCGCCGGCGAAGTGGTGTTCGATGAGTTCGAGATCGTCGAGGGTTGATCGTCGCAGGCGGCGGGTCCCGGGAGCGGTAGCCTGACTCGGTGAGCGAACCGACCGTGCAACCCTTCCGCTTGGCCTACGTCCCGGGTGTCACCCCCGCGAAGTGGGTGCGGGTGTGGAACGCACGGATGCCGGACGTCCCGATCGAACTGGTCCCCGTCGAACCGACGGCAGGTGCGGATCCGCTGCGCGAGGACGTCGCCGACATCGCGCTGCTGCGCCTGCCGCTGCAGCGGGACGGCCTGTCGGTCATCCCGCTCTACACCGAGGTCTCCGTCGTGGTCGTGCCCAAGGAGCACGTGTTCGCGGCGGTCGACGAGGTGTCGGTGTCCGACCTCGCCGACGAGACGGTGCTGCATCCGCTCGACGACGTGCTCGACTGGGTCGCCCTCCCCGGTGAGGAGGCCTTCGAACGGCCCGCGACCACCGAGGACGCGATCTCGCACGTCGCCTCGGAGGTGGGTGTGCTCGTCACGCCGCAATCGCTCGCCCGCCTGCACCACCGCCGCGACCTGACCTACCGTCCCGTCGTCGACGCGCCGGCGTCCCAGGTGGGTCTCGTGTGGATCACCGACCGGACGACCGATCTCGTCGACGAGTTCGTCGGGATCGTCCGGGGGCGGACGGCCAACAGTTCTCGTGGACGCCGCAGTGATTCGGAGCCGGAAGGCGAGTCGGGCGGCACCTCGCGTCGTGGCGAACGCAAGGGCTCGGCCCCCAAGCGCCGCGCGCCGGAACCCAAGACGTCCCGCCGGGCGGGGGCGTCCGCGCGGAAGCGCCCCGGAAAACCCCGACGCGGTAAGCGCTGATCGACACGACGCGGTCGGCGCTGATCGGGGTCGTGGTCAGGAGACGACGGGGCGGCAGGTGGGCGGCACGCAGCCACGGATGGTCTCGGCGAGGATGCGGTAGTCGACTCCGCGCGGGGACGACGAGCGGAACACCAGTCCGATCCGGCGGCCGGGTGCCGGGTCCGCGAAGTGCGCGACCTCGAGGTCTCCCCTGGCGGTTTCGACGGCGACCGCGGAGGCCGGGACGAGGGTGATGCCCAATCGTCCTGCGACGCAGCGCACCACGGTGGACAGGGAGGTCGCGCGGGTGTCGCCGAGTGCCGGTCGTGCGTCGACGGACCGGCACAGGTCGAGTGTCTGGTCGCGCAGGCAGTGGCCTTCGTCGAGCAGCAGCAGTTGAGCGTCGTCGAGTGCGGACACCGAGAGGTCGGTGCGCCCGGCGAGTTCGTGTCCGGTCGGCAGGACGAGGACGAAATCCTCGTCGTACAGAGGAACTTCGATCACACCCGAGACGTCGGCGGGCAGCGCGAGGACGGCGACGTCGAGGGTTCCGGCTCGCAGTGCGTCGAGGAGCCGGGCGGTCTGGTCCTCGACGACCTGCAGCGACAGGGCCGGCATCGCTGCGTCGAGGGCGGGCAGGATCTCGGGCAGGACGTAGGGCGCGACGGTGGGGATCAAGCCCACCCGCAGCGGGCCCGACAGCCCGTCGGACACTCCTGCCGCCGCGTCGACGAAGCCGTCGGCGGCGTCGAGCACCACCTCCGCGTAGGGAAGCAGGCGTGCGCCCACCGGTGTCACGAGCACACGGCGGGTGCTGCGCTCGATGAGCTGGACGCCCAGGCCGTTCTCGAGAGCCGCCAGGCCCTGGGACAGTGTGGGCTGGCTGACCTCGAGTCGCGCTGCTGCCGTGCCGAAGTGGCGGTAGGTGGCCACCGCGACGAAGGCACGCAGCTGCGAGAGGGTGGGCTGGTAGCTCTGATCGCTCACGCCTATCAGTGTAGAGCGACCTATCGCCTTTACCTTTCGCAACTATCGGACTACGCCGGCCGCGGGCCCTACGACGTCGAGCCTGCCGCCTTGCCGGCAGCGAGGTCGTCCTCGTCGAGCACGACCTCGATCTCGCCACCGAACTCCACACCGGGGGCGAGCGGCAGCCGATCGCCACTCCAGAACCGGCCGGGGTCGTACCAGTTGCTCCCCCGGTGCCGTTGCCGCAGCAATCCCATCTCCTCCAGGGTCAGACCGACCACCTCGGCGCAGTAGGCGCTCTCGAGCCCACCCGACGGGACGGCCGCACGGCGGCGACGTGGGAGCCGACCCGCGAACCATCGCCCCGTCAGTTTCGTCGTCGACGGGAACGGTGTGCCGTCGAGCCGCGCGATCGTGCGCAGCAGCTGGTCCTCCTGATCCGGGGTGACCGCCACCGAGATCTGCCGCAACCAGCCGCGCTGTCCGTAACGAGCGGCCCACACCTGCACCGCACTACGAAGGTCGTGCAGCTGCACGCCGCGCTGGTGCCGCCCCGTCCACATGTCCGGGAGGCTGCGTCCGAGCTCGGCGTGCCACATCAGCGGCGGTAGGTCCTCGAGCGCGACCGTCATCCCCACGTGGTTCACCGGCGCGTTGGTCAGCGTCTGGATCGCCCGGTCGGCCGGGGTGGCGCCGCGGAAGATCCACAGGTCCCCCGTGCGGGTCGTCGCCACGGCCTCGTCGAGGGTGAGACGCGAACGCGCACCGGCGGACCGATCTGCCGACGAAGTGTCCATGCCGTGAGCCTGCCATGCCCGACGGCCGCTGGGGTCGTCCGCACGGCCCCGAGGGCCGCTGGGGTCGTCCGCACGGCCGCGACGGCCGCTAGGGTCGTCCGCATGACACTGCGCGGTGGCAAGTGGTGGAAGCTCGTCGGACTCGCCGGGATCGTGGGAGTCGCGGCGACCGGTGCCGTCACTGCCCGCAACGAGCGACAACGACGGAACTACAGCCCCGACGAGGTGCGGTCGGTACTGCACGAACGCTATGCGCGTTCGCTCGCCGCACGCGACGGCAGCGCCGAACTCCCCCTCGCCGAGGTACCGGCCGGGCCGAAGGAACGGATCAGCCGAGTGCTGCGGCGATTCCGTCGGCGAGATCGGTGATCTGCTCGTCGGTCATCACGAACGACGGGGAGATCTGCATCGCGCCCTGACCGGCCGCTCGTCCCGAGATCCCGTGCTGCCGCAGGGTCTTCACGAAACCGAGCGCCTCGGACGGATCGGCGAGCTGCACGGCCGCCACCGCACCGAGGCCGCTGCGCACCTCCGCCACCCGCGGGTGGTCCGCCAGCGGAGCGAGCTTCTCGTGCAGCGTCCGCTCGATCCGCGCCGCCTCGGCGAGCAGATTCTCACGCTCGATGATGTCGAGGTTGGCGAGCGCGGCCGCTGCGGCTGCAGCATGCCCGCCGTAGGTGTATCCGTGGCGCCACCACACGCCGCCGGCGAAGAACGGTTCGGCGACCCGCGGAGCGACGAACAGGGCGCCCATCGGCAGGTAGCCGGAGGTGAGTCCCTTGGCGGTGGTGACCATGTCGGGATCCAGGTCGAATCGCGACGACGCGAACCACGAACCGCCGATACGACCGAAGCCGGTGACCACCTCGTCGACGACGAACAGGATGTCGTGCTCGCGGCAGATGTCGCGGATCTCGGCGAGATAGCCGTCCGGCGGCAGGTACACCCCGCCCGCACCGATGACGGGTTCGCAGAAGAAGGCCGCGATGGAGTCGGCACCGACCGAATCGACGAGTTCGAGCAGCGCCTTGGCGTCGTCCCACGCAACCCGCGCGGTGTCCTCCCACAGGCGGCCGTAGCCCTCACCGTTGACGGGGATACCGGCGAGCGAGGTGCCACCGACGTGCATGCCGTGGTACGCCTTCTCGCGCGAGACCAGCAGCCGCTTGCCGGGCTTCCCGACCTCCTGCCAGTACCGCCGCGCGAGCTTGGCCGCCGAGTCGACGGAGTCGGATCCACCGGAGGTGAAGAAGATCTTGCTGCCCGGAACGGGGGCGATCCCCGCGAGACGCTCGGCGAGTTCGACGGTGGGTTCGGAGGTCAGATCGCCGAAGTTCGAGTAGTGGGCGAGCTTGGCGACCTGCGCTGCGATCGCGTCGCCGATCTCGGTACGGCCGTGACCGACATTGGTGAACCACAGTCCGGCGGTGGCATCGAGGTAGCGGTTGCCGGCGTCGTCCCAGATGTACGCGCCTTCCCCGCGCGACACGACGAATGCGCCGTCCCGTTCGATCGCGCCCATATCGGCGAATCCGTGCCACAACGCACCCACGACCAACTCCCGTCCACGACGATCACGACACCCGTCATCGTATGCGGAGGAAACGACTCTGGTGCCGGAGGCCCGAACCCGCCACCCTGGGTGCCATGACCGAGTTCCGCTTCTCCGTCAACATCTTCGAGGTCGGGTCCCCCGACGAGTTCGTTCGCTGGTGCCGCGCCGTCGAGGACGCCGGCTTCGACGCGGTGTACGCGGCCGACCATCTCGGTGTCCCCGCGCCGTTCCCCGTCCTGGTCGCCGCCGCCGGTGCCACCGAGCGTCTGCGGGTCGGCACGATGGTGCTCAATGTCGGTTTCTGGAATCCGGCACTGCTCGCCCGCGAGATCGCGACCACCGATCTGCTCACCGGCGGCCGGCTCGAGGTCGGTCTCGGCGCAGGCCACATGAGATGGGAGTTCGAGGCGGCCGGGATCGACTGGGAGCGCTTCGACGAGCGCGCCGAGCGACTCGAATCCACCGTGCAGGAACTGCAGCGATCGTTCACCGGATCCGGCTTCGACGAGCAGGCAGCGCTGCGCGAAGCGTTCGACCTGCCCGTACTCCGGCCGATGCAACGGCGCGGATTCGGCGGCTACGGTCCGCCCCTGATCGTCGGAGGCACCGGCGACCGGATCCTCGCCGTCGCCGCCACCCACGCCGACATCGTGAGCGTCGCCGGCGCCGTCCAACTCCCGGGGAGGCCACCGGGGACGTTCCGAATCGCCACCGCGGCCGAGGCCGACGACCGTGTCGCGTTCGCGCGGGCACGGGCCGGCGACCGGGTCGAGGACATCGAGTGGCACACCCTGCTCCAGGCGGTCGTCGAGACCGATGATCGGGCGGGCACCGCCGCCGCGCTCGCCGAGCGATTCGAGCACACCGTGAGCGCCGACGACCTGCTCGACTCGCCGTTCGTGCTGATCGGTACGGTCGACGAGATGGCCCGGCAGATCCTGCACAGCCGGGAGCGCTACGGGTTCACCCACTTCACGGTCCACGCCCCGTACCGGGAGATCTTCGGTGAAGTGATCGGCCGGGTGCGTGCCCTGGCGGGCTGACCACCGGGCCTGTCTACCCTCCCCGACCGGCCCCGACCGGGTCGTTTCGCTAGGCTGTGTGATCAGCATGTCCATCTCCCCCGCCCCGAATCGTCGCGAACTGCGCGCTGCCCTGTCCGAGGTCTCCCTCCGCGACGAGAACCGCCTCCGTCGCAGGCTCGACCGGGCGCGGGGCGGCGAGGCGCTGACCGAGGTCGCCTCCGAGATCGAGAACGCCCGCACCCGGCTCGCGTCCCGTGCGTCGTCGGTCCCGGAGATCCGTTATCCCGAGGACCTGCCGGTCTCGCAGCGCAAGGACGACATCGCCGCCGCGATCCGCGACCACCAGGTCGTGGTGGTCGCCGGTGAGACCGGTTCGGGCAAGACGACGCAGATCCCGAAGATCTGCCTCGAACTCGGGCGCGGGGTTCGCGGCCTGATCGGCCACACCCAGCCGCGCCGTATCGCCGCGCGCGCCGTCGCCGAGCGACTCGCGGAAGAACTGGACACCGAGCTCGGCGACGCCGTCGGGTACACGGTGCGCTTCAACGATCAGGTCACCGAGTCGACACTCGTCAAGCTGATGACCGACGGCATCCTCCTCGCCGAGATCCAGCGCGACCGCCTGCTGCGCCGGTACGACACGCTCATCATCGACGAGGCGCACGAGCGCAGCCTCAACATCGATTTCCTGCTCGGCTATCTCGCGCAGCTGCTTCCGCGTCGCCCCGATCTGAAGGTGATCATCACCTCGGCGACGATCGACCCCGAACGTTTCGCGCGCCACTTCGCCGACGCGAACGGCACGCCCGCCCCGATCGTCGAGGTCTCCGGCCGCACCTATCCCGTCGAGGTGCGTTATCGGCCGCTGACCGTCGAGGTGGGCGACACGCTCGTCGACCGCGACCCCGTCGACGCGGTGTGCGAGGCCGTCGAGGAACTCCAGCGCGAAGGCGACGGCGACATCCTGGTCTTCCTCTCCGGCGAGCGCGAGATCCGCGACACCGCCGACGCACTGCGCGACCGCAAGCTCCGCAACACCGAGATCCTCCCGCTCTACGGACGTCTGTCGGCGGCCGAACAGCACCGGGTCTTCGCACCGCACACGGGTCGGCGGGTCGTGTTGTCCACCAACGTCGCCGAGACGTCCCTGACGGTTCCCGGTATCCGCTACGTCGTCGACCCCGGCACCGCCCGTATCTCGCGGTACTCGGTGCGGACGAAGGTGCAGCGACTGCCGATCGAGCCGATCTCGCAGGCCTCGGCGCGGCAGCGTGCCGGGCGCTGCGGTCGCGTCGCCGACGGCATCTGCATCCGTCTGTACTCGGAGGACGACTTCGACGGCCGGCCGGAATTCACCGAACCCGAGATCCTGCGCACCAACCTCGCGTCGGTGGTGTTGCAGATGACGGCGCTCGGTCTCGGCGACATCGAGGCGTTCCCGTTCGTGGAGGCCCCGGATCCCCGCGCGATCCGCGACGGCATCGCTCTGCTCGAGGAGCTCGGCGCGCTCGAACCCGCGAAGAAGGGCGAGACGCCGCGCCTGACCGCGACGGGCCGCGAGGTCGCCCGGCTGCCCGTCGATCCGCGCATGGCCCGCATGATCGTCGAAGGCCACCGCAACGGATGCCTGCGCGAGGTCCTCATCATCGTCGCGGCCCTGTCGATCCAGGACGTGCGCGAACGCCCGACCGAGTTCCAGCAGGCCGCCGACGAGAAGCACGCCCGGTTCGCCGTCGAGGGCTCGGACTTCCTGGCCTTCCTGCGGCTGTGGGACTACCTGAAGGAACAACGGCGGGAACTGTCGTCGAGCAGGTTCCGCAGGTTGTGCCGCGACGAGTTCCTGCACTGGCTGCGGATCCGTGAGTGGCAGGACCTGCAGGGGCAGCTCCGTCAGATCACGGTCGACATGGGCTGGCAGACGCACCACCGCGACGTGAATCCCGACGACGTCCACAAGTCGCTGCTCGCAGGCCTGCTGTCGCACATCGGTCTTCGCGAGGGCGACAAGCGCGACTTCCTCGGTGCCCGCGGCGCACGGTTCGCGATCTTCCCCGGATCGTCGTTGTTCAAGAAGCCTCCGCGCTGGGTCATGGCGGCCGAACTCGTGGAGACCTCACGGCTGTGGGCGCGGACGGCCGCGCGCATCGAACCCGAATGGGTCGAGAAGCTCGCTCCGCACCTGGTCAAGCGCACCTACTCGGAGCCGCACTGGTCGACGCGCCGAGAGTCGGCGATGGCCTACGAACGCGTCACGCTCTACGGCATCCCGCTGATCGCCCAGCGTCCCGTGCCGTACGGACGGATCGATCCGGAGGTCTCGCGAGAGCTGTTCATCCGCCACGCCCTCGTGCAGGGCGAATGGCGCACGCAGCACAAGTTCTTCCACGACAACCGGGCGCTGCTCGAGGACGTCGAGGAACTCGAACACCGTGCGCGCCGGCGCGACATCGTCGTCGATGACGAGACCCTGTTCGACTTCTACGACCAGCGGGTGGGCCCGGAGGCGATCTCGGCCCGGCACTTCGACACGTGGTGGAAGAAGACCCGGAAGCAGCAACCCGACCTGCTGACGTTCACGCCGGACACCGTGGTGAACCAGGACGCCGCGTCGGTGCTCGAGGGCGACTACCCGGATGCGTGGCGTCAGGGCGAGATCCAGTTCCCCCTCACCTACCAGTTCGAGCCGGGCACGGAGGAGGACGGCGTCACCGCACGCGTCCCCGTCGCGCTGCTCGCGAACCTCAAGTCCGTCGGTTTCGACTGGCTCGTACCCGGGATGCGGACCGAGCTGGTGACGGCCCTCATCAAGACCCTGCCGAAACACCTTCGGAGGCAGGTCGTCCCGGCTCCCGATTTCGCGGCGGCCGCCCTCGCGTCGGTGACGCCGCGCTCCGAACCGCTCGTCAACGCGATGGCCCGCGAGCTGTCGCGGCTCGGCCGGTGCACGATCGAGCCCTCGGACTTCGATACCGGTGCGTTGCCCGACCATCTGCGGATGACCTTCGCGGCGGTCGACGAACGCGGCACCGTGCTGGGCCGCAGCAAGAGTCTGGCGGCGCTGCGGAAGAAGCTGGCTCCGCGGGTCGAAGCGGAGGTCTCGCGCGCCGCTGCGGGCACCGAACGTCCCGCGGCGGTGGTGTGGACGGCCGAGACCCTCGGGAACCTGCCGGAGACCGTCACCCGTGAGGTCGGCGGCCGGAAGGTCACCGGTTATCCCGCCCTGGTTGCGGAGAAGGACGGCGTCGCGGTGCGCGTGCTCAGCACACCGCAGGCCCAGCAGAACGCGACGCGTCAGGGGTTGCGTGCCCTGCTTCTGTCGTCGGCACCGACGAAGGCGAAGGCCGTGACCTCGGGACTGACCAACATGGAGCGACTCGCGCTCGGGCGGAACCCGGACGGATCGTTCGAAGCGCTGATCGAGGACTGCCGTGCCTGCGCGGTGGACGAACTCATCGCCGCGCACGGAGCTCCCGTGCGCACACCCGAGGAGTTCGAGGCGCTCGCGGCCACGGTGCGCTCACATCTGCCGGGGCGCGTGGCCCGTCTGTTGAAAGCGGTTGTGCCCGTGCTGTCCCGCGCCCACGAGGCGGGTGTGCTCCTCGATCGGTCGAACGGCGAGGCTGCCGACGACGTACGCGAACAGCTGCAGTCGTTGCTGTTCCCCGGCTTCGTCACCGACCTCGGATCGCGGCGGATCGCCGACCTGCCGCGCTACCTCACCGCGGCCGCGCAGCGCCTGGAGGCGTTGCCGGCAAGCGCGCATCGCGACGCGGCGGGAATGGATGTGCTCGATCGCGTCTACGGCGCCTACGACAAGCTGCTCGCACGACTGCCGGAGGAGCGACGTGCCGCACCCGAGGTGGTCGAGATCTACTGGATGATCGAGGAATTGCGCGTGAGCCTGTTCGCGCAGGGTCTCGGGACGCGGATCCCGGTGTCGGAGAAGCGCGTCCTGAAGGCGATCGACGCGATCCGGTAGCGACCGAAACCGTCAGTCGGTCGCGTCCGAGCGGGACTTCTTGTGCTCGCGCAGTTCCTGGATCTCGCGTTCGAAATCCTCTGCGGAACTGAAGGAACGGTAGACCGAGGCGAATCGCAGATAGGCGACCTCGTCGAGATCGCGCAGGGGCCCGAGGATCGCCAGTCCCACCTCGTGGCTCGGGACCTCGGGGGATCCCTTCGCCCGCACCGCGTCCTCGACCTGCTGCGCGAGCTTGTTGAGCGCATCGTTGTCGACATCGCGTCCCTGGCAGGCACGGGCCACGCCGCGCACGACCTTCTCGCGGCTGAACGGCTCGGTCACGCCGCTGCGCTTGACGACGGACAGCACGGCCGTCTCGACTGTGGTGAAGCGGCGCCCGCATTCGGGACACGCCCGCCGACGACGGATCGCGGCACCCTCGTCTGCCTCGCGCGAATCGACCACCCGGGAATCGGGGTGGCGGCAATACGGGCAGTACATGTCGGTTCCTTCGTCGTGCCCGTGCGGGTCGCGACGTCGGCGCCGAAGCAATGTCTCCCGACCGGAACCGTCTCCACCCGCGAGTGGGCCGACACCGCCGCAACCACACGGAGTGGTGTGACTGACAGTGTTAGACAATACCCGCCTGTCCGGTTCGGGCGCGGATCGCGGGTCGGGCAGGGCCACGACACCCTCATCCCCGGGAGGAATCCGGCACGAGGAGACGGCTTCCGGCCTGCACGGCCGTACCGTCGAGCGAGTTGAGGTCGGCGATCCTCGCCACCGTGACGTCGACCGGAGCATCGGGCCACACGCGAGCGGCCAACGCCTCCAGGCTCTCCCCCTCGCGTACGACCGTGACCGTGGTGCCGGCGCCCTGCGAGATCACCTCATCGGTACGCACGTGGGCGAGCACGAGGAGCATCGTCGTCGCGAGCGCGGTGAGGAGCACCGTCGCGGCCATCTGCCGCCAACTCGTCCCCTCCGCAGGCCGGCGACTGCGCGGCGTGATCTCCGAGCGACGGTGCAGGGGTTCGCGCGAGGGTGCGGCGACATATTCGCGATATTCGCGCGTGGGCGCGGCGACGCGCGGTCTCGTCCGCGCCGGGACACGGGTGCGATGAGGCAGCGTCGACGTCGCGATCGGCCGGATGCGATACGCCGCCGCCCCGGGTGCACCTGCTCCGGGCGGGCCCGTGACGGTCCGTCCTGCCGTGCTCGTCCGGACTGAGGCACCGGTTCGGGCCACAGCGCCCTGTCGCGCCGTACCCACCGGAACCGCCGTGTCGATCCGAACCGCTCTGCTCATCGGAAATCCTCCGTGTCGCTGTGCGTGGTCTTCCGACCCCGTCCGTGTCGCTGTGCGTGGTCTCACGACCCCGTTCGATCAGTCGCTCATGTGTTCGAACGAAAGTCTGTTCGAATGTTCTACCACGAGTCGCACCCCGACGACAGCTCCTCGGAGGGTGAATCTCGAACATCTGTTTGATATACGCGCGGGATCTCGATAGATTCGAAAGGCAACTTGCAACCCATCCGACACTCGCCGCACGGAGGTCACGATGAAGGCGGACGGAACATCCACAGCCCGCCGGGGCGGACCCACGACCGACGATCCCACCGCGAGCCTCACCGAGCGTCAGCGTCGTGTGCTCGAGGTCATCCGCGATTCCGTCAGCGAACGGGGGTACCCACCGAGCATCCGCGAGATCGGCGACGCCGTCGGGCTCAACTCCACGTCCTCCGTCGCGCACCAGCTGCGCACCCTCGAACGGAAGGGCTTCCTGCGCCGCGATCCGAACCGTCCGCGTGCCGTGGACGTCCGCGGTCTCGAGCCCACCCCCGCAGCCGAGTCCTCCCCCGAGGTGGTCGCCGGCTCGTCGACCGACGACATTCCTTCGGCGGCAATGGTTCCCGTCGTCGGCCGGATCGCTGCCGGTGGCCCGATCCTGGCCGAGGAATCGGTCGAGGACGTCTTCCCGCTGCCGCGCGAACTCGTCGGTCAGGGCTCGCTGTTCCTGCTCAAGGTCGTCGGCCAGTCGATGATCGATGCGGCCATCTGCGACGGCGACTGGGTGGTCGTCCGGCAGCAGAACGTCGCCGACAACGGCGACATCGTCGCCGCGATGCTCGACGGCGAGGCCACCGTCAAGACGTTCAAGCGGGTCGACGGCGACGTCTGGCTCATGCCGCACAACCCGATGTTCGAACCGATCCCGGGCAACGACGCCGTCATTCTCGGCAAGGTCGTCACGGTCGTCCGCAAGATCTGATTCCCGGGTGCACCCGGAGAGGAACGAGGCCGGGGTGGCTCCGCTGAGCGGAGCCACCCCGGCCTTTCTCGTACGTGCCTCAGACGTTGAGGCCGCGCCCGATGACTTCCTTCATGATCTCGTTCGTGCCGCCGTAGATCTTCTGCACGCGGGCGTCGAGGTACGCCTTGGCGACCGGGTACTCGCGCATGTAGCCGTAGCCGCCGTGCAGCTGCAGGCAGCGGTCGATCAGCTCGACCTGCTTGTCGGTGGTCCAGTACTTGGCCATCGCGGCTTCCTGGACGGTGAGCTTCTTCTCGTTGAGCAGCTCGATGCACCGGTCCACGAACACCCGGGCGAGCTGGGTCTCGGTGGCGAGCTCGGCGAGCTCGAAGCGGGTGTTCTGGAACTTGCCGATCGGCTTGCCGAAGGCCTTGCGGTCGCGGCAGTACTGGATCGTGTCGTCGAGCACGCGCTCCATCGCAGCCGCGGCGACGACCGCGATCGCCAGGCGCTCCTGCGGCAGGTTCTGCATCAGGTAGATGAAGCCCATGCCCTCCTGACCGAGGAGATTGGCCGCCGGGACGCGGACGTCGTTGAAGCTGAGCTCCGCCGTGTCCTGCGCGTCGAGGCCGATCTTGTCGAGGTTGCGTCCCCGCTCGAAGCCCGGCATGCCGCGCTCGACGACGAGCAGCGAGAAGCCCTGGGCGCCCTTCTCCGGGTCGGTGCAGGCGACGACGATCACCAGGTCGGAGTGGATGCCGTTGGTGATGAACGTCTTGGCGCCGTTGAGGACCCAGTCGTCACCGTCGCGCACCGCGCGGGTCTTGATGCCCTGCAGGTCGCTGCCGGTGCCGGGCTCGGTCATCGCGATGGCTGTGATCAGCTCACCCGAACAGAAGCCCGGAAGCCAGCGCTTCTTCTGCTCCTCGTTCGCGAGCTCGAGCAGGTAGGGAGCGACGACATCGTTGTGCAGCATGAAGCCCAGACCGCTGAAGCCCAGCTTGGTGGTCTCCTCGGCCATGATGGCGTTGTAACGGAAGTCGTCCATGCCACCGCCGCCGTACTCCTCCGGCACCGCCATGCCGAGGAAGCCCTGCGCGCCGGCCTTCTTCCACACCTCACGGTCGACGATCTTGTCCTTCTCCCACTGCTCGTGGAAGGGGGCCACCTCCTGTTCGAGGAACTTCCGGTACGACTCCCGGAAGAGGTCGTGCTCGGGCTCGAAAAGGGTGCGTTCCATCTGCGCTCCTGTGTGAGACGTCGTTCGACATACTCACGGTATGCAGCCGAGCGCGCGGTGACGCTGACACAACCGAGCGCATTTTGTGACCCGGACGACCCCGGCGGGCGCCCGTCGGTATCGAACGGCCCGCGGGCACGGGTCGGTGTCGGCCGTCGCGCCGGGCGCCGGTCAGCGGCGCAGATCGGCGAGTCTGCGCAGCAGCGGGTACGCGACGAGGATGCCGATCGACCCCCAGGCGATACCGCCGAGTTCGACCGAGCCGATCGACAGGGTCAGGTCGCCGATGCCGGCGACGAGCGCCGCGGCTGCGACCGTGAGGTTGACCGGATCCGTGAAGTCGACCTTCGCCTCCGTCCAGATGCGGACGCCGAGGATGCCGATCAGGCCGTAGAGCACGAGGGTCGCGCCACCGAGGACACCGTCGGGCACGGTGAACACCAGCGCACCGAACTTCGGCGAGAAGGCCAGCACCACAGCGGTGACCGCCGCGACGGCGTATGCAGCGGTCGAGTACACGCGCGTCGCCGCCATGACGCCGATGTTCTCGGCGTAGGTGGTGGTGCCCGAGCCGCCGCCCGCACCGGCGAGGGTGGTCGCGAGGCCGTCGGCGATGAGCGCGTTGCCGGCCATGTCGTCGAGGTTCCGGCCGGTCATCGCGGCGACCGCCTTGACGTGGCCGACGTTTTCCGCGACCAGCACGACGACGACGGGCAGCGCCAGCAGCACGACCGACAGTTCGAAGGTGGGGGCGCGCAGGTCGGGCAGACCGAACCAGGCGGCGTCCCGCATGGCGTCGATGCGTTCCGACGCGATCGCCCCGGTGAACGCCGCGAAGATCCATCCGACGATCACACCGACGAGGATGCCGAGGCGGCCGAGCATGCCCGGGCCGACCACTGTCACGAGCAGCGTGACCACGAGCGTGATCGTGGCGACGAGCGGTTGGGCTTCGAACGAGCCGGTGGCGGTCGGCGCGAGATTGAGGCCGATGAGGGCGACGATCGCCCCGGTGACCACCGGCGGCATGACCGCGTCGATGATGCGCGAACCTGCCGCCTTGACGATCAGACCGATGAGCACCAGCACGATGCCGACGGCGACGATTCCGCCGAGCTGCGCTGCCGGACCGGACCCGGCCGAGGCGCTGAGCGGCGCGATGAACGCGAACGACGAACCGAGATAGCTGGGCACCCGGCCGCGCGTGATGAGCAGGAACAGCGCGGTGCCGATACCGGAGAAGAGCAGCGTCGTCGTGACGGGGAAGCCGGTGATCGTCGGCACGAGCAGGGTGGCGCCGAACATCGCGATGACGTGCTGCATCCCGATGCCGATGGTGCGCGGCCACGACAGTCGCTCGTGCGGTGCGACCACCGCACCGGGATTGATACGACGCCCGTCGCCGTGCAGGGTCCAGCCGCGGCGTGTGGTCGTGCGTCCGGTCGTGTTCGCTCGTTCGGTCACGACAGGTCATCGTAGAACCGGCAGCCTCGGGCGCGTGGAACAGGCCGTCCCGGCCGCGTGGAACCGGCCGTCCCGGCCTTGCCGTTCAGTCCAGCAGTTTCGCTGCCGCGGCCCGTGCCGCGACGGGGTCGTCGCTCGCGAGGACCGCCTCGGCCGCCTCGCGGCAACGGTCCATCGGGACCGAGGCGAGCCGGGCCCCGACACCCGTCACCGCCGAGGCGGCGCACGACAGGGAGGTCACGCCCATTCCGGTCAGGACGCAGGCGAGGAGCGGGTCGGCCGCCGCCTCGCCGCACACCCCCACCGGCTTGCCCGCGGCCGCCCCGGCCTGTGCCGCGCGGGCCACGAGCGCGAGCACCGCGGGCTGCCACGGGTCGGTGAGTGCGGCCAGCTGCGGCGACATCCGGTCGGCCGCCATCGTGTACTGGGCGAGGTCGTTGGTGCCGATCGACAGGAAGTCCAGGTGTTCGAGCAATCGGTCGGCGAGCAGGGCGGCGGACGGAACCTCGATCATGACGCCCGGTGACAGTCCGCGCTCGCGTACGCGCGCGGCGAAATCGGCGGCCTCCGAAACGGTCGCCACCATCGGCGCCATGACCCACGGCGTGGCGCCGGTACGCGCGGCGGCCGCGGCCACCGCGTCGAGCTGGCGATCGAGGACTCCCGGCGCCGTGGTCGTGATGCGGATACCGCGGACTCCGAGGGCGGGATTGTGCTCGTCGGGGTGGTTGGCGAACCGGAGGGGCTTGTCGGAGCCGGCGTCGAGGGTCCGCAGGACGACCTTCCGCCCTTCGAACGCCTCGAAGACCTCCGCATAGATGTCGGTCTGCTCGTCCACCGTCGGTTCGGTGTCGCGGTCGAGGAAGCACAGTTCGGTGCGGAACAGACCGACGCCCTGCGCCGGCGTCCGGCGCGCCGCGACGGCACCGGATCCGTCCTGCACATTGGCGAGGATCTCGACCGGGTGACCGTCGGCGGTGGCGCCGGGACCGGACCACCCCGCCACCCGCTCGCGCTCGACGCGGTCGCGTTCGACCTCGGCCGCGGCCTCGCCACTGTCCGGGGAGAGCACGATCCGGCCCGTCGCGCCGTCGACCAGCACCTCGGTGCCGGCCGGGACGTCGTCGAGGCCGGCCACCGCGACGACGCACGGGATGCCGAGCTGGCGCGCGATGATCGCGGTGTGGCTGGTGGGTCCTCCGAGGGAGGTGGCCAGCGCGACGACCACGGACGGGTCGAGCCCGGCGGTGTCGGCGGGTGCGAGATCGGTCGCGAGGAGCACGGACGGCGTGTCGGGCATCTCGAGCCCGGGTTCGGGGGCGCCCTGCAGTTCGGCGATCACGCGGTCGCGGATGTCGAGCAGGTCGGTGACCCGCTCGGCCTGCAGTCCGCCCATCTTCTCGAACAGGGCCGCGAACTGGTCGGTGGCGGCGACGGTGGCGCCGACCGCATCGGTGCCGGAGCGGATCTTCGTCGCGGCCGCTCCGCGCCAGGCGCGGTCCTCGACCAGCACAGCGGTGGCCTGGAGCACTTCTGCCGCGGCGCCCGATGCACGCGAGGCGCGGGCCCGCAGTCGCTCGGCCACGACCTTCGCGGCGTCCTCGAATCGGCCCACCTCGGCCTCGCGCGCCGTGTCGGGGATCGAGGTGCCCTGGGCCGGGACCACAGGACGCGCGACGGGACGGATGACCGGCCCGTATCCGATACCGGGGACGACGGGGGTGCCGTGCAGGACGGACGCCGACTGCTCCATGGAGATCTCCTCACCGCAGTAGTTCGTTGTGACTCAGATTACTCGGAAGCCTTGACATGTCAACACAGACGGGCGTAAAACAACATAAACCAACATTGTTTTCCCACAAATCGGGTACCCTCAGGAGTGTCGGTGTACGCAGAGGAACGGCAGCAGGCGATCGCAGCGCTGGTGGCGGCTCGTGGCCGCGTATCGGTCGCAGTGCTCGCCGACCGGTACGGCGTCACCACCGAGACGGTGCGCCGCGACCTCGCGCACCTCGAACGCCTGGGCCTCGTGCGGCGCGTCCACGGCGGCGCGATCCCGGCCGCCTCGCTCTCGGTGGCCGAGCCCGCCCTCTCCGAACGCGAGCACACCCGCGCCGAACACAAGGACCGCATCGCCGCGGCCGCGACGTCCTTCCTCCCGCCCACCGGCGGAAGCGTGCTCTTCGACGCCGGCACCACCACCGGCAGGATCGTCGGAGCGCTGCCGCCCGAGGTCGACCTCACCGTCGTCACCAACTCGGTGCCGATCGCCGCGCGCCTCGCCGCGATGAGCACCGTGCAGCTGCACCTGCTCGGCGGTCGTGTCCGCGGTGTCACGCAGGCCGCGGTGGGCGCCGAGGTCCTCGCCACCTTGTCGACGGTGCACGTCGACGTGGCGTTCATCGGCACCAATGCCCTCAGCATCGACCACGGCCTGTCCACCCCCGACGCCGACGAGGCCGCGGTCAAGCGCGCGATGGTGCGTACCGCCGACCGCGTCGTCGTGGTCGCCGACTCGTCGAAGGTCGGTCGGCGCAATCTGCTGAGCTTCGCGTCGCTCGAACCGATCGACGTCCTGGTGACCGACACCGACCTCGACGACACCGACCGTCGGCAACTCATCGAACACGGAATCGAGGTGGTGACGGCATGATCGTCACGCTCACGGCCAACCCCAGTCTCGATCGCACGGTCGGGCTGACGGGCCCTCTCGAGCGCGGGAGGGTGCATCGAACCGAGCGATCCACCGTCGATCCGGGCGGCAAGGGGATCAACGTCGCTCGTGTGCTGCACGCCGCGACGACCGAGGTCGTCGCCGTGCTCCCGGCCAACGCCGGCGATCCTCTGCTCGCCGCGCTCGACGACCAGGGCATCGCCCATCGGGCCGTGCCCACCTCCGGACCGACGCGCAACAACATCACCGTCGCCGAACCCGACGGCACCACCACCAAGCTCAACGAACCCGGAACCCCCTGCACCGGACGCACGCTGGGCGAGCTCCACGCCGTCCTGCTCGAATGCGCTCAGGGAGCGGCGTGGACCGTCCTGTCCGGTTCTCTTCCTCCCGGTGTGCCCGAATCGTGGTATGCCGATCTCGTAGGTGCACTGCGCGGCCTCGGATGCCGCATCGCGGTCGACACCTCCGAGCGGCCACTGCTCGCCCTCGCCGAGCGGTTCCCCGCGGCGGCCCCGGACGTGATCAAGCCGAATTCCGACGAACTGGCCCAGCTCACCGGCGCCGACGCCCACGAACTCGAATCCGGTGCCGCCGCGGGGGACGTCGGCGCCGTGGTCGACGCAGGACGCGTGCTGGTCGAACGCGGTGTCGGCGCGGTGCTCGCGACCCTCGGCGGTGCAGGCGCAGTGTTGGTCACCGCCACCGGCGCGTGGCGCGCCACCGCCGACGACGTCACGGTCCGCAGCACGGTCGGGGCGGGCGATTCGTCGCTCGCCGGATATCTGCTCGCCGAGCAGGCCGGTCACACACCCGACGAGTGCCTGCGCCTCGCCGTGGCGTACGGGACCGCGGCCGTCGCACTCCCCGGAACAGCCTTGCCCACACCCGATTCCGTCGATCCATCCCGAGTGCACGTCACCGACGTCCACCGCCGACCCCGACCGCTCCCCTCCCACTCCTAAGGAACGTCATGTCCGACACCACCTCCGGCTCCGCAGGCGGTTCCTCGATCATCGGCACGGAACTCGTCTCGCTCGATGCCGACCTGGGATCCGACAAGAACTCCGTCATCGTCGCGCTCGCCGAGCGTCTCGCAGCGAACGGTCGCGCGTCCGACGCCGACGCACTCACCGCGGCCGTTCTCGATCGGGAGGCCAAGTCCGCCACCGGTCTTCCCGGCGGGATCGCGATCCCGCACGCGCGCAGCGAAGCGGTGACCACCCCGTCGCTCGGTTTCGCCCGACTGTCCCCGAAGGCCGACTTCGGTGCGCCCGACGGACCCGCCGACCTCGTCTTCCTCATCGCCGCGCCCGAAGGGGCGGGGGGCGACCACATGAAGCTCCTCACCGCTCTCGCTCGTGCACTCGTGCGCCCCGACTTCGTCGCGTCGCTGCGCGCGGCCGCGTCCGCGGAGGAGGTCATCGCGCTGGTCGAGGACGTCCTCCCGCCCCGACCGGCGCCGTCGAGCAGCGCTCCTGCCGGCTCGGCCGCAGCGCCGGAACAGCCGGCACCGGCAGCCTCCGCGAAGCCGGCGGTCGCGCCTCCGCAGAGCGCCGAACAGCCCGGAGGCCGCACGATCGTCGCGGTCACCGCGTGCCCGACCGGCATCGCGCACACCTATATGGCCGCCGACGCGCTGGCCGCCGCCGGTGAACGCGCGGGCGTGACGGTCCGGGTGGAGACGCAGGGATCGAGCGGCAGCACTCCCCTGCCCGCCGAGGTGATCGCCGGTGCCGACGCCGTCATCTTCGCCACCGACGTGGGCGTCAAGGGCCGCGAACGGTTCGCCGGCAAGCCCGTGATCGCGTCGGGCGTCAAGCGCGCGATCAACGAACCGGACACGATGGTCGACGAGGCCCTGCGGGCCGCGACCGATCCGTCCGCACGCACCGTCGAGGGCACCTCCGGCGCCGCGGCGGGTGAGTCGGAGAGCGGCAGCGACCTCGGCTGGGGTACCCGGCTGCGGCAGATCCTGCTCACCGGCGTGAGCTACATGATCCCGTTCGTCGCGGCCGGTGGACTGCTCATTGCCCTCGGCTTCCTGCTCGCCGGTCCCGACATCACCGACTCGGCCGCCGACATCGTCCTCGACAACACGCTCACCAACCTCCCCGAAGGTGGGCTCGGCACCTATCTCGGTGCGGTGCTGTACCAGATCGGCTCGTTGGCGTTCTCGTTCCTCGTCCCGGCACTGGCCGGGTACATCGCCTTCGCGATCGCGGACCGTCCGGGTCTGGCTCCGGGCTTCACCGCCGGTGCGGTGGCCGTCTTCGTCGGCGCCGGTTTCATCGGCGGTCTGGTCGGTGGCATCATCGCCGGCTTCGCGGCCCTGTGGGTCGGACGCATCCCGCTGCCCACCTGGGCGCGCGGCCTGATGCCCGTGGTGATCATCCCGCTGCTCGCGAGTCTGATCGTCGGTGGGCTCATGTTCCTGCTGCTCGGTCGCCCGCTGGCCGCGATCACGACCGGTCTCACCGACTGGCTCAACGGTCTGTCCGGCGGTTCCGCGGTGCTGCTCGGCGCGATCCTCGGCCTGATGATGTGCTTCGACCTCGGCGGACCGGTCAACAAGGCCGCCTACGCCTTCGCGGTCGCGGGTCTCGACGTCGCCAACACCGGTTCGCTCGAGATCATGGCGGCGGTCATGGCCGCCGGCATGGTGCCGCCGCTCGCCATGGCACTGTCGTCGCTGGTGCGTCCGCGTCTCTACAGCACGGCCGAACGCGAGAACGGCAAGGCTGCATGGCTGCTCGGTGCGTCGTTCATCTCGGAGGGCGCCATCCCGTTCGCCGCGGCCGACCCGTTCCGGGTGATCCCGTCGATGATGCTCGGCGGCGCAGTGACCGGCGGAATCGTCATGGCGACGGGTGTCACGCTCACCGCTCCCCACGGCGGATTGTTCGTGCTGTTCGCGATGGACCGCGTCGTGTGGTTCCTGATCGCGCTGGCGGCGGGCACGGTGGTCGCCGCACTCGCGGTCAGTATCGCCAAGTCGATCACCCGTCCCGCCCGGGAAGCCGCCGACGAGACGAACCCCGAGCCCGTAGCGGCACACTCCTGATCACAGCCGCACGCTCGTGATCACAGCGACATCTTCCTGATCGACGCCCTGCACTTCCCCACCACGAAGGAGATTCACATGCCCAGCACCACGGTTGCCGTCGGTTCGTCCATCGGCCTCCACGCCCGTCCCGCAGGAATCATCGCCGAGGCCGTGGTCGCGGCCGGTGTCCCGGTGACCCTCGCGGTCGACGGCGGCGAGCCCGTCGACGCCGGTTCGGCCCTGATGATCATGACGCTCGGCGCGGAAAAGGGCACGCAGGTCACGATCTCGTGCGACGACGACGCGGTCCTCGCGCAGGTCGCGGAACTGGTCGCCGCAGACCTCGACGCCTGATCTCAGCCGCGGGCGCGGCGCCGGACGACGAGTCCGAGGACCCCGAGCGCGATGACCCCGGCTGCCACGCCCGCACCGACTACCGGCAGTGCCGCGGACGACATCTCGTCCGCGGCATCGTCGTCCGCGGGTGCGAAGAGATCGGTCGCACCGCGACGGATATGGATCGGTGGATTCTCCGTGCCTGCCGCGCCGCGCTCGGACGCGGTGACCAGGTCACCGTCGGCGGTGAAGGCGACGGCTTCGCCCTGCGGTTCGTCCGGGATCGGGACGCGGAAGCGCGGACCGGCGACCAGAGCGGACGCGAGATCGCCGTCGGGGACGTGGAACAGGTAGACGTCGGTGTAGGTGCGGACCGCCGCGACCGTCCCGTCGGCGCTGACCGCACCGCCGGTGACCATCGAGGAGGACGCACCGGGAACGGGACCGCCGGGGGTGTCCGACGGTCCGAGTGCCAGCGATCCGACCTTCTCGAGGGGGGCCGGTCCCGGGACGGGCAGGCCGTCGATCGTGAGTCCGCGTGCGGGCCGGTAGACATTGCTCGATCCGAACAGCGCCTTCGTCACGATGATCGGTTCGCCTGTCGCGGAGACGAGTACGGTCTCGGCGTCGCGGGGACCGTCGGGATAGGTCAGCCGGTGCAGATCTCCCTGCCCGGTGTCGGGGTCGAGGGAGATGAGCGCGATCGTCTCGCGGACGCGGGTGTTGTCGCCGAGATCGCCGAGCCACAACCGGCCGTCGGGACCCGCGGCGAGATCCTCGACGTCGTAGGGATCGACGGGCGACGGGATCCGTTGCAGAACCGCACAATCCCCGTCGAGTTCGACGATGCGTTCGTCCTCTCCGGCGTCGGGGGTCGCGAACAGCCGGTCGCCGATCGTCGCGAGGCCGGACAGTTCGGCGAGCGCGGGATCGTCGGGAGTGCACAGCATCTCGGTCGGCAGATCCGCGGCCGGGATCGCGGTGTCCTGCGCGCCGGCGTTCGGGGCCGGCACGAACGCCACGACGGCAGCGAGCAGCGCCGCCCGGCGCACGACCCGCATCAGGCCGCGAAGTCGACCAATGCCGACGCCAGCGCGGCCGGCACCTTCGCGTGCACCCGCGTGCCGTCCACCTCGTGCTCGGACGACAGGATCTGACCGTCCGAATGGATGCGCGCGAGCAGATCACCGCGGGTGTACGGCAGGAGCAGCTTCACCTCGACGTCGGGATCCTCGAGCAGACCCGCGAGCTGGGTCTGCAGCTCCTCGACGCCCTCGCCGGTGTGCGCGGAGACGAACACCGCGCCGGGGATCGCGCTGCGCAACTGCGTCAGGGTGACCGGGTCGGCGGCGTCGATCTTGTTGACGACGATCAGTTCGGGCGGCGGCGGTGCGTCCGATTCGCGGAGCACCTCGGTGACGACCTCGCGCACCGCCTTGATCTGCTCGGTGGGCATCGGGTCGGAGCCGTCGACGACGTGGAGCAGCACATCGGCGTCGGCGACCTCCTCGAGGGTCGACCGGAACGCCTCGACCAGCTGGGTCGGGAGGTGCCGGACGAAACCGACGGTGTCGGTGAGCACGTACTCGCGGCCGTCGGGCAGCGCCGACCGGCGGGTCGTCGGGTCGAGGGTCGCGAACAGTGCGTTCTGCACCAGGACACCGGAGCCGGTGAGCTTGTTGAGCAGGCTCGACTTACCGGCGTTGGTGTATCCCACGATCGCGACGGACGGGATCTTGTTGCGCAGACGCCGGGTGCGCTTGGTGTCGCGCGCGGCCTTCATCGCCTTGATCTCGCGACGGAGCTTGGCCATCCGCTCACGGATCCGGCGACGGTCGGTCTCGATCTTCGTCTCACCGGGACCGCGCAGGCCCACACCGCCGTTGCTGCCGGCACGGCCACCGGCCTGCCGCGACATCGATTCACCCCAGCCGCGCAGACGCGGGAGCATGTACTCCATCTGCGCGAGGGAGACCTGTGCCTTGCCCTCTCGCGAGGTGGCGTGCTGGGCGAAGATGTCGAGGATCAGCGCGGTCCGGTCGATGACCTTGACCTTGACGACCTTCTCCAGCGCGGTGAGCTGGGCGGGGGTGAGTTCGCCGTCGCAGATCACGGTGTCGGCGCCGGTGGACAGGACGATCTCCCGGAGTTCGTCGGCCTTGCCGGAGCCGATGTAGGTGGAGGCATCGGGCCGGTCGCGACGTTGGACCAGGCCTTCGAGGACCTCGGAGCCCGCGGTCTCGGCGAGCGCGGCCAACTCGGCCAGGCTCGCTTCCGCCTGGGCGGCCGTTCCGCCCGTCCAGACACCGACGAGCACGACACGCTCGAGTCGGAGCTGACGGTATTCGACCTCGGTGATGTCCTCGAGTTCGGTGGACAGACCGGCCACACGCCGCAACGCGCTACGGTCTTCGAGTTGCATCTCGCCGACGGACGGATCCTCGGCGGTCCAGCCTCCGGATGCGTCGTACGCGGTCGAAGTGCTGTCATCTGTGGTTGCGCGGCGCGTGCGCTGTGTGTTCGTCATACACCTCCATGGTGTCACGAAGCCCGAATCGGTGCATTCGAGTTTTTCCGCCGCATTCGCGCAGGGGCATACCCGAGTGCGCCTCAGCAGGGCCGATCGGTGCCGATCAGTTCGGCGCCGACCACCAGGTGTCGTCGAGTTCACCCACCGCGACCAGCACCGACGGTCCGCGTAGCCAGGCGTGACCGTCCTCGATCCGCACCTCGACCGAGCCGCCCGGGATCCGGACCCGCACCGCGCCCTCGGATGCGCCGTCGAAGCGCAGGGCCGCAGCGGCCGCGGCGACCGTGCCGGTTCCGCACGAGCGGGTCTCCCCCACGCCGCGTTCGTGGACGCGCATGTGGACCGTTCCGGCCGCGATGGGGGTCAGGAACTCGATGTTGACGCCGTGTGGGAAGAAGCCCGGGTCGAAGCCGGGCGAGGTGAGGTCGAGACCGGCCAGGCTCGTCTCGTTCAGGTGCGGGTCCACGCACGCGAGGTGCGGGTTGCCGACGTCGATGCCGATGCCCGGGTAGACCCGTCCGTCGATGGTCGCCGCCGACTCGCCGAGGGTGCGCACGGTCCCCATGTCCACGGTCACCTCGCCGAGGACAGGTCCGGTCTCGTGCACCGTGACGGGCTTGCCTCCGGCGCGGCTGCCGACGACGAACTCGCGGCGGTTCTCGAGCCCGTGCGCGGTGAGATAGTGCGCGAACACCCGCACACCGTTGCCGCACATCTCGGCGATGGATCCGTCGCCGTTGCGGTAGTCCATGAACCAGTCGTCCGCCCCGGTGCCCTCGGGCAGTTCTCCGAGCACGCCGGCCGACACCAGCGCACCGGCACGGGCGACGCGGAGCACACCGTCGGCACCGAGCCCGCGACGCCGGTCGCACAGGGCGGCGATCCGGCCTGCGTCGAGGTCCAGGCGCGCGTCGGGATCGGGAAGGATCACGAAGTCGTTCTCGGTTCCGTGCCCTTTGCTGAACTCCATGCGCGCTACCTTATCGGGCTGGTGAGGCCGGTGATGTGCGTGCGTCCCGGACGGCCCGCAGGGCAGCGTCGAGCAGGTGGGGGTCGGCGCCGTCGAGCCAGTGGATGCGCGGGTCGCGGCGGAACCACGAGCGTTGCCGTCGTACGTAGCGCCGGGTCCCGATGAACGTCCGCTCGCGCGCGTGATCGAGGTCGTACTCCCCGTCGACGTACGCGAGGACCTGCGCGTAACCGATCGCGCGACGGGCCGTGACACCCTCGCGCAGGCCGACTTCGAGGAGTCCGTGCACCTCGTCGACGAGGCCGCGTTCGAACATCAGGTCCGTGCGCCGCGCGATGCGGTCGTCCAGCTCGGCGGTGTCGCGGTCGACGCCCAGGATCACGGTGCCCCAACGGGGCTCACCGATCGTCGGTTGCGACGCCGCGAACGGTTGCCCGGTCAGTTCGACGACCTCGAGCGCGCGGACCATGCGGCGGCCGTCGGTGGGCAGGATCGTCGCCGCGGCGGCGGGATCGGCGCTCTGCAGTGCCCGGTGGACCGCTGCGAGTCCCTCGGTCTCGAGCACCGCCTCCCACTTGGCGCGGACCTGCGGATCCGTCGCCGGGAACTGCCATTCGTCGAGCAGTGCCTGCACGTACATCATCGATCCACCGACGACGATCGGGAGGCGACCGCGGCCGAGGATCGCCTCGACGTCGGCGATCGCGGCCTGCTGGTAGCGGGCGACCGTCGCGGTCTCGGTGACGTCGAGGACGTCGAGCTGATGGTGCGGGATGCCGCGACGCTCGTCCGCTGGCAGCTTGGCCGTCCCGATGTCCATGCCGCGGTACTGCTGCATCGCGTCGATGTTGACGATCTCGCCGCCGAGCACCTCGGCGAGGTCCAGTCCGAGATCGGACTTGCCCGTGGCCGTGGGACCCACGACCGCGATCGGGACGAGCGTGTCGGCGGGACCGGTGTTTTCTGCGCTCACGGTGTCCAGATCCCCACGTGGTAGCCCACGCCGTAGGGCGCGGCGGAGTAGGTGACGGACGCCGAGCGCGGGCGCTCGCCGAGGGCGGCCGCCAGGACGTGCCAGGCGGCGCGTCCGGTCAGCTTGATGTCCGAACACAGGTCGGGGTCGAGCGCCGCGAGCGCCTCCGGGTCGCCGGCGGCGAGCGCCGCCGCCAGGACGGCCTCGACGTCCTCGGCGCGAGGATCGTAGGCGCCGGGCGCCTTGGCCGTGAGGGTGGTCGCTCCGTCCGCGACGACGAGCAGTGCGCGCGGCAGATCGTCGCGGTCGAGCGCCGTGCGCAGGTCGCGGCCGAGATCGGCGCAGTGCGCGGCGTCCGCGTCGACGGCCACCACGTGGGTCGTCACGCGGGTGCCGGGTGCCGTGCGGTCGCGGATCCAGCCGGCCACCAGAGCGGTCAATGCGAGCTCGGGATCGGGTTCGCCGGCGGCCTCGGGACCGAGCTGCACGGTGACGTCGACTCCGAACCCGAGGAAGGTCCCGCGCGCGGTGGAGGGAACGGTCTGTTCGGCCGACTCGGCGCCCACGACCACCCATTCCGCGGCATCGGACAGGCTGCGACCGACCTCGAGAACCGCCTCGCGCAGATCGTCGGTCTCGGACGCGGCGAGACCGGTCAGCTCGGGGACGAGCAGCGGTGGGGACGGCACGAACGCCGCGGCGGTCAACACATCGGCAACCGTAGTCCACCGGACCCGGCGCCCTGCATCGACACGACCTGTTTCAATAGTGGGCGGACACGATCGCGGAACCCCGGGATCGACCGGCGGTAGACCATGCGACCAGGCAGCCGTGCCGCGCGGCAGAGATGAGGTATCGATGAGCGACCCGAACGCACAGGACCGAACCGGCGAGTCGACGCAGGAGCGGACCCCGCGTCCCGGTCCCGCCACGCCCCGAGCCCATGCTGCGACGCCCGGCCCTGCGGGCCGAGAGAACGGCAGTTCCACCGCAGCACCCCCGAAGCCGCATCCTGTCGCGGCCCAGACGCACCCTCACGTCCCGGCGGTGCCCGCGAGCGATCCGAGTCGGTTCGGACGCGTCGACGAGGACGGCACCGCATGGGTCCGCACGAGCGAGGGCGAGCGGTGCATCGGATCGTGGCAGGCAGGCGACGCCGCCGAGGGCCTCGCGCACTTCGGACGCCGTTACGACGATCTCGCCACCGAGGTGGCGATCCTCGAGACCCGGTTGAACTCCGGCACCGCCGACGTGAAGAAGACCCGCGCGGCCGCCGAGGCACTGGCCGAGTCGCTGCCGACCGCCGCCGTCATCGGTGATCTCGATGCGCTCGCCACCCGGCTCGCCGCGATCATCGAGCACTCCGAGGAGGCCGCGGCTCTCGCCAAGCAGGAGAAGGAGCGTCGGCGCGCCGAGAGCACGGCCCGCAAGGAGGCCCTCGCGGCCGAGGCCGAGACGATCGCCGCCGAATCCACCCAGTGGAAGGCCGCCGGCGACCGGCTGCGCGAGATCCTCGAGGAGTGGAAGACCATCCGCGGGGTCGACCGGAAGGTCGACGACGTGTTGTGGCGTCGCTACTCGAAGGCACGCGAGGCGTTCAACCGGCGTCGCGGAGCCCACTTCGCCGAACTCGATCGTGAGCGCGCCGCGGCGAAGAGCCGCAAGGAGGAACTCGTCGCCCGGGCGGAGGAACTGCAGAACTCCACCGACTGGGGTGCCACCGCCGCGGCCTTCCGCGACCTGCTCGCCGAGTGGAAGGCGGCCGGACGCGCACCGAAGGACGCCGACGACCAGCTGTGGAAGCGGTTCAAGGGTGCCCAGGACGTCTTCTTCGCCGCGCGCAACGCCGCGAACGCCGAGCGCGACGCCGAGTTCGAGGAGAACGCCCGCGCGAAGGAGGCCCTGCTCGAGGCGGCCTCCTCGATCGACCCGGCGGCCGATCTGGAAGGTGCCCGGGCGCGCCTGCGCGAGTTGCAGGACCAGTGGGAGGCGATCGGCAAGGTGCCGCGCGACCGCATGCACGATCTCGAGGGTCGGCTGCGGGCCATCGAGAAGAAGGTGCGCGAGGCCGCGGATTCCGAGTGGCGCCGCACCGATCCCGAGGCACTCGCGCGCGCGGCCCAGTTCCGTGAGCGGGTGCGCCAGTTCGAGGAGCAGGCCGCCAAGGCGACCGCCGCGGGCCGGGCGAAGGAGGCCGAGAAGGCTCTCGCCCAGGCGGCGCAGTGGCGCGAGTGGGCCGACGCGGCCGAAGGCGCCGTCGGCGAGCGCTGACCCGCGACATCCGAAGACGACGATCCCCCTCTCCCGATCGGGAGAGGGGGATCGTCTTCGTTCGGGAGGCGTCAGGCCTCGGGGTCGTCGCGCATCAGGCGGGGCCGTTCGTGCTGGGCCGCGACCTTCCGCAACTCGGCCTCGGCCTCGAGCTGGGCCGAGGTCCGCGCCCACACCACACGGGCCCAGTGGAAGACGATGACCATGACGGCGAACCAGCCGATCACGAGACCGAATCCCGGTCCCGCGGCGGATGATTCGACGGGCAGCGTCTGACGCGACCAGATCGCGAGCATGCCGAAGACGATGGTCACGGCCGAGCCGGCGAGGGACACCCACGCCAGCGCCCACTTGCGGGTGACGAGCGCGAGGATCGAGCCCAGCCCGGCGAAGACCACCGCGAAGCCCACGAACAGCCGTGACGGGAGACCGATCTCCTCGGTGGTCGCGTCCGGGGCGAAGGACAGCACCTCCCAGCCGTTGGCGGATCCGGCGTGGGGCAGGCTGAAGGTCGCCAGCAGGATCAGGACTGCGATCGCGACGAACATCGCCCGGGCGCCCGGGTCGATGTCGCTCGCCACCTTTCGTTCGGCGGCTTCGAGCTCGGCGCGTACGTCACCCGTCGCGTGGTGATCGTGCGGCTTGTCGGTGGTCATGCGTTGCATCCCATCTGAGGCGGCAGCGGGTCCGGGACGCCGATGCTCGGCAGTCCGAGGCCGACACCGATCGGTGGTGTCTTGGGCAGCCGGCCCTGTTCGAAGTGGTCGCCCGCACGTGTGCGGCGGTGCGTGAGGATCGGGGTGTCGGCGACGAGGTGGTGCGGCGCGGCGTCGCTGACGACGATCGTGATGACGTCGCCGGGACGCACCGCGGTGTCGATCGCGCCCTCGGGACGGAAGTGGACGAGGCGGCCGTCGCGGGCACGCCCGCTCATCCGGGCGGTCTCGGCGTTCTTGCGGCCCTCCCCCGCTGCGACGAGCAGTTCGACCTCGGTGCCGACGAGCTTGCGGTTCTCCTCGAGGGTGATGCGTTCCTGCAGGGCGATCAGCCGGTCGTAGCGCTCCTGCACCACGGCCTTGGGGACCTGCCCCTCCATGTCGGCTGCGGGCGTGCCGGGACGCTTCGAGTACTGGAAGGTGAACGCGCTGGTGAAACGCGCCTTCTCGACGACCTCGAGGGTCTGCTGGAAGTCCTCCTCGGTCTCGCCGGGGAAGCCGACGATGATGTCGGTGGTGATCGCGGCGTGCGGCATCGCGGCACGGACCCGCTCGATGATGCCCAGGAAGCGTTCCTTGCGGTACGAGCGGCGCATGGCGCGCAGGATCCGGTCGCTGCCGGACTGCAACGGCATGTGCAGTTGCGGGCACACGTTGGGGGTCTGCGCCATCGCGTCGATGACGTCGTCGGTGAACTCCGCCGGGTGCGGGGACGTGAAGCGCACCCGCTCGAGGCCTTCGATGTCGCCGCACGCGCGCAGCAGCGACGCGAAGGCACCCCGGTCGCGGGGCTGATCCGGGTCGGCGAAGGACCGGCCGTAGGAGTTGACGTTCTGGCCGAGCAGTGTCACCTCGAGCACACCCTCGTCGACGAGCGCCTGCACCTCGGCGAGGATGTCGCCGGGGCGCCGGTCGACCTCCTTGCCTCGCAGCGACGGGACGATGCAGAAGGTGCACGTGTTGTTGCAGCCGACGGAGATCGACACCCATCCGGCGTACGACGACTCGCGCTTGGCGGGCAGCGTCGACGGGAACGCCTCGAGAGCGTCGAGGATCTCGACCTCGGCGCGGCGGTTGTGCCGCGCACGCTCGAGCAGGGCGGGGAGATTGCCGATGTTGTGCGTGCCGAAGACCACGTCGACCCAGGGCGCCTTCTCGACGACGGTGTCGCGGTCCTTCTGGGCGAGGCAGCCTCCGACGGCGATCTGCATGTCGGGGTTGTCGTCCTTGACCGGACGCAGATGACTCAGATTGCCGTACAGCTTGTTGTCGGCGTTCTCCCGCACCGCGCAGGTGTTGAAGACCACCAGATCGGGTGACGCACCGGGCGCGGCCTTGGTGAAGCCGGCGTCCTCCAACAACCCCGACAGACGCTCGGAGTCGTGTACGTTCATCTGGCATCCGTAGGTGCGGACCTCGTAGGTCCGGGCACCGGTACGGGGGGCTTCTTCGTCGATCAGTGACACGTCTCAGGGTATCTCACCTCGGTCGGTCCTCTTTCCTCGCGCCGACCGCGCGGGCCCCGTGGAGGTATCCGTTACTGCTCGTGCAGTAAAAATCCCGTGACGCGTGTGTCGAAGGTGTCCCGAAATGCGAAGTCTCGGGCGTCGGACGGCATAGGGTCTGCAGATATGACATCAGCGGCAGCCGGAACGGATCGTCCGTCCGAGAAGTCGGACACCAGCTCGTCCATGATCTCCATGAACGGGGTGAACAAGCATTTCGGATCCCTGCACGTACTGCAGGACATCAACCTCGAGATCCCGCGAGGACAGGTCGTCATCGTCGTCGGCCCGTCGGGTTCGGGTAAATCGACCCTCTGCCGCACCATCAACCGGCTCGAACCGATCGACTCGGGAGAGATCCACGTGGACGGCACCCTGCTGCCGGAGGAGGGCAAGGCACTCGCCCGCCTGCGTTCGGACGTCGGCATGGTGTTCCAGTCGTTCAACCTCTTCGCCCACAAGACGATCCTCGAGAACGTCATGCTCGGCCCCATCAAGGTGCGCAAGATCAAGAAGGAGAAGGCCCGCGAGTCGGCGATGCAGCTGCTCGACCGGGTCGGCATCGCCAACCAGGCCGACAAGTACCCGGCACAACTGTCGGGCGGCCAGCAGCAACGCGTCGCCATCGCACGCGCGCTCGCGATGAACCCCAAGGTCATGCTGTTCGACGAGCCCACCTCCGCCCTCGACCCCGAGATGGTCCAGGAGGTCCTCGACGTGATGACCTCCCTCGCGAAGGAGGGCATGACGATGGTCGTGGTCACCCACGAGATGGGATTCGCCCGCAAGGCCGGCGACCGCGTGCTGTTCATGGCCGACGGTCGCATCGTCGAGGACACCGATCCCGAGACCTTCTTCACCGCACCGAAATCCGATCGCGCCAAGGACTTCCTCGGCAAGATCCTCAGTCACTGAACCTTTCCCCGCATCCGACGGGCCACCCGGTCCGTCGGACGTAGTTCCGAACCGCACCGGAGGTATTCGATGAAATTGTCCCGCTCCATCCGCCTGGGCATCGGCGCCGTCGCCGTGGCAGTGGTCGCCACGGCGTGCGGTGGCGACGAGACGCGCAGTGTCTCGCAGTCCGCGGAGAACGGCACCCTGACGGTCGGTATCAAGTTCGACCAGCCGGGCCTGGGCCTGCGCAACCCGGACGGTTCATTCAGCGGGTTCGACGTCGAGGTCGCCGAGTACGTCGCCGACCAGCTCGGTGTCCCGCCGGAGAACATCACCTTCAAGGAGGCTCCTTCGGCCCAGCGCGAGACGCTCATCCAGAACGGTGAGGTCGACTACGTCGTCGCGACCTACTCGATCACCGATGCCCGCAAGGAGAAGGTGGACTTCGCAGGTCCGTACTTCATCGCCGGACAGTCGCTCCTCGTGCGCGCCGACGAGACCGAGATCACCGGACCCGAGACGCTCAGCGGCGGCAAGCGCCTGTGCTCGGTGGCGGGTTCGACCCCGGCCCAGAACGTGAAGGACAACTATGCGCAGGACGTCCAGCTCCAGGAGTTCGACACCTACTCGCTGTGTGTCGAGGCACTGCGCAACGGCGCGGTCGACGCCGTGACCACCGACGACATCATCCTCGCCGGTTACGCCGCGCAGAGCCCGGGCGACTTCAAGGTCGTCGGTGAGCCGTTCACCACCGAGCGTTACGGCATCGGTCTCGCCAAGGGCGACGACGAGTCGCGCAACGCGATCAACGACGCGATCGAGGAGATGATCGCCAGCGGTGCATGGGAGGCCGCGTTCCAGGAGACGGTCGGTGCCTCGGGCTACGAGCTCCCGGAGCAGCCCACCGTCGATCGCTACTGAGTGTCGATCGACACCGCGTACGGGTACCACCCGTCACGTCCGCCGGTGCGGCCGGTCCGTGATCCCACGGACCGGCCGGACCGTTCCGGACTCCCACCCGTCCCCTCGATCCCGGAGTGACCTGTGGATCTGTTGAGCAAGTACAGCAGCCAGCTACTCGACGCGTTCTGGACCACGATCCAGCTGACCGTCATCTCGGCGATCGGTGCACTGATCCTCGGAACGATCCTCGCCGCGATGCGCGTGTCCCCCATCCCCGTCGCGCGTGCCGTCGGCGCCGCCTACGTGACGATCTTCCGTAACACCCCGCTGACCCTGATCATCATCTTCTGCCTGTTCGGTCTGTCCCAGACGCTCGGCATCAAGCTGGCCTCCGAGTCGTCGCCGACCTTCCTGGTGGACAACAACTTCCGGCTCGCCGTGCTCGGCCTGAGCGTCTACACGGCGGCCTTCGTGTGCGAGTCGCTCCGCTCGGGCATCAACACGGTCTCGCTCGGCCAGTCGGAGGCCGGCCGCTCGCTGGGCCTGACCTTCAGCCAGAACCTGCGCCTGATCGTCCTCCCGCAGGCGTTCCGCGCGGTCATCGCCCCGCTCGGTTCGGTGCTCATCGCGTTGACCAAGAACTCGACGATCGCCTCCGTCATCGGCGTGTCCGAGGCCTCGCTGCTGATGAAGACGATGATCGAGAACGAAGCGGCCATCTTCGTCGTCGGTGGCATCTTCGCGCTCGGGTTCGTCATCCTCACCCTTCCCACCGGCCTGCTCTTCGGCCGGCTCAGCAAGCGATACGAGGTCGCCCGATGAGTGCACACGGAACCGTTCTCTACGACGCACCCGGGCCCCGCGCCAAGGCGCTCTACCGGATCCTGTCGGTGGTCGTGGTCGTGCTCCTCGTCCTCATCGGCTGGATCGTCTACCGCGCACTCGACGCCAACGGACAGCTGACGGCGGCCAAGTGGGAGCCGTTCGTCGAATCCTCCAGCTGGACCACCTATCTGCTGCCCGGCATCCGCGGCACGATCATCGCGGCCGTCGCGTCGATCGTGCTGGCACTCGTGCTCGGCACGGTCCTGGGCATCGCGCGTCTGTCCGACCACCGGTGGGTCCGCTGGATCGCCGGCGCGATCGTCGAGTTGTTCCGCGCCGTCCCGGTGCTGATCCTGATGATCTTCGCCTACCAGGTGTTCGCCGAGTACCGCGTCTTCAAGTCCGGATATCTCGCGCTCGCGGCCGTCATCACCGGTCTGACCCTGTACAACGGCTCGGTCATCGCCGAGATCGTGCGCGCGGGCATCAGGTCGCTTCCGCGCGGTCAGAGCGAGGCCGCCTTCGCGATCGGCATGCGGAAGAACCAGCTCATGCGGCTGATCCTGCTGCCGCAGGCCGTGACGGTCATGCTCCCGGCGATCGTGTCGCAGATGGTGATCGCCCTCAAGGACTCGGCACTCGGCTACCTCATCGGCTACGTCGAAGTGGTGCGTTCCGGTCAGCAGCTCGGCGCGTTCTTCCAGAACTACCTGCCGTCGCTGCTGGTGGTCGCGGCGATCATGATCATCCTCAACAGTGCGCTGACGCAGTTCGCGGTCTGGCTCGAGAAGCGCCTGCGATCCGGGAAGCGCAAGAAGGGTGCCGTGCCGGCCGAGAATCCGGAGACCGTTCCGACGATGTCGGTGCCGGGCCTGGATCTGAGCGGCGAGGGCCGGAAGTAATGCTTCAGTCGTGCGGGAGGTCGCTCGCGTCGGCACCGAACGTCGCGAGTTCCTCCCGCACGACGTCGAAGGCCATCCCCTGCGCGTAGCCGCGCCGGGCCAGCATCCCGACCAGCCGCCGCACCAGCTTGTCGCGTTCGGCCGCGATCTCGCGCCGATCGCCCTCGGTGGGCAGCGGCGGCTGGGTGCGGAGCTTCTTGCGGACGAGTTCGACCGCCCGTTCCCGTTCGTCGGCGGTGTCGATCTGTTCGAGGGCGGCCGCTGCGTCGTCGGCGTCGATTCCCTTGCGGCGCAGTTCGAGTGCGATCGCGCGCTTGCCCTTCCCGGCGTGCAGATGCCGTGAACGCGCCCACTGGTTCGCGAAATCCGCGTCGTCGATCAACCCGACCTCGGTGAGCCGATCGAGGGCACGTTCGGCGACGTCGGACGCGAACCCTTTCTGCTCGAGTTTCGTCGCGAGCTCGGATCGGCTGCGTGCGCGATCGGTCAGCAGACGAAGGCAGACGTCCTTGGCCTGCGCTTCGGTGCCGCCGCCGGGCAGTTCCTGCTCGGTGCGAGCCGAGCGCCGCCGTCCGCGTCGTTCGCGTCGGGCGTCGGGCCGTCGTTCCTCGGGGTCGTCCATGACGCGCACAGTAACCGGACCCACCGACAACGCGGCCGGGTGCGGATACGCCGCGGGGGCACGGACGCGATGTGCGTCCGTGCCCCCGCAGAGCCGTGGGTGGTGACTAGAAGTCGACCGGCTCCTCGACGTCGCTCGGATCGGTGAGAACGGCACCGATGCCGAGCTTCTCCTTGATCTTCTTCTCGATCTCGTCGCGCACATCGGTGTTCTCGAGCAGGAACTTGCGGGCGTTCTCCTTGCCCTGCCCCAGCTGGTCGCCTTCGTAGGTGTACCAGGAGCCGGACTTGCGGATGAAGCCCTGCTCGACACCCATGTCGATGAGCGAGCCCTCCTTCGAGATGCCCTGGCCGTACAGGATGTCGAACTCGGCCTGCTTGAACGGAGGCGAGACCTTGTTCTTGACGACCTTCACGCGGGTGCGGTTGCCCACCGCGTCGCCGCCGTCCTTGAGCGTCTCGATCCGGCGCACGTCCAGACGCACCGAGGCGTAGAACTTCAGTGCCTTACCGCCCGTGGTGGTCTCGGGCGAGCCGAACATCACGCCGATCTTCTCGCGCAGCTGGTTGATGAAGATCGCGGTGGTGCCGGAGTTGTTGAGAGCACCGGTCATCTTGCGCAGTGCCTGGCTCATCAGGCGGGCCTGGAGACCGACGTGGCTGTCGCCCATCTCGCCCTCGATCTCGGCGCGGGGCACGAGCGCCGCCACCGAGTCGATGACGATGATGTCGAGTGCACCCGAACGGATGAGCATGTCGGCGATCTCGAGGGCCTGCTCACCGGTGTCGGGCTGGGACACGAGCAGGGCGTCGGTGTCGACACCGAGCTTGCGCGCGTAGTCCGGATCCAGGGCGTGCTCGGCGTCGATGAACGCCGCGATGCCGCCGGCGGCCTGCGCGTTGGCGACCGCGTGGAGGGCCACCGTGGTCTTACCCGACGATTCCGGGCCGTAGATCTCGATGACGCGCCCGCGCGGCAGGCCGCCGATACCGAGAGCCACGTCGAGTGCGATCGACCCGGTGGGAATGACGGCGATGGGCGGACGGACGTCCTCGCCCAGGCGCATCACCGAGCCCTTACCGAAGCTCTTGTCGATCTGCGCGAGGGCGAGCTCGAGCGCCTTCTCGCGGTCGTGAGCCTGTGCTGCCATCTTGGTCCCCTTAATAGAATCTCGTCCTTGTTGTCGACGACGTTAGAACCCGGCACCGACAAGTTCGCTGTCGCGACCGCGGAAACGCCGCATCTGTGGATGGAATCACCACCTGTGGACAACCCACCCGGCGCTCCCAGCATAGCCGAACACGTGTTCGAAAGCCGGTCGCTTCGTGTACGCCAGGAATGGTCGCATCCCGGTCGGACAGAAAATCGATCCCGCCATCGACTCCGGCATCGATTCCTGCCCGGAACAGCCCCGGCCGGCTCCGCGCTACCGCCGCACGGGCGGGACGTCGAATTCGTCGCAGAGCGCGCGCCACACCTCTCGGGGCTCCTGTCCCGCCTCGATCGCCTCGGCCGCCGTCCGTCCACCGAGCGAGAGCAGCACGTGATCGCGCAGCAGGGCATCGCCGTGCATCTGTCCGAACTCGTCCCGGACCACCTCGTAGAACTCCGTCAACCGCACCCCGACCACGGTAGTCGCGCTCGGTGCGGCGCGACAGTCAGTCCGCTGCGGCCTCGCACACCGCGACCGGATCCTCCACGTCACCGGCACCGTCCGCGGCCGCACGAGCCGCGGCGGCGAAGTCCGGCGAGGACAACACGGTGTCGATCGCGGAGCGGACCGCATCCGCGTCGAGCGGACGCACCACCACCGCACTCCCCTGCCGCGCGGCGCGGTTCGCCAGCTCCCACTGGTCGCCGCCCCCGGGCACGATCACCGCAGGAACCCCCGCGCTCAACGTCTTGGCGAGCATCCCGTGCCCACCTCCGCACACGACGACATCGGCCTGCCGGAGCAGGACGTCCTGCCTGCCACGACCCGCGACCGCCCAGCTCGGCAGCGACTGCTGCGGAGGGTCGAGCATCGTCGCCGCGACCCGCATCCCGGCCCCGGCGAGTGCGTCGCAGACCGTCTCGACCATCCCGGTCACCCCGGTGACCGCGGTCGACGGCGCGACCATCACGAGAGGTCCGTCACCCGGCGGCGGATCGAGGATCTCCGCGGTGGGTTCCCACAGCAGCGGACCGACGACGTGCGCGTGCCCGGGCCAGTCGGGGCGGGGCACCTCGAGTGCCGGCAGGGTGGCGATCAGCCGGGCCCGGGGCCCGGGATCGCGCGCCGGCAGGCCGATCCCGACGCGTGCGGCCGAACGCTCGCGCTCCCCCTGCCGCAGCGATCTCGCGGTCATCGCCCGCAACGCGGCGTCCCTCAACCGGCCCCGCACGCCCCTGCCCACATCGAGACCGCTGCCGATCGGCGGGAGCCCGCGCGACGGCAGGTACAACGGGTGCGGCGAGAGCTCGACCCACGGGATCCCCAGGCGCTCGGCGGCCATCCCTCCGCCGGCGGTGAGCACGTCCGCCACCACGAGGTCGGGTAGCAGGGCTCCGAGATCCGGGAGCATCTCGCTCGCGATGTGGGCGGCACGGGCGTGGATCTTCGCCCCCGCGTCGCCGTCGTCGTCCCCGAGCCGGGGCGCGAGCCCCTTCAACTCAGCGAACGTCACTCCGGGCAGTTCGAGGCCGAGCCATCGTTCGCCTGTGAAGACGACCGCGTCGTGCCCGGCATCCGCGAGCCGCAGCGACAACGCGATCGCCGGAATCGCATGACCCGCATCGGGCCCGGCCACCACCGCCACTCGCACGCGCACAGCCTGCCACAGGCCACCGACGGCGGGACGCTTCCTATCCCGCGAAGGTGTACAACTCGAACCCGGAGGCGCGCTCGGCAGCGAATCCCGGCAGCGGCGCCGATGCGCGCTCCACCTGTTCGCGCGCTTGTGCCTCCACCGGCCTGTCGTCGAGAGCCTGCAGGTACAGACGGTGCGCCGCGAGGGACTCAACTGCCAGTTCGACCGTATCGGTCACGTCCACCGCGTGGGTCGGAGGCGAACCCGGACACACGGCAGCCCATCGCACGCCGTGCCACGGTTCCAGACCGCGTTCGGTGAGTTCCGGGAAGATCCATTCGTTCGCGGCATCGGAGACGGCGTCGAGGACGCTGATCCCGAGCGCCCGATGGTCGGCACTGTTGACCCAGCCCGGCCGGGGCGACAGCCCGAACGCGAGCGTGACCACCATCTCAGGACGATGACGTCGGATGGCGGAAGCGATGTCGCGACGGAGATCGAGACTCGGGACGAGTCGACCATCCGGGTGCCCGAGGAACTCGACGGTATCCACTCCGACGATCCGCGCGGACTCGCGCTGCTCCGATTCCCGCACCGGCCCGCTCTTCTCGGGCGACAGACCGGCGATGCCCGCCTCGCCACTGGTGGCCAGAACGTAGGAAATCTCCTTGCCCTGTCGGGTCCACCGCGCGATCGCCGCCGCCGCGCCGTATTCGATGTCGTCCGGGTGGGCGACGACGACGAGTCCGTCCTGCCAGTCCTCCGGTACCGCCTCCACAGCTGCCCCCTTCGTCCTACAGACGTGTCAGGTCGTGCTTGTCACCTCCCGATACTGCCTTGTACAGCAGGTATCCGCCGAAGATCACGGCGCCGAGTACGAGAAAGCCGAACAGGTTGTCGAGCAGGGCACCGAGGACGGCGAGACCGACCCACACCACCGCGACGATTCCTACGATCTTCCAGAACATTGGGTACTCCCACCCTCGATGCCGACCTCTTCCGTGCCGGACTCCGTTTGCTCGGTACGCCTCGATCCTGACAGCTCGAGTGGAGAAAAACAGCAGGTCAGCGCAGATATCAGGGAAAGATCAGGGGACACCCGGAGACGCACCCCGGGTGTGGCCCACGGGCACCCGGAGGTGGGTCGGTGACCCGCGGCACGCCGGTACGGCTTAGGCTCTACGGGTTCACCGTCCATACCGGAAGGCTGAGTAATCGTGTCCACGTCCCGCCGTATCCCCGCGCGCGACCTCGCGCAGATCGCCGTCTTCGCCGCCCTGATCGTCGCCCTGGGACTGCCCGGTCAGATCAGCATCGGATCGTCCGGCGTGCCCATCACGTTGCAGACCCTCGGCGTGATGCTCGCGGGTGCACTGCTCGGCGCACGCAAGGGTGTCCTGTCGGTGCTCACCGTGATCGTGCTGGGACTGGCGCTGCCCGTACTCGCCGGCGGGCGCACGACCCTCACCTCGCTGGCCGGTCCCACGGTGGGCTTCCTCATCGGCTGGGTTCCTGCCGTCGCCGTGATCGGCTGGCTGAGCATGAAGATGCTGCCGCGATACCGCACGTTGCCCGGTGTGGCCGTCAACGTCCTCGGTGGCATCGTCGTTCTCTACGCCTTCGGTATCGCGGGCATGGTCCTGCGCACGGATCTCACGGTGTGGGCCGCCGCTGCTGCCAACGTCACCTTCCTGCCGGGCGATCTCGCCAAGGCGGTCGTCGCCGCAGCGGTCGCCGCCCAGGTGCACCGCGCCTATCCCGCACTGGCGGCACCGCGCATCGCGCCCCGCCCCGCTGCGGATCCCGCGCACTGACGCCGCCGCCCGACCGTCGATGAGCGAGATCCGATTCCGGGAGGTGCGGCACGCCTACGGCGACCGCACCGTCCTCGACGGGGTCGACGTGGTCCTCACCGAACGACGCGTCGGCATCGTCGGCGCGAACGGCAGCGGCAAGTCGACGATGGCGCGCATGATCAACGGCCTGCTCGTCCCGTCGTCCGGTTCGGTGACCGTCGACGGCCTCGACACAGCGCGCAAGGGCCGGGAGGTCCGCAAGAAGGTCGGATTCGTCTTCACCGACCCGGACCATCAGATCGTCATGCCGACGGTCGCCGAGGACGTCGCCTTCTCGCTCCGACGCAGCGGACTCGGCAAGGAGGAACGCGAGGCCCGGGTACGGCAGGTCCTCGCCGACTTCGGGCTCGCGGGGCATCACGACCACCCCAGCCACCTGCTCTCGGGCGGCCAGAAGCAGTTGCTCGCGCTCGCCGCGATCATGGTGACCGACCCGGCGGTGCTCGTCGCGGACGAACCGACGACCCTGCTCGACCTGCGCAACACGAAGCTCATCGCGCGCACCTTCGCGAGCCTGCCACAGCAGGTGATCGCGGTGACCCACAATCTCGAACTCCTCGCGGACTTCGATCGTGTGCTGGTGGTCGATTCGGGGCGGGTCGTCGCCGACGACGAACCGGCGTCCGCGCTCGCGTTCTACCGGAATCTGATCGGGTGAACACTTTCGGCCTCTACCATCCCGGACGCTCCGTCCTGCATCGGCTTCCGGCGGGAGCGAAGCTGCTCGCGGTGGCAGCACTGATCCTCGCCCTGACCCTGTGGATCCGGCAGCCCTGGCAGGTGCTGCCCGCCCTGGCGTTGGCCGTGCTCGCGTACGCGGCCGCGCGCATACCTCCGCGTCTGGCCGCTGTGCAATTGCGGCCGCTGGTGTGGATGCTGGCGATCATCGCAGCGTTCCAGGTCCTGGTGGCGGGATGGGAACGGGCGGTGGTGATCTGCGGGTCGCTGCTCGTGGCGGTCGCTCTGGCCGCCCTCGTGACCCTCACGACGCGGACCACCGAGATGCTCGACGCGATCGTGCGGGCGGCGCGTCCCCTCGCGCGCGTCGGGGTCGATCCCGATCGGGTGGGACTCGTGCTGGTGATGACCGTCCGGGCCATCCCGCTGATCGGCACCGTGGTCACCCGCGTGACCGAGGCACGCAAGGCGCGTGGTCTCGGATTCTCGTTGCGGGCCCTCGTGGTTCCGGTGGTGGTGGGAGCGCTGCGCACCGCGGAGGCGATGGGTGAGGCCCTCGCCGCTCGTGGTGTGGACGACTGACCGGTGTCGACGGCCGACGTGCTCGGCTCGCGGTGTCGATGACGGAGGTGTTCCACCCCTCAGGGGCGGTAACGCTGCTCGATCTGTCCCAACTCGCGCCAGGACTGCGCCCAGCTCTCGAGCTTGTCGGACGTGGCGATCAGTTCGGCGCGTCGCTGGTCGAGCATCGCCAGCGACCGGTTGCCCTCGGCGGTCGCGGCGAGGCGTGCGGCGGCGGCGACGAGTTCCTCGAACTGGTCGACACCCGTCCCGAGACGCTCGCCGGCGTCGACGATGGCGGCGGAGAGATGGGTCTTCGCGGCCGCACTGCCCCGCGCGGCGGATTCGAGGGCCACGACGTCCTCGACGACGGCATCGAGTGCGGATGCGGCTGCGCGGGCCGCGTCGTCGATCTCGGTGAGGTCGTCGGGGGCCACGGAGTTCGACCGGACGAGCACACCGAGCAGTCGCCGCAGGCTCTCCTCGTTCGCCGCGAGGCGTTCCATCGGGGCGCGGGCGACCGAACCGGCCGGTGGCAGCGACCGGCGGCGCGGCGGCGGTGGGGGCAGCGGCACCGCATCGAGACGACGGAACGTACGGACGGCGAGGACGGCGGGCACCGCGAGAGCCGCCGTGGCTCCCCCGGCCGCGACGAGCGTCCATTCGGGAGCCGACGCGACGGCGAGAGTGGCGGTGCCGATTGCTGTGGTGCCCGAGCCGGCACCGAAGAAACTGGCCCGGCGACGCGCGCGACGCTTCTTACGCCGTAAGCGGGCGGCGGGATCGCGCCAGCGGCGCGCGGCCTCCATCGCGTTGTCGGTGGCGTCGCGGAACGCAGAGACGACCGAACCGGGGATGTTCCCGGTCCGGTCGTCTCCGGAGGCGTTCACGGCGGATCGGTTCCGAGGCGTGCGGATCAGCGGCCGGTGGTACCGGCAGCGTTCGGGGGCTCTTTGCGCGTGTCGACGGCAGGGTTGGCGGGAGTGCCCGGAAGGGCCTCGCCCTTCATCGATGCCCGGATCTGCTCCAGTCGGCTGTGGCCGGCCATCTGGACGGTGGCCTGCTGCACCTCGAGCATGCGGCCCTGCACCGAGTTCTGGGCGAGCTCGGCGGAACCGAGAGCGTTGGCGTAGCGACGCTCGATCTTCTCGCGGACGGCGTCGAGGCTCGGGGTGGTGCCCGGCGCTGCGAGGGTCGAATCCATCGAACGCAGCGACTCGCTCACGCGCTCCTGCATCTTGGCCTGCTCGAGCTGGCTGAGCAGCTTCGTGCGCTCGGCGACCTTCTGCTGCAGCGCCATGGCGTTCTGCTCGACGGCCTTCTTGGCCTGCGCGGCGGCCTGGAGCGACTGGTCGTGCAGCACCTTGAGGTCCTCGACGGACTGCTCGGCGGTGACGAGCTGGGCCGCGAAGGCCTCCGCCGCGTTCGTGTACTGGATCGCCTTCTCGGTGTCGCCCGCCGCCGTCGCCTGGTCGGCCATCATGACGGCCTGGCGAGCACTCGCGTTGAGCTTCTCGACCTCGTCCAACTGACGGTTGAGCTTCATCTCGAGCTGACGCTGGTTACCGATGACGGAAGCCGCCTGCTGCGAGAGCGCCTGGTGCTGCCGCTGCGCGTCCTCGATCGCCTGCTGAATCTGGACCTTCGGATCGGCCTTCTCATCGATCTTCGAGTTGAAAAGCGCCATCAGGTACTTCCAGCCCTTGACGAAAGGATTAGCCATGGGTGTGATCCTGCCTCCATCTGGTACGCCGCGCCGAACGCGACCCGGTACGCGGCCCTCGCGCCCCGGTTCGAAGATCGCCGGTCCGCTGCTACCCCCGACGACCCACCTGCCCCGGCCGGGTCCGTGCACGCACCACGCCCCGGCCGATGTCGCTTACGACCGTATCCGGCGAGGCCGGCACGGTTCGTGATCCATGTTAGGCGGCTGCCAGCGCCTGTGCGGCGGGTGCAGGGATCACCATGCGCGGCTCCTGCGCGAGCAGCCCCGGCTCGGCGGTGGCGCCGTCGTCGGACCGCTCGGCGGGTGCCGTGGCGGCTGCGGTGGTCTCCATGCCCGCGCGACGGTCGACGCCGTCCGCCAGCAGACCGCTCACGTCGAACAGCACGTCGGACAGCGGGACGTCCAGTGCATCGCAGATGGCCGCGAGCAGTTCGCTCGAGGCCTCCTTCCTGCCGCGCTCGATCTCCGAGAGATAGCCGAGGCTGACCCGGGCGCTGCTGGAGACTTCGCGCAGGGTGCGGCTCTGCGAAACACGGGTGCGCCGAAGGCTGTCACCGAGTGCCTCACGCAACAACAGCGCCATCCCATCCTCCTTCGTCCGTCGTGCCGACACCTCGTCAACGCACGACGACGCTGCGAGGTTCCCGCAGATCGATCGGACCTCGATACCGCGGTGTCCAGACATTACAACGCCGACGGCGGTTGCAGACGTCCGAGTAGTCCCGACACAGCGGTGTCGGCCGCACCGGGCCGGATCCCGCACGTGCCGCACGTGGTTACCGGACGCGGTTACGGGGCAGGGTCACCGGGCGTCCTCACCCACCGTGCGACCGTCGTCCGGCGTGTCCTGGGCGGCGACGTCGTCCGCCGGCCCGTCCTCCGCCCGGACGGTCTCGCTCCGGCGCACCCCGGTACGCAGCCGGATCGCCTGGACCACATAGTCGAGTCCCGTCACCACCGTCAGGGCGACCGCGAGGATCATCAGGCCGATCGCCACCGGTGCCACCGAGTCCGGCAGCGGCAGCAGGTAGACGCCGATCGCGAGCGTCTGTACCAGGGTCTTGAGCTTGCCGCCGCGACTCGCCGGGATCACGGCGTGCCGGAGCACGGCGAACCGCAGGGCGGTGATCCCCAGTTCCCGGGCCGCGATGATCCCGGTGACCCACCACGACAGGTCGCCGAGCAACGACAGGCCGACCAGCGCGGCACCGATGAGGGCCTTGTCGGCGATGGGATCGGCGAGTTTGCCGAAATCGGTGACGAGACCGTGCTTTCGCGCGAGTTGACCGTCGATCCGGTCGGTGATGGCGGCGATCGCGAAGACTCCGGTCGCCGCGAGCCTCCACACGGTGTCGTGCCCGTCGCCGACGAAGAGCAGCACCAGGAAGACCGGCACCAACGCGATCCGGCCCACCGTCAGGATGTTGGCGATGTTCCACAACGGCACCGGATCGTGCGGGCTCCCGGCGTGCGGTCCCGGTGCGGCGCCGCTCCCGCCCGACGCGGTGACATGCTGGCGGGGCGTGCTCATGTGCCCCACAATATCGGTAGCCGCACGCGCTACTGTTCACCGCATGACGACACCGCCGACGAACCACGACTCGAACGATCGAATGGTCGTCCGGCGCGCCCGAACCTCCGACGTGCCCGAGATCAAGCGGCTCATCGACATCTACGCGGGCAAGATCCTGCTCGAGAAGAATCTGGTGACCCTGTACGAGGCCGTCCAGGAGTTCTGGGTCGCCGAACTCGGAGGGCAGGTCGTCGGTTGCGGTGCCCTGCACGTGCTGTGGTCGGATCTCGGCGAGGTACGCACCGTGGCCGTCGATCCGTCGGTCAAGGGTCACGGCGCGGGTCACCTGATCGTCGCGCGCCTCATCGAGGTCGCCCGCGAGCTCGAGCTGGAACGATTGTTCGTGCTCACCTTCGAGGTGGAATTCTTTGCGCGGCACGGTTTCGCGGAGATCCAGGGGACTCCTGTGACGGCCGAGGTCTACGCGGAGATGTGCCGGTCGTACGATACGGGCGTCGCGGAGTTCCTGGACCTGAGCTATGTGAAACCGAACACGCTCGGGAACACCCGGATGCTCCTCACCCTCTGATCGAGACCACGAAAGCGAGGCCCGCATGGCCCTGTTCGCCGTCGAGTACACCTATTCGGACGCGACCGCCTCGGCGCGCGACGAGCACCGCCCGAAGCACCGCGCATGGCTCGGCGATCTCGTCGAACAGGGCATCGTGCGGGCAACCGGCCCGTGGACGGACGGTTCGGGTGCGCTCATCCTCGTCGACGTGGCCGACGAGGCCGCGGCGCGCGAACTGATGGCCCAGGACCCGTTCGCGCAGCGCGACCTCGTCGATGCCGTGCGCATCACCGGGTGGAACCCGGTGATGGGCGTATTCAACTCCTGACGGATTCCTTCTCGCCGCGCGTTTTCAGCAGGCTGGCCACCGTCGTCACGGCCAGCACGCCGACGATCACGACCAGGGACACGCCGGTGGAGATCTCCGGGACGGCGACGTGCTCGCCGCCGTTGATCCAGCCGAGCGTGTTCTCGTGCAGGGCGTGGAGCACCAGCTTCACGCCGATGAACGCCAGGATGATCGACAGTCCGTAGGACAGGTAGACCAGCCGCTCGAGCAGACCGCCGATGAGGAAGAACAGCTGTCGCAGACCCATCAGCGCGAAGGCGTTCGCGGTGAACACCAGGTACGGCTCGTTCGTCAGACCGTAGATCGCGGGGATCGAGTCGAGCGCGAAGAGGATGTCGGTGAACCCGATCGCGACGAGCGCGAGCAGCATCGGCGTGACGAGCTTCTTGCCGTCGATGCGGGTGACGAGCCGGTCGCCGTCGTACTCGTCGTGCACCGGCAGGAACTTCCGGGCCAACTTGACCATCCGGTTCTCCGAGATGCCCTGCGGGTCCTCGCCGTGGTCGCGGATGAGCTTGACGGCGGTGTAGACGAGGAAGAAGCCGAACAGGTAGAACACCCAGCTGTAGGCGTTGATCGCCGCGGCACCGACCGCGATGAAGGCACCACGCATGACCAGGGCCAGCACGATGCCGATGGTGAGAACCTTCTGCTGGTACTCACGGGGCACCGCGAAGGTGGCCATGATGATGACGAAGACGAAGAGGTTGTCGACCGACAACGCCTTCTCGGTGATGTAGCCGGCGAAGTACTCGCCGCCGTAGGTCGGGCCCCAGATCACGAAGACGATCACGCCGAAGAGGATCGCGATGGCGATGAAGACGGCCGACCAGAAGCCGGATTCGCGCAGGGTGGGCGCGTGCGGCTTGCGGACGTGGGCGAAGAAGTCGAAGACGAACAACCCGATGATGACGGCGATCGTGATCAACCAGGTGGTCAGGGTTACGTGCATGGATACACGGGCCTTCCGGTAGGTATGCGTACCTGCCGGAGGTCTCTCCCGCCCGGACTATCGCCGGACCGACGGCCCCGGGACGGCATCGGCGCCGCACGTGTTGACGAGACCGCCGCGGATCAGGGGATACTCCCCTCCACAGCTCCCACGATTGTGCCACACATCGTCACTTCCCGCCGGGAGGACTGTCTCACTGCTCTGCGGCCGGGGCCTCCGCCGGGTCTCCGCCGCCACGGATCGAGTACAGCAGGCCGTCGAGTTCCTCGGGCTTGACCAGCACCTCGCGGGCCTTGCTGCCCTCGCTCGGGCCGACCACGCCGCGGGTCTCCATCAGGTCCATCAGGCGACCGGCCTTGGCGAAGCCGACGCGGAGCTTGCGCTGCAGCATCGACGTGGAACCGAACTGGCTGGTGACGACGAGTTCGACCGCCTGCAGGAACACGTCGAGGTCGTCGCCGATGTCGGGGTCGACGTCCTTCTTGTCGCCGGCCTTCGGGGTGGTGACGCCCTCGTTGTACTCGGGTTCGGCCTGGTTCTTGGCGAAGTCGACGACCCCTGCGATCTCCTCGTCGGTGATGAACGCACCCTGCAGGCGGATCGGTTTGCCCGCGCCCATGGGCAGGAACAGTCCGTCGCCCATACCGATGAGCTTCTCGGCACCGGGCTGGTCGAGGATGACACGCGAGTCGGTGAGCGAACTCGTCGCGAACGCGAGTCGCGAGGGCACGTTCGTCTTGATGAGACCCGTGACGACGTCCACCGAGGGTCGCTGGGTGGCGAGCACGAGGTGGATGCCGGCGGCGCGGGCCTTCTGGGTGATGCGGACGATCGCGTCCTCGACGTCGCGCGGGGCCGTCATCATCAGGTCGGCGAGCTCGTCGACGATGGCGAGAATGTAGGGATACGGCCGGTACACGCGCTCGCTGCCGAGCGGTGCGGTGATCTCCCCCGACTTCACCTTGGCGTTGAAGTCGTCGATGTGCCGCACACGGTTGGCCTGCATGTCCTGGTAGCGCTGCTCCATCTCCTCGACGAGCCACGCGAGCGCCGCCGCGGCCTTCTTCGGCTGCGTGATGATCGGCGTGATCAGGTGCGGGATGCCCTCGTAGGGCGTCAGCTCGACCATCTTGGGATCGATGAGGATCATCCGCACCTCGTCGGGCGTCGCGCGGATGAGCAGCGACACGAGCATCGAGTTGACGAAGCTCGACTTACCGGAACCGGTAGAACCGGCGACCAGCAGGTGCGGCATCTTCGCGAGGTTGGCCGAGACGAAGTCGCCCTCGATGTCCTTGCCGAGACCGATGACGAGGGGGTGGTGGTCGCGGCGGGTCGACGGTGCCGCGAGCACGTCCGACAGACGCACGAGTTCGCGGTCGGTGTTGGGGACCTCGATGCCGACTGCGGACTTACCCGGGATCGGCGCGAGCAGACGGACGTTGTCGGTCGCCACCGCGTACGCGATGTTGCGGGCGAGCGCGGTGATCTTCTCGACCTTGACGCCGGGGCCGAGTTCGACCTCGTAGCGGGTGACGGTCGGGCCGCGGGTGAAGCCGGTGACCGCGGCGTCGATCTTGAACTGTTCGAGAACCTCGGTGATCGCCTCGATCATTTGGTCGTTCGCGGCCGACCGCGTCTTGGGCGGGTCGCCCTTGGTGAGCAGTTCCAGGGAGGGCAGCGTGTAGTCGCCCTCGACCTCGCGGTCGCGGACGAACGTCTCGGCCGGTTCCGGTTCGGAGGTCTGGTCGACGACCTCGGGGACGGGTGCGGCCTTCGGCTTCTTGCGGGCGGGAGCGGGGGCCGGTGCTGCGGCCGGGGTCTCGGCGACCGAGGGCATCTCCAGCGTGGCCGGCGGTGAGGTGGGCTTCTCCGGTTCGGGTGCGCGATCGTCCCACAGCGGGAGCACCTCGGTCTTCGCGTCTCCGTCGAACTCGTCGGGCGGGTAGTTCTCCACCGGGGTACGGCGGCGGCGGGACCGCTTGGGCGCGGGCGGCTCGTCGATCGGGTAGCCGTCGGCGTCGAACATCGGCGGCTCGTCGTAGCCGTAACCGTCGTCGTAGTGGTCGTCGTAGTCGCCGTATTCGTCGTCGGCGCGGTAGCCGAGGCCGAAGTAGTCGCGGAACAGTTCCGGCAGCTCACGCACCGTGGTTCCGGTGAGGAGCAGGATCCCGAAGCCTGCCGCGAGGAGCATCAGCGGCACGGACAGCCAGACGGTGAGGCCGGAGGTGAGTGGTCCGCCCACGGCGGCACCCACGAAACCGGCTCCTTCGGATCGGCCCTCCGCGTCGGTGGGCGAACCGGAGGCGATGTGCCACAGGCCCAGTGCGGGCAGACCGACGAGCAGTCCGCCGACGACGAGCCGGGGACGGATCTCGGGATGCGGTTCGGTGCGCATCAGCGTCACTGCGATGCCGACCGCGACGAGCGGAAGGACCGCGCTCGCACCGCCGGTGACGGCGCGGACGGCCGTCTCGACCCACTCCCCCACCGGGCCACCGACGCCGAACCACACCGTGCCGGCGATGATCACGCCGAGGGCGATCAGTCCGAGCGCGATGCCGTCGCGGCGGTGTCCGGACTCGATCTCGGTGGCGCGACCCATCGTGCGGGTCGTGGCTCCGACGGCGCGGGCCGTCATCATCCAGCCGGCACCGACGGTGCGGCCCACGGCGGTGAGAATCCCCCCGGAACTGCGCCGGGGACGGGCGGGCGCGGGGCGGCGGCTCGCGGCCGGAGCGCGACGCGCGGTGCCACCGCTGCGACGGTTCGCGGTCGAGGCCGCGGCGCGCGGCTTGCGTGCAGCGGTGGACCGGGTGGAACCGGCCGCCTTCGACTTCGCGGTCGATCGGGTCTTCGAAGTGGAGGCACCCGCGCTGCGAGCACGGGAGGTGCTGCCGCCCGAGCCCCGCGCCCCCGTCCGCGACCGAGAGGTCGTAGACGACGTTCCGCGGCTGCCCGACGACTTTCCTGCCATATCCGCCAGGGTAGCCGCACGGACCTCTCATGAACCATCAGCAACACGGGTACCGGGCGGCGGCACTGGTCACACGCCGCCCGGGCGAGCGCTCACAGTCCGCGTTTCGACCCCGCCAGTTCGGTGACCGCCGACTCGTCGCCCTCGATCCCGAGCCGCACCTGATCGCGTCCGAAGGCGTGCAGCACGAGTTCGGACGGTTCGCCGCGCAGCACGACGGTGCGCGGACCGCGCTTGCGCAGGGTGACCCGCTCGCCGGAACCGGACCTTTCGAAGACCACCGTGACGTCGCATCCGCCGTAGCTGTTGCGTCCGATCATCCGCGCGATCCGCCAGAGCTGGTCCTGGTCGTCCGCCGACAGCGTCCGCGGCTCCCATCCGGGCTGCGCGCGGCGCACGTCCTCGTGGTGCACGAACATCTCCGCCGCGTTGGCGACGGCATCGAACAGGAACATCGGCGACCACTTCGGCGGGCCGGAATCGACGTCGGCGAGCAGGTGTGCCCACTGCCGGTCGGTGGCGGAGCGTCGCACCTTCTCCGTGTGATCGGCCAGGGCCGGGACGACGATGCCGGGCATCGCGTCCACGCGGCGCTCGCGGACGAGCAGGTGTGCGGCGAGATCCCGGACCGTCCAATCGCCGCAGAGCGTCGGCGCGTCGGGTCCGACCTCGGACATGGTGCGGACGAGGGCATGTCGTTCGCTTCGGGCGAGGCTCATTCCGCCACTCTAGCGATCACCATCGCCCGCGCCCATCGCGCGAGCCCGCGTGTTCGGCGGACCCGCGCGGACCGCGCTCAGGAGACCGGGATCACCGTGGGCACGATCATCGGGCGACGACGATAGGTCTCGGCGACCCAGCGTCCGACGACCCGGCGGATGCCCTGGGCGATGCGATGGGTCTCCGTGACCCCTTCGGCAGCGAGTTCGTTGAGCGCCTTGTCGACGAGCTGCGCTGCTTCGTTGAGCGCGCCCGGATCGTCGGAGAAACCGCGACCGGAAACCTCCGGGGTGCTCACCGCACGGCCGGTCGTGGCGTCGACCGCGACGGAGATCGAGATGAAACCACCCTCGCCGAGGACGAGACGATCGGACAGCGTGGACTCGCCCACGTCGCCCACCGACAGGCCGTCGACGTAGACGTGACCGACCGGGACGCGCCCGACGATCTCCGCGAGTCCGTCGACCATGTCGACGACCACACCGTCCTCCGCGAGCACGATCCGCTCGCGGGGAACACCCGTGGCCTCGGCCAGGGCGGCGTTCGCCCGCAGGTGGCGCCACTCGCCGTGGACGGGCATCGCGTTGGTGGGACGCACCGCGTTGTAGAGGTACAACAGTTCGCCGGCCGACGCGTGACCGGAGACGTGCACCTTCGCGTTCTGCTGGGTGACGACCTTCGCGCCGCGCTTGGCCAGACCGTTGACGACCGCGAACACCGAGTTCTCGTTGCCGGGGATCAACGACGACGCGAGGACGACGAGGTCGTCGGCCCGGATGTTGATCTGCCGGTGCTCGCCGCGCGCCATCCGGGACAGCGCCGAGAGCGGTTCGCCCTGCGAACCGGTGGAGACCAGCACGACCCGGTCGTCGGGCAGGCTCGCGGCGGTGTCGATGTCGACCTCGAGGCCGTCGGGCACGTTCAGGTAGCCGAGATCCTGCGCGATCTGCATGTTGCGGACCATCGACCGGCCGACGAACGCCACGCGCCGGTTGTAGCGCTCGGCGACGTCGACGATCTGCTGGATGCGGTGCACGTGGCTCGCGAAGGACGCGACGATCACCCGGTTGGTCGCCTTGCCGATGACGGTGTCGAGCACTCCGCCGATCTCGCGCTCGGGCGTGACGAAACCGGGGACCTCGGCATTCGTCGAGTCGACGAGGAACAGGTCGACACCTTCGTCACCGAGGCGGGAGAAGCCCGCGAGGTCGGTGAGACGGTTGTCGAGCGGCAGCTGGTCGAGCTTGATGTCGCCGGTGTGCAGCACGACGCCCGCCGCGGTACGGATCGCGACGGCGATCGCGTCGGGGATGGAGTGGTTGACCGCGAAGTACTCGCACTCGAACGGGCCGTGTGAGGTGGTCTGCCCCTCGACGACCTCGACGAGGTTGGGGCGCTGACGGTGCTCGCGGCACTTCGCCGCGACCAGCGCCAGGGTGAACTTGGACCCGACGACCGGGATGTCGGGGCGCAGGCGCAGCAGGAACGGCACGGCACCGATGTGGTCCTCGTGACCGTGGGTGAGGACGATCGCCTCGACGTCGTCCATCCGGTCCTCGATGTACCGGAAGTCGGGCAGGATCAGGTCGACGCCCGGCTGCTGGTCCTCGGGGAAGAGCACACCGCAGTCGACGACGAGCAGTCGTCCCTGGTGCTCGAAGACCGTCATGTTGCGGCCGATCTCACCGATACCGCCGAGCGCGACGACCCGCAGACCGTCGCGGGGAGCCTTCGGCGGCAGCCCCAATCGCTCGGTGGGGTCGACGATGCGGGCGTCCGGACGCTGGGGGTTCGCCGAGTTCTGCGCGACACGCCGCGGAACGCGGGCGGGAGGACCGGCGTTGCGGGTGGCGCGGCCCCGGCCGCGTGCGGGGCGGCTCATCACAGCACCCCCGCAGCCTGGAGATCCGCCGCGAGAGCGTCGATCTGCGCGGTCACCGGGGCGACCTGCGGCAGACGAGGCTCTCCGACGTCGATGCCGAGCAGCCGCAGACCGGCCTTGGAGGCGCTCACGCCGCCGAGCCGGGCGACGGCGCGGTAGATGGGCACCATCGACAGGTTGATGCGGCGGGCGAGTTCGAGATCGCCGGCCTCGAAAGCGGTGTGCAGCTCGCGGAGGCGACCGGGCACGAGATGGCCGATCACGCTGACGAATCCGACGGCACCGACGGACAGCCACGGCAGGTTCAGCGGGTCGTCGCCCGAGTAGAACTTCAGGTCGGTGGTGCCGATCAGCTCGGCGCCCGCGTTCAGATCACCCTTGGCGTCCTTCACCGCGACGATCCGCGGGTGCTCGGCGAGCAGACGCAGCGTGTCGGTCTCGATCGGCACGACGGATCGAGGTGGGATGTCGTAGAGCATGACCGGCAGATCGGTCGCGTCGGCCACCGCGACGAAGTGGGCGTACAGGCCGGCCTGCGGGGGACGCGAGTAGTACGGGGTCACCACGAGCAGGCCGTGCGCACCCGCCCGCGCGGCGTCGCGCGCGAGCTCGACACTATGGGCGGTGTCGTTGCTGCCGGCACCGGCGATGATCTTGGCGCGGTCGCCGACGGATGCGAGCACGGCCCGCATCAGCTCCATCTTCTCGTTCTCGGTCGTCGTGGGCGATTCGCCGGTCGTACCGGCGAGAACCAGTGCGTCACAGCCACCGTCGACGAGGTAGTTCGCCAGACGCACGCCCGCATCCACGTCGAGCTTGCCATCGGCAGTGAACGGGGTCACCATCGCTGTGGCGACGGTGCCGAACGGAAGCTCGACAGCAGTTGCGGAATCACCGTTGGTCATGGTCAGAAGGCTACCGCGTGGCAGGGCCGCCTCGACACACGCCCGCCCCTCGGAGACGGATCACAGATCGGTGTAGCAGTCGATCGGAGATCGGGGTACAGGTCGATCAGAGATCGGTCGCGAGCGTGGGAGCTGCGATCTCGCTGCCGTCGGCCAGCTTCGTGATCGCGAAGTCCGAGAACGCGTTCGGTGCGGCATCCGCGAGCTGACGCACACATTCGACGGCGAGACGCCGGATCTCGACGTCGGCATGTTCGGTCGCGCGCATGGCGACGAAGTGACGCCACGATCGGTAGTTGCCGGTGACGACGATGCGGGTCTCCGTGGCGTTGGGGAGCACCGCCCGGGCGGCCTCCCGGACCTGCTTGGCGCGCAACGGACCGGCGGGAAGATGCGAGAGCTTCTCGTCGAGCGCCGCCAACAGCGCCACATAGGCCTCGCGGCTGCGCTCCGCGGCCGCGAAGAACAACTCCTCGAGTTCGGCATCGCCCGCGATCGCGGGCGGAACCACCACGGGCACCTCACCGTCGGCGACGAAACGCTGCGACAGCTGGGAGAACGAGAAGTGCCGGTGCCGGATCAGCTCGTGCGTGCACGAACGGGAGATGCCGGTGATGTAGAAGGTCGCCGTCGCGTGTTCGAGAACGGACAGGTGCCCCACGGTGAGCAGGTGACGGAGATATCCGGCGTTCGTCGCGGTGCGCGGGTTCGGTTTGGACCAGCTCTGGTAGCAGGCGCGACCGGCGAACTCGACGAGCGCTTCCCCGCCCTCGGCGTCGGTGTCCCAGTCGACGTCGTCGGGGACGTGGAACTCCGTCGTGGCGATGAGCCGGACCTTCGGAACGGCGGGTTCGGGCGCCATCGTCTCCTCCTCGCCTGGGTCGTCGCGCATCCTCCGGACGCGCCGTCTCTTCCGTCCGAACACTAACGCGCCTCGACCTGCGACGATCGATGACATCATGATGACACTTGCGTGACATCACTTGTGACGTCACACTGGCGTCATGGACATCGACAAGTACACGTTCGCCATCACGGACTCCGTGATCTCCGCGGCCGAACTCGGCGACGAGCAGACCCGACGCACCGCCGCCGCCCTCGCGACCGCCATCGCCGCACCCGTCCGACTCGCGGTCCTGGCAGCACTGTCCGACATGGCCAACGAGATCAGCGACGAACTCGGCGACCGCACCGTCACGGTGCGCCTCGACGGCACCGATGCCGTCCTCGCCGTCCACAGCGAACCCGCTCCCCCGCACGAGGATCCGACGCCGTCCTTCGAAGAGATGACCGGCGACATCAGCCGGGTGACCCTGCGCCTCGTCGAACAGATCAAGACCAAGGCCGAGGAAGCGGCGCAGCAGAGCGGACTGTCGCTCAATTCCTGGATGGCGCAGGCCGTGCAGGGCGCCCTGCGGGAGCAGATGCGCTATCAGCGCCGTGCCGACGAATGGCGCCGTCAGGGTGGCTGGGCGAAGCCCACCTCGCCCGAACCCACCGAGCAACCGCCATCCGACCCGACCGACACCGCGGGCCCGGACGACACTGCCGGCCGCAACGACACTGCGGGCCCCGACGACACGAACCCGCGCAGCGACGCGTGAGGCACCTCACCGCACGATAGAGTGCCGACGCACACAATCGGGCGACACGGAGGGCGCATGGCGGTCAGCAGCACCAGGAGTTTCGACATCGACGCAACCCCGGAGCAGGTGATGGCCGCGCTCGCCGCGGTCGAACGCCTGCCCGAGTGGTCGTCGACCCACAAGTCCGTCACCGTCGAGTCCACCCACCCCGACGGACGACCGCACCGCGTGCGGATGACCGTCTCCATCGTCGGCATCACCGACGAACAGGTCGTCGAGTACTCCTGGAACGGCGACGAGTCCATGTCGTGGACCCTGGTGGAGAGCAGCCAGCAGCGCCAGCAGGACGGCGCCTACACCCTCATCACCAAGGGATCCGGCACGACGGCCGAATTCTCCCTGACGATCGACCCGAAGATCCCCGTCCCCGGATTCCTCGTGCGGCGCGCCGAGAAGATGGCCCTCGAAACCGCCGGAAAGGGCCTCAAGTCGTTCACGGAGAAGAACTTCCGCTGACGTCAGATGTCACCGGCCGCGGTCGCCGCGACGATGGCGCCGAGCTCGTAGCACTGCTCGCGTACCTTCGCGTCGACCGGTCCGGTGATCTCGAGATCGGCAGCAGCCTGCACGAGACCCAACCCGGTGGTCAAGCGCCGAACCGACGCCACAGCGCCGGCGGTGTCGTTGTTCCCGTGCACCCACAGACCGTAGGGACGGCCGGCCACGGCATCGAGACACGGGTAGTAGACCGTGTCGAAGAAGTGCTTGAGCGCACCCGACATGTAACCGAAATTGGCTGTCGTGCCGAACAGGAAGCCGTCGGCGGCCAGCACATCGGGCACCGTGGCGCCCAGCGCGGGGACCACCCGGACGGTGACACCCGTGATCTCCGGGTCCCGCGCTCCCTCCAGGACGGCTTCGAGGATCTCGCGAGTCGGCGGCGAGGGGGTGTGATGCACCACCAGCACTGTGCGGGATCCGTCCTCGCGCCCTGCCTCGCCCGCCCCTGCCCGGTCTTCCACAGCCTCGTCCGTCACATCAGCAGGCTGCTGCACCATCTCGAGGTTGTCAAAGCCGCTCGCCGGTTCAGGAACCGGCGTGGCCGTCCCGTTCGAGCTTCTCGAGCGCAACGGCTCGGCGCATCGTCTCCCGCGCACGACTGCGGTCGCCCGCATAGTCGTAGGCGCGTGCGAGCCGGTAGGAGTTGCGCCAGTTGTCGGGGTCGGCTTCCCATTCCTGCTTCACGGTCGCGAACAGTTCGTCGGCGGCGTCCCGCTCGACCCGCCCCGACGGCATGCGGGGCAGGTCGTCGACGTCGAGTTCGAGGCCTTCGTCGTGGATCCGCCGCGCGAGGTGCTGATGCTGCAGCCCTGCGCGGAGGGTCGCGTAGACGATCCAGGCTCCCACGATCGGGAGAATGAGGATGCCGATCCCGAGACCGATCGCCGCGACCTCACCGGACCGGACCAGTTCCAGGCCGGTGGAGCCGAGCAGAACGAAGTAGAACCCCAGCGCCACCACGATGAACGCAATGGGGACGAGGACCTTGAGCGAGCCGGTTCTCACAGGTCGAGGAGGGGATCGATTCCGACGGTCAGACCCGGTCGCTTACCGATCTCCCGCACACCGAGCAGCACGCCGGGAGCGAAGGAGGAACGGTCGATCGAGTCGTGCCGAATGGTGAGGGTCTCGCCCTGGGTGCCGAGCAGCACCTCCTGGTGAGCGACGAGGCCGGCGAGACGCACGGAGTGCACGCGGACACCGTCGACGTCACCGCCGCGCGCACCGTCGAGTTCGGTGGTGGTGGCGTCCGGGCTCGGAGCCACACCGGCCTCGGCGCGGGCCTGCGCGATCAGACGGGCGGTGCGGTAGGCGGTGCCGGACGGGGCGTCGGCCTTGTTCGGATGGTGCAGCTCGATCACCTCGACGGAATCGAAGAACCGGGCGGCGGCCTGAGCGAAGCGCATCGACAGCACGGCACCGATCGCGAAGTTCGGCGCGATGAGCACGCCCACCTCGGGACGATCCGCGAGCCAGCTCCGCACCCGGTCGAGGCGCTCGTCGTCGAAGCCGGTGGTTCCGACCACGGCGTGGATGCCGTTCTCGACGAGGAAGTGCAGGTTGTCCATGACGACGTCGGGGTGGGTGAAGTCGACGACCACCTGGGTCTGCGAGTTCACGAAGGCGTCGAGGCTGTCGCCCTTGTCGACGGTGGCGACGAGCTCGAGATCGGACGCGGCGTCGACGGCGGCGCAGATCGCCTGGCCGACCTTGCCGGCAGCACCGAGTACACCCACCCGAACCTTTGTTGCATCCACTTGCGTCGTCACGCCCTTTCGTTGCCGTCTCCCCCGGAAATCCTACGCAACCACCCGTAGACGTCCCGAGCGGGTCGAACGCCACCTACTGCTGCGCGCAGAGCGCGTCGACATCGGACGCCTCCGGAGCCGACTGGCTCAGCTGAGGACGATTCAGGACACGAGCGCGCGCACCGACGCCGGAAGATCACGCGTGCGCCGGTAGGGGCCGGCGACGGCGACCGCGAACGGCCGGTGCAGCAGGTCGGCTGCCACGCTGCGCACCTCCTCGGTGGACACCGACGAGATGCGTTCGAGGGTCTCGGTGATGCCCCAGTGCTGCCCGTAGCTCAGTTCGCTGCGGCCGATCCGGTGCATGCGCGCCCCGGTGTCCTCGAGTCCGAGCACGAGACCGCCGCGCAGCGACCCCTTTGCGCGAGCGCATTCCGCGTCGGTGATGCCGTGTTCGGCCACGTCGGTGAGCACCTCACGGACCACCGCGCCGACCTCACCGAGATTGTCGGGCTGGCAGCCCGCGTACACGGAGAAGGCGCCGGTGTCGGCGAAGGTGTCGGTGCCGGAGTACACCGAGTAGGCCAGGCCCCGCTTCTCGCGCACCTCCTGGAACAGGCGCGAACTCAGCCCACCGCCGACGGCTGCGTTGAGCACCGACAGCGCCCAGCGACGCCCGTCGTGCCGACCGAAGGACCGCACGCCGAGCGTCAGGTGCGCCTGCTCGTTGTCGCGCTCGACGATGCTCATCGTCGGTGCAGTGCGCAGTTCGAGCCGTCCGTCGCGGCAGGGCGCGGGGGTGGCCGCGTCGTCCAGGTGACCGGCGAAGGCGCGGCGGACCAGTTCGACTGTGTGCGCGTGGTCGACGTTGCCGGCGACCGCGACGACCATCCGCGGCGGGGTGTAGCGGCGCACATGGAACGAGTGCAACTGGGTCCGGGTCATGGACTCGATCGACTCGACGGATCCGATGATCGGCCGGCCGATGGGGTGATCGCCGTACAGCGCGGTGAGCAGCGAGTCGCCGAGCAGATCCTCCGGATCGTCGTCGCGCATCGCGATCTCCTCGAGCACCACCTGACGCTCGACGTCGACGTCCGCGCTCAGGCACCGGCCGCGCAGGACGACGTCTGCGACGACGTCGACGGCGATCGGCAGGTCGTCGTCGAGGACGTGCGCGTAGAAGCAGGTGTGTTCCTTGCTGGTGAACGCGTTGAGCTCTCCCCCGATCCCGTCCATCGTCTCGGCGATGTCGAGAGCGGTACGCGTCGGGGTCGCCTTGAACAGCAGGTGCTCGAGGAAGTGGGCGGCACCTGCGACCGACGGTTGTTCGTCGCGGGATCCGACACCGACCCACACGCCGACGGCCGCCGAGCGCACTCCCGGGACGTGCTCGGTGACGACCCGCACTCCCCCGGGAAGGACCGAGCGGCGGACGCCGGTGGCCGCGACGGGTGCGGGGGTCGAAGCGTCGTTCTTCACGTGGGAACTGGAAGCCATGGGGATCTTCGGTGGTCCTGACAAGGTCGGGGGGCGCGGAACATTTCACAGTACACCGGGACTGTCCCCCACCATCGGTCGCGCTCACCACCCCCGTCGTTGCGGTTGCGAACCCACGAGCCGGCCGGGACGTGCCTCCTCGCGGCTGCGGTAGACGATGTACGGCCGGAACAGGTATCCGACGGGGGCACTGAAGGCGTGGACCAGGCGGGTGAACGGCCAGATGGCGAAGAGCAGGAGACCGATCAGCGCGTGCAGCTGGAAGCTGAACGGCGCCTCCACCATCAGGTCGCCGCGGGGTTGCAGGACCCAGATCGACCGGAACCACGGCGAGACGGTCTCCCGGTAGTTGTGTTCCTCGCCCACGACACCCGACCCCATCAGCGTGGTGGCGAGACCCGCCACGATCGCGGCGACGAGCACGACATACATGACCTTGTCGTTGAGAGTGGTGGCGCTGAAGACGGGACCGCGGGTGCGACGGCGGTACACGAGCAGGGAGATGCCGACGAGCGTCGAGACACCGGCGATCGTGCCGAGAGTGATGGCCTGCACGTGATAGGCGTGCTGACTCAACCCGACGGCGTCGGTCCACGACTGCGGGATCACCAGGCCGATGACGTGGCCGACGATCACGACCAGGATTCCGAAGTGGAACATCGGGCTCGCGATGCGCAGCAACCGCGCCTCGTACAGCTGGGACGAACGGGTGGTCCATCCGAACTTGTCGTATCGGTACCGCCACCAGGTCCCCACCGCGACGATCGCGAGTGTCACGTACGGCACCACGTCCCAGAAGATCTCTCCTGCACTCATGATTCCGGGACTCCTCGCCGGGAAGATCCGTCGGACGGCGACGAGGGCGCGGGCCGGGGCGGCACCGTCAGGGTGAAGGGCTGCAATCCGATCGACTCGCGGGGCGGTCCCGCCTGCGCGAGGCGCCGGGCCCGCTCCTCGTCCCGGGCGGTGACCGGCGGGAGCGTCGCGCACACGGCCGCGACGACCTGCGCGTACGGCGAGCCGGCCTCGTGCAGGGAGGTGTGCAGCACGTCGAGGGCCACCCGATACCGGGTGAGGAGTTCCTCACCCGCGGCGGGATCCACGGTGGCCGCGAATTCGAGGACGACCGGCAGATGGTCGGGTGATTCGTGGGCGGGCGGCTCGACGCCCGCGGCGCGGTAGGCACTCGCGAAGGCGTGCATCTCGGCGCCGCGATTCCGGGTGTCGCCCGCGGTCCAGTAGGTCAGGTACATCGTCGAGCGTCGCCGCAGGTCGAAGGTCTCGACGTACCGCTGGGCCAGGACGAGCAGATCCGGTTCGTCCAGTGCGCGGACCGCCGTCCCCAGCATGTCCTCCTCGGGACCGGTGATGTGGTCGACGAGCTGCCCGGCGACGTCCAGCCGTCCGGCGTGTCCGTCGTCGGGATAGGCCAGCAGCAGCGACGCGGCCTGACGGACGAGGCGACGGTGCAGTGCGCGATCGACGCCGGCGCGCCGTGGACGCAGCAGTCTCATCGCTTCTCCCCTTCCGTGCCGTGACCGCCCCTGTCGTGACCGCCCGGGAACATGCCCGTCGGCACGCCCTTGCCGTCCCAGTTCAGGAGGTTCACCCGCGACGGGTTCGACGCGTTCGCCGCCATCCCCTCACTGGTCTGCCGCTGGGCGAGGGCGTGGAAGGTCTCGACCGCCACCGGGACCGGGGCGCCGCTGGCCTCACCGAACGGACCCGACTCGTACATGCCGGGACCACCCTCGTAGGACAGTGCGCAGTCCGTCGCCGACTCCTCGAGGCGATGCCCTTCGGCCGCGTAGGCGGTGGGGATGACGTACCGCTCGTCGTACTTGGCGAGCGCGAGGAGCCGGTACATCTCGTAGATCCGTTCCTCGGTCATGCCGACGGCCTCGGGGATCTCGGGGCGGGTCTCGCGGCCGAGATTGATGTCGCGCATGTAGGAGCGCATCGCAGCGAGTCGTCGCAGCACCGCCTCGACCGTCGCGGTGTCCCCGGCGGTGAACAGTTCCGCGAGGTACGCGATGGGGATGCGCAGGGCGTCGAGGGCGCCGAACAGGTTGCCGATGTCCTCGCCGTCGTGTCCCTCCCGGCTGACGGCGTCGACGACCGGCGACAGCGGTGGCACGTACCAGACCATCGGCATCGTCCGGTATTCCGGATGCAGCGGCAACGCGACCCGGTAGGTGCTGATCAGGTCGTAGACCGGGGACCGTTGCGCGGCCTCGATCCACTCGTCGGAGATGCCCTCGGCGCGGGCGCCGGCGATCACCTCGGGGTCGCGGGGGTCGAGCAGCAGCCCGCGTTGCGCCTCGTACAGGTCGGTGTCGTTCTCCACCGATGCCGCCTCCAGGACCCGGTCGACGTCGTAGAGGACCAGACCGATGTACCGAAGCCTGCCCACGCACGTCTCCGAACACACCGTCGGCAACCCGACCTCGACGCGCGGGTAGCAGAAGGTGCACTTCTCGGCCTTGCCGGTCTTGTGGTTGAAGTACACCTTCTTGTACGGGCATCCGGACACGCACATCCGCCAGCCGCGGCACCGGTCCTGGTCGACGAGGACGATGCCGTCCTCCGACCGCTTGTACATCGCGCCGGACGGACACGACGCCACACACGACGGGTTGAGGCAGTGCTCGCAGATCCGCGGCAGGTAGAACATGAAGGTCTGCTCGAACTCGAGCTTGATCCGGTCGCCGACCTTCTTCAGGATCGGGTCGTCGGGCACGATCGCCGGTGAGCCACCGAGGTTGTCGTCCCAGTTCGCCGACCATTCCACCTTCATCGGTTCACCGGAGATGAGGCTGCGCGGCGAGGCCACCGGGACGTGGTCGCCGAGGGGGGCGTTCGTCAGGTTGTCGTAGTCGTAGGTCCACGGTTCGTAGTAGTCGTCGATCGACGGCATCTTCGGGTTCGAGAAGATGCGCGCGAGTTTCGCGAGGCGTCCACCGTCGCGGAGACGCAGCCGTCCCTTGGTATCCCGGACCCAGCCACCGCGCCAGCGTTCCTGATCCTCGTAGGTGCGCGGATAGCCCTGGCCCGGGCGGGTTTCGACGTTGTTGAACCACACGTACTCGGTGCCCGACCGGTTGGTCCACGCCTGTTTGCAGGTCACCGAGCAGGTGTGGCATCCGATGCACTTGTCGAGGTTCATCACCATCGCGAGCTGTGCCATGACCTTCACGATCGCCTCGCTTCCTGCTCACTCATCAGTAGACGACCTCCTGGGATCGGCGCCGCACGATCGTCACCTCGTCGCGCTGGTTGCCCGTCGGGCCGAGATAGTTGAACGCGTAAGCCGTCTGCGCGTATCCACCGGCCAGGTGGCTCGGCTTGATGAGGATGCGGGTCAGCGAATTGTGGATGCCGCCGCGGCGTCCGGTGGTCTCGCTGCGCGGGACGTCGATGACGCGGTCCTGGGCGTGGTAGACGAACACCACCCCTTCGGGCATCCGGTGCGAGACGATCGCCCGGCACACCACGACACCGTTGCGGTTGACGGCCTCGACCCAGTCGTTGTCGCTCACCGAGATCTTCGCGGCGTCGGCCGGCGACATCCACATCGTCGGCCCGCCCCGGGACAGCGACAGCATGAACAGGTTGTCCTGGTATTCCGAGTGGATCGACCACTTCGAGTGCGGGGTCAGGTATCTCACCGTCAGACCGATACCGTCGCCGGAGCCGACCGCCTGCTCGCCGAACAGCCGCGACATGTCGAGCGGGGGCCGGTAGACCGGGAGCTGCTCCCCGAGCTCTTCGAGCCAGTCGTGGTCGACGTAGAAGTGCATCCGGCCCGTCAACGTGTGAAAGGGTTTCAGCTCCTCGATGTTCACGGTGAACGGCGCGTACCGGCGACCTCCCGTTTCACTCCCCGACCATTCGGGGCTCGTGATGACCGGTACGGGACGGGCCTGAGTGTCGGCGTAGGTGATCCGCCGTTCCTCGCTGCCCTCCGCGAGGTGCACGAGTCGCCGTCCGGTGCGTTTCTCCAGTTCGCGGAAACCCTCGACGGCGAGCCTGCCGTTGGACGTGCCCGACAGCGCGAGGATCGTGTCGGCCATGCGCTCGGCGGTGGTGATCGCCGGGCGTCCCTGTCCGGCACCGGAATTCATCACGCCGAATCTCTGTGCCAGTTCGGCGACCTCACGGTCCGGCCGGGTCACGACGCCCTTGGTGTTCACCCCGAGGGTCTCGACGAGCGGACCGAGCGTCGCCCACTTCTCCGCGATCGCACCGTAGTCCCGTTCGACGACGGTGAGCGGACCCATCGTCCTCCCCGGAACCGGCACCTCGCCGGTCGAGCGCCAGTCCCGTTCGGTACCGGACGGATACGCCATCGCCGCGGGCGTGTCGTGCTGCAGTGTCCCCATCACGATGTCGGTGCGGGTTCCCAGATGGGTCCGGGCGAGGGTGCTGAAGGTCTGCGCGATGGCGCCGAAAGCGTCGTAGTCCGAACGGGTCTCCCAGGGCGGGTCGACCGCCGCGGTGAAGGCGTGGATGTAGGGGTGCATGTCGGTGCTCGACAGGTCACCCTTCTCGTACCAGGTCGCGGCGGGCAGGACGATGTCGGAGAACAACGTCGTCGAGGTCATGCGGAAGTCGATCGACATGAGCAGGTCGAGTTTTCCTTCGGGCAGGCCGTCGGGCCACGCCACCTCACCGGGTCGCAGGCCGGGGGCCGTCGGCTCGGCCTGCACGTTGGAGTCGGTGCCGAGCAGGTGCCGCAGGAAGTACTCGTTGCCCTTGCTGGACGAGCCGAGCAGATTCGACCGCCACACGCTGAGCACGCGCGGCCAGTTCCGCGGGTCGTCGGGGTCGGTCACCGACAGTTTCAGTTCGCCCGAGGCGAGTTGCTGGGCGACGTGCTGCGGGATCTCCCGTCCCGCCGCCCGTGCCTGTTCGGCGACCTCGTGGGTGTTGCGGTCGAACTGGGGATAGAAGGGCGTCCAGCCCATGGCGACCGCGGACGCCATGACGTCCATCGTGTGCTTGTCGCGGAAACGCCCTCGCCCCAGGGGACTGGCCAGCGCATCGGCACGGTAACCGTCGTAGCACCACTGATCGGTGTGCACGTACCAGTAGGAGGTGCCGGCCATCTGGCGAGGTGGGCGAGACCAGTCCGTCCCCATCGCCATGGCCGCCCATCCCGTGACGGGACGGCACTTCTCCTGGCCGACGTAGTGCGCCCACCCGCCTCCGTTGCGTCCCATGCAGCCGGTGAGCATGAGCAGCGCAAGTACGGCGCGATAGGTCGCGTCGCCGTGGAACCACTGGCAGATGCCGGCCCCCATGATGATCATCGAACGCCCGCCCGACTCCTCGGCGTTGCGGGCGAACTCCGTCGCGATCCGGATCGCCTGGGCCGCGGGCACCCCGGTGAGGGCCTCCTGCCAGGCCGGGGTGTACGGCGAGCCCGGGTCGTCGTACCCGCTCGGCCACTGCCCGGGCAGGTCGAGCTCCGGACGGTTCACCCCGTACTGCGCGAGCATCAGGTCGAAGACGGTGCACACGAGGTGGTCCCCGATCCGACGGACCGGCACGCCCCGTTCGATGCTCTCACCGTGCCCGTCGACGGTGTCGAAACTCGGCAGGTACACCGCCGAGGTCTCGCCCGCTCCCCCGCCGCCGGGCGTGACCGTCAATGTCGGGACGAGGTCGCCGAGTTCGAGATTCCACTTTCCGATGCCGTCGTCGCCGTAGCGGAAGCCGAGGGAGCCCGGGGGTACGACGACGGTGTCGGTCGCACCGTCGACGAAGACCGGTTTGAAGGCCGCGTTCTCGACGCTGTGCCCGAGATCGGCGGCGGTGAGGTTCTTGCCCGGCACGAGCCTTCCGTCGCGTTCCTCGAGCCGCACGAGGAAGGGCAGGTCGGTGTATCGGCGCACGTAGTCGACGAAGAACGGAACGCGCTGCCGCACATAGAACTCGGTGAGGAGCACGTGGCCCATCGCCATCGCCAGGGCACCGTCGGTACCGGCCGCGCACGCCATCCACTCGTCGGCGAACTTGGTGTTGTCGGCGTAGTCCGGACTCACCGAGACGACCTTGGTGCCGCGGTAGCGGACCTCCGTCATCCAGTGCGCGTCCGGGGTGCGGGTGACGGGCACGTTCGAACCCCACATCATCAGGTAGGAGGCGTCCCACCAGTCCCCGGACTCGGGTACGTCGGTCTGATCGCCGAAGACCTGCGGCGACGCCACCGGTAGGTCGGCGTACCAGTCGTAGAACGACGTCATCACGCCGCCGAGCAGTTCGACGAACCGGGATCCGGCGGCGAAGGAGACCATCGACATGGCGGGGATCGGCGAGAAGCCGGCCACCCGGTCGGGTCCGTACTCCTTGATGGTGTGGACGTGCGCGGCGGCGATCATCTCGGTGGCCTCGGCCCACGTGACGCGCACCAGTCCGCCCTTGCCGCGGGCACGCTGGTAGCGGCGGCGCCGTTCGGGATCGTTCTGGATGTCGGCCCAGGCGAGCACCGGATCGCCGAGTCGCTGCCGCGCCTCCCGGTACATCTCGACGAGCAGCCCGCGCGCGTACGGATAGCGCACGCGCGTCGGCGAGTAGGTGTACCAGGAGAAGGCCGCGCCGCGCGGGCACCCGCGCGGTTCGTACTCGGGACGGTCGGGACCGACTGTCGGATAGTCGGTTTCCTGGGTCTCCCAGGTGATGATGCCGTCCTTGACGTAGATCTTCCACGAGCACGAGCCGGTGCAGTTCACCCCGTGTGTGGAGCGGACGACCTTGTCGTGGCTCCAGCGGTCCCGGTAGAAGATGTCGCCCTCGCGGCCACCGCGCCGCGTGACCGTGCGTGTGTCGTCGGACTGCTCGCCGGAGGTGAAGAACCGTCCGCTGCGCACGAGCAGTTCCTCGATCCGGTTCCCGACTCCGGCGGTGTCCGTCACGGCTTCTCCTCACGTACGTCGCGGGTTCCGGATCGTGCGACCGATGGGGGCGGTTCGTGGGCGTGCAGCCGAAATGCGGTGTAGAGCAGGCACACCAGTGCCGTCGCCGCGAGCAGGAGCAGACCGACGGTGTAGTCGTTGCCCTCGGCGTCGTAGGTCGCGCCCATCACCAGTGGCGGGAAGTAGCCGCCGAGCCCACCGGCAGCGGCGACGATGCCGGTGACACTGCCCACTGCGTGCGCCGGGGCGCGGCGCGCCACCCACGCGAAGACACCGCCGGTGCCGATGCCCAGGAAGATCGCCATTGTGATGAACGTCAGCGCCGACCACAGGTCGGGCGGGGGCTGGAAGGTCGCGATCACCGCCATCACGGCGGTGCCGGTGAACGAGGCCAGGACCACGTACTTCGGCGGCACCCGGTCCGACAGCGCTCCGCCCACGGGCCGGGCGAGGACCGCGGCGAGCGCGAAACCCGCCGTGCGCGTACCGGCGTCGACGGCGGAGAAGCCGTAGATCGTCTTGATGTAGGTGGGCAGGTAGTTGCTGAACGCCACGAATCCGCCGAACACGACCGCGTACAGGAACGACATCTCCCAGGTCACACCGAGTTTCGCCGCGGCTGTCAGTTTGGGCAGCACCGGGTCGGTGTTGGGACGGAAATCGGGAGCGTTGCGCATCACCAGGATGCACACCACGGCGGTCACGGCGAGGGCGGCCGCCACGACGATGTGGGTGGGCACCAGCCCGAACCAGTTCACGAAGCGCGGGGTGAAGAAGGCCGACAGGGCCGTGCCCACCATGCCCGCCCCGAACACGCCGGTCGCGAAGCCGCGGCGGGCGGGTTCGTACCAGTTGTTGGCGAACGGGATCCCGACCGCGAAGATCGTGCCGGCGATGCCGAGGAAGAAGCCGCAGACCAGGAGCAGCGGGTAGGAGCCGGCCTCGGCGGCGAATCCGACCGCGACGACGGGAACGATCGACAGCAGCGAGACGGCGATGAACATCGCCCGTCCGCCGTACCGGTCCGTCATCGCCCCGACCGCGATGCGGCCGAGGGAGCCTACGAGGATCGGCGTGGCCACCAGCATCGACGCTTCCGTGCTGCTGAGCGACATGTCGGTGGCGTAGGTCGTCGACAGCGGCCCGATCATGTTCCAGGCCCAGAAGTTGATGGCGGACACCCAGGTCGCCAGAGCCAGATTCGCTCCGCGCAACCTCCCGAGATCCGTTGGCGTGGCCGTTCTCACATATTCAGGGAACCATTCCCGGGCGCGGTCCGGACCCGGTTCGGCGGAACCTCACCCGGATGACGTCCGGCCGTTGCACCCCGGTAACCATGGTCTGCCGGAAACGACGCACCCGTGGTGCCCGACCGGATGTCGGGCGCCACGGGTGCGGGGTTCACGCGCCCACCGGGAACCGGCAGGCGGGTGGGGTGATCAGGACTCGGCGTTCTCGCCGGTCGCAGCGGCCTCGGCCGACTCGTCCTCGACGGGGACGAGGCTGATCTTGCCGCGGTTGTCGATGTCGGCGATCTCGACGCGGATCTTCGAACCGACGTTCACGACGTCCTCGACCTTGGCGATGCGCTTGCCGTTGCCGAGCTTGCTGATGTGCACCAGGCCGTCGCGGCCGGGGAGCAGGGAGACGAACGCTCCGAACGCCGTGGTCTTGACCACGGTGCCGAGGAAGCGCTCGCCGACCTTCGGCAGCTGCGGGTTGGCGATGGCGTTGATCTTGTCGATCGCGGCCTGCGCGGACGGGCCGTCCGCTGCACCGACGTAGACGGTGCCGTCATCTTCGATGGAGATGTTGGCGCCGGTCTCCTCGGTGATCGAGTTGATCATCTTGCCCTTGGGGCCGATGACCTCACCGATCTTGTCCACCGGGACCTTGATGGTGGTGATACGCGGAGCGAACTCGCTCATCTCGTCGGGCGTGTCGATGGCCTCGGCCATGACCTCGAGGATCGTGGCGCGGGCATCGTGGGCCTGCGAGAGCGCACCGGCGAGGACCTGCGACGGGATGCCGTCGAGCTTGGTGTCGAGCTGCAGGGCGGTCACGAAGTCCTTCGTGCCGGCGACCTTGAAGTCCATGTCGCCGAACGCGTCCTCCGCACCGAGGATGTCGGTGAGGGCGACGTAGCGGGTCTCACGGGTGCCGTCCTCGAGCTCGACCTCGTCGGAGACCAGGCCCATGGCGATACCGGCGACCGGGGCCTTGAGCGGCACACCGGCGTTGAGCATCGACAGCGTCGAGGCGCAGACCGAACCCATGGACGTCGAGCCGTTCGAGCCGAGGGCCTCGGAGACCTGACGGATGGCGTAGGGGAACTCCTCCTGGCTCGGCAGAACCGGGATGAGCGCGCGCTCCGCGAGGGCACCGTGGCCGATCTCGCGACGCTTCGGCGAGCCGACACGACCGGTCTCACCGGTGGAGTACGGCGGGAAGTTGTAGTGGTGCATGTAGCGCTTGCTGGTCTCGGGACCGAGCGAGTCGACCTGCTGCGCCATCTTCACCATGTCGAGCGTGGTGACACCCATGATCTGGGTCTCGCCGCGCTCGAACAGCGCCGAACCGTGGGCGCGGGGAACGACCGCGACCTCGGCGGAGAGGGCACGGATGTCGGTGACACCGCGGCCGTCGATGCGGAACTGGTCGCGCAGGATGCGCTGGCGCACGAGCTTCTTGGTCAGCGAACGGAAGGCAGCGCCGATCTCCTTCTCGCGACCCTCGAAGTTCGGAGCGACCTGCTCGAGCACCTCGACCTTGATCTCGTCGGTGCGGTCGTCGCGCTCCTGCTTGCCGGCGATGGTGAGCGCCTCGGCGAGCTTCTCCGACGCAGCGGACTCGACCGCGGCGTAGACGTCGTCCTGGTAGGGCGGGAACAGCGGGAACTCACCGGTGGGCTTCGCGGAGGCGGAGGCGAGCTGCTGCTGCGCGATGCACAGGCGGGCGATGAACGGCTTCGCTGCCTCGAGGCCCTCGGCCACGACGGACTCGGTGGGCGCCTGGGCGCCACCGTCGACGAGCGCGATGACGTTCTCGGTCGCCTCGGCCTCGACCATCATGATCGCGACGTCGGCGGTGTCGGGGTTGTCTCCCCCACCGACGATGCGACCGGCGACGACCATGTCGAAGACGGCGTTCTCGAGCTGCTCGACGGTCGGGAACGCGACCCACTGGCCCGACTTGTTGTCGTCGGAGACGATGAGCGCGACACGCACGCCACCGACCGGGCCGGAGAACGGCAGGCCGGCGAGCTGGGTGGAGGCCGACGCGGCGTTGATCGCGACGACGTCGTAGAGGTCGTTCGGGTTCAGGCTCAGAACCGTGACGACGACCTGGATCTCGTTGCGCAGACCGTCGACGAAGGACGGGCGCAGCGGCCGGTCGATCAGACGGCAGGTCAGGATCGCGTCGGTGGAGGGGCGTCCCTCACGACGGAAGAACGAGCCGGGGATGCGACCCGCGGCGTACATGCGCTCCTCGACGTCCACCGTCAGCGGGAAGAAGTCGAACTGGTCCTTGGGCTGCTTCGAGGCGCTGGTAGCCGAGAGCAGCATGGTCTCGTCGTCGAGATAGGCGACGACCGAACCGGCGGCCTGGCGTGCGAGGCGGCCGGTCTCGAAACGGATGGTGCGGGTGCCGTAGGCACCGTTGTCGAGCGTCGCGGTGGTCTCGTAGACCCCTTCGTCGATCTCGACTGCGGTAGTGCTTGTCATCTGTATGTCTTCTCTTCCCTCTTCGTCTTCGCCGTACCCGCGCGGGCGCCGCGACCCCCGTGGCCACGGCTGCGCACCGACTCACGGAGGCGGTCGTCGATCGAAACCCTCCGGCGGATTCGGGATACGACACCCGACGGGACCGGAAGGTCACTACCGAGGACCGACACCGTCGGTGCATACGGATCATCACCATTGGAGGCGATGGAAGTCGCCGGCCGAACCGGCACAAACACCGACAGCCAACGGGGCCCAGTGTAGTGGGTACCCCGTCGGCTGCCGGAAAAGATCAGCGAATGCAGATCAGGTCGTGTCGTGTCCGCGTCAGCGACGCAGACCCAGACGCTGGATGAGCGAGCGGTAACGCTCGACGTCGACCTTCTCGACGTACTTCAGCAGGCGGCGACGACGACCGACCAGCAGCAGCAGGCCGCGGCGGGAGTGGTGGTCGTGCTTGTGCTGCTTGAGGTGCTCGGTGAGGTCCACGATGCGCTTGGTGAGCAGTGCCACCTGCGCCTCGGGGGAACCGGTGTCGGTCTCGTGGAGGCCGTACTCGCCGAGGATCTGCTTCTTCTGTTCGGTGGTCAGAGCCACTGGGTCACTCCTGTACAACTGACGTCCGCGTGACGGTAGACGGACCGGAGTCCGCCCGGTACGGCCACCGCGAACCGCAGCGCGCACCGACGGTCCAGCCTATCAGAGCCGGCTTCCGCCGCCGAACCACGAGCGGGGTTCAACGCCGGCCGGCACCCGCGCGGCCCACCGCGGCCGACACCTCGGCGAAACCCTGATCGAGCAGCTCGACGTACCGGTCGATGTCGCGGTTGGGACGGTTGTCGTCCCGTGCCGGGGCCAGGACGGTGACCGCGAACGCATCCCCCGCCCGCGCGAAGGTGTGCATGAAGTCGACACGCGGCACGAGGGCCTGCACACCGGCAATGAACTTCAGGTGCCCCCACGGCACCGACCACCGTACGTCCGCACCGCAGTTGACGCTGCTGAGCGCCGTCGCGACGCCGGGGACCGCTCCGGACGCGAGCGCGCGCGCCAGCGCGCGGGAGACACGCCGGAAGACCGGATAGGGCGCGGCGCCCGTGCGGTGCATCGCGTCGATGCTCTCCGCCGAGTCGACGCGGGCCCGTTCACGCGCGAGGGAGTCGGCAATCGTCGCCGCGCGCTGCGCAGGCTCGGGGATCTCGACGTGCAGGGGCACCAGACCGCCCGCGACGCGATTCACCCCGAGCCCGGCCGCCGACTCGCCGAGCGCCACGGGCACCGCCGCGTACTCCGAGGGCACATCCTCCCCGCGCTCGCGGTAATAGCGCTCCATCGCGAGCGACACCGCCGTCAGCCCGAGGGCGGTCACCGTCCACGATCGTCCGGCCAGCGCCGACAGGTCGGGCCGCAGGATGCGGATGACCCGGCGGTTCGTCTGCACGACGGGAGTCCTGTCCGGGGCGGGATCCGCGCTTACCGTTCCGGGCAGCGGATCCTGACGGCGACGACGCGCCTCCGGATGTGCCCGCACGAGCCCGTCGAGCGCGACGACCGGCCAGATCGCGAGACGGGCGATGCCGTGCGTCGTGGCCGCGACGGGATGGGTCGTGCCGGCGGGCGGCGCGAGACCGTCGACCTCCAGCGGCCGGCCCTCCTCACCGAACAGGGCTTCGAGGAGCCCCCGGGCGGAGGAACCGACGAGCATGGCATGGCTCGCCTGGATCGCGGCGACGGTGACGGTCGCGCCGGGCTCGTCCGGATCGGGGACGCCCGGGAAGACGTGCACCTGCCACGGGCACCGGGCGGCGTCGACGCCGTCGGCGGACAGTCGCGCCACCGACCCGAGCCAGTCCTCGAAGGTGGAACTGCGCGCGTCGTGGACGGTGACCACGTCGTCGACGGCGAGGTCGGCCTTCACCCAGTAGGGATAGTCCAGTGAGCCCGGCGCGTCGGCGATCCGACGTGCCAGAGCGCTGACCAGGTGCATCCGGGAGGCGAAGAACGACAGAACCGCCTCGCGGTCCGGAGTGCGTCCCCGGTCCTCGGAGAACACGGCGAACGACCACCAATCGGTGGGCCGTCCCGGGATCGACTGAAAGTAGTTACCCGCATCGACCCACGAAAGGCGCGCGGACCTCCACTCTCGAAAAAGCATGTAGCCGATTGTGACGCCATACAAGCGGTTCTTGCTACCGAACTCGCAGTTTCGTTCGTTCGGACGACACCGGCCACCCGAACGACACCGGCGTCAGTCGGGAGTCTTCGTAAGGACCTCTCGCGCTCGTTCGGCGTCGCGGTGCATCGCGGAGATGAGCGCCTCGACCGAATCGAACTTCTCCATGCCCCGCAGCCGCTCGACGAAGTCGACCGCCACGTGCTGGCCGTACAGATCGGCCTTCTCGTCGAGGACGAACGCCTCGACCGTGCGCTTGCGTCCGGAGAAGGTCGGATTGGTACCCACCGACACGGCCGCGAGGTAACGCTGACCGGCCGTGAGTCCCTCGACGGGCGAACCGGAGTCGAGCACCGTGAACCAGGCCGCGTACACGCCGTCGGCGGGGATCGCCGCGTAGATCGGCGGTGCGACGTTGGCGGTCGGGAATCCGAGTCCGCGACCGCGGCCGTCGCCGTGCACGACCACACCCTCGACCCGGTGCGGGCGCCCGAGTGCGTCCGCGGCCGCGACGACGTCCCCGGCGTCGACGCACGAACGGATGTACGTCGACGAGAACGTCACGGCGTGCTCGGCGACCAGCGTGAGCCCCTGCACCGCGAACCCGAAGCGTTCACCGATCGAGCGGAGCATGTCGACGGTGCCGGCAGCCTTCTTGCCGAAGGTGAAGTTCTCCCCCACGACCACCTCGGCCACGTGCAGTCGCTCGACGAGGATCTCGTGGGCGTACCGCTCCGGTGAGAGCTTCATGAACTCCGGGGTGAACGGCATGACGCAGAAGACGTCGATGCCGAGTTCCTCGGCGAGTTCGGCGCGCCGCGCGAGGGTGGTCAGCTGCGCCGGGTGACTGCCGGGGCGTACCACTTCCATGGGGTGGGGATCGAAGGTCATGAGCACGGCGGCCACACCGCGTGCCCGCGCGGCCTCGACGGCACGCGCTATGAGTTGCTGATGGCCGCGGTGTACACCGTCGAACACGCCGATCGTGAGTACACACCGACCCCAGTCCGCAGGAATTTCGTCCAGACCTCGCCATCTCTGCACATCGGCAGCCTACGGCTCATGAGCGGGTGGGGCACGCCCGGATGGCTCCCGGCGTGCCCCACATGACGTTGACGGCCCTGCGAATGCATAATTTCGGTGTGCCGAACTTTTCGTCGAGAGCCCACAGAACACGGTCCGTATCCTCCCGCGCCGGTCGCATGATCGCCGTCTTCGCGGCCACGGCCTGCGCTGCCGCCCTCACGGCGTGTTCCACCACCGGTTCCGCCGACGACCGGCCCCTGGTCCTGACCACCTTCACCGTCCTCGCCGACATGGCACGCAACGTCGGCGGCGAACACGTGCGGGTCGAGTCCATCACGAAACCCGGCGCCGAGGTCCACGGCTACGAGCCCACCCCGGGCGACCTGCGGTTCGCGACCGAGGCCGATCTCGTCCTCGACAACGGACTCGGTCTCGAGCGGTGGTTCGAGCAGTTCGTCGCCGACGTCGACGCCGAGCACGTGGTCGTGAGCGAGGGCGTGGACCCCCTGCCGATCGGCGAGGGCGCGACGACGGGCCCGTACAACCCCCACGCCTGGATGTCCCCGCTCGCCGCCCGCGTCTACGTCGACAACATCGCCGCGGCACTGGCCGACCTCGCCCCCGAATACGCGGACGACTTCGCGGCCCGCGCCGAGGCGTACAAGGCCGAACTCGACGGTCTCCACACCGAACTCGTCACCGCCCTCGACGGCGTGCCCGCCGACCGGCGCGCACTCGTCACCTGTGAGGGCGCGTTCAGCTATCTCGCGCGGGACGCCGGGCTGCAGGAGGCCTATCTGTGGCCGGTGAACTCCGACCAGCAGGGCACCCCCCAGCAGATCGCCCGCACCGTCGACTTCGTGCGCACCAACGAGGTGCCGGCGGTGTTCTGCGAATCGACCGTCTCGGACAAGGCGCAACGGCAGGTCGCCGCCGACACCGGAACGGAATTCGGCGGAATCCTCTACGTCGACTCGCTCTCCGAGGCGGACGGCCCCGTCCCCACCTACCTCGATCTGCTCCGACACGACATCGACGTCATCACGACGGGACTGAGGCCATGACTTCGACACTCGACACACCGGCACTGTTCGTCGACGACGTGACGGTGCGTTACGACACTGTCCTGGCCCTGCAGAACGTCACCCTGAAGCTCGCACCGGGCCGCGTCTGCGGACTCGTGGGCACGAACGGCTCGGGCAAGTCGACGCTGTTCAAGACGATCATGGGTCTCGTGCGACCCACCTCGGGTCGCGTCACCATCGGCGGGACGACCACCGCCGTGGCGCGTCGCCGCACGCAGGTCGCCTACGTGCCGCAGTCCGAGGCCGTCGACTGGAACTTCCCGATCGGCGTACGCGACGTCGTCATGACGGGACGCTACGGCCACCAGGGCTTCCTGCGCCGTCCGCGCCCCGCCGACCACGAGGCCGTCGACGCCGCGCTCGAACGCGTGGGCATGACCGCGCTCTCCGGCCGGCAGATCGGGCAGCTCTCGGGCGGTCAGCGCAAGCGTGTCTTCGTGGCACGGGCGATCGCGCAGGGCTCGCCGCTGCTGCTGCTCGACGAGCCGTTCGCGGGGGTCGACACCACCACCGAGCACGCGCTGACCGCCGTCATCCGCGAACTGGCGGCGAGCGGTCACGCGATCCTCGTCGCCACCCACGATCTCGCGGGTCTCGCGCAACTGTGCGACGAGGCGGTGCTGCTGCAGCGGCGCGTGCTCGTGCACGGCTCCCCCGAGGAGGTCCTGCTCCCGGAGAACCTCGCCCGCGCCTTCGGTGCTCCCCCACCGGCGAACGGTGGGCGGGCCGAGGATTTCGCACGGGAGACGTACGCACAGGAGGCCGGACGATGATCGACACGTTGATCGAACCCCTGCAGTACGGCTTCATGCAGCGCGCGCTGCTCGTCGCGGTGGCCGCGACGATCGTGTGCGCGCTGCTCAGCTGCTGGCTCGTGCTCATCGGCTGGTCGCTGATGGGCGACGCGGTCTCGCATGCCGTGCTGCCCGGTGTCGTCCTCGCCTATCTGGTGGGGGTGCCCTTCGCGCTCGGAGCCCTCGTCTTCGCCGGCATCGCCGTCGCGTTGATCTGGCTCGTCCGCGGCACGAGCCGCGTCAAGGAGGACGCGACCATCGGCATCGTCTTCACGACACTGTTCGCCCTGGGCGTGGTTCTGATCTCGAAGAACCCGAGCCAGATCGACCTGCACCACGTGCTGTTCGGGAACCTGCTCGGTCTCGCCACGGGCGACGTCTGGCAGGTGTCGATCCTGGCGGCCGTCGTGCTGGCTGTCCTCGTCGCGAAGCGCCGCGATCTGACGCTGTTCGCCTTCGACCGCGTCCAGGCGCACACCCTCGGCCTGTCCCCCGCCGCGCTGTCGGCGCTGCTGCTGTCGCTGCTCGCGGTGACGATCGTCAGCGCGTTGCAGGCGGTCGGTGTGATCCTGGTCGTCGCGATGCTCATCATCCCGGGCGCGACGGCCTATCTGCTCACCGACCGGATGGCCCGGATGTTGGTGATCGCACCGGTACTCGCGGTGATCGCGTCGGTGGTCGGTGTGTACACGAGCTACTACACCGATGCTGCGACCGGCGGCGTGGTGGTGCTCGCCCAGGCCGTGGTCTTCACCCTCGCGTACCTGTTCGCGCCGCGGCAGGGCGTCCTCACCCGGCTCGTGACGCGTCGCCGCGCCCCGGAGGGCGAAAGGGCGAGCGAGCCGACGGAGAGCGTGATTCCCGGGTGACGGTTACCTAAGCTGGACGCGTGCCTGAGAGTAACGAGACCACCGCGACCGAGATGTTGTCCTCGGTCGCACAGGACTATCTCAAGATCATGTGGACGGTCCAGGAGTGGTCCGGGGAGAAGATCTCCACCAAGCTGCTCGCCGAGAAGCTGGGCGTGTCGGCGTCCACCGTGTCCGAAGCGGTGCGCCGCCTCGCCGACCAGGGACTCGTCGACCACGAGCGATACGGCGCGATCTCGCTCACCGACGAGGGTCGGCAGGCCGCGGTGGCGATGGTCCGTCGCCATCGCCTCATCGAGACCTTCCTGGTCCGCGAGCTCGACTACGGGTGGGACGAGGTGCACGACGAGGCCGAGATCCTCGAACACGCCGTCTCCGAACGGATGGTCGCGGCGATCGACGCCAAACTCGGCCATCCCGAACGCGACCCGCACGGCGACCCGATCCCGTCGCCCGACGGCACGATCCCGGCACCGCCCGCCCGCGCCCTGAGCGAGTTCAACGACGGCGACCACGGCCGGGTGGCCCGCATCTCCGACTCCGACCCCGCGATGCTGCGCTACTTCGACGAGGTCGGGATCGCGCTCGACACCGACATCACGGTCCTCGAACGCCGCGACTTCGCCGGGACCATCTCGGTCCGGCTGGGCCGGACCGAGGGCCGCACGATCGACCTCGGTCACCCGGCCGCCGAAGCGATCTGGCTGGTCTGAGCCGGCTCACATGTTGGAGGGCCGCACCACGAACACCGCCGCGGCCCGCTTGCCCTTCTCCTGCAGCAGCGCCGCGGCCCGGCCCTGCGCATCCACGGCGCCGTAGACCCCGCGGATCCCGACGGGCTCGAGCCAGCGGCCGTTCGCGAGCAGCCCCGCCTCCTCGTCGCTGATGGTCCGGCACTCGAAGGCCGTGCGCACCGCCGCGTCGATGTCGAGGCTCGGCGTCGGGTCGTCGGCGAGCTGTTCGAGCGTGCGGGCGTGTTCGAGTCCGAACGGGCCGACCTTCGTGCGACGCAGCGCCGTCAGATGGCCGCCCACTCCGAGGGCCGCGCCGAGATCGCGTGCGAGCGCCCGGATGTAGGTGCCGGACGAGCAGTCCACGTCGACGTCGAGGTCCACGAAGCCGCTCTCGGGCACATCGCGCCGGACGAGGACGTCGAACCGCGAGACGGTGACGGGCCGGGCCTTCAGCTCGACCGCCTCCCCTTCACGCATCCGGGCGTAGGCGCGCTTGCCGTCGATCTTGATGGCGCTGACGCTGGCGGGCACCTGCTGGATGTCGCCGGTCAGCGCCGCCACGCCCTCGCCGATCTGCTCGTCGGTCACGTGCGTCGCATCGGTGGTCGCGACGGTCTCGCCTTCCGCATCGTCCGTGACGGTGCTCTGCCCGAGACGGATCGTCGCGGTGTACGACTTGGTCGTCAGCGCGAGCAGCCCGAGCAGCTTCGTGGCGCGCTCGACGCCGAGGACGAGCACGCCCGTCGCCATGGGGTCGAGGGTGCCCGCGTGCCCGACCTTGCGGGTGCCGAGCAGTCGGCGGCAGCGCGCCACCACGTCGTGGCTCGTCATGCCGGCGGGCTTGTCGACGACGAGCAGGCCTGCGCGGGCGAGGGCCGGATGTTCCTGCGAGGGGACGGTGTCGTTCATCAACGCACCGTGATCGCGGTGAGGACGAGACCGTCGGCGATGAGCCACCGTCCGTCGAAGCCCGTCAGCGGTTGCCCGTCGAGGGTGTCGCCGGGGACGAGCAGTCGCGAGTGGAAGGTGCCGGTGACCGCGTCCGCGGTGGTGTCGCGTTCGAACGTGATGTGGGCGTCCTCGAAGCCCAGCCACCGCTTCGTCAGCGGGAACCACGCCTTGTAGGTGGCCTCCTTGGCGCAGAACAGCAGACGGTCCCAGTGCAGGTCGTCGCCGGCCGAGGCGAGCCACTCGCGTTCGGGTTCGAGGCTCACCGCGGGCAGCACCCCGTCGGGGAGCACGTCGTGCGGCTCGGCGTCGATGCCGAGCGAACGGATCTGCAGCGAATAGCCCAGCACGGCACCGCGATAACCGTCGCAGTGGGTGAGGCTGCCGACGACGCCGCGCGGCCAGATCGGATCGCCCTTCTCCCCGCGCAGTACCGGCGCCGGGTCGACGCCGAGGGTGCGCATGGCCTGTCGGGCGCAGTGACGGGCACCGGCGAACTCGCGGCGCCGCTTCTCCACGGCCCGCGCCACGAGCGGCTCCTCCTGGGGATGCGGCCGCAGTCCCGGTGGGTCCTCGAACAACTCGGCTGCAGCGACGCCGTCCGGCACGATGCGCCCGATCAGCGCGCCGCGCGTGTCCGTCTTCTGGCCGGTGTCCGGTTCGGTCACCGCAACTCCTTCTCTCGTTGAGCCCGCATCTTCTCGGCCTCCGCTTCCATCTCGGGGGTCACGGTGAAATGACCGCCCCACTTGTTCAGGCTGCCCGGCGGATACTCCGGGACCGGCAGGATCTGCCGCAGGGGCTGCTCCGGCATGCCGCGTCGCTGCCATTCGCGCGGGTAGCCGACCGAGACCTCCTCGAAGCGCACCCCGTCGTAGTAGGTGGTCCGCGGGATGTGCAGGTGGCCGTAGACGCTGCACAGCGCCCGGTAGCGCAGGTGCCAGTCGGCCGTCTCGGTGGTACCGCACCACAGCGCGAACTCGGGGTAGAACAGCATCCGCGTGGGTTCGCGCACCAGCGGGAAGTGGTTGATCAGCACGGTGGGCAGGGCGGGGTCGAGCGCGTCGAGACGGGCGCGGGTCTGCTCCACACGCACCCGGCACCAGGTGTCGCGCGTGATGTACGGATCCGGCTTCAGCAGGAACTCGTCGGTCGCGACGACGTTGCGTTCGCGCGCGAGAGCGAGACCGTCCGCCTTCGTCGTGGTGCCCTCCGGCAGGAACGAGTAGTCGTAGAGCAGGAACATCGGCACGAGCACCACGGGCCCGTCCTCGCCCTCCCAGACCGGATAGGGATCCTCGGGGGTGAGCACGTCGAGTTCGCGGCACATCGTGACGAGGTAGTCGTAGCGCGCGACCCCGAACATCTGCACCGGATCCTTGGCGGTCGTCCACAGTTCGTGGTTGCCGGGCACCCAGATCACCTTCGCGAACCGGCTGCGGAGCAGCGACAGCGCCCACCGGATGTCGTCGGTCTTCTCCGACACGTCGCCCGCGACGATCAACCAGTCGTCGGGCGACTCGGGATACAGATCCTCGGTGACCGGCCGGTTGCCCCGATGGCCCACATGGATGTCGCTGATCGCCCACAGCTTCGCTGCCACGCACTAACCTCCCGACTCGTCCTGGACACGCACCTGCCGGTCCGCGCCCGTCACCGCCCATCGTCCCGAGAGCGTGCGCCATACGACGGCGATCATCCGGAACACGATGAACACCGTAAGCCCCGTCCAGATACCCGCCAGACCCCAGTCGTACGCGAGCGACAACCAGATCAACGGCAGGAAGCCGAACAACGCCGAGGCCAGCGTCGCGGTGCGCAGGAAGGCGGCGTCCCCGGCACCGAGGAGAACACCGTCGAGTGCGAACACGATTCCCGCGAGCGGCATGATCGCGACGAAGAACCACCACGCGACGCCGATCTGGTCGAGCACCTCGGTGTCGGTGGTGAACAGACCCGGGATCACGTCCTTGCCGACCACGAAGACCACCGCGAGGACGACCGCGAAGACCGCCGACCAGGCCGACAACCGCCACGCCAGGCGCGTCGCGCCCCGCCGATCGGCCGCACCGAGTGCTGCTCCGACGAGGGCCTGCGCGGCGATCGCCAGCGAGTCCAGGGTCAGGGTCACGAAGTTCCACAGTTGCAGCACGACCTGATGACCGGCCACCGCGGCCGCACCGAAGCGCGACGCCACCGCCGCCGCGGACAGGAAGCAGGCCTGGAACGCGAGGCTGCGGGCGATCAGGTCGCGGCCGAGCCGCAACTGCGCGCCGATCACGGCGGGTCGCGGTCGCAGCGGAACCCCGGACCGCAACAGCGCCACGACGAACAGGACGGCCGTCACGGACTGCCCGATCACGTTGGCGACGGCGGAACCGACGAGCTCCCACCGGGGAGCACCCAGCAGACCGTGGACCAGTACCGGGCACAGCACCGCCGACAGGGCGAGACCGGTGATGACGAAACGCAGCGGCCGGATCGTGTCCTGCACGCCGCGCATCCAGCCGTTCCCTGCCAGGCCGACGAGGATCAGGGGTGCCCCGAACAGCGCGACACGCAGCCAGGAGACGGCGGCGTCGGCGATCTCGGCATCACCGGCGAGCAGCCGCGCGACGGGGCCGGCCAGCGCCTGCCCGACGATCAGGATGGCCAGTCCGACGATCATCGCGAGCCACGTCGCCTGCACGCCTTCGCCGACCGCGTCGTCGTGCCGGTCCGCGCCGTGGAAACGCGCCGCACGCGAGGTGGTGCCGTACGACAGGAAGGTGAGCTGGGTGCTCACCTGAGCGAGGATCAATCCGCCGATCGCGAGACCGGCCAGGGGCAGCGCCCCGAGCCGGCCGACGACGGCGATGTCGAACAGCAGGTAGAGCGGTTCGGCCGCGAGCACCCCGAGCGCGGGAAGGGCGAGTCCGAGAATGCGCCGTCCGGAGATATCCGAGGCGGGCGACTCGCCGGACGCCGTCAACCGAGCACGCCGCGCAGGGCGGCGACGATCCGATCGGTGTCGCCGTGGGCGGTGTACCCCGCCGCCAGGCGGTGTCCTCCGCCGCCGAGTGCGGTGGCGACGGCGGACACGTCCACCGAGCTCTTGGCGCGCAGCGAGACGGTCCACTCCTCGGGAGCGACCTCCTTGAACACTGCGGCGACCTCGGCCTCCGCGGTGGTGCGCACGATGTCGATGACGCTCTCGACCTCCTCCGGACCGAGATGTGCGGAGTCGGCGCGCCGGACGAAGGCGTAGACCAGTCCCCTGCCCTGCGCGGCGTCGCGTTCGAGCGTGGCAGTGGCAAGCACCGACGACAGCATCGGCAGCCACCCGAAGGGATGGGTGTCGAGCAGGGCACGCGTGATCGACGTGCCGTCGATCCCGGTGGCGAGCAGACGCTCGGCGAGTCCGTGGGCCTGCGGGCGACCCCACCGGAACGATCCGGTGTCGGTCACCAGTCCCGCGTACAGGCAGTGCGCGAGTGCGGCATCGATCTCGACACCCCACACGTCGAAGAGGTCGGCGAGCACCATCGCGGTGGCCTCGGACTCCGGGTCGATGAGGTTGTGGGTGCCGAACCGCGTGTTGGACAGGTGGTGATCGATCACCAGGACGTTCGGGGCGGTCTTCAAACGGTCGCGCAGGACACCGAGACGGCCCGCGGTACCGCAGTCGACGGTCACCACGAGATCGGCCTCGCGGCGCACCTCCGAGACCGGCGTGACCAGGTGTGCGCCCGGCAGCGACCGCATCGAGTCCGGCATGTTCGCCGGCGAACCGAACGCCACCTGCACGGCGACACCGCGCCGCTCGAGCGCGAGCCCGAGGGCCAGCCCGCTGCCGAGGGTGTCGGCGTCGGGATTGATGTGGCACAGCACCGTCACGGTGGCCGCCGCATCCAGCAGTGCGGCGGCACCCGGCAGGTCGACGGATCCTGCCGGGGCAGACGGGAGAGCGGCATCGTCCCGGTGCGACGGGATCACCGGAGGAGTCGGGTCGGGCACCGGTGCGTTATTCGTCGTCGTCACCGGCGTCGCGTTCACGGGGTTCCTTGTAGGGATCGGCGTCGCCGGCCGGAACGGCACCCTCACGGGCGCGTGCGACCTCGTCGTCGGCCGCGCGAGCGCGTGCGAGGAGTTCCTCCATGTGCCGTGCCGTGTCGGGCACGGTGTCGGTGACGAACGTCAGCGTCGGGGTGAACCGCACACCGGTGCCGGCGCCGACCTTCGAGCGGAGCACGCCCTTGGCCTTCTCGAGGCCGGCAGCAGCTGCTTCGTGATCGGGTTCGGTGTTCAGATCCGCGCCGCGGACCGTGTAGTAGACGGTGGCGTCGTGCAGATCCGCGGTGACCTTCGCGTCGGTGATCGTCACGAACTCGAGCCGCGGATCCTTGATCTCGAGGTCGATGGCGGTGGCCACGATGGTGGCGATGCGCTTCGCGAGTCGGCGGGCCCGTGCTGGATCGGCCATGTCGTTCGTTCCCTTCTGTGGCCGCCGGCAGGCGGCCCGTCGTGCGGCCGGGATCAGTCCTCGGGCCCGTACAGCCTGCGTCTGACCGACAGCAGGTCGAGTTCGGGCCGCTGGGCGACCAGCCGCTCACACTTGTCCAGTATCTCTCCGACGTGCGCGAGGTCGGGGGCGACGACCGCCACACCCACCTGCGCCCGGCGGTACAGATCGTGTTCCCCGGTTTCGGCGGCGGACACCCCGAACCGGCGCAGTTCCGCGATCACCGGACGGATCGCCGATCTCTTCTGTTTGAGCGAATGCACGTCGCCGAGCAGCAGGTCGAGTTCGAGCGCTCCCAGATATATCCGCTTCTCCCCTCGAGGACCGTCCGGTCGCCCGTCCGGTCGGCTCTGCACCGGCCCGGTCGGGCGTCCCGACACACCCGTGGCGGCGAACGACGAATCGTTCACCGCCACGGGTGCGGGTGGATCAGTCGCGCGGCTTCTCGCGCAACTCGTACGCCTCGATCACGTCGCCGACCTTGATGTCGGAGTAGGTGATCGTCATACCGCACTCGAAGCCCTCGCGGACCTCGGTGACGTCGTCCTTCTCGCGGCGCAGCGACGAGATGGTGACCGTCTCGGCCACGACGTTGCTGTCGCGGATGAGGCGGGCCTTCGCGTTGCGCTTGACGATGCCGGACTGCACGAGGCAACCCGCGATGTTGCCGACCTTCGACGACTTGAAGATCGCACGGATCTCGGCGCGGCCGAGCTCGACCTCCTCGTAGATCGGCTTGAGCATGCCCTTGAGGGCCTTCTCCACCTCGTCGATCGCCTGGTAGATGACCGAGTAGTAGCGGATGTCGACGCCCTCGCGGTTCGCGAGCTCCGTGGCCTTGCCCTCGGCGCGGACGTTGAAGCCGATGATCACGGCGTTCGACGCGGCAGCGAGGTTGACGTTGGTCTCGGTGACACCACCGACACCGCGGTCGATGACGCGCAGACGCACCTCGTCGTCGATCTCGATACCCATGAGCGCCTCTTCGAGGGCCTCGACGGTACCCGAGTTGTCGCCCTTGAGGATGAGGTTGAGCTCGTTGTGCTCCTTGAGAGCGGCATCGAGGTCCTCGAGGCTGATGCGCTTGCGGCTGCGTGCTGCGAGCGCGTTGCGCTTGCGGGCATTACGCCGGTCGGCGATCTGACGCGCGATGCGGTCCTCTTCGACGACGACCAGGTTGTCGCCGGCGCCGGGCACCGACGTGAAGCCGACGACCTGGACCGGACGCGACGGCAGTGCCTCGAGCACGTCCTCACCGTGCTCGTCGACCATGCGCCGCACGCGGCCGTAGGCGTCGCCGGCGACGATCGAGTCGCCGACTCGCAGGGTGCCGCGCTGGATGAGCACCGTGGCCACCGGACCGCGACCGCGGTCGAGGTGCGCCTCGATGGCGACGCCCTGCGCCTCCATGTCCGGGTTGGCCCGCAGATCGAGCGCCGCGTCGGCGGTGAGCAGCACCGCTTCGAGCAGCTGCTCGATGTGCAGGTTCTGCTTCGCGGAGATGTCGACGAACATGGTGTCGCCGCCGTACTCCTCCGCGACCAGCCCGTACTCGGTGAGCTGCTGACGGATCTTCTGAGGGTTCGCACCCTCCTTGTCGATCTTGTTCACCGCGACCACGATCGGGACATCGGCGGCCTGCGCGTGGTTGATCGCCTCCACCGTCTGCGGCATGACGCCGTCGTCGGCGGCGACCACGAGGATCGCGATGTCCGTCGACTTCGCACCGCGGGCACGCATGGCGGTGAACGCCTCGTGACCCGGGGTGTCGATGAAGGTGATCAGGCGATCTTCACCATTGAGGTGCGTCATCACCTGGTAGGCACCGATGTGCTGGGTGATGCCACCGGCCTCGCCCTCGCCGACGTTCGCCTTGCGGATCGTGTCGAGCAGGCGGGTCTTGCCGTGGTCGACGTGACCCATGACGGTGACCACCGGCGGACGCTGGCGGAGGTCTTCCTCGCCACCCTCGTCCTCGCCGTACTGGATGTCGAACGACTCGAGCAGCTCGCGGTCCTCGTCCTCGGGCGAGACGACCTGCACGACGTAGTTCATCTCCGAGCCGAGCAGCTCGAGGATGTCGTCGTTCACCGACTGAGTGGCCGTGACCATCTCACCGAGGTTGAACAGCGCCTGCACCAGGGCCGACGGGTTCGCGTCGATCTTCTCGGCGAAGTCGGACAGCGATGCGCCGCGAGCGAGACGGATGGTCTCGCCGTTGCCACGCGGCAACCGCACGCCGCCGACCGACGGCGCCTGCATCGAATCGTATTCCTGCCGCTTCTGCCGCTTCGACTTGCGACCACGGCGCGGAGCGCCACCGGGACGACCGAACGCGCCGGCTGCACCGCCGCGACCGCGTCCACCGCCGCCGCCACCGGGGCGACCGCGGAAACCACCGGGAGCGCCTGCACCTGCGGGTGCGCCGCCACCGCCGCCACCGCGGTAGCCGCCGCCACCGCCGGGACGTCCACCGGGAGCTCCACCCGGACGACCCGGACGACCGGACGCGGCCGGACGCGCAGCACGCTGCGGCATCGCACCCGGATTGGGACGCGGGGGCATCGAACCCGGGGACGGACGGGGTCCGCCCTGACCGGGCGCCGGGCGGGGACCGCCCTGACCGGGAGCCGGACGCGGACCGGCCTGGCCGGGTCCGGGACGCGGGCCACCGGGGCCTGCTGCGGGACGTCCCTGTCCGGGCGTGGGGCGGGGTCCGCCCTGTCCGGGAGTCGGACGCGGTCCGCCCGGGCCGGGGCGCGGAGCACCCGGACGCGGAGCGGGACGCTCGGCCGGAGCCGAGGAGTACGGGTTGTTACCGACGCGCGGGGTCTTCGGACCCGGACGCGGACCGGCCGGTTTGGGGCCGGGCTTGGCCGCGGGGGCCTGCGGTGTGGCGCCGGGAGCCTGAGCAGCCGGGGACTGCGGTGCAGCCTGGGCGGCAGGGGCCTGCGGCGTGGGAGCCGCGGGCTTCTCCGGTGCCGGAGCCGGCTTGGGAGCGGCCGGCTTCGGTGCGCCCGGCTTCGGACGTGCGGTCTCGGCCGCGGGGGCCGGGCTCGCAGGGGTGGGCCGGGGACCCGGCCGGGGGGCACCGGGCTTCGGTGCGGGGGTGGGTGCAGCCTTCGCGGCTGCATCGCCTTCGGACTTACCGAACGATTCGCGGAGTCGACGCGCGACCGGCGGTTCGACCGTCGACGACGCGGACTTGACGAACTCGCCCTGTTCCTTCAGGCGTGCGAGTAGTTCCTTGCTGGTGACACCGAGTTCTTTCGCCAACTCGTGCACGCGGGCCTTGCCTGCCACTGCTCTCCTCACTGATGAGGTCGAGCGGCCGACTGCCCGCACGACCTCGGGTTATCTCCGATGGACGTTCATCGCTGGTGCTTCACGGTGTGCTCATGAGTGTTCGTGCCTGTTCTTCTCAGAGTGCGATGTCACTGTTGGTGTTCCTCGTCGTCGTTCCCACGTCCGTCTATCCGGCCGAAGCCGTTTCGATGCGTCCGTGATCACTGTTCCGTGGACCCGACCAGCTGATCCAGCGCTGCGGTGTCCGGTTGTCCGGTCACACGCAGTGCCCTGCCGAATGCTCGACGCCGAACCGCCAGGCCCAGACATTCCGGAGTGGGATGCAACCAAGCACCTCGCCCGGGAAGCCTGCGTCGGGGATCGGGAATCACGGCGAAACCTGACGGTTCCTTCTCGCGCGCCACCACCCGGAGCAGTTCGGCAGCCAGCGTTCGCTGCCGACATCCGACACAGGTCCGCACCGTAGTGGCGCGTTCCCCGCCGGTCGAGGGCAGGTCATGCTGAACCATCGACCACTGTACCGCTGATTTGCCCGGAATCCCGCATCCCACTCCTAAGAGCCTGTCGAGCCGCCGCGCGAATCGTCGTTCCCCGCCGGTGCCGCGTCGCTGCGGATGTCGATCCGCCAGCCCGTCAGCCGGGCCGCGAGCCGGGCGTTCTGCCCTTCCTTGCCGATCGCGAGGGACAACTGGAAGTCGGGCACGACCACCCGGGCGGCACGCGCGTCGGGGTCGACGACCGTGACCGAAACCACCTTCGACGGCGAGAGTGCGTTGCCCACGAACTTGGCGGGATCCTCGTCGTAGTCGATGATGTCGATCTTCTCCTCGCCGAGCTCACGCATGACGTTGCGCACGCGCTGCCCCATCGGGCCGATGCACGCACCCTTGGCGTTGAGGCCCGGGACGGTCGAGTGCACGGCGATCTTCGAGCGGTGGCCGGCCTCACGGGCGACGGCGACGATCTCCACCGATTCGTCGGCGATCTCGGGGACCTCGAGGGCGAACAGCTTGCGTACGAGGTTGGGGTGCGTCCGCGACAGGGTGATCTGCGGGCCGCGCTGTCCGCGGGAGACGCCTACGACGTAGCACTTGATGCGGTCGCCGTGCTCGTAGGTCTCCCCCGGCACCTGCTCTGCCGGCGGGATCAGTCCCTCGGCGTTGTTGGTCTCGCCACCGATCTTCACGACGACCATGCCGCGGGCGTTGGCACGCGAGTCGCGCTGCACGACGCCGCTGACGATCTCGCCCTCGTGGGTCGCGAACTCACCGAAGCGCTGCTCGTGCTCGGCGTCGCGGATGCGCTGCATGATGACCTGGCGCGCGGTGGTCGCCGCGATCCGGCCGAAGTCCTCGGGAGTGTCGTCCCACTCGGCGATCAGGTTGCCGTCGGCGTCGCGCTCCTCGGCGAGGACCTGGATGGCGCCGGTCTTCGTGTCGACCACGACCCGCGCGTGCGGCTGGTGTCCGTCGACGTGCCGGTACGCCGTGAGCAGGGCCGTCTCGAGCGTCGCGATCAGCTCGTCGAACGGGATGTTCTTCTCCGCCTCGAGCATGCGCAGGGCGGCGATCTCGATATTCACTTGTCCACCTTCGTTTCGTTCGTCTCGTCGTGGTCGTCGCTGCCGGTCTCGTCCTCGGGTCCTTCGACCAGCTCCCCGGCCGCGACCCGGCCGTCCGGAACCCCGCCCGCGAGCTCGAGTTCCCGCGGCGGCGGCGGGGAGAACTCCACCTCCACCACCGCTCTGCGCACCTCCGAGAGCGGGACCGAACGCACGACCGGCCCGGACCGATCGGGCAGGACGAGCCTGATCTCGTCGCCGACGAGCTCGCCGATGCGTGCGACGAGGGTCTCGTCGGCCAGTTCCACCTTCGCCTTGCGACCCTGGGCGCGCCGCCAGTGGCGGGGATCGGTCAGGGGCCGGCCGATCCCGGGGCTGGTGACCTCCAGGACGTAGGGCGACTCGCCGAAGTCCGAGACGCCGTCGAAGGCCTCGGAGACGATCCTGCTCAGGCGGGCCGCCTCGTCGAGACCGAGACCTGCGTCGCTGTCGACGAGGAGGCGCACCGTACTGTGCTTTCCGGCGGCCGTGACCACCACGTCCTCGAGGTCGTATCCCTCTCTGGCGAGCAGATCGGAGACGAGCTCGACGATCCTCTCCGGGGGCGGCACAGGCATGGCGGGCAGGCTCCTCGTTCAGTTGTGGTCGCAGCGGACAGCGGGCCGGAACGGATGCGTACCGGCAGACATCAAGCCTAACCCGCGTTTCGTGCTGCCGTGACCAGGGCGGCGTCCTTCACCGGGCGAGGAGACTGGCAGGATGGTCCGGTGCCGATGTCACTCGACCGTCCCACCCTCTCCCGACGAACCCTCCTTCGATGGTCGTCGGTCGCCGTCGGCGGGTTCGGAATAACGACGATCACCGCGTGCGGCGCCTCCGACGAGGATGCCGCCGAACCCGATCCGCTGGCGGGCCAGGCGACCCGCGCCCGCACCGACGCCGCGATCGCGACCGTGCTGGTCGCGCGGGCGCCGGAGCTGTCCGCGGCGCTCACCACGATCGCGGCCGAACGGACCTCCCACGCCGACGCGCTCGAGGCCGAGATCGCCCGGATGGAGGGCGCCACCACGAGTTTCACTCCCCCGTCGACCACCGTCACCACCCCCGCCGGGGAGCTGCCGACCGTCGAGGAGCTCCGTGAGCGGTTGAACCGGTCGCAGCGCGAAGCCGCCGACCTCGCCCGCACACTCTCGGGTTACCGCGCGGGCCTGCTCGCTTCGATCAGTGCCTCCTGTGCCGTGCAGACGGCGGTGATGTTGCCGTGAGCTCACCCGAACTCGGTTCCGAACAGCAGGCCCTCGTCGACGCGCTCGAGGCCGAACACGCGGCGGTCTACGGATACGGCGTGATCGCGGCCTTCGCGGATCCCGCCCGCGCGGACGCCGTGGCTGAGGACACCGCCGCGCACCGCGCACGACGTGATGCGACGGTCGAGGCTCTTCGTGCCGCCAGCGTCGAGCCGCCGGTCGCGGCACCCGGTTACACCGTCCCGTTCCCGGTGGTCGACGCCGCGTCCGCCGCGCAGCTCGCCGAGCAGATCGAGAGCGACACGGCGGTCGCGTGGCGCTCGGTCGTCGAGCGGGCACGCAGCGAGGCCACCCGGGCCACGGCCGTGGGTGCACTCACCGAGGCGGCGCTGCGGGCGGCACGGTGGCGGCAGAGCCGCGGGGTCGTGCCGTCGGTGGCCTTCCCCGGTCAACCCTGATCCGGTCGGCCCCGAAGCACGGGTCACCCGGTCACGACCGCCAGCGCGAAGCCGTCCCAGCCCTTCGTCCCCACGGTCTGCAGCGCCGTCGCGTCGAGACGCGGCTCACGGGCGAGCAGTTCGAGCACGTCGCGCGACGCGCGCACCCGTTCGTCGTCGCTGTCCGGGTCGACGATCGCCCCTGCCCGCACCACGTTGTCGACGACGATGACGGTGCCGGGGCGTGACAACCCGAGGGCCGCGCGCACGTAGTTGCTGTTGTTCTCCTTGTCGGCGTCGATGAACACCAGGTCGAAGGGATCCTCGTCGACCAGGCCCGGCAGCGAGTCCAGGGCGGGGCCGACCCGGATGTCCACGCGGTCACCGACGCCGGCTCGGTCGAGATTGCCGCGGGCCACCTCGGCGTGCTTCGGCTCGTATTCGAGGGTGACCACCCGGCCGGACTCCCCGACCGCCCGGGCGAGCCAGATGGTCGAGTACCCGCCGAGGGTGCCGATCTCCAGGACCCGGCGGGCACCCCGGATCCGTGCGAGCAGGTGCAGGAACTTGCCCTGCGGCGCGGAGACGTCGATGGGCGGCAGTTCCGCTGCGGCGTTCGCCTCGAGCGCCGAACTCAGCGCAGGATCGTCGCCGATCAGCGTGTCGGTGAGGTAGTTGTCGGTCGCACTCCAGTTGTCGGCCATGCACCTCATTGTGGTTCGGCGCGCAGCGCACCACGGCGTCTTCTGCCACATACGCCGGTGCCCCCGCGACGGCAGGTCGCAGGGGCACCGGAATGCGAGTGTGTCAGCGGTTGACGATGCGCTGGACGACCTCACCGATCGGCAGTTCGTCGGCCTCGCCGGAGAAGCGGTCGCGGACCTCGACCTTGCCGTCGGCGAAGCCGCGGCCCACCACCACGACCAGCGGCATACCGAGCAGCTCGGAGTCCTTGAACTTCACGCCGGGCGACGCCTTGCGGTCGTCGAGGAGCACCTCGAGGCCGGCGTTCGAGAGTTCCTCGGCGAGGTTCTCGGCGCCTTCGCGGGCCTGCTCGTCCTTGTTGGCGATCACCAGGTGCACGTCGAACGGCGCGATCTCCGACGGCCAGCGCAGACCCTTCTCGTCGTGCTGCTGTTCGGCGACCACCGCGACGAGACGCGACACACCGACGCCGTAGGACCCCATGGTCGGACGGACGGGCTTGCCGTTCTCGCCGAGGACGTCCACCGCGAAGGCGTCGGTGTACTTGCGGCCGAGCTGGAAGACGTGGCCGATCTCGATGCCGCGGGCGGAGACGAGCGCGCCGGCTCCGTCGGGCGACGGATCGCCGTCGCGGACCTCGGCGGCCTCGATCGTGCCGTCCGGGGTGAAGTCGCGACCGGCGACCAACCCGAAGACGTGCTTGCCCTGCTCGTCGGCGCCGGTGATCCAGCTCGTGCCGTCGACCACGCGGGGGTCGACGAGGTAACGGACACCGTTGGCGAGCAGCGCCTTCGGGCCGATGTACCCCTTGACGAGGAAGGGATTGGCCTCGAAGTCGGCGTCGGTGAGCAGTTCCACCTCGGCGGGTTCGAGCGAGGCCTCGAGGCGCTTGTCGTCGACCTCGCGGTCGCCGGGGATGCCGATGCCGAGCAGTTCCCAGTCGCCACCGGGCTGCCGGACCTTGACCATGACGTTCTTGAGCGTCTCGGCCGCGGTGACCTCCCGGCCGAGGACCTCCGACGCCACAGCGACGAGCGAGGCGATCGTCGGGGTGTCGGGGGTGTCGTGCACGACCGCCTCGGGCTGTCCGTCGATCGGCAGCGGTTCGGGCGCGAGGGTCTTCACCGCTTCGACGTTCGCGGCGTAGCCGGACTCGAGGCACCGCACGTAGGTGTCCTCGCCGGCGGGCGAGTCGGCCAGGAACTCCTCGGAGGCGCTGCCGCCCATCGCGCCGGAGGTGGCCGAGACGATCACGTACTTCACGCCGAGGCGCGCGAAGATGCGCTCGTAGGCGTCGCGGTGCGCCTTGTACGACTGGGACAGGCCCTCGTCGGTGAGGTCGAAGCTGTAGGAGTCCTTCATGACGAACTCGCGGCCGCGGAGGATGCCGGCGCGGGGACGCTCCTCGTCGCGGTACTTCGTCTGGATCTGGTAGAGGGTGACCGGGAAGTCCTTGTAGGAGTTGTACTCACCCTTCACGGTGAGCGCGAAGAGTTCCTCGTGGGTGGGGCCGAGGAGATAGTCGCCACCCTTGCGGTCCTTCAGCCGGAACAGGCTGTCGCCATATTCCGTCCACCGGTTGGTGGCCTCGTAGGGCTCGCGCGGCAGCAACGCGGGAAGAGCGATCTCCTGCGCACCGATGGAGTTCATCTCCTCGCGCACGACCCGCTCGATCTGCCGCAGCACCCGCAGGCCCAGGGGCAGCCACGAGTACACACCCGGCGCGATACGTCGCACGTATCCGGCTCGGACCAGCAACTTGTGGCTCGCGACCTCGGCGTCGGCCGGGTCGTCTCGGAGGGTGCGGAGGAACAGGTGCGACATGCGGGTGATCACGACCCTGCAGCCTACCGTGGCCGCCTCGAGTGACGTCGGTACGGTTACCGGTTGTGCTGGTGCTTCTCCCCCCATCCGAAACCAAGTCCGACGGCGGCGACGGCGGTCCGCTCGATCTCGCCGACCTGTCGATGCCGCAGTTGACGGAGACGCGGGAGATGCTCGTGCAGGCCCTCGTCGACCTCGCCGCCGACCCCGAGGAGTCGAGCCGCGCACTCGGGCTGGGCGCGAAGGGCGCCGACGAGATCGAACGCAACGCGAAGCTGTGGGTCTCCCCCACCCGCCCGGCACTCGAGCGGTACACCGGGGTGCTCTACGACGCGCTCGACGCGGGAGCGTTCACGAAGGCGCAGCGCGACAAGGCGTACCGGCGCCTCGGCATCGGATCGGCGCTGTTCGGCGCGGTCCGCGCCGCGGATCCGATCCCCGCCTACCGCCTCTCCGGAGGGTCGAAACTGCCCGGCTTCGGCACGTCGAAGTCGGTGTGGCGGAACGAACTCACCGACGCGCTGGTGGCCGAGGCCGACGGCGACCTGGTGGTCGATCTCCGCTCCGGTGTCTACCAGCAGCTCGGTCCCGTGCCGGGCGCAGTGACCGCCACCGTGCTCACCGAGCAGCCCGACGGCACCCGCAAGGTCGTCAGTCACTTCAACAAGCACCACAAGGGCCTGTTGGCCCGCGCGCTGGTCCTCACCCGCGCGGAGCCGAGCGACATCCGAGCACTCGCCCGCGTGGCGTCGAAGGCGGGACTGAGGGTCGAGGTGGAATCGCCGACCGAGCTGGTCGTGCTCACCTGACCTCGAGTCCCATCGCCGCGACGATCCGGCGGGCCGTGTGCAGGACGGCGCCGAGTCGCGCGGTCAGGACCAGGTCGTCCGATCCGGTGGCGAACCGCTCGAGCTCGGTGAGGTTGCTGCGGCACGCCCCGTCGGGGTCGACCTCGCGGCCCGCCCCCACGGCGTCGACCATCTCGGCGAGTGCGTCGAGCATCGCTGCGATCCCCGTCCGCAGGCGGTCACGGTCGGCTTCGGCGAGGTCGGCGCCGAGTACCGGGTCCAGAGCGTGCGCGAGTTCCTCGACTGCGCTGGACACCGACGAGAGGTCGTCGAGTGTCCGGTCCCAGCGACGTGCCCATTCCCCTGCCCGTGCGGCCGCGGGGCGCGGGTTCATCCGGGTACTCTCGTGCGCCCACCGCGATTCGTCGAAGGCTCGCTGCACGAGACCGTCGATGCCCCGCGCGCGCTGCACCCAGTCCCGCACCCCCGACGATCCCTCACGGCATCCGGACGCCATGTCCCGCAGCAGGTCGCGCAGCTCACCGGTGAGTTCGCGGGCCTCCTTGCCCGCCGAGTACACCGGTGGGAAGACCAGCGCCGTCACGGCCACGCCGATCGCCGCGCCGATCATCGTCTCCGCGAGTCGCTCACCGAGCAGGATCGGACTGTCCGAAGCGCCCGTCGCGATCACCAGCAGCGCCGTGATCGCCACCCAGATGCCGCTGGCCCCGAACCGCCGCCAGCGACCCGCGAAGTAGCCGACCGCAACGGCCGACCCGATCGCAACGGTCGTCGACTCCACGAGCCGTGTCACCACGACCGCGACCAGCAGACCCGCAACCACCGCCCCGACCTGCACCACCGCCTGCTGGAGCGAGCGCACGAGCGTCGCCTCGACGAGGAAGACCGCGACGTAGGGCGCGAGGAATGCCTGCTGGAAGTGGAAGACCTCGGTCACGACCAGCCACGCGACGACCGCGGCGAGCGTGGACCGGAACGCCTGGAGGGCGACGTACCGCTCGTGTCCGGCCTCGCGTACGGCCCGGACGATCCACGATCCGACGAATCTGCCCCGTTCGAGAACACCGACCTGCATGAGTGCCGGGTACCCGGGGTTCGGGTACGGCAGGCGTGAGCAAACTCATCCGCCGCAGCAGTCGCCTGTCCGCCGAGCGCCGGTCCGGCGGTCAGGAGGTCTGTGCGGCCTTCTCGGCTTCCTGCGCCTGCGCGACCTCTTCGGGCGTGAAGCGGATGAACAGGGCCGCGACGCCGGCGATCACCGCGCACACCGCGCAGCCGACGAGCGCGAACATGTATCCCTTGCCCTGGGCGACGAGCTGGGCATCGGTCATGTCGGCGACGGCTCCGGAGACACCGCCGAGCGACATCGTCCGCGAGGTGGCCATCGCGCCGATCACGCCGAGGCCGACCGGACCTCCGAGGGTCTGGGCGACCTGCGCGATCGCCGAGAGCGGTCCGATCTCGTGCGGTCCCACCCCGGAGATCGCGCACAGCGGCAGCGGAACGACGGCCAGACCGACACCGAAGCCGACGACGAGCACCAGCACGAACAGGGTCGGGAAGTAGCGGACGCTGCCGTCCATGGTCGAGCCGTAGAGCAGGCTGACGGTCATGATCGCCGAGCCGGTGACCACGAGCCAGCGCGGTTCGATCCGGGCGACCAGCTTCGACGACACCGCGGCCGCGCCACCGAGACCGAAGGCGAACGGCACGAAGGCCAGGCCCGCGGCGAGCGGGCTGTAGCCGAGGATGTCCTGCACGAACAGGGCGACGAAGGCCGCGAGGCTGAACATCACGGCGCCCGCGAAGAAGATCGCCACGAAGGTCGCGACGCGGTCCTTGTTGCGGAACAGCACGAACGGCAGCAGCGGGTTCTCGGCCCGTCGCTCGACGAGCAGGAACACTCCGAGCAGCACGAAGCCGGCGACGATCGCGCCGATCACGGAGGGGCTCGCCCAGCCCAGTTCGGGACCCTCGGTGAGACCGAAGACCAGGCCGGTGCAGCCGAGCGTCGCGAGAACGGCTCCGGGCACGTCGAGCGCGAGGCGTTCGGAGACGGTCTCACGCAGCGCGATCGCGGCGAGCACGACGATGAGGACGCCGATGGGGACGTTGATGAGGAAGATCCAGCGCCACGACACCTGGGTGAGCGCACCACCGAGGATCAGTCCGGCGATGGACCCGACACCGGTCATGGCGGCGAAGACCGCGATGGCGCGGTTACGTGCCGGACCTGCGGCGAAGGTCGTCGCGACGAGCGCGAGGGCGGTCGGTGACGCGACCGCGGCGCCGACACCCTGCAGCGCGCGGGCGCCGATGAGCATCGCTTCGCCGGTCGCCAGACCGCACAGCAGTGACGCCAGGGTGAACAGACCGACCCCGCCCATGAACATGCGTTTGCGCCCGTAGCTGTCGCCGAGACGACCGCCGAGGAGCATCAGCCCGCCGAAGGCGAGGGCGTAGGAGGTGAGGACCCAGTTGCGACCGGCGTCCGAGAGTCCCAGATCGCTCTGCAGCGGCGCGAGCGCGAGGTTCGCGACCGTTCCGTCGAGCACGACCATCAACTGGAGGCCGCTGAGGACCAGCATGGCCAGAGCGACCGCGCGGGTGGCCGACGGATGCGAGGTGGCTGACACGTGACCCAACGTTACCCACCGTCCGAGTCGGAGCCGGTCTGCGGATCGAGTCCGAATCCGGCCACCGGCCCGATCACGACGATCGCGGGCGGGCGCACGGCCTCGTCCCGGACGCGCTGCGCGACGGTCGACAGGTCGGCACGCACCACTCGCTGGCTGCTCAGAGTGCCCTCCTGCACGACGACCACGGGGGTGTCGGTGGGGCGCCCGCCGGCGATCAGGGCGTCGGCGAACTGCTCGATGCGTTCGACGGCCATGAGCAGGACCAGGGTGCCGCGCAGCTTGGCGAGCGCGTCCCAGTCGGTGAGCGAATCGGGGTGCCCGGGTGCGACGTGACCACTGACCACGACGAACTCGTGGGTGACCCCGCGGTGGGTGACGGGGATCCCGGCCGCGGACGGCACGGAGATCGCGCTGGTGATGCCGGGGACGACGGTCACCGGGATGCCGGCCGCAGTGCAGGCTTCGAGTTCCTCGTAGCCGCGTCCGAAGACGTACGGGTCGCCGCCCTTGAGCCGGACGACGAACTTGCCGGCCTTCGCGCGGTCGATGAGGGTGTCGTTGATGACCTGCTGGGCCATGGCCCGCCCGTACGGGAGCTTCGCCGCGTCGATCACCTCGACGTGCGAGTCGAGTTCCGCGAGCAGCTCCTGGGGGGCGAGATGGTCTGCGACGACCACGTCGGCGCGGGCGAGGAGACGGCGGCCGCGCACGGTGATCAGATCGGGATCGCCCGGTCCTCCGCCGACGAGGGCGACACCGACCGGCTTCGGCGCGGTCTCCGCGAACTCGGTGACGGCTGCTCCGGCGAGGGCGTCGCGGATCGAGGTGCGCACCGCGGCGGACCGGCGGTGGTCGCCACCGGCGAGCACGCCGACGGTCAGTCCCTCGTAGCGGGCCGTGGCGGGGGTGACGGCGCTGCCGTGGCGGGCGTTGTCGGCGCGGACGCAGAAGATCCTGTTGCGTTCGGCCTCGGCGACGACCGCGGCGTTGGTCTCGGGTTCGTCGGTGCAGGCCATGGCGTACCACGCACCGTCGAGGTCGCCGTCGCGGTAGTCGCGCAGGTCGAGGGAGATGCGGCCCTTCGTCGCCATGCTCTCGACCACGGGGGTCGCGGCCCGGGCGACGACGTGGACATCGGCACCGGACGCGACGAGCAGACCGAGACGCCGCTGCGCGACGCTGCCTCCTCCGACGATCACGACGCGGCGTCCACGAAGATCGAGTCCGACCAGGTAACTGGTCTCGTCCTCAGCGGCAGCGGACACGGGCATCTCCCCATCTCTCGTGTCGGGGCGAATCCGATCGGACCCACCTTCAGGACACCTGTGGCCCGGGCATCGCCTCGGGCCACAGGTGCAGTGATCGGATCAGACCGCGGCGGCCTCTGCGGGCGCCTCGGCGACGGTGTCGGAGACGACGTCGAGCTGCAGCGATTTCGTGCTGTGGTCCCAGACCTGGCGGAACAGGTCGGGGTTGTCGGACAGCTTCACGCCGAGCGACGGGACCATCTCGCGGAGCTTGGACTGCCAGCCCGCCCACTGCTGCGGGAAGCAGCGCTCGAGGACGTCGAGCATGGCCGGAACGGCCGTCGAGGCACCCGGTGACGCACCGAGCAGACCGGCGATCGATCCGTCGCCCGCGTTGACCACGGCGGTACCGAACTCGAGAACGCCGCCCGCACCCTTGCGGCGGATGACCTGCACGCGCTGACCGGCGACGATGAGCTCCCAGTCCTCGAGGCGCGCCTCGGGCACGAACTCGGCGAGGGTGCCGATGCGGTCGGCGGGCGACTGCATGAGCTCACCGACGAGGTACTTGACCAGGCCGAGCTCGGTGACGCCGACGCCGAGCATCGACATCAGGTTGCCGGGCTTGACCGACTTGGGCAGGTCCATGATGCCGCCCTGCTTGAGGAACTTGGGCGACCAGCCGGCGTAGGGACCGAAGAGCAGGCCCTGCTTGCCACCGATGACGCGGGTGTCGAGGTGCGGCACCGACATCGGAGGGGCACCGACTGCGGCCTTGCCGTAGACCTTGGCGCTGTGCTGCGCGATGACCTCGGGATTGGTGCAGCGCAGGAAGGCACCGGAGACGGGGAAGCCGCCGAAGCCCTTGATCTCCTTGATGCCCGACTTCTGCAGCAGGTGCAGCGCGCCACCGCCGGCGCCGACGAAGACGAACTTCGCCTGGACCTTGCGCGACTCGCCGGTGCGGCGGTTGCGGACCTTCACGATCCAGCCGCCGTCGGACTGCTTGGACACGTCGGTGACCTCGTGGCCGAAGAAGACGGTGCCGCCGGAGGCCGCGACGTGGTTGATGAGCTGCTTGGTGAGGGCGCCGAAGTCGACGTCGGTGCCGGTCTGCGTCCAGTTCAGGGCGACCGGGTCGGAGAAGTCGCGGCCCTTGCCCATCAGCGGCAGGCGCTCGGAGAAGACCTCGGGGTTCTCGGTGTACTCCATGCCCTCGAAGAGGGGGTGGCCGGCGAGGGCGTCGTAGCGGGCGCGCAGGTACTTCACGTTCTCGGCGCCGTGCACGAAGCTGACGTGCGGGACCGGGTTGATGAAGTTCTTCGGGTCGGACAGGATGCCGTTGTCGACGGCGTACGCCCAGAACTGACGCGAGACCTGGAACTGCTCGTTGACGTTGACGGCCTTCGCGATGTCGACCGAACCGTCCGGCTTCCCGGGGGTGTAGTTGAGCTCACACAGCGCGGAGTGGCCCGTACCGGCGTTGTTCCAGGGGTCGCTGCTCTCGGCGGCCGCTGCGTCGAGGCGCTCGAACGCGGTGATCGACCAGTCGGGCTGCACCTGACGCAACAACGCACCGAGGGTTGCGCTCATGATGCCCGCGCCCACGAGCACGACGTCGGTTTTCGCTACTACGTTCTCTGACACTGGGAAATCGACTTCCTTGTCTGGTTCGCACGCGCCGCCGAAGTACGGAGGTACCGTCTCGCGTGGGTGTCCCGTCAACGCGGCGCGCGAATGCGACCGACAGGTTACCCGCGCGTGGTCCGGCGTTTCATTTCACCTCATTGTGTACCCATGAGCGCTGGTCGGCGAACACACCTAGGGTGTGATAGTGACTACTTGGCGTCCTGACGTCCTCGGAGACGGCTACGAGCAGCTCGAACTGCCGCTGGGCACCGACCCCGACGGCGAAGGCGAGATCTCGGCGACCCTCGTGCGCTACCAGCCGACGACCACCGATCTCCCCGACCGTGCGGTGCTCTACGTCCACGGCTTCACCGACTACTTCTTCCAGCAGCACCTGGCCGAGCACTTCGCGGCGCGCGGCTACCGCTTCTTCGCGCTGGACCTGCGCAAGTGCGGCCGATCCCGGGCACCCGGGCACACTCCTCACTTCGTCACCGATCTCTCCCACTACGACGCCGAGCTCGACGAGGCGCTGCGCGTGGTCCGCGAGGAGGTCGGTGGCGGTGTGCTGCTGGCGGCCCACTCGACGGGCGGACTGGTCCTTCCGCTGTGGCTCGACCGGCTCCGTCGCCGTCCCGGGGGTGTGGCCGCGACGGGCATCGTGGGTCTCGTCCTGAACAGTCCGTGGTTCGACCTGCAGGGGCCGTCCTACCTGCGCAATGTCGGCACGGCAGCCATCGACGTCGTCGGCCGCCTGCGGCCCCGCGCGCTCATCCCGCTGCCGAAGACCGAGGCCTACGGACGCAGTCTGCAATCCGACGGCTGGCGCTACGACCTCGACTGGAAGCCCCTGGCCGGCTTCCCCGTCCGGTTCGGCTGGTTGCGTGCCGTGCGGCGGGGCCAGGCCGTCCTGCACCGCGGGCTCGACATCGGGGTGCCGTCGCTGATCCTGCGATCCGGTGCGTCGCGCTCCGCTCCGCGGTACGACGCGAGCGTCGACACCCTCGACGCCGTCCTCGATGTCCGCCAGATAGCCCGATGGGCGGGTTGCCTGGGCAACCGCACGACGATCGTGCCGATCGACGGTGCCCGTCACGACGTGTTCCTGTCCACACCCGGTCCCCTGGCGGAGGCCTTCCGGGAATTGGACCTGTGGCTGGAATGGTTGGACGGAGCGGACGAGGCGGACACCTCCGGTTCCCGAACCGAGACCGACGACTCCGCCGGCTCCGCCACCGTTTCCGTACTGCACCGACCCATGGGAGAGCACGCGTGACCCACTACGACCTCGCGATCATCGGCACAGGATCGGGGAACTCGATCCTCGACGAGCGGTACGACGGAAAGCGCGTCGCTCTCCTCGAAGAAGGCACCTTCGGGGGCACCTGCCTCAACGTGGGCTGCATCCCCACGAAGATGTACGTCTACGCCGCAGAGGTCGCCCACACGGTCCGCACCGCGTCGAAGTACGGTGTCGACGCGTCGATCGACGGGGTGCGGTGGAACGACATCGTCGACCGGGTGTTCGGTCGCATCGATCCCATCGCTGCGGGCGGTGAGCGCTACCGCCGCGAGGACTGCGCGAACGTCACCGTCTACGACGGTCACGCGCGGTTCGTCGGCGAACGCCGCATCGACACCGGAACCGGCGAGGTGATCACCGCGGATCAGGTGGTCGTCGCGGCCGGTTCGCGACCTGCGATCCCGCAGGACGTCCTCGATTCCGGTGTGAGATATCACACGAGTGACGACGTCATGCGGCTGCCGAAACTGCCCGAGTCCCTCGTGATCCTCGGGACGGGCTTCATCGCGATGGAGTTCGCCCACGTCTTCTCGGCGCTCGGCACGCGGGTGTCGGTGGTCGCGCGGACCGACCGGTTGCTGCGGCACCTCGACGCCGACGTCTCCGAGCGGTTCACGGCGCTCGCCGCGGCCAAGTGGGACGTCCACCTCGCCAACCCGGCCCGGGCGTTCCGTCCGGTCGGTGACGGAGTGGAGGTCGAACTCGCCGACGGCACCGTCGTGAGCGGCGACGCCCTGCTCGTCGCGACGGGCCGGCAGCCCAACGGAGACCTGCTCGACGCAGCGGCGGCCGGCATCGAACTCGATGCGAAGGGCCGGATCGTGGTCGACGAGTTCCAGCGCACGTCCGCTGCGGGCGTGTTCGCGCTCGGCGACGTGTCGTCGCCCTACCAGCTCAAGCACGTCGCCAACCACGAGGCGCGGGTCGTCCAGCACAACCTGCTGCACGACGCGTGGAGCGGCGGCACCGCGGGTCTGCAGCGGACGGATCACCGCTACGTCCCGTCCGCGGTGTTCACCGATCCGCAGATCGCGTCGGTCGGTCTCACCGAGGCCGAGGCCCGGCAGGCGGGATACGACATCTCCGTCAAGATCCAGGACTACGGGAACGTCGCCTACGGCTGGGCGATGGAGGACACCGAAGGCTTCTGCAAGCTGATCGCCGACCGGTCGACGGGTCTGTTGCTCGGCGCCCACATCATCGGGGCGCAGGCGTCGACGGTCATCCAGCCGCTCATCCAGGCGATGTCGTTCGGTCTGCCCGCGCGGGAGATGGCGACGGGCCAGTACTGGATCCACCCGGCGCTGCCCGAACTCGTCGAGAACGCCTTGCTGGGTCTCTGAACTCGCCGGGGTCTCCGAACTGTTGGGCCCCTGAGCACCTCATCGATGCCGTGTGGCCTGCTGCCCGTCCGGGCGGCAGGCCACACGCGTCTCACCAGCTTCCGGTGCGCAGCGCGATCGCGGACGCGAAGTCGGTGGGCGCCTCGGCGGGCACGTTGGCGACACCGGCGAGTTCGACCACCCGGAACTCCCCCGTCACGTAGCGCATCGACGCGTCCGCTTCGGGTCGGCGCGATGCATCGCCCACGACGACCGTGGTGGGCACCTCCGCGGGCGGCGCCGACTCGTCGCGCACCGTGCCGTCACGATCCGGGACCGCGGGATGGCCGCGGTCGGCGACCACCAGGCTCGCGAACCGTCCGAAGCGCCCTGCGGCGACGGCCCATGCCAGCTCGGCTCCCGCGCCGCTGCCCGCCAGATGAACCCAGGGCAGGGCGAGCGCGTCCAGTAGGGCGAACACGTCGGCGGGCGCGAGCCCGTCGATCTTCTCGACCACGATCGTCCGCAGGTCGGAGGTGTGCAGCCGCTCGCACACGACGTCGTACACACCTGCGTCCTCCCCCGCGTCGGGGAAGAGCAGCACCGTGTAACGACTTTCGGGGCCGCCGATCCGAACCTGCACGTCCCCACCGGGCGTGGTCACCGTCCTCGATTCCATGGGCAAACGCTACATGGCCGCGCTACGCGCCCTGCCTCTTGCCGTATCGACGACGAGGTCCTATGGTTCATTACATGAGTAATGAACCGATGCACCCGCCCTCGGGCCCCGGGGCGTCGTGCTGAACGACGAGGGCAAGCCCCTCTTCCAACAGATCGCCGAGCTCATCGAGAACTCGATCGTCGACGGCAGCCTCGCGGAGGAATCGCAGGTTCCCTCGACGAACGAGCTCGCGGCCTTCCACCGCATCAACCCGGCCACGGCCGCGAAGGGCCTCAACGCACTGGTAGCCGACGGAATCCTCTACAAGAAGCGAGGAATCGGCATGTTCGTCACCACCGGCGCCCGCGACAAACTGATCGCCCGCCGACGGGATCGGTTCGCCCAGCAGTACGTCGTCCCGCTCGTCCTCGAGGCCGAGAAACTCGGAATTGGCATCGACGAGCTCAAGTCCATGCTCGACACACGGGAGCACGTATGACCATCACTCCGCCCGTCGTCCGCGCACGTCACCTCGGCATGCGGTTCGGGGACGTCGCCGCCCTCACCGACGCCGACTTCACACTCCGCCGGAACACGATCTACGGCCTGCTCGGCCGCAACGGCGCCGGCAAGACCACCCTGATGCAACTGCTCGCAGGCCACATGCGCCCCACGACCGGCAGCGTCGAGGTGTTCGACGCCGATCCGTACGAGAACACCGCGGTGCTCCAGCAGTTGTGCTTCGTCGCCGACACCCAGCGCTATCCCGACGACATGCGCGTCGGGCACGTGCTCGCCTCGGCGGAACTGCTTCTGCCGCTGTGGGATCGGGAATACGCGCAGCGGCTGGCCGAGAAGTTCGCGCTGCCCTGCGGACGCAAGGTCAAGAAGCTCTCCCGCGGCATGAGTTCCGCACTGGGCATCGTGGTGGGTCTCGCGTCGCGCGCACCGGTGACGATCTTCGACGAACCGTATCTCGGTCTCGACGCCGTGGCCCGGCAGATGTTCTACGACGAACTTCTGCTCGACTACGCGGAGCGGCCGCGCACGATCGTGTTGTCGACCCACCTGATCGACGAGGCCGCCGACCTGCTCGAACACATCCTCGTGCTCGACCGCGGACATCTCGTCGTCGACGAGGACACCGATACGCTGCGCACCCGCGCCGCACAGGCGACCGGCCCGGCGGACGAGGTGGCGCGAATCGTCGGCGACAGCACCGTCCTGCACGCGGAGAGCCTCGGTGGTATCGCCCGCACGGCCTTCCTCCGCAACGACGCGGACGAACTCCCCCACGCCTCCGGACGTGTGGACGTGCAACCGATCTCGCTCCAGGACCTCGTGGTCCACCTCCACCGGACACCCGAGACCGTCACGACGAACGAGGAGGCATCGCTGTGACCACCGCGATCCCGTTGCCCGCTCCGGTCGTCACCGGGTCGGCACGTGTCCTGTCCGTCGCCCGCCTGCAACTCGTCTCGTGGCCGCTGCTCGTCGCGTGGCCCGTCGGGCTGCTGATCACCTCGGCTCTCATCCCGTGGGTGATCTTCTCTCTCGTCGACACGGGTGCGGAGTACAACGTCACCGGCAGCATACTGTCGGTCTACGGCTTCGTCGTCGCGTTCTACATCCTGGCGATGACCCAGATGTTCTCGTTCGCACTGCGTCTCGGCTCCACGCGATCGCACTACATGCAGTCGATAGTGGCGATCGCGGTGGCCCAGTCGGCGGTGTTCGCGGTCGCCTTCCAGATCCTCTCGGTGCTCGAGGCCGCGACCGGGGGCTGGGGTGTGGACATGCGGATGTTCGGGATCCTGCGTTTCGTCACCGACAGTTCCGTGGTGCAGTTCCTTGGCTTCTTCGCCACGATGCTCCTGATCGTCGCGTTGTCGATGCTCACCGGCGCGATCCAGCACCGTTGGCGTGCAACGGGTCTGCTCACGGCTGCCGCGTCCGTCGTCGTGATCGGCGGTCTCGCCGCGATCCTCGTCACGTGGACCCGGTCGTGGTCGTCGCTGTGGTCGTGGATCGTCGACACGTCGCCGACGACGACCCTGGTGGTCCTTCCCCTGCTGGTCGCCGCGGTGTGGGTGGGTGCGACCTGTCAGGTCGTCCGCAACGCGGCACCCTAGGCCGGCCGCCTTCCGGAACAGGTTCGGCCCCGACCCTTTCCGGGTCGGGGCCGAACTCCGTGCTCGCTCCAGCGAGCGGAGGTCACGGCAGGGTGAGGATCTCGGCGCCGGTATCGGTGACGACGATGGTGTGCTCGAACTGCGCGGTCCACTTGCGGTCCTTGGTGACGACCGTCCAACCGTCGTCCCAGATCTCGTAGTCGGGCGTACCGAGGTTGATCATCGGTTCGATGGTGAACACCATGCCGGGCTCGATGATCGTGTCGATGTCGGGCCGGTCGTAGTGCAGGATCACCAGGCCGTTGTGGAAGGTCTCGCCGATGCCGTGGCCGGTGAAGTCGCGGACGACGCCGTAGCCGAAGCGGTTGGCGTAGGACTCGATGACCCGGCCGATGACGTTGAGGGCGCGGCCCGGCTTGACCGCCTTGATGCCGCGCATCGTCGCCTCGCGGGTGCGATCGACGAGCAGGCGGACCTCCTCGGAGACGTCGCCGGCCAGGAAGGTCGCGTTGGTGTCGCCGTGGACCCCGTCGATGTAGGCGGTGACGTCGATGTTGACGATGTCGCCGTCCTCGACGACGGTCGAGTCGGGGATGCCGTGGCAGATGACCTCGTTGAGCGAGGTGCAGCACGACTTGGTGAAGCCGCGGTAGCCGAGCGTCGACGGGTAGGCGCCGTGATCGCACATGTACTCGTGCGCGATGCGGTCGATCTCGTCGGTGGTCACGCCCGGCGCGACGGCCTTACCGGCCTCCACGAGGGCCTGCGCGGCGATCTTCGAGGCGAGTCGCATCTTCTCGATCGTCTCGGGTGTCTGCACCCACGGCTCGTTGCCTTCCTTCGCCGTGGGCTTCCACACGTACTCCGGCCGTTCGATCGATGCGGGCACCTCCCGGACGGGAGTCGGAGTGCCGGGGACGAGCGGAGCGCGGGTAGCCATGACTTCCAGATTAGCTGCCGCGCCCCGCTCCCCCGTCATCCACCGATCGGGCCGTCGTGCATCGATCAGCCGACGGCGCCCGCCTGGCGCAGCTTGAAACGCTGGACCTTGCCGCTCGGCGTCTTGGGCAGATGCGGAACGAAGTGCACCGCGCGCGGGTAGGCGTGGGCGGCGTACTTCTGCTTCACGAGCTTCTGGAGTTCCGCCTCGAGCGCGTCGTCGCCCTCGACACCTTCCCGCAGCACCACGAACGCCTCGAGGACCTCACCCCGCAGTTCGTCCGGCAGCCCCACCACGGCGGCCTCGATCACGTCGGGGTGCATCACGAGCACCGACTCGACGTCGAACGGGCCGATGCGGTAACCGGCCATGATGATCACGTCGTCGTCGCGGGACGAGAAGAAGAAGAATCCGTTCTCGTCGACCTTGCCGGCGTCGCCGGTCAGGTACCAACGGCCGTCCTCGCTGAACCGGTCGGCGGTCTTCTCGGGGGCGTCGACGTAGCCGGTGAACCACACGAGCGGGCTCGCATGCACATCGATCGCGACGCGCCCGACCTCACCCGGCTCGGCGATCTCGTCGCTGTCCTCGCGCAGCACCGCGCAACTCCAGCCCGGCAGCGGCTTGCCCATCGAACGCGCCGGGGTGTCCTCGCGCAGTTCGTCCGCCCACGCGTCGACGACGAACATGCCGTGTTCGGTCTGTCCGTACTGGTCGCGCACCACGACACCGAGGGTCTCCTGCGACCACTCGAGGACGTCCGGGGTCAGCGGCTCACCGGCCGAGGAGGCACGACGCAGCCGGACCGGCGGGTGCTCGGCGGTGTCGGCCTTGAGGCTGCGGTAGACCGTCGGGGCCGCCGCGAAGTTGGTCACCCCGAAGGTGTCGAGGATCTGCCAGGTGAGCGCGGGCGAGAAACCGGCGTGCAGCAGGAGGCTGCGCCGACCGGCCGCGAGCGGCCCGAGCAGCGCGTAGTAGAGCCCGTACGCCCATCCCGGATCGGCCGCGTTCCAGAAGACGTCGTCCTCGCGCACGTCGAGGCCGAACTCCAGGTAGGCATGGAAGGACGCCAGCGCCTTCACCGGGACGGGGACACCCTTGGGAGTGCCGGTCGTGCCGGAGGTGAACAGCTGGACCAGACGCCCCTCGGCGCCGACGGCGACGGCCTCGCCACGCGGGTCGTCGGCCGACTGCGCGGCGATCAGTTCGCCGAAGTCGCGGCCCTCACGACCGGACGCGTCTGCGTCGCCCTGGCCGGCCACGACGACCTGCCACGGCACCTCGGCTGGAAGATCCGATCCGGCGGCGAGCTTGCCGGCCTGATCCCGATCGGCCACGACCACCTTGGTGCCGCTCGCGTCGAGCCGGAAGGCGATCGCCGGCGGGGCGAAGGCGGTGAAGAGCGGCACGTGCACGGCGCCGCGACGCCAGATACCGAGAACCGCGACCACCAGGTCTGCCGACTTGCCCATGAGCGTCGCGACGTGGTCGCCGGGTTCGACACCGAGATCCGCCAGCGCCGCGGCGAAGCGGGCCGACCGTTCGCGGAGCTCACCGTAGGTGAGATCCGTCGAGCTCAGGTCGGCATCGACGACGGTGAACGCCACCGCGTCGGCGGGATGGTCGTCGCACAGCAGTCGGGCTGCGCAGGCGTCTGCCGTGTCGTACCGCTCGAGCAGTGTCCGCACGCGGCTCGCTGTGTCGCCCATTGTGGTCCTTTCGTCCGTACCGGCCAGGGTGTTCCCGATCTGGGGAGCACACCCGTTCGACGTCTATGATTCGAGTCACACCATGTTCCCCGATACCCCCGGAAAGGGGTGGCGTTCGTGTCGTCCTCCTCGTCGGCGCTGCTGCGTCCCCGCGACGGTGATGCCCTGCGCGGTGAACTCCGCCGCACCGCGGCGCAGGCCCAGCTGCCGGTGGTCTTCGCCGGCGAGGTCCAGCAGGGATCGCTGCAACTCAGCGAATTCTTCGGCACCCGCACCAACAGCCTGGCCGGGGTCGTGGTGCCTCCGCGGGCGGGTCTCGGCGGTCGCGTCCTCGCGGAGTCGCGGGTGGTGACGGTGTCGGACTACGGTCGCTCCGCGTCGATCACGCACCACTTCGACCGTCCCGTTCTGTACGAGGGATTGCGGTCCATCCTCGCGGTGCCGGTACTCGTCGAGGGCAAGGCCCGCGCGGTGTTGTACGGCGCCGCGCGCGAGTGCGCGCCCGTCGGCGATCGGGCTGTGACGGCGTTCGCGCAGGCGGCGGCTCGTCTCGCGCACGAGATCGAGGTGCGCGACGAGGTCGATCGGCGACTCGCGATGCTCGAGCGGTCGTCCGGCGACCGCGATCCCGTCGCGACTGCGCAGGTCCGCGAGGTCCATGCCGATCTGCGGGTGCTCGCGCAGGGCACGACCGATCCGGCGCTGCAGGAGAAGCTCCGCTCGTTGTCCGACCGTCTCGCCGGGGTGCTCGACGGAACGGAACCGGAACCGACGGACGTCGTGCTGTCCCCCCGCGAGACCGACGTGCTGTCCCATGTGGCGCTGGGGTGCAGCAACGCCGAGATCGCCCAGCGCCTGTCGGTCGGCGCCGAGACGGTCAAGAGCTACCTGCGCAGCGCCATGAGCAAGCTCGACGTCCATTCCCGCCACGAGGCCGTCGTCGCCGCGCGAAAATCGGGTCTGCTGCCCTGAATCCGGTCGGTCCCCGCCGGCAGTGGACAGGGTGCGCGGAAGGGGGCCTGCGGTGGCCGAGACGACCGACTCACCCCAGCTCGTCCGCGTTCTCGGGCCGGGTCTGCTCCTGCTGTTCGTCATCGGCGACATCCTGGGCACCGGCATCTACGCCCTCACCGGGGAGGTCGCGAACGAGGTCGGTGGCGTGGTGTGGCTGCCGTTCCTCGTCGCGTTCGCCGTCGCGACGGTGACGGCGTTCAGCTATCTGGAGCTGGTCACGAAGTATCCGCGGGCGGCCGGAGCGGCGCTCTACACGCACAAGGCGTTCGGCGTGCACTTCCTGACCTTCCTGGTGGCCTTCGCCGTGATGTCCTCGGGCATCACCTCTGCCGCCACGGCTGCGCGGGCGTTCGCCGCGAACATCGCCGAGGCCTTCGGACTCGACCTGGCCGGCACGGCCGGGATCACCGTGATCGCGCTGGTCTTCGTCCTCGTCCTCGCGGTGATCAACTTCCGCGGGGTCGCCGAGAGCGTGAAGACCAATGTGGTGCTCACGATGATCGAGTTGGGCGGCCTGCTCATCATCGTCGCGATCGGCATGTGGGCGTTGGGTTTCGGCGGCGGCGATTTCTCGCGTGTGGTCGAGATCGATCCCGGCGACCGGTCCGTCTTCTCCGCGGTGGTCGCGGGGACAGCCCTGGCTTTTTTCGCGATGGTGGGATTCGAGGACTCGGTGAACATGGCCGAGGAATGCAAGGAGCCCACCCGGATCTTCCCCCGGATGCTGCTGCTCGGCCTGGGTCTCGCTGCGCTGGTGTACGTGCTCGTGTCGATCACCGCGATCGCGCTCGTCCCGCCCGACGAACTCGGGGCGGGCGAGACGCCCTTGCTGCGGGTGGTCGAGGTCGGCGCCCCGGCGTTCCCGGTCGGGATCTTCGCCTTCGTCACGATGTTCGCGGTGGCCAACACCGCGCTGATCAACATGCTGATGGCGAGCCGGCTGATCTACGGCATCGCCCGCGAGGACGTCCTGCCCGCCGTCCTGGGGCGGGTGCACCCGACCCGCCGCACGCCCTATGTCGCGATCGTGTTCACGACGCTGCTCGCGGTCGGTCTCGTCGTCTTCGTCGGCGGGGTGCCCGAACTCGGGGGTACGACGGCGCTGCTCCTGCTGGGGGTGTTCGCGATCGTCAACGTCGCGGCCCTGGTCCTGCGCCGGGACCACGTGGAGCACCGGCACTTCCGCGCGCCGACGATCCTTCCGGTGCTCGGGGCGACCAGTTGCCTGTTCCTCGTCCTACCGTGGGTCGACCGGCCTGCGACCCAGTACCGGACGGCCGGGGTGCTGCTCGGGATCGGCGTGGTGCTGTGGCTGGTGACGCGACTCGCGGGCCGGCGCGACGGCCGGCCCGCGAGTACGACGGATCGTGAGGAGAGCTGAGGGTCCGTCAGCGGTTGCGGACCAACGCCATCGAGCCGAGGCCGAGGACGGCGGTGACGAGCATGGCGAGGGACATGGGGACCGCGGTGTCCTCACCCCAGGCGCCGACGATCGGAGCGACTACGGCCGCCAGCAGGAACTGGAGGGCGCCGAGGAGCGCCGAGCCGGTGCCGGCAGCGTGCCGGACCTGACCGAGAGCGAGGGTCGCGGCGTTGGCGAGCACCAGCCCGAGGCTCGCGACGCCGAACCACAACGCCACTATGGTCACTCCGAGGACGGGTCCCGCGAGGGCGTTGACGGTGAGCACGGCGGACCAGAAGACGAGCAGCGCCGACCCGATGCCGAGCAGCCGGTGCGGGGTCGTGCGCTGGAGCAGCTTCTGGTTCACCACATTACCGAGGCTGATGCCCACGGCGTTGAACGCGAACAGCAGGGTGAACCAGCCGGTCGACAGGCCGTGGATCTTCTGCATGACGAACGGCGACGCGGAGATGTACGCGAAGAGCACACCGAACGCGAAGGTGTGGGCCAGCAGGTAGCCGAGATAGGTGCGGTCGCGGACGACGACGGCGATCCCGCTCGCCAGGCCGCCGAGGCCACCTGCCGAGCGACGGTCGGCCGGGAGGCTCTCGGGCAGGAAGAAGACGATCGCCGCGAGCATCACGAGGCTCAGCGCGGCCAGGAACCAGAAGACGGCGCGCCAGCCGACGGACAGGATGATGCCGCCGCCGACGAGCGGCGCCGCGATGGGCGCCACTGCGCTGACGAGCACGAGCAGGCCGAACAGCCTCGCCGCGGCCATGCCCTCGGCACGGTCGGAGACGACGGCTCGACCCACGACGATGCCGGCGGCGCCGGCGAAGCCCTGGACGAAGCGGGAGACCGCGAGCAGTTCCACGGTGGGCGCCAGAGCGCACGCGACGCTCGCGAGGGCGCACACGGCCGTGCCGATGAGCATGGACGAGCGGCGACCGAACCGGTCGGACATCGGTCCGATGATCAGGTTGCCGAGGGCCATGCCGATGAGGAAGGCCGTCAGCGTGAACTGCACCGCGGACGCGGTACTGCCGAATTCCTCGGCGATGTCGGGGAAGCCGGGCAGGTACATGTCCACGGCGAGCGGGGCCAGGGCGGCCAGCAGACCGAGCGACGCCACGGACATGCCGGACAGCGAACGGCCGCCGGATCCGTGCTCGTCGGTCTTCACTCCGGTTGCGGCCTCGGAGGGTCGGTTCATCACACCTCGATCGATAAGTTCGAATCTATATATAAATTGATATATAGATTCTAGCCTACGATCGAGGCATGCCCGACGACCCGAGGATCAGCGACGCCGACGTCGACCGGCTGGCCGACAGCGTGCGCACGCTCGTGTGGAAGTTGCAGCGCGTCGGCGAACGCGAATCGGGCCTGGTCGGGATCCCCCAGTCCGAGATCGAGGTCCTGCGGGTGCTCTCCGACCATCCCGGCATCACCGTGTCCGATCTCGCGCGCATGCTCGGACTGCAGAGCAGCAACGTCAGTGCCACGGTGCGCAGCCTCGTCGCCCGCGGCCTCGTCTCCCGCACGACCAACCCGAACGACGGGCGGTCGCACCATCTGCACCGCACTCCCCTGGCGGAGCACAACGGGAATCTCATTCGGCGTATGTGGATCTCACGGATGCAGGAGGTGCTCGCAGCGATGGATCCGGTCGATGCCGCCGAACTCGTCGCGGCGGCACCGCTGCTCGAACAGCTCGCCTCCCTCGCCGAGGATCCGGCCCTGGCCTGAGCTCAGGCTCCCTCGTCGTACTCCGGCGGCAGGGCGGCGAACATGTCGCGGGTGACCGCGACCGCGTTGTCGGAGCTGCCGCCGCGCACGACGAGCGTCGCGAACGCCAGATCGCCGCGGTAGCCGACGAACCACGAGTGCGACCCGCCCTCGACCTCGGCCTCACCGGTCTTGCCGTAGACGTCGCCCTGGTCCCGGATACGGTCGGCGGTACCGCTCGTGATCACCAAGCGCATCATCTCGCGCAGACCCTCCACCATCTCCGGCGTCACCGGCGGCGGCGAACCGTTCACAACCGTCTCGCGACCCGCGATGAGATAGGGCACCGGAGTACGGCCGGCGGCGACCGTCGCCGCGGTGAGCGCCATCCCGAACGGGCTCACGACCACCTTGCCCTGACCGAAACCGTCCTCGGTCCGTTCGACGAGATCCTCCGCGGGCGGAACCGATCCGGTGAAGGTCGGCATCCCCACCACCTCGTAGTCCACACCGATACCGAACTGCGAGGCGGCGACGGTCAGCGCGTCCGGGGCCATCTCGGAGGCGAGCTTGGCGAAGGAGGTGTTGCAGGATCGGGCGAAAGCGGTGGCGAGAGAGACCGTCCCGAGCTCGAACTCGTTGTAGTTCGGCACGCTCCGCTCGCCGATCGTGATGCGACCGGGGCACGGCACCATCGTGTTCGGGGTCGCGCGACCCTCGGCGATCGCCGCACCCGAGGTGACGATCTTGAACGTCGAGCCCGGGGGGTACTGGCCGGCCAGCGCGACCGGGCCGTCCCTGTCGGCGGCCTTGTTCTGAGCCACCGCCAGCACCGCACCCGTGGACGCCTCGATCACGACCGTCATCGCCTGCTCGGTGCGGGCATCGACGGCCGCCTGAGCCGCGAGCTGGAGGGGACGGTCGAGGCTGACCGAGAACGACGGCACCGGCTGCGGCGGCGTCTCGGTGAGCACCCCGGTGTCCACGCCGTACTGGTTCACCACGACGACGCTCCACCCGGCCGTGCCGTCGACCTCGTCGATGACGGTCTTCTTGATCTGGCCCACGAGATCAGGCGCGAAGTTGCGATCGGTCGCGACGAGGTCGGCCTGCTCGGTCACCACGACACCGTCGATCCCGGCGAGACGTGGGGCGACGCGCTCGTAGTCGTCCTCGCGCAGTCGCATCACCGACCGCGGCCCGGACGAGGCCGTCACCGATTCCGCGATCGCCTGCGCCGTGAGCGAGGAATCGAACTCCGACAACGTCGACGCGAGCTGTCGTGCCGCACCGGCGACGTCGGTGGTCTGCGAGGCGTCGAAGGCGATGCCGTAGACCGTGCCGGGGACGAGGATGTCGCTGCCCGCGTGCTCGTTGACCCGGGCGCGCGGCGCCGGGCTGCTGCGGAGCTGCATGGTCTGCCGTTCGCCGAGCTGCGGGTGCAGCGCGGATTTCGCCCACCGCACGATCCAGTCGTTCCCGCTGCGCCCCATGTTGAGCTCACCGGTGTACTGCCACACCCGTTCCTTCGGCAGGTGCCACTCGTAGTTGTAGCCCACGGTCGCGGAGTCGCCGCTGATCCGGGTGGATGTCGTGGTGGCGGTGAGGGATTCGGCCTGAAGCCCGTCCAGGACTTCCTGCATCGCGACGGCCGCGTCGTCGGGGCGGTCGGTGCGGTCCGCCGCCGACGCGACGTCCTGAGCGGCGAACGAGTCGAGAAACGCCTGGGCGGCGGCCTCCGGCCCGGCCGGGCGCGGCGTGCACGCGACGGCCAGGCCGAGGAGCACGACGGCCACCGACAGCACAGCGCCGATCCGGAGTGCGCGTGCGTACGGGGATGCCGGGGTGGAACTTCGAGGTCTCATCGCCCGTCATCGTAGGCAGAGCCGACGGGAAATCAGTCGAGCAGCACCGTGGAGAACGTCGCGACCTGGCGGAAACCCGCGCGGGCGTAGGCTCCGCGGGCCGGGGCGTTGAAACTGTTGACGTAGAGGCTGGGCAGGCGACCGCTGCGAGCAACCGCGCAGGCCACGGCGGCGGTGCCGATCGTGCCGAGGCCCGAACCTCGATGCGCGGGATCGACCCAGACGCCCTGGATCTGGCCCACCGTGGACGACTGGGAGCCCACCTCCGCCTTGAACACCACCTGTCCGTCCTCGAATCGCGCCCAGGCGCGTCCCGCCGCGATGAGGCTCGCGACGCGGCGCCGGTAACCCGCACCGCCGTCGCCGGTGCGCGGGTCGATACCGACCTCCTCGATGAACATCGAGATCGCGGCCGGCAGATAGACATCGAGTTCCTCGGGCCGCACGGGACGGACCTGCGGGTCGGGTTCGACGAGCGGCTCGCGGTCGAGAACGAGGAGGGGTTGTTCGGCCCTCACCTCGCGGGGAGCGCCCCACGCCGATTCGAGCCGCTCCCACATCGGCAGCGCGTACTCGGCGCGACCGACGATGGACGAACACAGTCGCGGCCCGCGACTCGCGCGCTCGGCGAACGCCTGGATGTCGTCGGGACTGCCCAGCAGCGGAATGAGGTTCGCGCCGGAGAAGCACAGCGAGGTCTCGGGGCCGCCGCGGCTCCACATCTCACCGCCGACGGCACGCCCGTCGAGTCCGTACTCCTCGACGCGGCCGGCCACCATGCACGCGGCCACGGGGTCGCGGGAGAGCACCCGGAGCACCGCGGCGGTGTCACGTCCACCCAACGACCGGACACCCAGAAGCTTGAGCACTCGCTCACCACCCGTCGACAAGCCGATACGAGATCAGAGTGCCATGCCGGACGGCGGCGTGGAAACCTGAGTCCTCGAAAGTGAGAGAACGCCGTCCCGTGCGCCCCACCCGTATCAGCCGACCGACACCACGGGGCCGCCGCCCGAGGCGTTGCCTTCCATCTCGTCGGCGATGCGCATCGCTTCCTCGATGAGGGTCTCGACGATCTGCGCCTCGGGCACGGTCTTGATGACCTTGCCCTTGACGAAGATCTGGCCCTTGCCGTTTCCGGAGGCCACACCGAGGTCCGCCTCACGAGCCTCACCGGGTCCGTTGACGACGCACCCCATCACCGCGACCCGCAGCGGCACCTCCATGCCCTCGAGTCCGGCGGTGACCTCGTTGGCGAGGGAGTAGACGTCCACCTGGGCGCGCCCGCAGGACGGGCAGGAGACGATCTCGAGCTTGCGGGGACGCAGGTTCAGCGACTGCAGGATCTGCGTGCCGACCTTGATCTCCTCGGCGGGCGGCGCCGACAGCGACACGCGGATGGTGTCGCCGATGCCCTCGCTGAGCAGCGCGCCGAAGGCGACGGCCGACTTGATGGTGCCCTGGAAGGCGGGGCCGGCCTCGGTCACGCCGAGATGCAGCGGGTAGTCGCACTGCGCGGCGAGCTGCCGGTAGGCCTCGACCATCACGACGGGGTCGTTGTGCTTGACGGAGATCTTGATGTCGCCGAAGCCGTGTTCCTCGAACAGGCTCGCCTCCCACAGGGCGGATTCGACGAGCGCCTCCGGCGTGGCCTTGCCGTACTTGGCGAGCAACCGGGGGTCGAGGGAACCGGCGTTGACGCCGATACGGATGGGGATCCCGGCATCGCCGGCCGCCTTGGCGACCTCCTTGACGCGACCGTCGAATTCCTTGATGTTGCCGGGATTGACGCGCACGGCCGCGCAGCCGGCGTCGATCGCGGCGAAGATGTACCGCGGCTGGAAGTGGATGTCGGCGATCACCGGGATCTTGCTCTTCTTCGCGATGATCGGGAGCGCGTCGGCGTCCTCCTGACGCGGGCACGCCACACGCACGATGTCGCAGCCGGACGCCGTGAGCTCCGCGATCTGCTGGAGGGTGGCGTTCACGTCGTGCGTCTTCGTGGTGGTCATCGACTGCACGGACACCGGATGATCGCTGCCGACGCCGACATTTCCGACCATGAGCTGGCGGGTCTTGCGTCGGGGTGCGAGGACCGCAGGAATTTCGGGCATGCCCAATCCGACGGGGCTGGTCACAGTTCGCCTTCTTTCGTCGCTACTCGGCAAGTCTACCGGCGCAGATCAGAACAGCTTGATGGGGTTGACGATGTCTGCTGTGAGGGTGAGCACCATGTAGGCGCCCCCGATGACCACCGCCACATAGGTCAGCGGCAGCAGTTTCATGTAGTCCACGGGCGGGCCGACCGGCAGTCCGCGCAGGCCGCGCAGCCAGTTCCGGGCCTTCTCGTAGATCGCGACGGCCATGTGCCCGCCGTCGAGCGGCAGCAGCGGGAGGAGGTTGAACGCACCGAGGAAGAAGTTCAGCTGTGCGAGCAACAACACGAACGACTCCCAGATGCCGCGCTCGGCGAACTGGCCGCCGATGACGCTGGCGCCGACGACGCTGACCGGGGTGTCGACCGCGCGCTCTCCCCCGGTGACCGCCGTCCACAGGTCGGCGACCTTGCTCGGCAGGCTCACGAGCGCCTCGGCCGTGCGGACCGCCAGGTAACCGGTGAAGTCGAAGGTCGCGGGGATCGCCGAGAGCGGCGTGTACTCGATGATTCCCGGCTCTCCCCCGACACCGATCGCACCGACGGTGCGGGAGACGGGTTCGGCGTCGGGCGACTCGCTCTCGTAGACCCAGCGCTGGACCTGCTGGACCGTGACCGGCACGGTGAGGGTCTCCTCGCCGCGTTCGACGGTGAACGGCACGGTGCCCGACAGGGGCTGCGTGGCCCGGACGAGGTCGCCGAAGGTCTCGACGGACTGCCCGTCCACGGCGACGATCACGTCGCCCGGTTCGATGCCGGCCTGCTCGGCCGGACCGGGACCCGAACAGTCGGCCGGGGTGTAATCGGGCGGGCCGTCCTGGGTCGGCGCGGCACAGCCGACGGTGCCGACCACCGCGCGGTTGTCGGTGTTGGGCAGCCCCGCACTGGCGGCGAGGCCGTAGATGAGCACGATGCCGAGCAGGAAGTTCATCGCGATGCCACCCGACATCACGACGAGGCGCTTCCACGTCTTCTGCTTGTACATCGCGCGCTCGACCTCGTCGGGCGCGAGTTCGTCCAGGGCCGTCATGCCGGCGATGTCGCAGAACCCGCCGGCCGGAACCGCCTTGAGACCGTATTCGGTCTCACCGCGGCGGAAGGCGAACACGCGGGGGCCGAACCCGATGTAGTAGCGCCGGACCTTCATGCCCAGCTTCTGCGCGGTCCACATGTGGCCGGCCTCGTGCAGGGCGATGGAGATGGCGATGCCGAGGGCGAACAGCACCACGCCCAGTACGAACATCATGAGTGGCCGATCCTCCTATACGAGTGTGCGCGCCCGGTCGCGGGCCCAGCCGTCGGCGGCGAGCACGTCGTCCACGGTACTGGGTTCGGCGGACCACTCGTGTGCGTCGTTCAGCACGGCCTCGACGGTCTGCACGATCCGCGGGAACGACAGCGTCCCCGCGAGGAATGCCTCGGCGGCGACCTCGTTGGCCGCGTTGTAGACGGCGGTGAGGCATCCGCCGCCCACGCCCGCCTGGCGCGCGAGCCGCACGGCCGGGAAGACGTCGTCGTCGAGGGGTTCGAACTCCCAGGTGGACGCCGTCGAGAAGTCGAGTGCCGGGGCGGCGTGCGGAACGCGGTGCGGCCAGCCGAGGGCCAGCGCGATCGGCAGCTTCATCGACGGCGGCGACGCCTGGGCCAGAGTCGACCCGTCGACGAAGGTGACCATCGAGTGCACGATCGACTGAGGGTGCACCGTCACGTCGATCCGGTCGTAGTCCACGCCGAAGAGCAGGTGGGTCTCGATGAGTTCGAGTCCCTTGTTGACGAGGGTCGCCGAGTTGAGGGTGTTCATCGGTCCCATCGACCAGGTGGGGTGGGCGCCGGCCTGTTCGGGAGTCACCGATTCGAGGCGGTCGGCGGTCCAGCCGCGGAACGGACCGCCCGAGGCGGTGAGCACGAGACGCGCCACCTCGTCGCCGGTGCCGCCGCGCAGGCACTGCGCAAGCGCGGAGTGCTCCGAGTCGACCGGCACGATCTGGCCGGGCGCCGCCGCCTTCGTGACGAGCGAGCCGCCCGCGACCAGCGACTCCTTGTTCGCCAACGCGAGTCGCGCACCGGTACCGAGCGCCGCGAGCGTCGGTTCGAGGCCGAGGGAGCCGACGAGGGCGTTGAGCACGACGTCGGCCTCGACCTCGCGCACGAGCTCGGTGACAGCGGTCCGGCCGCTCCGAACCGGCAGGTCGAGACGTGCGGCGGCGTCGGGGTCGGCCACGGCGACCTCGCGGACACCCGTTGCGCGGATCTGCTCGGCGAGCAGATCCGTCTTGCCTCCGCCCGCGGCGAGACCGACGACTTCGAAGTCGTCGGGGTTGGCGGCGATCACGTCGAGTGCCTGGGTACCGATGGAACCGGTACTACCCAGCAGGAGCACCCGGGTGCGGGAAGAAGATCGAGTGTCGGCCACGCGAGCATTGTTCCCCACGCACCTGAACGGTTCCTGAACCGCCCGGTCTCCACCTCTCGACAGGCGCCACACGCATGCCCCGCTTCGTACGACGCGGGGTCGTATGTCACGATAAGCAGCAACAGCAGCATCTGGTGAGCAGGAGGAAACCGTGGCCGGTACCGAGTTGCAGTCCACTCGTGGTGATGTGGCGGCGGAAGTGCCGTCCGCCGAGTGGGGTTGGAGCGGGGAAGCCCCCAAGTTCTTCCGCGTGATGGCTTTGATCGTGGCGGCGTTCCTGCTGCTGATGCTGATCGGCAATCACGAAGGCCATGTCGAGAGCCTGTACCTCATCGGTTCGGCGGCTCTGCTGGTGTTCATCGTCGCGCGCGATGCGGTGCGTCGCCGCCGGTTGCGCTAGTCCATCGACGAAAGGGCCCGTCCGGAATTCTCCGGACGGGCCCTTTCGTGTCTGTCGGCTCAGCCTTCCGCGGCGAGCTGACCGCACGCTGCGGCAATCTCCTGGCCGCGGGTGTCGCGGACGGTGCACGACACGCCCTGGGCCTGCACGCGCCGCACGAACTCGCGTTCGACGTCCTTCGGGCTGGCATCCCACTCGCTGCCCGGGGTGGGGTTGAGCGGGATGAGGTTCACGTGCACGAGCGACCCGAGAGCCTTGTGGAGCTTCTTGCCGAGCATGTCGGCGCGCCACGGCTGGTCGTTGACGTCGCGGATGAGGGCGTACTCGATCGAGACGCGCCGGCCGGTCTTGTCGGCGTAGTACCGCGCCGCCTCGAGGACCTCGGCGACCGACCACCGGTTGTTGACCGGGACGAGGGTGTCGCGCAGTTCGTCGTCCGGGGTGTGCAGCGACACCGCGAGGGTGACGCTGAGCCCTTCGTCGGCGAAGCGGCGGATGGCCGGTGCGAGTCCCACCGTGGAGACGGTGACCGAACGCTGCGACAGACCGAGGCCTTCGGGCGCAGGTGAGGTGATGCGCCGCACCGCCGCGACCACGCGCTTGTAGTTCGCGAGCGGCTCGCCCATGCCCATGAACACGACGTTCGACAACCGTCCCGGTCCGCCGGCGACGTCGCCGTCGCGCAGGGCAGCGGCGGCCGCGCGCACCTGGTCGACGATCTCGGCCGTGGACAGGTTGCGGTCGAGACCGCCCTGGCCGGTCGCGCAGAACGGGCATGCCATGCCGCATCCGGCCTGGCTGGAGATGCACAGCGTGGCGCGATCGGGATAGCGCATGAGGACGCTCTCGAGCAGGGTGCCGTCGTGGGCGCGCCACAGGGTCTTGCGGGTCTCGCCTCCGTCGCACGCGATGTGCCGGACCGCGCTGAGCAGAGGCGGGAACAACGCCTCCCCCACCTTGTCGCGGACGGCGGCGGGCAGATCGGTCATCTTCGCCGGATCCGCCTCGAGCCGCCCGTAGTACTGGCGGGCGAGCTGGTCGGCGCGGAAGGCCGGAAGCCCCAGTTCGCGCACCGCATCACGACGCTGATCTGCGTCGAGGTCGGCGAGATGGCGCGGCGGAAGACCACGCTTGGGTGCATCGAAGACCAGGGGCAGGGAAGAAGCCATAATCACCTATTGTCCCATGATCCGGGACGGATGGGTCCGGGCGTTGCTGTGATACTCGCCCCCATTCCCGGGCCGGTGTCACCGGTCGGTCTCCCTCACGCCGAGTCGCCCGGGCGCGGAGGGGGAATACGGGAGCATGGACATCATGACCGGTCTCGTCGCTCCCGAAGTCGCACGCTCGTGGTTGCTCGTTCCGGGCCGCTCCCCCGATCTCTTCGACACCGCCGCCGACTCGCCGGCGGATGCGGTGGTGCTCGACCTCGAGGATGCCGTACCCGCCGCGGCCAAACCCGCTGCTCGCGAAGGCATCGTGGCGTGGCTGCGCGAGGGTGGGAAGGCCTGGGTGCGGGTCAACGACGCCACCACGTCGTTCTGGGCCGACGATCTCGCCGCACTCGCCGGCCTCCCGGGCCTGCAGGGCGTCATGCTCGCGAAGGCGGAGAGTGGTCACCAGGTCGAGGCCACCGCAGATCTGCTGCCGGAGGGCACGCGCATCCTCGTGTTGATCGAGTCGGCGATGGGTCTCGAGGCGGCTCCCGAGATCGCCCGTGCGGAGGGCACCTTCCGCCTGGTCTTCGGCAGCGGCGACTTCCGGCGCGACACCGGCATGAGCGACAGCCCGATGGCGATGGCGTACGCGCGGTCGAGGTTGGTCATCACGAGCCGCGCCGCGCGCCTGCCGGGACCCATCGACGGACCCACACTCAGCGACGACCCCGAGGTCCTCGAACGTGAGGCCGAGCTGACCCGCTCGATGGGGATGACCGGCAAATTGTGCATGACCGGCGAACGCGCGTCGTACGCGAACGTGGCTCTGAGCCCGAACAGCACGGACGTGGACTGGGCGGAAGGCATCATCGACAAACTCGGTGAGGACGGACGCAACGTCCGCGACGGCAGCGACCTGCCGAACCTCGCGAAGGCGAAGAAGATCACCGAGCTGGCGCGAATGTTCGGTATCGGCCGGTCGCGCTGACCGCTCTCAGCTCAGTTCCAGGCCCAGGGGTCTGCGGCGCACGTGCAGCCGGTAGCGGACGGTGAGCGTCGTGCCGGGTGTCTCGCGGATCGCCCGGGTCGCGACGCGTGGTGCGAACTCGATGCCGAGCACCCGCTCGAGGGTCGCTCGGTCCGGAAACTCCCACAGCGTGTCGACGCGGCGCAGATCGAATCCCTGCGCCTCGAAGAACGCCTCGACCGCGGCCGGGTCGTAGTGCGGCAGGTCGTCGCGCATCCAGTCGCCGTAGGGATGGGCGGTGGCGTCGAGATCGACGACGGCGAGCGCGCCGCCCGGACGCAGCACACGCATCGCCTCGAGGATTCCGGCGCCGCACCCCGGGCCGAAGAAGTAGGCGGTGCGGGCGTGGACGAGATCGACCGAAGCGTCGGGAAGCGGCATGTGAGCCGCGGAGCCTTCCGTCACGGTGACCGACGGAAGACCGTCCACGCGGATGCGGGCCGCGGCGACCAGCGGCGGATGCGGTTCGATCCCGGTCACCGTGCGTGCGTCGGCCGCGAACATCGGAAGGTGGAAACCCGAACCGCACCCGACGTCGACGACGTCGCGGCCGGTCCAGTCCGCGGCCTCCCGCAGCGCCGCGTACACGGCGCCGCGGGGATCCTGCGCGCGGTTCTCCTCCTCGTACACCTCGGGCCAGTGCCAGATGTTGGGGCTGGCGATCACACCGCTCCCCGATTTCGGTGTACCGGGCTTCGGTGTACGGAGCTTCGACGAACGCACCATCGGGCGACTACACGAAGGCCGTGAGGATCAGCCAGGTGACGAAGGCCGACGGCAGGATCGAGTCGAGCCGGTCCATGATGCCGCCGTGTCCGGGCAACAAGGTGCCCATGTCCTTGATGCCGAGGTCGCGCTTGACCTGCGACTCGATGAGATCGCCGGCCGTCGCCGTCACCACGAGCACCGCGCCGAGCAACGCACCTGCCCACCACGGACCGTCGAGCAGGAACATCACGGTGAGCACACCGGCAGCGATGCACGCCACCGCCGACCCGGCGAAGCCTTCCCACGACTTCTTCGGGCTGATCGCCGGCACCATCGGGTGCTTGCCGAACAGCACCCCGGATGCATAGCCGCCGATGTCCGACGCCACGCACACGATCATCAGGCAGAACACCCGCTGGGCACCCTGGTCCTCGAGGACCATGAGGGTCGCGAACGACGCCAGCAACGGCAACCAGGCCGCGACGAAGACCGCGACCGCGGTATCCCGCAGGTAGTTGCGCGGCTGCGCGCCGAGGCCGCGTCCGAACAGGCGCCACAGCATCGTCACGACGACCGTGCCCGCGAACGCACCGAGCACACCCGTCGTGCCGTAGGGCCACCCGAGCCAGATCATCGCCTGCCCGCCGACCAGCAACGGCACTCTGGGGACGAGCACGTCGGCTTCGCGCAGACGCTTGGTGACCTCCCAGGTCGCGATACCGATGGCGATTGCGACCACGGCGAGCCACGCCTTCGGGGCGAACAGCAGGATCCCGATGACGAGCGCGCCCAGACCACCGCCGACCGCGAAGGCGGCCGGCAGGTCGCGTCCGGCCCGTGACGGTTTCTTCACCGGCTCCGACGCGGGGTCGGGGGCCGGCGTCGGGTCTGCAGGGGTGGCACCGGAGTCGGCTCCGGCACCGAGTGGAAGCTGCGGGTCGGAGGACCCGTCGGCTCGACCCACTGTCAGACCTCCATCAGTTCGGCTTCCTTGTGCTTGATCAACTCGTCGATCTGACCGACGTACTTGGCGGTCGTCTTGTCGAGTTCCTTCTCGGCGCGGTTCACGTCGTCCTCGCCGGCCTCGCCGTCCTTCTGGATGCGGCCGAGTTCCTCCATCGCCTTGCGGCGGACGTTGCGCACGGCGACCTTGGCGTCTTCGCCCTTGGCCTTGGCCTGCTTGACGAGTTCGCGGCGACGCTCCTCGGTGAGCTGCGGGACCGAGATGCGGATGATGTTGCCGTCGTTGGTGGGGTTGACACCGAGATCGGAGTTGCGGATCGCGGTCTCGATCGCGTTCAGCTGCGAGGCCTCGTACGGCTTGACGATGACCATGCGCGCCTCGGGAACGTTGATGCTGGCGATCTGCGTGATCGGCGTGGGAGCCCCGTAGTAGTCGACGACGATGCGGTTGAACATGCCCGGGTTCGCGCGACCGGTCCGAATGCCACCCAGATCGTCCCGGGCCACCGTGACGGCCTTCTCCATCTTCTCTTCGGCTTCGAAGAGGGCTTCATCGATCACGGCAGTTCCTCCATGTTCCGTTGTCCGTTCATGACCGTACGAGTGTTCCGATCTTCTCACCGGCGATGGCTCGGGCGATATTGCCCTTGGTCAGCAGATTGAAGACCATGATCGGCATGGCGTTGTCCATGCACAGGCTGAAGGCGGTCGCGTCGGCGACCTTGAGGCCCTGCTCGATGACCTCGCGGTGGGTGATCTCCTCGAACAGCTCCGCATCCGGGTTCGTGCGGGGGTCGTCGGAGTAGACCCCGTCGACGGCCTTCGCCATGAGGACGACCTCGGCGCCGATCTCGAGGGCGCGCTGCGCAGCGGTGGTGTCGGTGGAAAAGTACGGCATACCCATGCCCGCACCGAAGATGACCACGCGCCCCTTCTCGAGGTGGCGGCGCGCACGCAGCGGCAGGTAGGGCTCGGCGACCTGTCCCATCGTGATGGCGGTCTGCACGCGGGTGTCGATGCCTTCCTTCTCCAGGAAGTCCTGCAGCGCAAGGGAGTTCATGACCGTTCCGAGCATGCCCATGTAATCGGACCGTGCGCGTTCGAGACCGCGCTGCTGGAGTTCGGCGCCGCGGAAGAAGTTGCCGCCACCGATCACGACCGCGACCTCGGCGCCCCCGCGCACGACCTCCGCGATCTGCTGGGCCACCGTCGTCACCACGTCCGGGTCGAGTCCGACCTTGCCGCCGCCGAACATCTCGCCGCCGAGCTTGAGCAGTACCCGGCGGAATCCGGGCCGATCGTGGGCGTGGTCGGACATGACTCTCCTCTGGTTGCGCATGAATCGGCCCTTATCATCCTGCCTCATCCGCTCGAGGGAACCGAGATCGGGCGGATAGACACGCCACACCTGTCACCGCGCAGCACGCGCGGGCGCCTCCGGGCCCCGAGGCGGCGTGGCCCGACACACCTCGACCCCGCCGGTAGCAGCACCGACGGGGTCGTGGAGTGGAAGAACTAGCTGGCGCCGACCTCGAAACGCACGAAGCGGACGACGTTCGCGCCGGCCTCGTCGAGGATCGCCTTGACGGTCTTCTTCGAGTCCGTCACGGACGCCTGCTCGAGCAGGACGACGTCCTTGAAGTAGCCGTTGACGCGGCCTTCGACGATCTTCGGCAGAGCCTGCTCCGGCTTGCCCTCGGCCTTGGCGGTCTCCTCGGCGATACGACGCTCGTTGGCGACGATGTCCTCGGGAACCTCGTCACGGGTGACGTACTTGGCCTTCAGAGCGGCGATCTGCATGGCGGCAGCGCGAGCAGCCTCGGCAGCAGCGTCGCCCTCACCGGTGTACTCGACGAGCACGCCGACGGACGGCGGCAGGTCGGAAGCACGCTTGTGCAGGTAGACGGCGGTCTGACCGTCGAAAGCGGCAACGCGACGCAGCTCGAGCTTCTCGCCGATCTTCGCGGACAGCTCCTGGACGAGGGCGTCGACGGTCTTGCCGTCGGCCTCGACGGCCTTGAGCGCCTCGACGTCGTTCGCGCGGGCCTGTGCGGCAGCGGTGACGACCTTGTCGGCGAGAGCCTGGAACTCGTCGTTCTTGGCGACGAAGTCGGTCTCGGAATTCAGCTCGACGAGCACGCCGTCCTTGGCGACGACGAGGCCCTCGGCGGTGGAGCGCTCGGCGCGCTTGCCCACGTCCTTGGCACCCTTGATGCGCAGCTGCTCGACGGCCTTGTCGAAGTCGCCGTCGTTGTCGGCGAGAGCGTTCTTGCAGTCCAGCATTCCGGAGCCGGTGAGCTCACGGAGACGCTTGACGTCGGCGGCGGTGTAGTTCGCCATGGAAGCGAGCCTCCTGTGTCTGTGGTGGAAAAGTCTCTGGGGGCGGCCCTACCGCGCGGATGGGCTCGGGCCGCGATGCGACGGCCCCGACCAGGATCTCTCGATCGGAAGGTCGGGGCCGGGCAACGAATCAGGCCTCGGGGGCCGCGTCTGCTGCGGGGGCTGCGTCCGCTGCGGGCGCCTCGGCGTCGGCGGCGGGGGTGGCCTGCGCGAGCAGCTCCTGCTCCCACTCGGCGAGAGGCTCGGCACCGGCCTCGGGCTTGGCCTCGGCGTCGCTGCTCTTGCCGGCGCGGGCCTGCAGGCCCTCGGCGACGGCGGAAGCGACGACCTTGGTCAGCAGCGCCGCGGAACGGATCGCGTCGTCGTTGCCCGGGATCGGGTAGTCGACGAGGTCCGGATCGCAGTTGGTGTCGAGGATCGCGATGACCGGGATGTTCAGTTTGCGGGCCTCACCGACGGCGATGTGCTCCTTGTTGGTGTCGACGACCCAGATCGCCGACGGAACCTTCGCCATGTCGCGGATGCCGCCGAGGGTGCGCTCCAGCTTGTTCTTCTCACGCGTGAGCATGAGGATTTCCTTCTTGGTGCGTCCCTCGAAGCCGCCGGTCTGCTCCATCGACTCGAGCTCCTTCAGGCGCTGCAGGCGCTTGTGGACGGTCGAGAAGTTGGTGAGCATGCCGCCGAGCCAGCGCTGGTTCACGTAGGGCATGCCCACGCGGGTGGCCTCTTCGGCGATGGATTCCTGAGCCTGCTTCTTGGTGCCGACGAACAGCACGGTTCCACCGTGAGCGACGGTCTCCTTGACGAACTCGTACGCCTTGTCGATGTACGTCAGGGTCTGCTGCAGGTCGATGATGTAGATGCCGTTGCGGTCGGTGAAGATGAACCGCTTCATCTTCGGGTTCCAGCGACGGGTCTGGTGTCCGAAGTGGGCGCCGCTGTCGAGCAGCTGCCGCATAGTCACAACAGGCATGCCTGTTTCTCTCTTTCGTGTCGGTTTCCGCGGTGGATCTTCCGATCCCCGCCCTGGCGTCCACATGCCCGTCGAACCCTTGCGGGACCGGCCGACGGCCATTTCCGATGCGGCCCGGAGAAACGGGTCGGCATCGATGCGCGGACGCGCGAAGTCGATCTGCGTATACAGACCGCCCGACAAGTGTACGCGGAGCAGGCGCGGATCCCTAACCGGGAGTCGCCGGGCCTGTGGACGGATCCGGGGTTGTCCACAGATCGCGTCGCCCTCTGGTGCGCAGCGACTCCGATTCACGAGACTGGCGGGCATGCTCCTCGCCGCTCGCCTCCGGTCGCTCGCCGTCGTGATCGCCGCGTTCGTCGTGCTCACCGCTGCGCCGGGAACCGGATCGGCCGACGCCGGACGGTTCGTGTGGCCGCTCGATCCCCGGCCGGTCGTGAGCCGGGAGTTCGACCTGCCCGAGCAGAACTGGCTCCCCGGTCACCGCGGTGTCGATCTCGACGCACACGTGGGGCAGACCGTCGTGGCGGCAGGTGACGGCGTCGTCGCGTTCGCCGGTGTCGTGGCCGGGAAGCCTGTGGTCTCCATCGATCACGAGGGCGGGCTGCGCACGACCTACGAGCCGGTGGAGGCGGCGGTCGCCGCGGGTCGCCGGGTGACGAGGGGCGATCCCATCGGCACCGTCGTCGCCGGTCACGAGGGAGGCGTCTCCCCCGCATGCCTGCATTGGGGACTCCGACGCGGCCGCGACGACTATCTCGATCCGCTGCCGCTCGTCGAGCGCCCGGTGATCCGCCTGCTGCCGGTATGACGCCCTGGTGGCCCGTACGCCCGCCTAATGCACTGCGTGTCGACCCGACAGTACGGGGAAGTCGTCGGCGACCATCGCGGCGAGTTCGACGAACGCCGTGCGTGTCGCGGGGCGGAGCCGTTCGAGATCGATCTCGGCTCCCTCCGCGAGGTGCTCGTCGAAAGGCAGCACCTTCACCGCGCGGCACCGCGCGAGGAAATGCGCGGTCAGCGCGTCCATGTCGATGCTCGCCGCACCCGGGCGCGGCGAACTGATCACCACGACCGTGCGCTCGACCAGGTCGGAGTAGCCGTGCGCCTGCAGCCAGTCGAGGGTCGCCGCCGCACTGCGCGCCGCATCGACTGCGGGCGACGCGACGAGCACGAGGGTGTTCGCCAGGTCCAGCACGCCGCGCATGACCGAATGCATGATCCCGGTGCCGCAGTCGGTGAGGATCACGTTGTAGTAGACCTGCAGGATGTCGACGACGCGGCGGTAGTCCTCCTCGCTGAACGCTTCCGAGGCAGCGGGATCGCGTTCGCTCGCGAGCACTTCGAGCCGGCTCGGCGCCTGCGAGGTGTGGGCACGCACGTCCGAGTACCGGCGGATGCCCGACGCGTTCGCGAGCAGGTCCCGCACGGTCGAGGTGGTCTGCTGCGGGATCCTCTGCCCGAGGGTGCCGAAGTCCGGATTCGCGTCGACGGCGATGACGCAGTCGCCGCGCAGTGACGCGAACGTCGACCCCAGTCCGACGGTCGTGGTGGTCTTGCCCACCCCGCCCTTCAGCGACAGCACCGCGATCCGGTAGTCGCCCGGGATCGGCTGGCGGATCCGGGCGACGAGCTCCTCCCGGCGCTCGCTGCCTCCTCCGTCGAGCCTGCCGCCGGTCAGCCGGTCGACCCGCTCCCGCCACCGTCGCGTGGAACGTCGTGACCTGCGGACCAGCACTCCCGAGGCGAGGTCGACATTGGACGGCTGATGGTCGAAACGACGGGCCTCGTGTTGCAGGTCGTCGACCGGAGCGTCCGTTCGTGCCGGTAGCGGGGCCTGGACCGATGCGGGCTCGGGGTCGACCGGATCGGGTGCGACCTCCGTGGCCTCCGGACTCGACACCTCCGGTGCAGGTGCAGGTGCAGGTGCCTCGGCCTCGGGCTGCTCCGCGACGTCGGGAACCGGATCCACGGAGACGGGCGCAGGCCCGGGTTCGGTCGCGGCTGCCGGGACCGTCACCTCGGGCACTGCGGAAAACGTCGCCTCGGGCACTGCGGGAAACGTCGCCTCGGGCTCCGCCGGGACCGTCGCCTCGCGCTCCGCGGGCGGGAGAACACGCCTTTCGGGTCGCGCCGGTTCGTGCGTGAGAGCGGCTTCGGACACTTCCGGCTCCGGGTCGGCCTCGGAACTGACCCGGGGCCGCAACGCCATGCCGAGAGGCACGGAGGCCGTCATCTCGAGCGGAGCGGAGGGAGCGGGCGGAGTCGCACCGTCGCCGGGCGAAGTGGAGGGACCGGGCGTCTCGGTGCCTCTGGCCGCGCGGCGGAGGCCGCGTCGCGCGTGGTCGGTTCCGGATTCCGGTGGGTCCTGCAGCCAGGCGGGCACGGCAGGACCCGGTTCGTTGCGTCTCATCTGTTCCCCCGATTCGATGGTGCCGGCGCACGCTATCAAACCGGGACGGCTTCTCGGGCAAGCCGATCAGGCGCGGGGATGGGCCTGATCGTGCGCGGCGCGCAGACGCGCCACCGAGACGTGGGTGTAGAGCTGCGTGGTGGCCAGACTCGAATGGCCCAGCACCTCCTGGACCACCCGCAGATCCGCTCCCCCTTCGAGCAGGTGCGTCGCAGCGCTGTGCCGCAGACCGTGCGGCGCGAGGTCGGGTGCGCCCGGCACCGACGAGACGGCGTCGTGCACCACCGACCGGACCTGCCGCTGGTCGATCCGACCACCACGCTTGCCCAGCAGCAGCGCCGCACCCGACGACGGTCGTGCGAGATGCGGGCGTCCGTGACGCAGCCACGCGTCGAGCGCCTCTGCCGCGGGACCTCCGTAGGGAACGATCCGTTCCTTGTCGCCCTTACCGAGAACCCGGACGGCCCGCCGCTCGGCGTCGACGTCGTCGATGTCGACCGCGCACAGCTCACCGACCCGGATTCCGGTCGCATACAGCAGCTCGACGATCGCCCGGTCACGCAGTGCGACGGGATCGAGTTCACGCGCACCGGATTTCGCGGCCTCCATGATCTCCAGTGCCTGGTCGTCGCGGAGCACGGCGGGCAGTGAGCGGTGCGGACGCGGTGAGACGAGACGCGTCGCCGGGTCGGCGTCGAGTCGCCGGGTGCGCACGAGCCATGCCGTGAAGACGCGTGCCGACGAGGTGCGCCGCGCGAGCGTGGTGCGGGCCGCTCCCGCCGCCACCATCCCGGCGAGCCAGGACCGCAGCAGATCGAGATCGAGGTCGGTGATGCGCGCATCGGGATTCCGGTCGGCGAGGTGCTGCAACAGCGAGCGGGTGTCGGTGCGATAGGCGCGAATCGTGTGTTCCGAGCGGTTGCCTTCGAGGCGCAGGTGGTCGACGAAGTCCCCGAGGTGCACGTCCAGCGTCGCCGGGAGCATGTCGGATTCGTTGCCTCGCATGGGTCTACCGTGCGGCACGACCGGCTCGGGTGCAACGACCCGCGCCGACTAAGGTGCTTTCGTGAACAAAACGATCCCGGTACCGATGTTGTGCGCCCTGGCGTTGCTGTCGGCGATCGCGCCGCTCGCTACGGACATGTACCTCCCGGGACTTCCCGTCATGGCGGAGAGCCTGGGCAGTTCGACCGTCGGCGTCCAGCTCACACTCACGACCTTCATGGCGGGTCTCGGGCTCGGCCAGTTGCTCGTGGGTCCCCTGTCGGATGGCTGGGGCCGTCGACGGCTGATCCTCGCCGGCACGATCGTCCTGGCGGTGAGCAGCGCGATCTGCGCGATGGCGCCCACCGTCGAGATCCTGATCGCTGCGCGTCTGGTCCAGGGCTTCAGCGGCGGCACCGGCATCGTCCTCGCCCGGGCGGTCATCGCCGACCGGGCTCGAGGCAATCAGGCTGCCAAGCTGTTCAGCCTGATGATGATCATCGGTGGCATCGCGCCCGTCGCCGCTCCTCTGCTCGGTGGTGTGCTGCTGGGTCCGATCGGATGGCGCGGCATCTTCTGGGTGCTCACGGGCCTGGCCGTCCTGATGGCCGTCGGTGCCTTCGCGTTCGTCCCGGAGACCCTGCCGCCGGAGAAGCGGCACGGTGGCGGTCTGAAGACGATGGCCGGCAACTTCGGATACGTTCTCCGGCAGCGACGCTTCGTCGGTTACGCCGCCGCGATGGCCCTGGGCTTCGGCGCGATGTTCTCGTACATCTCCGCCTCACCCTTCGTCACCCAGAACATCCTCGGTCTGAGCCCGGGCCAGTTCTCTCTGGTCTTCGCCGTGAACTCGGCCGGTCTCGTGCTGGCCAATGCCGTCAACACCCGCCTCATCGGCCGGTTCGAGGTGCGGACACTGCTGCTCTTCGGAGTGACCACCATGTTCACGGCAGGTGCGCTGCTGTTGCTGACGATGGTCGTCGTCGGCTACGTCGCGGCGCTGATCCTGCCGCTGCTGTTCGTCGCGATCAGCATGATGGGCCTGACGCTGGGCAACGCCACCGCGCTGGCCCAGTCGCAGGTCCCGAAGGCGGCCGGTACGGGCTCCGCCGTGATCGGCGCCTCCCAGTTCGGTCTCGCTGCCGTGGTCTCCCCGCTCGTCGGGCTCGGCGGCGAAGGCACCGGTATCCCGATGGCCGTCGCCATCGTGGTCTGCTCGGGACTCGCGCTCACCTCCGCCGCGGTGCTGGCGCGTGACTCCGCCGCGGTGCTGGCGCGTGACTCCGCCGCGGTGCCGGCGCGTGACTCCGCCGCGGTGCCGGCGCGCGAGTCCGCGAGCTGACGTGAACGACCGGCCGTCAGTTGCTCTCGACGGCCGCCAGTTCGCTCTTCCACACGCGGAAACCCTCCTCGGTGCGTCCGCGACGCCAGTAACCCGAGATCGACGCGCGTGCCGGCGGCACGGCCCGTTCCTTCCGCAGGTACGGCCGGATGTGCTTCATGACGGCCTCGGCCTCACCGTGCACGAAGACCTGCACGTCGCCGCCCGGCCAGGGCAAGGCCTTCACCGCGGCGACGAGCGGCGAGTTGCCGTCGATCAGGTCGGCACCGGCGTCACCGGCCGCGACACCGCGATGGAGCCACGTGATGTCCACACCCGCCGGGGCGTCGAGTTTCAGTTCGTCGCCGGGACCGATGACCTCCAGGAAGACCGCACCCCGCGCGTCGGCGGGCAGGTCCTCGAGCGCAGCCGCGATCGCGGGGATCGCGGTCTCGTCGCCGGCGAGCAGATGGAAGTCGGCGGAGCGATCGGGCCGGTATCCGGCGCCGGGTCCTCGCACCACGACCTGCGTGCCCGGCTGTACCGAGCGGGCCCACGGCCCCGCAACGCCCTCGTCGCCGTGCACGACGAAGTCGATCCAGATCTCCCGGGCGTCCGGGTCCACACGCCGGACGGTGTAGGTGCGGACGACCGTCTCGTCCCCCGCGGGCAGCTCGATCTTCACGTAGCTGTCGGTCTCCGCGCGGGCCTGGAACTCTCCGAAGCCGTCTCCGCCGAGCACGACGCGGACGAAGTGCTCGCCGATCGTTTCGGTCCGCAGAACCGTGAGTGTCGTCCCCATGGGCGCTTTCCGTGCCACCGAACCTCCTATTAGGGTTACCTATTCTCGCGTCACCGTACTCTGTCGCGGGATGCGGCGGGGAGGTCACGATCGGCGAGGCTCTAGGCTCGAGAACATGAGCACCACCGCGGCCGACATCGCCACCTGGATGACCGACATCATCACCACCGAACGCAGGGTCACCCAGACCGACATGGTCGACGCGATCGAGGCCAAGTTCGGTTCCGAGTGGATCTACGTGAACGACAACGGCCACCCGTCGATCGACCGCGCCGTCCTCAAGGAGTTCCGGAAGGCCCACCGCGGTGCCGTGAAGTGGGACCGCGAGGACCGCGCCTGGTACGTCGAGGACGAGCCGACCGCCGACACCTCGGCCGAGTAGGCGGTCCTCCTCCGAATTCACCCTCGCGCGTCCCGGCGAAACGTCTCGGAGTCTGTGAACATACGGTCACGACTCCTTCGCGCGACCGTCTCCGGCACCGCCGGGCGGATCGGCGCGTCGGCGGCAGGTCGGAGGGCGCCGGGTGGACATCGAGAACGTGCGGGAACCTTCCGTTCCCGCTCGCGAACTGGCGACGATCTGTGTGCTGGCGATCGTGGCCGGCGCCGTCATCGGCGTCGTCGGCGGGGCCTTCCGCTGGTGTCTGGAACGGCTCGAGCGATGGCGGATCCACACCGTCGAATGGGCGCACGAACTCCCCGGTCCGGGATGGCTCGTGCCGGTGGGAATCACGATCCTCGGCGCTCTGCTCGCGGCGCTGATCGTCCGGATGGTCCCTCTTGCCTCGGGTAGCGGAATCCAGCACGTCGAAGCCGTCGACCGCGGGCAGGCCGAGCCACCACCGCTGTCGGTGCTGCCCTCCAGATTCGTCGGGGCGCTCCTGTCGATCGGGTCGGGTCTCGTCCTGGGACGGGAGGGCCCGATCGTGCACATGGGTGCCGCGGTGGGCGCCGAGACCGCACGCCGTGCCCGGCGTCCCGAGCACGAACGTCTGTTGCAGACCTCGGTGTCCGGTGCCGGACTCGCCGTCGCGTTCAATGCGCCGATCGGTGGTGCGCTGTTCGTCGTCGAGGAGGTCACCGGCAGCTTCCGGTTCCGCACCGTCGTGCCCGTCGTCCTGTCGGTGGCCGCCGCGGTCGCGTGCTCGCGGACGATCGTCGGCGACACCCCCGACTTCGCCGTGGACCCCATCGCTCCCCCGTCCATCGTCCTGCTGCCCGTCTTCGTGGTGTTCGGTCTGCTCACCGGACTGCTCGGCGCGGCCTACAACCGGATGGTCCTGGGATCGCTGAGCGTGGTGGAGTCGGTCCGGTCGCTCTCCCCGGTGACGAAGGCCGCGATCATCGGCGGGCTCATCGGGTTGTTGTCGGTGGTCGCACCGTGGGCGGGTGGGGGCGGCGACTCCCTCGTCCAGCACGTGGTGAGCGGTGGTGCGCTCGCACTGCCGGTGGTCGCCTGGTACGTCCTGCTGCGGTTCGTCGCTGGTCCGCTGTCGTACGCGGCCGGGACACCGGGCGGACTGTTCGCGCCACTTCTCGCACTGGGTGCTCTCTGGGGCCTGTTGTGCGCCGGGATCTGCACCGCGATCGTCCCCGGGATCGGGTCGTCCCTGGCCGTGCCGATGGCGATCGCGGGGATGGCCGCTCTCTTCGGTGCGTCGGTGCGGGCCCCGATCACCGGAGTCGTCCTCGTCGTGGAGATGACCGCGGCGACGGGAGTGACGGTCCCGATGCTCGCCGCGACGATCTGCGCCGTCGTCGTGGCGTATTCCACGCGGGTCCCGCCCATCTACGACAGCCTGCGCGACCGCATGTTCGGCGCCCTTCCTCACCGCGGGTAGACCGGTCCGGCGTCGGGCCACCATCACGTCCGCTGCCACCCTCCGTCAGTCGCCACCACCAGACCGTCGAGTTCGAGCAGGGGCAGCGCCGCCCGCACCCGCTCGATCGGCAGCCCCGCCGACTCGGCCACCGTCGCCGGATCACAGACGTCCGACGCCGGAAGCGCCTCGTAGACCAGCGCCATGTCGCCCGACAGTCCGTCCAGGTCGCGGCGGAACAGGCCGTCGCGGTCGTCGTCCCCGCACGCCAGGAGCGGACCGCACTCCTCGACGACGTCGCGCGCCGCACCCACCAACCGGGCCTCCCCCTCCCTGATCATGCGGTGACAACCCTGCGAGGCCGCCGAGGTCACCGGTCCGGGGACCGCCATGACCGGCCGGCCGAGTCGTCGCGCCCACGCCGCGGTGTTGCGCGCCCCGCTGCGCCAACCCGCCTCGACGACGACCGTGCCCGCGGACAACGCCGCGATCAGGCGGTTGCGGGCGAGGAACCGGTACCGCGCCGGAGTCGTGCCCGGTGGATATTCGCTGACCACGAGGCCGGATTCGGAGATCCGCCGCAGCATCGTCGCATGTGCTGCCGGATACGCCCGATCGACACCGCAGGCCAGGATCGCGACGGTGGTGCCGCCCACCCCGAGCGCCGCGCGGTGTGCGGCAGCATCGACGCCGAAGGCCGCACCGGACACGACCGTCCATCCGTCGGCGGCGAGATCCCCGGCGATCTCGGCGGTGACGTGCTCCCCGTAACCACTCGCGGCGCGAGTTCCGACGATGCCGATCGCGCGTTCGGCGAGGTCGTCGATCCGCCGGCTCCCCCACACCCACAGGGCGAGGGGTGGCCCCTCGGCGTCGGTGGCGGTGTCGAGGGCGCCGAAGCCGAGCATCTGCCAGGCGGGCCATTCGTCGTCGTCGGGGGTCACCAGTCGCCCGCCGGCCCGCCCCAGGCGGTCGAGATCCCGCGCCGCGGTGTCGAGGTGCGCCCGCACCGAGTACCGCGACGAGAGTTCGCCGAGGCCCGAACCCGACCGGATGGCGGCGGCCACCTCGAGTACACCCTCGGCCTCGACCGCCGCCGCCAACGATCGTGACGCACCCTGCGCGACAGTGGACAGATAGGCCCAGGCCAGGCGCCGTTCGTCGTCGTGTCCGTTCATGCGACACCCCGATCCCGGAAGTCGAGTGCGGCAGCGACATGGGTCGCCGACGGTGAATCGGAACCGTCGAGGTCGCTCAGCGTCCACGCGACCGCTAGGGCTGCGAATTGTCAGAAGTGGCGGGCTCCGACACCTGGTCGGCACCGTCACGCTGTTCGGAAGTGGAGCGATTCACCATCCGAACCAGTTCCGACACCTGCTCGGCACCGTTACGCTGCACGGCTCGCAGCCTTTCAACAGCGGCGCTTGTCAGATACGAACCCAGGATCAAACAGATCGCCCCTACCACGAGTGTCACGGAAACAGTCCACTTCGGCGCGCTCTCCGATCCCATCAGACGCGCACTTACGGACACCAAGGCCAGTCCACCGACCACCACACAGACCCCTTCGACACGCTGCTTGCGCCACTTCTCGGTGTGCTCCCGTATACCCACTGCCGCGATGTCCCTGATAGCCAGCTCGCGCACACGCAGGTCGATGCTTGCACTGAGTAGGCGCTTGTGAGGCACGCGGTCGTCGAGTTCTGCGTACAGTTCGCAGTCGGCTTTGATCTGAGATCGCGCGTCGCGTTTCGACAGCCACCGAGTCACTGGAATACCTACCCAGGTCACCAGTGCCGTCAGACCGATACTGAGTAACGGAATCCATATGTCCACGAGGCGGACCCTATCTATGGCCTCCGACACGGACAGACCGCCGGATGCCGCCGGGCTCTCGCCTACAGATGACGCCCCCTGGCCCGGAATGCCCGGTACGGTGCCACCCATGACGGATCCTGCATCTAACGAGAACGCGACGCTACTCGACGAGGTGAATCGCCGCCGCGAGCTGGTCACGACGTCGCCCAGTTTCGCTTCCGGCCAACATCTCCAGGCATTAAATCGCGCATCAGCCGTGTTCTCCGGGAACCTCATTGAGTTGAGTTCACACGTGCAGAAGTTTGTCGGCACGGAGGAAATGCCTGGTTCGTTGGGAGACGAGTACGAAACCGACCTCACACGCACCTTCCACAACTTCTTGGCATCCGCGGCCACCCTCCGAGATGTCCAACGCATGGTCCATAAGAAGCTATGGCCGGAGAAGCCCCCAAAGGACCCAAATAAGAAAAAGAAATCCGGCGAACCGAAAAAGACAATATGGGAATTGGGAGTATGGGATCCTAAGATCGAGGAAATCTACGGCAAGGACGAGTTCAAGTTCCTGCTGGATCTTCGAAATTATGCAGTCCATTACACCCTTCCGGTTCCGCTAACGTCGACAGAGATTAAATGGGAAAAGGGCGGCCCGATCTTCCACAGGAACGATCTCTACCTCAATAAAGAAACACTCCTGAAGTCCGACAGTTGGACAGAGCGATCGAAGACCTATCTCGACTCCCAGCCGGACAGGATTGATTTTCTTTCCATAGTCGAGGATTATTCTCAGAGCGTCCGCAAATTCTATCAATGGTTTTGGGACACGGTAAATGAACACTTGTCGCCCGGAATCGAGGACGTCAAGTCGGCAGGCAGAGAGGTTGATTTGTGGGACGACGAGGAACTAGCGTTCCGCGATTGGAAGATCGCGCATTTTCCTCCTCCCCCTGGCCTCTCCCACGATCCCCTCTCTGAGCTTCGACGCAAACTAGCTGGGGCGAGACGAGACCGATGGGAATACGGCAGCAAAGGATGGAGAGTCTTTAGCGTGTCGGCTGATCGCACTATTGAGCCGAACGGCGAAGACCTGTGGGGGCTCACGCTTCGCTCCCGATCGGCTCGCTCAAGCAAGGTGGTGAGCGAACTCTAGGCAAAGGATGCCACCTCAGCCGCGGTCCTCCCCTATCCGACTGCTGGCGAGAATCTCACGCAATTCTTCCGGCGTGAGCCAAGTCTTCTTACGGTGAATCATCCTGTGACAGTTCGCACACAGCAGGATGAGGTCGTCGAGCGTACTCGGAACCTCGCCCGATACGTGCAGGGGAACACGGTGATGGACCTCGATATAACCGTCACCGTGCCCTGGATACATCCGGGCGAAATCGAAACTGCAAACCTCGCAGGACACCTCGCCTCGATCGCGCATGGACTGGGCGATCTTCTCCTTCCGTAGCTTGGGATCTCGCTCGCGTGATGCCGCCCAACGCCGCTTCACCGCTCCCTCAAGCGCCGACACCACACCCGCCGTGGTCAATGTGTCCAGCTCTTTGAAATCGGGGTATTCGTCAGCATCCTCCTGAACAGTCTCTGCGAGAGACCGATCAGAACGCAGACGCTTTGCCGTCGCGTGCATCCCCTCGGGGTCGGCAAGGAAGGCTTGAAGCACGATCGGGTCCAGCTGATTGCCACGCGTCGGCTTACCCGGATAGTCGGGATGGGCTGTACGGATGTTCTCTAGCTTCCCCTTCACGCTGCCCGGGCTGCGGTAGTTCTCCGACAGTGCCAAGTCCGGATTCAGTGACCGAAGATAGCGCGACAAATCTTGCACCGCGGGATCGTGGTCACGGATCGTCGTAATCCAGCCGCGTTTGTACAGAAGGTCGCAGGCAAGGACTAGCTCGGGCCACGTCCAATCTGCATCGCCCGTAACACGGAAGCCGAGGCCCGCAAGTACAGCAGCGATGTTTTGCCCGCCGGAGAAGTCACGTGCGACGACCTTCCGGCCAGTCTCGAAACGGTACGCAACTCCCGCGATCGCTTTCGAGTCGTATGCCTTTCCATCGTGGATAAGAAAGTACTCGTGCGCGGACTTGAAACCATTATCGGCGAGGAACTTCTCACGCCCGAGTCGATCGCATTCCTCGATTGCTCGAAGGACACTCTGGCTCGTCAACCGCCTCAACTCTTTGAGAGTCAACTGCTTCACCTGCATGGCGCAGGAATCTATCCGCTGGTACCGACACGTATGGATGTCTAATCCGGTTTTGCGCTTGTCCCCGCTGCGCTGCACGGTCGCTGCGTAGCCTCCCCGCACATGGCTATCCCCGAACCCCACGAGCTACCCGCGAAGTCCTGGTCCGCACGCCTGGCGGCCTTCAAGTCCCGACAGGTCCCCGACGACGATCCCCGAGTGCAGGAGTGCCGCGCCGCGCTCGCCTACCACCGCGGACGCCGCGCCCTGGACGAGCAGACCCTCGCCGACCTGGACGACGACCGTAAGCGTGATCTCGTCGCCTACATCACCGGAGAGGCAGTGAAGGCATGAGCGCGCCGAGCTACCTTCCCGTGCAGTACGACGCACCGCCGGTCAACCCGACTACCCAAGGTCTCTACCTCGCTGCGACCCTGCTCGACCATCCCGGGGCGAATCGTCTGCTGAGCGGTGTGGACATCTGGTCGATGAACTGCGCGACCGGCTACGGCACCTGGGACGTCGAACCCTGCGCCGACCCCGGTGAGGACGACATCAAGGCAGGCGACCGCGCGGCGGTGAGCGAGACCTTCACGCCGCTCGTCGTGTGGGGTTACGACCAGTGCAGTCCCGACGAGGACCCCGCCGAGATCAAGGCGCGCGCGCTCCACAACGTCCGGCTGCACGAGCAGAATCTCGTCGAAACGCACTTCGCGACACGCATCCTCTCCGACGCAGGCGCAGCGACCCCGGCGGTGGACCTCGTCTCGGCGATCGGTGAGCTGGAGGTGCAGATCGGTGACGCGGCGATCCCCGGGGTGATCCACCTGTCCCGCCGCTACGCCGCCGCGCTGGACGCCGCCGGGGTGATCGTCGGCAGCGGGCCGATCCCGCGCACCCGCCTCGGTACCGCGCTGGCGTTCGGGTCCGGCTACGACGTCGTGCTCGGCAGCACCCTGGTCGCGACCGGTCCGGTGACAGTGTTCCGGTCGGAGATCTTCGAGCAGGACACCCTCTCGCCCGACCAGAACCTCCGCGCCGCGATCGCCGAGCGCACCATCGTCGCGGGGTACGAGTGCCTGGCGACCGCCGTGGAGATCGGAGAGACGCCGTGACCATCTTCCGCAGGCGCAGCAGCGCACCGCGTCGGCGCATCTTCGAGTCCGTGCGCAGCACCGACCCGTCGGTGCTGTCACAGGACGAGCAACGCAAACGGCGCCGTCTGCACCTGTCGATCCACTACACCGGCACGTTCAACCTCATTGCTGAGATCGACGCGGTCCTCGCCCCGCTCACGGACCGTGACGTCGCCCGGCACCCGCACGTCGTCCGCGAGGTCGCGGCGGCGGTGAACGAGCTGGCGACCGACCTCGGTCAGCTTCTCGCCGAGCGCGAGGCCCGCCGTCGCGCCGCTGCACTCGGCTACGAGGCACAGACGCGGATGGTCCGGCTCGCGGTGGCGGCGTGGGAGCGTCCGACGACCCCTGAGATCACCTCGGAGGCACTGAGATCGGATACCTGGACGTCGGTGCTGACCGATCACGTGCTGCCGCTCAACGAGCCGCTGCGGGACTACCTTGCTCACGCTCGACCGCCCGGGGAGACCGGGAACGCCGCGAGCGTGTCGGAACGTGTCGAGGGTGCTCTGCGGATCGTCGACCGGGCGGTGCGTGACGCCGAGCGCCGCCTCGACCAGCTGGAGGCAGCGAGGACGGCGGAACCGAAGTTGTCGCGGGAGCTGCGGCGCCTCGGTGCGACCGACGACGAGCTGCGACAGCTCGCCGACCTCGGACTCGGACAGCAGGTATGACCCCCGCGACGTCGCTCGGTGGCCCGGTTGTGCACCGCACCGAGCGACGTCGCTCATCTTCCCGACGAGGCGGTCCGGTTGCGCACCGCGTCCCGTCGCACATCGAACGAGAGAGGTAGACCGATGACCATGACTGTCCGCGAGAGAGCCGCAGCATGTGCGCACGAAGCTGCACACGCCGTCGTCGCCGCGCTGCACGGCGCACGCATCGACACAGTCGCACTGACACCCGAGCACCCCGAGCGGTTCGGACGCTGCACCTACGACGGCGAACTCACCGCCTCGGCTGTGGCTGCGGTCGCGCTCGCCGGACCCGTCGGTGAGGCACGTCTGACCTACGGGAAGAGTCCGAGCGTCCGCGAGATCCGGTCCGTGCTGGACGGGCAGTGCGCCGACGACGGCAGCGGTGACTACGACCACCTGATCGCGAGCGGCGGTCCGCTCCCGCTGGAGGTCGTCAACCTCATCGAGACGTGCTGGCCCGCCGTGGCGACCGTGGCCCGGCGTCTCAATCAGCACGGCAGCGCCGACCACGCGACCGTCTGCGCGGCGCTCGGGATACCTGAGAGCAATGGGCATCTGTCGGCGCAGGCGTCGGCGATCCGCGCGGGTTTCCTGCCGACGCCGACGCGGTAAACGCCGCTGGTCACCGGCTTGCAGACCTGAGCCGGCCAACCCCCTAGACGCGACACCGCCCCCGATCGGCATCCAGGATCGGGGGCGGTGTGGCGTCTACCGAACTGCGGGTACGGGTGACGCGGTGCACGTGGATGACTGACTGCGAGGCGAGGATTCCTCGGGTCCATTTTAGCAGGTCACCGACCGTTTAACGTGCCGGAATCCATTGCGGTGCAGCACAATACACGCTCACACGGGTTGTCCGATCCGCACAAGATCGCGTAAGTTCGCACACGTTCCCGGCAATGATCCGCTCCACGTGAGCCGGGACTCCGCCCGACCGAACCACCGAGTCCGACGTAGACGACCCGGCAGGCGCACGGCGGGACGCGCTCGCCGCCAGGGCTCCGCCCTCGCGAGGTCTGCACCGGAGGCTGCGTGGAGAGCCTGCCCGGACGGGACCCGCGGAAACATCCCTCACCACTTGGGAGCTTCCGCCGTGCCCACCACGACCACCTACCTCACGACCCGCGAGGTCGCGGACCGTCTCCAGGTCTCCCCTACGACCGTCCGCACGCTCGTCGCAACCAAGGGCCTTCCCACCTACCGCCTCGGCAACCGGCTGCGGTTCGTCGCCGCCGAGGTCGACGCCTGGGCGCGCGCTCGTGGGTCGCGCTCTGTCGACACCGCCGCCGCGCCCGCCTCGGAGACCGACGACTACCGCGCCGAGATCATCCGCCTGGTCGACACCGCGCCGACGCTGACCGCTGCGCAGTGCGATCTCATCCGTGCGGTCCTCGGCAGCGCCCCGGTTGCGCAGACCCAATGACGTAATCCGCTGTCTTTCAACGGGTTATCACTGCACGGTTTCCATCTACTCTCCGCTACCGCCACCACCGCTCTACGAGGAGGGCACAACGTGACCACGACAACCACCTACGAGCCACACATGGTGTCCGTCGCCGAGGCTGCGCGCCGTCTCGGTCTGAGCCGCTGGACGATCCGTCAGTACGTGGACGACGGACTGCTCCCGGCCTACCGCATCGGTCCGCGTTCCAACGCACCGATGCGTATCCGAGTCGACGACATCGAGTCGCTGCTGCGACCGGTGGTCGAACTCGCCGAATCCACTACCCGCCGCGACGAGGACGTCAGCGGACCTGACTGGCAGTAGCCCACCCGCTCCTCGCCATCCACGGGAGCCCGATTACAGACTCCACGAGGAGAACAGAAAGACATGAGCGCAAACAAGAACGCCCCGCAGCATGGGGATGCTGCGGGACGCTACGAGCATGACGGGCTCGACACCGACTCTACCCGACCGAACACCGAAAGGCCCACCGCCGCCGACATGTTCGCGGGTCCGGAGGATGTCCGAGACGACTCTGCGGAGGCGACCAAGGGCGGCGCACCGACCGACGAGAACCCGTTCGACAATGACAAGGCGCGTGAGAGGGCCGAGAAGTCGACCGAGGAGGAACACCGCCGTCGCAACACCTTCTACTCGGTCGCGGAGGTGGCAGCGCAGACGGCAGCACCACGCGCCCGCAGGCAGGCGCAGAACATCGAACGGTCGAACCTGACCCGCGACGTGAAGTACCCGCCGAAGCTGGTCGTCACCGGCGAGGAGCTGGTCACCGCCCACGTCCCCGCCGCCGAGGTGGACGCGCTCACCCCGATCACCTACACCCGGGTACTCGAACTCAAGACCGAGGAGCGGGAGCAACAGCGCGCCGCGCAGTACGACGCCCTCGTCCAGGAGCGTCTGCAATGGAAGCTGGCGGACCAGGAGGCGACTAAACGGCTCCGGGCACTCGACACCTTCGACGCAGCGCTGCCGCCCGTCACGGGCCTGGCGGACCTACTCGCGCAGGACGACACCGAGGTCCGGTACCTCATCCAAGACGTGATCCCCGCCGACGGCGCACGGATCATGTTCGCCGCGCCCGAGAAGGCGGGTAAGACCACACTGCTCGGTAACCTCGCACGCTCCCTCGCCGACGGCGACCCGTTCCTCGGTGCGTTCGAGGTACATACGCCCGCGAAGCGGCTCGTCATGATCGACAACGAGATGAGTCAGGGGATGCTGCGGCGCTGGCTGCGGCGCCAGGGCATCCGCAATCTGTCCGCCGTCGCCGATGTCGTGGCACTGCGCGGACAGGCAGGATTGTTCGATCTTGGGGACGATCGCCGCCGCGGCGAGTGGGCGAAGCGGCTACGGGACCTCGGGTGTGACTTCCTGATCTTCGATTGCCTGCGTCCGGTGCTCGACGCGCTCGGCCTCGACGAGAACCGCGAGGCGGGGAAGTTCCTGGAGCCGTTCGACCAGCTGCTCTCGGAGGCAGGTGTCGAGAACGCGGTGATCGCGCACCACATGGGCCACACCGGAGAGCGCGCCCGCGGTGACTCCCGGATCATCGGATGGTCCGACGGCAACTGGAAGCTTGTCCGCGAGGACCCGTACGTCCCGACGTCCCCGAAGTACTTCACCTCCCAGGTCCGGGACTGCCCCGACGTCCCCGAGGGGCTGCTCACGTTCGATCCGGACACACAGCACCTCACCTATGCCGGGGGCACCCGCGCAGAGCAGAAAGGCAAGGGGAAGGTGGACAAGCGGCTCCAGGACGTCCTGGACACGCTCGCGGACAGCCAGAGTGTCGGCACGTCGGAGATGAATAAGACACAGCTGCGCGCCGCCGTCGGCGGAAACAAGGAATTGGTGGACGGCGCGATCGACGAGGGTGTCCGACTCGGTCTCGTCGTGGAACGCCTCCAGGGCCGCGCGAAGCTCTACCGGCTGCCGGAGGGAGACCCGTTGAGTGCTGAGGGCGTCGCATCACCGTTCGAGACAGGAAATACCGCCTGACCTGCGGAAACGTATCGGCCCGTTTCGAGGGGCAGATAGGTCCCCACGTATCAGCCCATCAAGACGGGCAGATAGGGGCCGATAGGGACAGAAAACACCGCCTGACGTGCCATTTCTATCGGCCTCTTGTGACGGGCAGATACAGGCCCATCCCTATCGGCCTTCGGCCCCATCCCTTAGGGATGGGCCGATGGGCGGACGTTGGGGACGGAAGAGAAGAAACAACACACCGAGCCGTGTGGGCGGCGACCGAAGACACAGCGCAGTGACTCCATGCCAGGCCAGCCGTGACCACGTCGAGGCCGCGGCTGCGTCTCTTGGTACGGGGCGATATTCCGCCCCGATCGCCGACGTTTGCCGCTAACCTCACGGACCACACAAGTAACAGGTCAAAAGGAGTTCTCTATGCGTGCATTACTCGGCGATCTCTTCGCTCAGAAGATCCCTGTCCGGGTGTACACCAGCGACGGAAACGAGCACTGCGGACTCATCGTGAGCCTCCCCGCCGTGAACACAGCGTCCGAATATGACTACGTGGGGCTCGAAGACGGAGACTCTTCGGACGAGGGAATCGATTCGACGCAGTACATCTACATCGCTAGGCAGCACATCGTGGCGGTCGCTCCCGATCGTCGACCCGACGTGACCGAGTTCGACGAGAACGGAGACCCCATCTAGGAAGACTGACCTCCAACCCAACGGACCCCGACCGGACCCGAGCCGGCCGGGGTCCGTTTCGTCTCCGACCTGCGGCGATTAACGACGAGTGATAATGCGCCGCAACGCATCTCCATGGCGCGTGCACCCTCATGCGGTACATAAGCGGTATGGCACCGAAGATGTCCACCGCCGACAGTCGCGCCCGCGCCGAGCGGGTCTACTTCCGCCGCGTGGCTGGGCAGAGCTGGCGGACGATCATGCACGAGGAGGGCTACGGGTCGATCGGCGCTGTGCAGAGCGCCTACAAGCGTCACCGCGCCAGGAACCCGCGCGACGACGCGGACGTGACCCTGGACGAAGTGCTGACCCGCCGGAAGATCGTGACCTCCCAGACGTTCGTGCTCATGCAGCGGGCGTACGAGGCCGGGGACGTCGATGCGTACTCCAAGCTCGCCGCGATCGCGAGCCGTGAAGACATCGAACTCGCCAAGCTGTACGGGCTCCACGCGCCCGATCGCCACACGATCGACGTCGCCGTGTCGCAGACCCCGACCGCGATCCTGGCGCGCGCCGAGGCGGACTTGCTGGCGGCGTTCGAGGCGAGACAACAGACAGCGATCGAGGGTGAGGTAGTCCAGTGAGCGCAGACGCGATCAAGGCGGCGATGGCGGTCGCGACCGACCTGTCGACCGGCACGCTGACCGAGGCGGATCTCGCCGCCGCGACGGTGACCGAGTGCACGGCGCTCGTCCGCGAGGTGATCGGTCCCGACGACCCCCTGTGGCCGCTCCAGGTGGAGATCACCCGCGCGGTGCTGGCACGCGGCGGCATCCCTGCCGGGGAGCTGACCGAGTGGCTGGCGGTCGCCCGACGAGGCGTTACTGAAAACCATTCCTGATAGTCATAAGAGGGCCTTATGACGAGCAGACCCCGAGAGGACCGACGAGATGACCCACGAGCAGAGCGCCGTCCGCTCCCTCACCGCAGCGCGGTCCCTGCGGGCTGCGCGCCGCCGACGCCGACCCTCGCACCCCGCCGAGCTGGCGGCGGCGATGATCCCCGACTACCGGGTCACGCCCGCAATCGCTCTCCTGGCCGACGTGCTGCACGACGCGATCATGCAGCCGGGGCGGCGCTACATCGTCACCGTGCCGCCGCGCGAGGGGAAGTCGACGCTCATCTCCCAGGTCGGCGTGCTGGCGGCGCTGCGGCACAACCCCGACGCCCGGGTGATCCTCGCCGCCTACGGTGACGACCTCGCCCGCGAGCACTCCCACGAGGCCCGCGCACTGATCGCCGAGCACGCCGACCTCCTCGGATTCCGTCTCAGCCAGGACAAGACTGCGGTGGGTCGCTGGCGGGTCGAGGGCCGACGCGGGGGTCTGCTCGCTGCCGGGATTCTCTCGGGGATCACGGGGTTCGGTGCTGACCTGCTGCTCATCGACGACCCGACGAAGAACATGCAGGAGGCAGACTCCGCCACGCACCGGTCGCGGGTGTTGCACGAGTTCCGGTCGACGCTCATGACCCGACTGCACCCGGGCGCGTCCGTCGTCCTCGTCCAGACCCGTTGGCACGAGTCCGACCTCGCGGGCACTCTGCTGGCCGAGGAACCCGAGCGGTGGCAGCACGTGAACATCCCCGCGATCGCCGAGCACGGAGTCCCCGACGCCCTCGGACGCGAGCCCGGAGCAGTGCTGACCTCGGCACCGGGACGTACTGCGGAGGACTTCGCAGACCTCCGCAGATCGGTCGGCGAGCGTGTCTGGCACGCGCTCTACCAGGGCATTCCCACACCACCCGGCGGTGGTCTAATCCGACGCGAGTGGTTCGAGCAGTGGCGTCTCCCCGCCCCGCCGGAGTACCCGGTCGCGACGGTTGTCGGCGTCGACCCATCGGACTCGGGGCGCGGTGACGCCTGCGGCCTGGTCGCCGCCAGCCGCACCCGCGACGGCGTGGTGACGCTCATCCGCGACGTGTCCGAGCCGATGACCTCGGAGCAGTGGGCGCAGCGTGCGGTGGATCTCGCTGTGGAGGTCGGCGCGTCGGAGATCGCGGTCGAGGGCTACACCGCGAGGGAGACGTACATCCGCGTCGTGAGGGACGCGCTGCGTCGGCGTGGGGTCACCCGTCCGATCCGCGTGACGTCCTGGCCTCCCAAGGGAGCGGGCCGACTCGGGGACGCCGCCGCCCGTAGCGCGCCGCTCATCCAAGCCTTGGAGGTCGGGACGTGCCGACTGGCGGGCCACTTCCCGGAGCTGGAGGACGCCGCGGTGCGATGGCAGGCCGGACAGCACCAGCCCGACTCCCTCGCTGCGTTCGTGATCGCCCATGACGTCCTCGCTCGCGGCGCGGGTGCCGGTTCTATCGCCGCTCCGATCGGCACCATGCAGCGCTCCCCCGTCGCGGGTCCCCGCCCCGTCGGTGGTGCACGTCCCGACCTGGACGCGCTCGTCGCCGCCTCAGCCGCGCGTAACCGCGCGCTCGCCGAGGGCCGCGACCCCGACGCCGCGCCCGAGGTGCTGCACGCTCGGGAGATGCACCGCCGAGCACGTCAGTGGGCCGCGCCGCTCGGAGGCTGACCGCCTACCGCCGCCACTCGATCCCGACGGACTCGGGTCGGAACGTCCGCACGCCACGCCCGACCGGATGCAGCGTGACCGTCATGAGCGCGTCGATCACCGTGCGCTTGCGCGCAACACTGAGATCCGCCCACGCTGCCGCGACATCGCCGCCGGTGAGGATCGGCGCGAGCAGGTCCCCCGCCCCGGACTCGGCGAGCGTGGACTCGATCTCCGCCAGCCGCGCGCGGACCCGGTCGTTCGCCGTGCGGAACTGCTGCCGGGTGAGCACTCCGTCGGCGTAGTCCTCGGCGAGATCGTCCAGACGCCGCCGCAGGACGTCCGCCTCGGCGCCGAGCGCGGCGGTGTCCACGGTGGGCGACGGGACGAGCAGACGCAGCGCGTCGGGCCGTGAGAGCCGTTCGACGACCACCGCCTCCACGTACGCCTCGATCGGGTCCGCCTTGCGTGCGAGGTGTCCGGGCTGTGCCTTGCACCTATAGGTCCGGTAGTCGCGGCGCGCTCCCCCGGTGTGGACCGTGCTGCCGCAGTGGCAGCGACCGACGCCGGTGAGGAGCTGCCGTCCGCGTGTGGGAGCGCGGCGGCGATCCGGGGACACGAGCACACGCACCGCCGCTCTCCACGTGTCCTCGTCGACGATCGCGGGCCACTCGGCGCGACCGACGACGAACGCCTCGGGGTTCTTCCGGAACGCGCTCTGATCGCCCTCGGGGCGGTGGCGGCGTAGACCGGCGTTCCGAGGGTTGAGCAGGACGTCGCGAGTGCCCGAGCGTTGCCACTGCCCCGGGCTGCCGTCGCGCTTGAGCTGTGTGGTCGACAGGCCCGCGTCGTTCCACATCCTCGCGATGGCGGTGACCGGCTCTCCCGCGAGCACCGCCTCGTAGCCCTTGCGGATCGCCGCGGCCTCGTCCTCTCGCAGCGTCACACCGTCGGACTCGTATCCGAACGCGCGCCGTCCGCCGACCCACCGACCCTGCTGCGCTGCCTGGAGCACTGCGGCGCGCTGCCGGGCCGACTTCCGTTCGACCTCGCCCTGTGCGACCGATCCGAGGATGCGCGCGACGAGCCGACCGCCGTCGGTCGTGGTGTCCACGCCGTCGGCGGCGGTGACAATCGCGACCCCGTGCGGCTCGCACAGCTCCAGGACGCGCTCCAGGTCGGACAGTCGTCGCAGCAGGCGGTCCATGTGCCGCGCACAGATGACGTCGAACGCTCCGGTCTGGAGGTCGGCGAGCATCTGCTCGAACTGTGGCCGAGGCTTGCGCGAGGTCGCGCTCACGTCGTTGTCGACATAGGTGGCGACGATCGTCCATCCGCGCTGCGCCGCGAGCTGCTGCACCTGCTCGCGCTGCCGTTCGATGCCGTACTCGTCACCCGTCCGGTCCTGTGACTGCCGGAGGTACATAGATACTCGCACGCGTGCAGTGTGACACGAGTTCCGCTGTTTAGGTGCACTGGTGACCCGCAGTGCGCGATCCGCTCCTCGCGCGGTGATCGCGCCCTTGCGCAGCGCCCATTCGACGGGTTCGAGCGCAGCACGCGGAAGGCGGAACTTCTGCCGGAGGGCCGGTCCGGGCACCTCGGCGTTGGTGGCCCAGCCGTGGTCGGCCCACCGTTCGCGTGCCGCGGCTCTCGCCCGGGCGACGCGCGCCCGCACCTCGTCGGTGCTCTCGCCCGTCTCCCCCATCAAGGCGCTCGTCGCGACGGCCTGCATCCGGACCCGCAGGTCGACGCGGTCGAGGAGCGGACCCGACAGGCGTCCCAGATAGCGGCGACGTGCGGTCGGCGCACACACGCAGTCGGCGTCGCGTGGAGGTGCGCACGGGCACGGGTTGGCGGCGAGGATCAGCTGGAAACGGGCCGGATATCGCGCGACACCGTCCCGTCTGGCGATGCGCACTTCCCCGTCCTCGAGCGGTGTCCGCAGCGCTTCGAGTGTCTTCGTCCCCATCTCGGCGACCTCGTCGAGGAACAGCACGCCGCGGTGCGCCCGGCTCACCGCACCGGGTTTCGCCATGCCGGTGCCGCCTCCGATCAGCGAACTCACCGACGCGGTGTGGTGGGGCGCGATGAAGGGTGGTTCCGTCACGAGCGGCCGGTCGCTGGTGAGGGTGCCCGCCACCGAATGGATGGCCGTCACCTCGAGGGCATGATTTTCGCTCAGGTCCGGCAGGATCCCCGGAAGTCGCTGCGCAAGCATCGTTTTCCCGATTCCCGGCGGACCGGTCAACATCAGGTGGTGTGCACCGGCCGCAGCGACCTCGATCGCGCGTCGCGCTTCGTGCTGACCGACCACTTCGCTGAGATCGCCGCGCACCGCCCGCGGTGGCAGCGCACGCGGATCGGGCCGTTCGAGCGGACCGTCGCCCTGGAGCCAGAGCACCAACTCCCGCAGCGTCTCGGCGCCGTAGACGTCGATGCCGTCGACGAGCGCCGCTTCGGTCATCGTCGCGGTCGGCACCACCACGCGCGACCAGCCGTGTTTCTTCGCCGTGAGCACGGCGGGCAGCACCCCGCGCACCGGGCGGACGCGCCCGTCGAGCGCAAGTTCGCCGAGCAGCACCGTCCGGGAGACGGCTTCGGTCGGCACGACATCCGCCGCGTCGAGCACCGCGCACGCCAGTCCGAGATCGTAGACGCTGCCGACCTTCGGCAGCGTGGCCGGCGACAGTGCGAGCACGACCTTCGAATCCGGCCACTTGGCACCGGAATTCGACACGGCGGCGCGCACCCGGTCGCGCGACTCCTGAAGCGCGGTGTCGGGCAGCCCGACCATCGTCACACCCGGCAGACCTCGCCCGATGTCGGCTTCGATCTCGACGACCTGCCCGTCGATTCCGGAGACCGCGACCGACCAGGCGCGTCCGAGCGCCATCAGAGGACCTGCTTGCGGTGGGTGATCTCCGGAGCGTGCCCCCGTGCGAGCAGGACGGTGACCACATCGACGCGGATGTGCGACCAGCGGCGCGTCTGCTCGGACAACCACTGTCCGGCGAGGCGACGGATGCGTTCGGCCTTCGCGTGCGTCACCGCTTCGGCGGGGGTGCCGTAGCCGGTGCCGGTGCGGGTCTTGACCTCGACGAAGACGACGGCCGCGCCGTCCTGTGCGATGAGATCGAGTTCGCCGTATCGGCTGCGCCAGTTGCGTTCGAGCACGACCATGCCGGTCGATTCGAGGTATTCGGCGGCGAGGTCCTCGCCTCGCGCGCCCAGATCCCGATTGTGTGATGTCCGATTCGTCCCCTGCATGCCCCCACTGTGGAGGACCGAGGCACGCGGAATCGGGGTCCGAGCACGGAGATCGGGGATCTGTGGATGAGTGCGGTGCCTGTGCACAACCGCGGACGACGAGCCGCGGCGAACGGCTCGGTGTCGGCGCCCCGGTTAGGATGCGGCCGCTGCGCGCAGGATCGTCCCCGAGGGCGTCAGCCCAGCTTGTCGGGCAGTCTCAGTTCGGGCTTGTCGAGCTCTTCGATGTTCACGTCCTTGAACGTGATGACACGGACGTGCTTGACGAAGCGTGCGGGACGGTACATGTCCCACACCCAGGCGTCGGACATGCGTACCTCGAAGTACACCTCGCCGTTGGCGTTGTGCGGCAGCAATTCGACCGCGTTCGCCAGGTAGAACCGGCGCTCGGTCTCCACGACGTACGCGAACTGACCGACGATGTCCCGGTACTCCCTGTACAGCGAGAGTTCCATCTCGGTTTCGTACTTCTCGAGATCCTCGGCACTCATCGGTCTCGGTGTCCTCCCAGTCTGGTGTGTCCTGCAATCATCCCGCATCCGCCTCGTCGGTGAACAATCGACGCTCCAGGTCGTCTGCATACGAGCGACGAACCAGGTCGTCGGCGAACAGTCGACGTCGCACCGCGGGCACTCCGCACACGGAGCGCACATTGGCCCACGACCGCCGGTGCTGCGGCGACGGGCCGTGCTCGGCCAACGCCGCCATGTGCGTCGGAGTGCTGTAGCCCTTGTGTACTGCGAAACCGTACTCCGGTAGCTCGCCGTCGAGGTCGACCATCATGCGATCGCGTGTGACCTTCGCGAGCACGCTGGCCGCCGCGATGCACGCGGCCGCCGCGTCGCCGCCGATCACGGGCAGGGACGGTGCGGGTAGTCCGGGCACCCGGAAGCCGTCGGTGAGCACGTAGCCGGGCGGTGTCGACAGCCCTGCCACCGCGCGTCGCATGCCTTCGATGTTGGCGACGTGGATGCCGATCGCGTCGACCTCCTCCGCGGGGATCACCACCACGCTCCACGCCCGGGCGCGTTTCACGATCACCGAGTACAGCTCCTCGCGGGTGCGTTCGGTGAGTTTCTTCGAATCGTCGAGCCGGTCGAGCGACGCGTGCGGCCGGTCGCCGAGCACGCAGGCGGCGACGACCAGCGGCCCGGCGCAGGCACCGCGGCCGGCTTCGTCGACCCCCGCGACCGGACCGAGACCGCACCGCGCGAGCGCGGACTCCATGGTGCGCAGTCCCGAGGAGCGACGGATCACGGGTCGAGGTGGCCAAGCAGTCACGAGGGAAGGATCTCCGGTGAGTCGATCAGGCCCCATCGGCCGGGAGGCAGCACGATGAAGCGGGCTTTTCCGATGACATTGTCCAGCGGGATCGAGCCCTGATGCTCGTCCCCGACGTGGTAGCGCGAGTCGGCCGAGTTGCTGCGGTTGTCGCCCATCACCCAGACGTGGCCCTCGGGCACGGTGACGGGCCCGAAGCAACGCCCGGAGGGCACCTCGGTCTCGCACGTGACGACACCCGGGGTGAACGGGAAGTCCATGGTCACGTACGGCTCGTCGAGCGGGACACCGTCGACGAGGACACGGCCCTCGTCGTCGCAGCATTCCACCGTCTGCCCGCCGGTCGCGATCACGCGCTTGACGAGGTCGTTCTCATCCGGCGGCACGACGCCGACGAGCGAACCGATCTCCTGCAGTCCCCGCACGACGACGTTGTCGGAACGGGTCGAGGTGTAGCCGGCCGACCACGATTCGGGGCCTTCGAAGACGATGACGTCGCCGGGGCGCGGGTCGGTGAAGCGGTATCCCACCTTCTCGACGACGATGCGGTCGCCGGTGCAGCCCGGGCAGCCGTGCAGTGTCGGCTCCATCGATTCCGAGGGGATGAGGTAGACCCGCGCCACGAAGGTCTGCAGCAGGAAGCTCAGGGCCAGTGCGACGACGACCAGGATCGGCAGTTCACGCCAGAACGACTTCTGCTTCTTCGCCTTGGGGGCGGTGTCGTTCGCTGCGGGGTCCTCGCGCCGGTGGTGTGCACCGTCGGCTCGATCGCTCCGAGCCGAACCTCGAACATCGTTGCGGTTCACATCCGGTCGAGCCGGATCGTGCGGGGAATCTGCCACCTCGACAGACTAGCGTCTGCGGCACGGCGGCCCGCCGAGGACGACCGTCGACCGGACGGGTGGGCGACGGACCGCTGCCCACAACGACGACGACCCGGCCGGGACGGAAGTCCGGGCCGGGTCGTCGGATGCTGTATCGGGTGGCTCGAGAGCCGTGCCGAGCAGCCCAGGGGGCTGGTCAGCGGCCGAAGATCAGCGCTTCTCCTTGATCTTGGCAGCCTTGCCGCGCAGCTCACGCAGGTAGTAGAGCTTCGCGCGACGGACGTCGCCACGGGTCAGCACGTCGATCTTGGCGAGGTTGGGGCTGTGCACCGGGAAGGTGCGCTCCACGCCGACGCCGAAGGAAACCTTGCGGACGGTGAAGGTCTCGCGGATGCCGCCGCCCTGACGCCGGATCACGACGCCCTTGAAGACCTGCACACGCTCCTTGCTGCCCTCGATGACCTTGACGTGCACATCGAGAGTGTCGCCGGGACGGAAGTCCGGGATGTCGTCGCGCAGCGACTTGGCGTCCAGAAAGTCCAGGGTGTTCATCGGTTTTTCATCCTCTTGTTCGCTCGAGCAGAGGAACCTGGCGGCGACCGCCGTGTGGCGGGCTCGACCGGTTCGTGCCCAGGTCAGGTAGGCGTGCCCGAACGGGGCAACCCGTCCATTGTGCCAGACGGAATATCGATCGAGGAAATCGGCGGTGGCGCCGGTTTGACGCGGCGGTCCAGTTCCGCCTCGGTCGCGGTGCGCGAGTGCGCGACACTGCCCCGCACGGTCTCGAGCGTCGGTGCGCCCGCGACGAGATCCTGCACGAAGATCTTGGCGCGGATCACCGGGCGCCGCAGTCGACGTTCGCGTTCGAGCGCGCGCGCCATGCGGCGGGGCCGCTTGCCGTACCGCCAGCGAGCCCAGGGCGCCCCGGGCCGGGAGAGCCGGATCGCGCCGACCCACAGCAGCGGAACGACGAACAGCCCCACCAGGCCGGTCCAGATCTTGCCCTTCGCCAGGACGATCGCGGCGAGCAGGAGGTTCACGAGCACGGCCACCACCAGCGCGGCCCGTCCGGCCCAGTCACCGCTGTCCTCGAAATTCGCGGTGTCCCCGAGTTCGAACGGTCGCAGGCCGAGCAACCACATCCCGGTCACGGCGATCGCCACGAATACGGCGTCGACGGAGACCCGTCCCTGTTCTTCCCAGTACACGTCGTTCAGGTAGAAGATCAGGGCGAATTCGTCGAGGGTCAGGGCGGCGCCGATCCCGAAGAGCGCCGCGAGGACGCAGGCGGCGATGCGGTTGGCGTCCTCGGAGATCGCGATCAGTCCCCCACCGGCGATCACCATCGTCACGACACCGAACACCACGTGGTGCACGTGCTGACCGCCCGGGGTGATGTTGCCGGGCCACCAGCGCACCTGCGCGCGGATCAACCGCACGCTGATCCGGATGAAGACGAACGCGGCCACGAAACCGAGCAGGAAGAACAACAGCGGCAGGCGCCCCTGATCGACGATCTCGCGCTGCACCCAGTCGAGCATCACCGGATCACCCCGGCCACCGTGGATCTCATGTCCACAGCATTGCAGGAGTGACCCGGTGATTCGCGTCAGTTGTTGCCGAAACCGGCGCGTCGCAGGGCGTCGGCCATCGATCCGGAGGCGGCCGGCGCCGAACGGCGGTCGCCACCGCGGCCCTGCTGCCCACGATTGCCCTGCTGTCCACGATTGCCCTGAGCGTTGCGACCCCGTCCGCCGCCCTGGTTCCCGCCGCCCTGGTTCCCGCCGCCCTGGCCTCCGGGACGCCGGCCACCTCCGCGCGGCTGACCTCCCGACTTCTCGGCGCCCGGGGTGGGGATCTCGTCGTCGAGTCGCAGCGTCAGACCGATGCGCTGACGCGCGACGTCGACCTCGAGGACCTTCACCTTGACGACCTCCCCGGACCGGACGACGTCGTGCGGATCCTTCACGAAGCTGCGCGACATGGCGGAGACGTGCACAAGGCCGTCCTGGTGCACACCGACGTCGACGAACGCACCGAACGCCGCGACGTTGGTGACCACTCCCTCGAGGACCATGCCGGGCTTCAGGTCGGCGACCTTCTCGACACCGGCGGCGAAGGTCGCGGTCTTGAACTCCGGACGCGGGTCGCGGCCGGGCTTCTCGAGCTCGGAGATGATGTCGGTGACGGTCGGGACACCGAAGCGGTCGTCGGCGAACTCGTCCGCGCGCAGCTTCCGCAGGGTCGCGGTGTTACCGAGCAGTTCGCGGACGCTGCTGCCGGTCCGGTCGACGATCCGCCGCACCACCGGATACGCCTCGGGGTGCACCGCGGACGCGTCGAGCGGGTCGTCGCCGTTGGGGATTCGCAGGAAGCCCGCGCACTGCTCGAAGGCCTTCGGACCGAGTCTCGGGACGTCCTTGAGCGCGGTGCGCGCCCGGAACGGACCGTTCTGGTCGCGGTGGGCGACGATGCTCTCCGCGAGCGAGCCGGTGATACCCGAGACCCGCGACAGCAGCGGAACCGACGCCGTGTTGACATCGACACCGACGGCGTTCACCGCGTCCTCGACGACCGCACCGAGCGACCGCGCGAGCATCGTCTCGGACACGTCGTGCTGGTACTGGCCGACACCGATCGACTTCGGGTCGATCTTGACCAGTTCGGCGAGCGGATCCTGCAGACGACGCGCGATGGAGACCGCACCGCGGATGGACACGTCGAGGTCCGGGAGTTCCTTGGTGGCGTACTCGGATGCCGAGTAGACGGACGCGCCCGCCTCGGACACCACGATCTTCGTCAGCCCGGGCACCTTCGCCAGCGACACGAGATCGGCTGCGAGAGCGTCGGTCTCACGAGACGCCGTGCCGTTGCCGATGGCGATCAGTTCGACACCGTGCCGCGCGACCAGCGCGGCGAGCACCGCGAGGGCCTCGTCGCGCTTGTTGTGCGGCTGATGCGGATAGATGGTGGTGTGGTCGACGACCTTGCCGGTCGCGTCGACGACGGCGACCTTCGTGCCGGTGCGATAGCCGGGGTCGAGGCCCATCGTCGGGCGCGTGCCGGCCGGTGCGGCGAGCAGCAGGTCCTTGAGGTTGGCGGCGAAGACGTCGACCGCATCCTTCTCGGCGGACTGCCGCAGCCGCATCCTGATGTCCAGCGACAGCGACATCTGCAGCTTGGTGCGCCACGCCCACCGCACGGTGTCGAGCAGCCACGTGTCGGCGGGACGTCCCTCGTCGGCGATGCCGAAGCGCGTCGCGATCCGGCCCTCGTAGTAGCTGCGCTCGCCGGGCACCGGCTCGTCGATCTCGGGATCGAACGACAGCGACAGCACCTCCTCCTTCTCGCCGCGCAGGAGGGCGAGGATGCGGTGCGAGGGCAGCTGGGTGAACGGTTCCGAGAACTCGAAGTAGTCGGAGAACTTCGCGCCGTCGTTCTCCTTGCCGGACCGCACGGTGGAGCTCACCTTGCCGCGCGTCCACATCGCCTCGCGGAGCTCGCCGACGAGGTCGGCGTCCTCGGCGAAACGTTCGACGAGGATGGCGCGCGCACCGTCGAGCTGCTCGGAGGTGTACCCGGCAGGATCGGTGGTGGGGTCGCCGATGAGCGCGTCGGCGACGGGTTCGTGACCGGCCTCGCGGGCGATCTGTGCCTTGGTGCGCCGCTTCGGCTTGAACGGCAGGTAGATGTCCTCGAGCCGCGCCTTGGTGTCGGCGAGCATGATCTGTCCGCGCATCGTGTCGTCGAGCTTGCCCTGCGCCTCGATCGATTCGAGGATCGCGACGCGGCGCTCGTCGAGTTCGCGCAGATAGCGGAGGCGTTCCTCGAGGGTGCGCAGCTGGGCATCGTCGAGACCGCCGGTCGCCTCCTTGCGGTAGCGCGCGACGAACGGCACGGTCGCGCCGCCGTCGAGCAGTCCCACGGCCGCGGCCACCTGGTCTTCGCGGACGTCGAGTTCCTGGGCGATCCGCCGGTTCACGGTGTCGAGTTCGGTCGTCACGTCGAACGACCCTACAGTTGCCGACCTCGGCACGCGCCTGTGACCGCGTAGGCGCTCGCGCCTGTGACCCCGTAGGCGCTCGCGCCTGTGACCGCGAGCGCTCGCACTCGGGGTCCGTGCAGGCTGTCGGGTGGACCGGCGCTATCGTCCACAGCACAATGGAATGCAGGAACCGGAAATGAAGCACGGGCGCGGACGCGCACGATCGGGCGCGATGATGCTGTGCGTGGCCACCGCACTGGCCGTATCCGGCTGCGATTCGATGGACACCCACCCGCTCCCGCACGAGGCGCTCGGTCTCGCCTCGGTCGCGGACACCGATTCCGACGAGTCGACCGTGACGCTGTCGACGGCCGAACTCCCCCGGCAGATCGACGCGGCCGTCGCACTCGCCTACAGCCGCGGAGCGCGTCTGACCATCGCCGTGCTCGACCGCGAATCAGGGGCCCGCGTGCTCGGCGGCACGGACGAGCCCTTCGAGACCGCCTCGACGGTCAAGCTCTTCATCGCCGAGGAGGTCCTGTACCGCGAGGTGACGGGCGAGGCGACGCTCGCCGACGAGGACCACGAATTGATCCGGTCGATGCTGCGCTCCTCCGACGACAACGCCGCGACGCTGCTGTGGGAGACCTACGGCGGCCCCGGGATCGTCGAGCACGTCGTGGAGCGGCACAACCTGACCGGCACGACTCCCCCGGATCCGGGGTCCTGGTGGTGGAACACGACCACGACGGCGTCGGACCTGCTGACCTGGTACGACGATCTGCTCGGCGACAGCGCATCCGGTGACGAGAGTGCGGCCCGGATCGTCGGCCATCTCGTGGAGTTCACCGACGAGGGCGTCGACGGATACGACCAGCGTTTCGGGCTTCCCGAGGGGCTCGGAGACTCCACGGAGCTGGGTGTGAAGCAGGGGTGGATGTGCTGCCTGGCCGGTGAATGGCTGCACCTGTCCACCGGGTTCTTCGGCGACGACCACCGGTACGTGGTCGTGGTCGCGGCACGGGAGACCGTCACCTACGACGAGTCGGATCCCTTCTACGACACCGGTTTCCTGCCCGACACGGCGATGTACGACGCAACGGACGACGGCAGCGCACAGCACGCGCGCGAGACCGTCACGCTGGCGGTCGAGACGACGCTCGGAAGCGCGCACCGCCCCTGAGGGCCGTCCGGCCCGGCGTCAGTCGTCGGACGGAAGCAGATCGGGTCGTCGTTCGCGGGTGCGTTCGAGCGACTGCTCGTGGCGCCAGCGAGCGACCTTCCCGTGGTCGCCGGACAACAGCACCGGCGGCACCTCGAGGTCGCGCCACACCGCCGGCCGGGTGTAGCTCGGCCCTTCGAGCAGTCCGTCGGAGAACGAATCCTCCTGGTGCGACTGCTGATTGCCGAGCACTCCGGGCAGCAGCCGGACGACGGCCTCGACCATGACGAGAACGGCGACCTCCCCACCGATGAGGACGTAGTCGCCGATGCTCACCTCCTCGACGCGCACGCGACGCGCGGCATCGTCGAAGACGCGCTGGTCGATACCTTCGTAGCGGCCGCACGCAAAGACGATCCGCTTCTCCTTCGACCAGCGTTGCGCGGTGGCCTGATCGAAGCGGCGACCGGCGGGCGTCGGGACGACGAGCAGCACGTCGGGATCGGTCCCACCGTCGGGTCCGGCGAGCACGTCGTCGAGCGCCGGTCCCCACACGGTGGGTTTCATGACCATGCCAGGGCCGCCCCCGTAGGGCGCGTCGTCGACGGCCTTGTGCACGTCGTGCGTCCAGTCGCGCAGGTTGTGCACACCGACGGAGATGAGCCCCTTGTCGATCGCCTTGCCGAGCAGAGCGACGCGCAGGGGTTCGAGATATTCGGGGAAGATGGTGACGACGTCGAGCCGCACGGACTACTGCTTCCCCTCGGTCGACTTCTTCTTCTTGGACGGCGGTTCCCCGAAATCGGGGTCGAGGAGCCCGTCGGGCGGATCGATCTCGATCACGCCGTCCCGGACCGACACCGTCGGCACGATCTCGGTGACGAACGGGACGAGCAGCTCCCCGCGTTCCTGGCCGGCCGGCCGGATCGACAGCAGTTCGCCGGCGGCCGTGTGCAGGACCTCGCGGACGGTGCCGACCTCGGTTCCACCGTCGGGACGCCCGGCGACGATCCGCACCGTCAACCCTTCGAGTTCGTGGTCGTAGAACTCGTCCGGGTCGTCGGAGGGCGGAAGGTCGGCGCTGTCGACGACGAACAGCACCCCGCGCAGTGCGTCGGCGGCGTCGCGACCGTCGATGCCCTGCAGGCGCAGCAGAAGCCGCCCGGAGTGTTCCCGGGCGGCTTCCACTGTGTACTCGTGCAGGTGCTTGTCGCGAGGCTTACGGCCACGCAGGACCGCGCCGACAGCGAAGCGCTCCTCGGGTTCGTCGGTGCGAACCTCGACGACGACTTCGCCTCGGATGCCGTGCGACTTGGCCACACGGCCCACGACGAGCTCCATCGACGCTCGCCTAGCGGTCGGTGTCGACGACGTCGACACGGATACCCCGGCCACCGATTCCGGTGACGAGGGTCCGCAGCGCGGTCGCGGTGCGACCGCCGCGGCCGATGACCTTGCCGAGGTCGTCGGGGTTGACGTGCACCTCGACGGTGCGGCCCCGACGACCCGCGATCAGGTCGACGCGGACGTCGTCGGGATGGGCGACGATTCCACGAACGAGATGCTCGACGGCATCGGCGACCACGGCGCTCATTACTCGGCGGCCTCGGTGGACTCGGCCTCGGTGGACGCCTCGGCGGACTCTTCCTTGGCAGCCTTCTTCTTCTTGGGCGTGACGGCCTCGGCAGCCGGCTCGTTCTCGGCCTGCGCGAGGGCGGCCTGGAACAGCTCGAGCTTGGACGGCTTCGGCTCCGCCTTCTTCAGCGTGCCCTCGGCGCCCGGCAGGCCCTTGAACTTCTGCCAGTCACCGGTGATCTTGAAGAGGTTGAGGACCGGCTCGGTCGGCTGGGCGCCGACGTTCAGCCAGTACTGCGCACGCTCCGAGTCGATCTCGATCAGCGAAGGCTCTTCCTTCGGGTGGTACTTGCCGATGGTCTCGATGGCCCGGCCGTTGCGGCGGGTGCGCGAGTCCGCGACGACGACGCGGTACTGCGGGTTGCGGATCTTGCCGAGACGGGTGAGCTTGATCTTGACAGCCACTGCTGTGTTCTCCTTCGGGGTGCGCCGAGGCGCGTGTCACGTGCAATTCGGACGACGCGCCCTTCTGGCACGCCCGGTTTTGCCTCTAGCCTGTGACCGCCGCGCGGTACGTAACCGGATGCGACGACAGCGAACCATTCTGCCAGACGCGTGAGCCAGGACGAAACCGGCACCCGGTGACCCCACGCACCCTCTCTACAGGCGCGCGGGACTGCCCGAGACCACCCGGCCGCGGAGAACCACGAGATCGGGACGGGCCGCCGCCGGGTCGCTGCGCGGATCCTCCCGGTACACGACGAAATCCGCCGACGTCCCCGGCTCGAGACTCGGGTGCCCGAGCCACGCGCGGGCCTTCCAGCTCGCCGCGGCATACGCCTCGGTGGGGTCGAGACCCACGCGCACGAGCGACGCGATCTCGTCGGCGATGCGCCCGTGCTGCACCTGACCACCGGCATCGGTGCCCGCGTAGATCGGGATGCCGGCCTCGTGGGCGGCGCCGATGGTCTCGTCGAGGCGCGCGTACAGGGCGCGCATGTGCGCTGCGTACACCGGGAATCGCGTCGCCGAATCAGCGATGTCCGGGAAGTTCTCGATGTTGACCAGTGTCGGCACGAGCGCGGTGCCGTGAGCGGCCATCGTCGCGATGGTCTCGTCGGTCAGGCCCGTGCCGTGTTCGATGCAGTCGATCCCCGCCGCGAGCAGTCCGGGCAGGGCGTCCTCACCGAAGACGTGCGCCGTCACCCGCGCGCCCTCGCGGTGGGCCGCGGCGATCGCCTCGACGAGGATCTCGTCGCTCCACAGCGGAGCGAGGTCGCCGACCTCACGGTCGATCCAGTCGCCGATGAGCTTGACCCAGCCGTCGCCGGCCCGGGCCTGACGGGCCACTTCGTCGGGCAGCTGCGACTCGTCCTCGAGGTCGACGGGCAGCCCGCGGATGTAGCGCTTGGGCAGCGCGATGTGCCGGCCGGCCCGGATGATCCGGGGCAGGTCCGCCCGCTGGTCGAGGGCCCGGGTGTCGACGGGCGACCCGGCATCGCGGAGCAGCAGGACACCCGCATCGCGTTCGGTGACGGCCTGCGCGAGCAGACCCTCCTCGTCCTCCGCTCCCCCGCCGAACCGGATACCGACGTGGCAGTGCGCGTCGACGAGACCCGGCAGGATCCAGCCGTCGGCGCAGAGCACCTCGGCGTCGCGGCCGGGCTCGTCCGTGAACGCTCCGTCGGCCCCGACGAACAGCTCGACGGGTTCGCCGTCGGCCAACGACCGGCCCCGCACGACGAAGGAACGCGCATCACCCTCGGTCACGGTCATCCCCCGGCCCGGCTCAGTTCTTGGGGAACTTCAGCTTCGACAGGTCGAAGTTCTCGAGACCCGGAGGAAGCTCGTCGAGGCCCTTCGGCATCTTCGACAGGTCGGGCATCCCGGCGGGCATGCCACCCGGGAGACCGGGGAAGCCGCCGGGCATACCGCCCCGCACCTTCGGCGGCGTCGGTCCGCGACCGCCCTTCTTCCCCTTCTTGCCCTTCTTGCGCTGGTTCTTGCGTGCGCCCGGCATGCCCATCTGGCCGGCCATCGCCGTCATCATCTTCCGGGCCTCGAAGAACCGGTCGACGAGCTGGTTGACGTCGGAGACCTTCACACCGGAACCGTTGGCGATGCGCAGTCGCCGCGAGCCGTTGATGATCTTCGGGTTGGCGCGCTCCTCCGGCGTCATGCCGCGGATGATCGCCTGGATGCGGTCGAGCTGCTTCTCGTCGACGTTGGCGAGGGCGTCCTTCATCTGCCCGGCTCCGGGCAGCATGCCCAGGAGATTGGCGATGGGGCCCATCTTCCGCACGGCCATCATCTGCTCGAGGAAGTCCTCGAGGGTGAGCTCGCCGGAACCGATCTTGCTGGCGGTGGCCTCGGCCTGCTCGGCGTCGAAGACCTGCTCGGCCTGCTCGATGAGGGTGAGCACGTCGCCCATGCCGAGGATGCGGCTGGCCATGCGCTCGGGGTGGAAGACGTCGAAGTCCTCGAGCTTCTCACCGGTGGAGGCGAACATGATCGGCTGGCCGGTGAGCTCGCGGACGCTGAGCGCGGCACCACCGCGGGCGTCGCCGTCGAGCTTGGTGAGCACCACGCCGGTGAAGCCGACACCCTCGCGGAACGCCTCGGCGGTGCTCACAGCGTCCTGACCGATCATCGCGTCGAGGACGAACAGCACCTCGTCGGGCTGCACGGCGTCGCGGATGCCCGCGGCCTGCGCCATGAGTTCCTGGTCGATACCGAGGCGACCGGCGGTGTCGACGATGACCACGTCGTACTGCTTGTTGCGCGCCTCGGCGATGCCCTGCTCGGCCACGGCGATCGGGTCGGCGGCGGTGACTCCGAGTTCGTTCTCGCCTCCGCCGATGGAGGTGCCGGGATGGGGCGCGAAGACCGACACGCCGGCACGCTCACCGACCACCTGCAGCTGGGTCACAGCGCCGGGGCGCTGGAGGTCGCAGGCGACCAGCATCGGGGTGTGCCCCTGCGCCTTGAGCCACTTCGCGAGCTTGCCCGCGAGTGTGGTCTTACCGGCACCCTGCAGACCGGCGAGCATGATGACCGTCGGCGGGGTCTTCGCGAACTGCAGACGACGGGTCTCACCGCCGAGGATCCCGACGAGTTCCTCGTTGACGATCTTGACGACCTGCTGGGCCGGGTTGAGCGCGCCGTGCACCTCGGCACCCTTGGCGCGCACCTTGATCTTCTTGATGAACTCGCGCACCACGGGCAGCGCGACGTCGGCCTCGAGCAGGGCGAGGCGGATCTCACGGCAGGTCGCGTCGATGTCCGCGTCGGACAGCCGCCCCTTGCCGCGCAGGTCCTTCAGGACCCCTGTCAACCTGTCGGAAAGGGATTCGAACACCGAATGCGCTCCTGAGCTCTGACGAAGATGCGGACAATGCTGCGAACCAGGGTAACCGCTCCCGATCCGTCGCGACCGCGGGTGGCCACGCCACAGGGCGGGCCACCCGCGCGGTCACGATCCGTCGGTCACGATCTGTCGGCGGGCGCGGGCGGCTCGGGAGCAGGCAGGACCGACAGCAGTTCCTTCTCGAGATGTTCCCGAGAGACACGGGTGTGGGCACCGGCGAGATCGACGCAGAACGAGTCGATCACCGTCGAACCCAAGGTGCTCACCCGCGCCCACCGCACGTCGGCTCCGACACGCTCGAAGACGTCCGCGAGACGGCACAGCAGACCGATCCGGTCCTCCGACCGGATCTCGAGCACGACCTGGTCCGATTCGGACCCTTCGAACCAGATGATCCGCGGCGGCGCGAGAGCGGCGCTGACTGGAACCGCCCGGGCCGTTCGCTCGGGAAGCCGGCTTTCGCGTTCGGCGCGGTCCTTGGCCTCGAGGGCACCGAGGAGGTCGAGATCGCCGGAGCGAGCCCGCACGAGTTCCTGCCGGAGCAGGGCCGCTTCGGGCGGTGAGCCGAATCTCGGAGCCACGACGAAGCTGTTGACCGTGCTGCCGGCGTGGCTGCCGATCGAGGCCGACAGCACCCGCAGACCGTGCAGCGAGAGCACACCGGCCTCGTCGGAGAGCACGCCCCGCTCGTCGGGCGCGACGAAGGTCGCGGTGAAGCTGCGGCCGTCCTCGCGCGGGTCGAGCGCGACGTGCAGGGCACCGTCCTCGGCGAGGTTCGCGAGGACGGGATCGATCGGATCCGGCGCCGGGAGCTCGTCGCCCGCCATCATCATGCGGCAGCGGCGTACGAGTTCCCGGATCAGCGACGCCTTCCAATCCCCCCAGACTCCTGGGCCGGTGGCCTGCGAATCCGCTTCGGCCAACGCGTGGAGCAGGTCGAGCAGCACCGGATCGCCGTCGAGGGCGTCGACGACCGCGGCCACGGTCTCCGGATCGTCGAGGTCGCGGCGGGTCGCGGTGTGCGGCAGGAGCAGGTGGTGCCGCACCATCGAGGTGAGCAGCGCCAGATCCGAGGGCCACAGGCCCATCCGCCGCCCGATCTGCAGGGCCAGTTCGGCACCGACCACGCTGTGGTCGCCGCCGCGTCCCTTGCCGATGTCGTGCAGCAACGCGCCGAGGACGAGCAGGTCCGGCCGGGCGACCCGCGTCGTCAGTTCGCTCGCGTAGACGGCGGTCTCGACGAGGTGCCTGTCCACGGTCCACGTGTGCACGGCGTCGCGGGGCGGCAGGTCGCGCACCGCACCCCATTCGGGGAGCAACCGCCCCCACAGTCCGGTGCGGTCCAGCGACTCGATGACGTCGACCGCGCGACGTCCCGAGCCGAGCAACACCAGGAAGTCGTCAAGGGCTTCGCGAGGCCAGGGTTCGCGCAGTTCCGGTGCGTGATCGGCGAGCCGGGTGAGCGTGGCCGCCGAGACCGGCAGTCCGGCCTGCGCGGCGGCCGCCGCGACCCGCGTGATCAGGCCCGGATCGCGACGCGGATGCGCGTCGCGCGCGAGGGCCACCTCTCCCCCGTGCTCGACGACCCCTTCGTCGAGGGGACGCCGCACCGGTCCGCGGCGCAGCCGCGACAGGCCCTTGCGCGGCAGCGAATTGGCCGCGGTGCGCAGGCCGACGTCGACGGAGTAGCTGATCGTGCGGGCCGATTCGGTGAGCACCCGTGCGAGATCGAAACGGTCGCCGATCCGCAGCGCCGCGGCGATCTCGTCGGCGTCCTGGGCGCGCAGCTGGTCGCGGGAGCGGCCGGCGACGCGGTGCAGCTCGGTGCGTACGTCGAGCAGTCGCCGGTGGGCGGCCGCGAGGCCTCCGCCCGGGACGTCGGGTCCGAGTCCCGGCATGCCGTCGGTGAGCTGCGCAACGGACAGGACATTGAGCAACTGCACGTCCCGCAACCCGCCGCGACCGCTCTTGAGGTCGGGTTCGGCCCGGTGGGCGATCTGCCCGCTGCGCTGCCATCGCACCTCGGTCATCTCGATGAGTTCGTCGAAGCGGGACCGGATGCCGGTGCGCCACTGACGTCGCACACCGCCGATGAGCAGATTGCTCAGCTGGGCGTCGCCCGCGATGTGCCGGGCCTCGAGCATTCCCAGTGCGGCTGTCAGATCGGAGGAGAACACCTGGAGGGCCTGGGGCACCGTCCGGACACTGTGGTCGAGCTTGATGTGCGCGTCCCACAGCGGGTACCAGAGCTCGTCGGCGACCTTCGACACGACGGACGGCGCCATGTCGTCGTGGAGGAGGATGAGATCGAGATCGGAGTACGGGAGCATCTCGCGGCGTCCGAGACCCCCGACGGCGACGATGGCGAAGCCTCCCTCGCGCTTGATGCCGAGTTCGGAGCCCTTCGTCGTCAACCAGAATTCGTGCAGGTCCACGAGGGCGTGACGCAGGGCCACGGTGTCGAGGCGGCGGCTGCGGGGGCCGCCGGAGAGCAGGGTGTCGCGGGCTGCCGCGAGATCGGCGGCGCCCGCCGGTGCGGTTGTGCGGGCCGAGGACACCGAAGGCCCCGACCCCGCTGCCGAAGCAGCGGGATCAGGGCCTCGAGTGCCGGACCCCTGGGGGTCAGAGCGCATCCGAACCTCGTTCTCCGGTGCGGACCCGGACCACCGCTTCCACGGGCGTGACCCACACCTTGCCGTCGCCGATCTTCCCGGTACGGGAGGCCTCGACGATGGTCTCGACGACCTTGTCGACAGCGGAGTCGTCGACGACGACCTCGACGCGGACCTTCGGCACGAAGTCGACGGAGTACTCCGCTCCGCGGTAGACCTCGGTGTGGCCCTTCTGGCGGCCGTAGCCCTGCACCTCGCTGACTGTCATTCCGAGCACACCGGCCTGCTCCAGGCCTGCCTTGACGTCCTCGAGCGTGAACGGCTTGATGATCGCCGTGATCAGCTTCATATCCTCATCCTTCCCAGAGCCCGCTGGCCGCTGTCATCCCTGCTCGCTGTCGTGGTCTTCTTATCACTTGAGAGCCGGCGCGAAGTCGTATGCGGATTCCGCATGTTCGGCTTCGTCGATACCGCGGGCCTCTTCCTCGTCGCTCACACGCCAGCCCATGGGCTTGAGTGCGAAGGCGATCACTGCGGTGACGACTGCGGTGAACACCAGGGCGACGACTGCGATGACGATCTGGATGACGAGCTGCTTGTAATCGCCACCGTAGAACAATCCGGTCTCGGTGCCGAGGAAGCCGATGGCGACCGTGCCCCACAGGCCCGACACGAGGTGGACACCCACGACGTCGAGCGAGTCGTCGTAACCGAACTTGTACTTCAGACCCACGGCGAGGGCGGACAGGATGCCGGCGATGACGCCGAGGGCGATCGATCCGACCGGGCTCAGCGAGCCGGCAGCGGGGGTGATGGCGACCAGGCCGGCGACGGCACCGGACGCGGCACCGAGGCTGGTGGCCTTGCCGTCACGGATGCGCTCGGTGACGAGCCAGCCGAGGATGGCGGCAGCGGTGGCGGTGGTGGTGTTGACCCAGGCCAGACCTGCGAGACCGTCGGCCGCGAAAGCGGAACCGGCGTTGAAGCCGAACCATCCGAACCACAGCAGTGCAGCGCCGAGCATGACGAACGGCAGGTTGTGCGGGCGGAAGGCGGTGCGACCGAAGCCGGCGCGCTTGCCGATGACGACGGCCAGGACGAGAGCGGCGATACCGGCGTTGATGTGGACGACCGTGCCACCGGCGAAGTCGATCGGGGCGACCGAGGCGACCGTCTCACCGTCGACGTCGACGGTGCCGAACAGTGCGGCAGCGATGCTGTCCTCGGAACCCGACAGCAGGCCACCACCCCACACCATGTGGGCGAGCGGGAAGTAGGCGCACGTGACCCAGATGGCCGCGAACGCCATCCACGTACCGAACTTGACGCGCTCGGCCAGCGCACCGCTGATCAGGGCGGTGGTAATGATCGCGAAGGTCACCTGGAAACCGATGTCGATGATCTGCGGGTAGTCACCGAGACCGGGGAGGAAGCCACCCTCGTCATCGTAGATGGCGCCCTGCAGACCGAACTGTTCGAACGGGTTCGCGAAGATACCGAGGACGTTCTCCGTGCCGTAGGACATCGACCAGCCCCACAGGACGTAGATCACCGCGATGATCGCCATGGAGCCGAACGACATCATCATCATGTTGAGCACGGACTTGGAGCGGGACATCCCGCCGTAGAAGAACGCCAGGCCCGGGGTCATCAGAAGCACGAGCGACGCTGCTATCAGCATCCACGCTGCGTCGCCGGTGTTCACCACTTCCTCCACTTGCAACCTCCCTGTAGGCCGCGCCGATCGGCGCGTTGTCGAGGGAAAGCTTGCTGCCCGGATGTTTCCGTGGAGGCGCCGTGCTGTTTCGTGGGCGTGAACGCAGGAACCGACCTTGTTTCATCCTTGTTTCACACTTTTCGGACACCGTATTTCCACCGACGGAACCGGCCGCTGCCCGCACGAGCGGACAGCGGCCGGAGCGACGGACGCGGTGTGGATCAGCCCAGCAGAGCGTCCACAAAGGCTTCCGGTTCGAAGGGGGCGAGATCGTCCGCTCCCTCACCGAGACCCACCAGCTTCACCGGGACGCCGAGTTCGTGCTGCACCTGGAAGACGATGCCGCCCTTGGCGGTTCCGTCGAGCTTGGTGAGCACCACACCGGTGATGTCGACGACCTCGGCGAACACACGGGCCTGCATCAGGCCGTTCTGACCGATCGTCGCGTCGAGGACGAGCAGCACCTCGTCGACGGCGGCCTTCTTCTCCACGACGCGCTTGACCTTGCCGAGCTCGTCCATCAGGCCGGTCTTGGTGTGCAGGCGGCCGGCGGTGTCGACGAGGACCGCGTCGACGCCGTTGTCGATGCCCCTCGCGACGGCATCGAACGCCACCGCGGCGGGATCGGCTGCCTCCTTGCCGCGGACGACCTCGGCACCGACGCGTTCGGCCCAGGTCTGCAGCTGGTCGGCGGCCGCGGCACGGAAGGTATCGGCGGCACCGAGCAGCACCCGGCGTCCGTCCGCGACGAGCACGCGGGCGAGTTTGCCGGTCGTCGTGGTCTTGCCGGTGCCGTTGACACCGACGACGAGCAGCACGGCGGGATGGTCCTCGTGCGGGAGGGCCCGGATGGAGCGGTCGAGCTCGGGGCGGAGCTCGTCGACGAGCACGCTGCGCAGCACGGCGCGGGCGTCGGCCTCGCTGCGCACGTTGTTCACGACCATCTCCTCACGCAGACGGTCGACGATCTTGGTGGTCGTCGCGGCGCCGAGGTCGGCGACGAGCAGCGTGTCCTCGATCTCCTCCCAGGAGTCCTCGTCGAGGTCGCCGCCACCGAGCAGACCGAGCAGGCTCTTGCCGACCGCCGACTGCGAGCGGGCCAGACGGCCGCGCAGGCGGACGAGGCGACCCGCGGTGGGTTCGATCTCCTCGATCGGGGCTGCCGGAGGAACAGCGGCCGGTCCGGCCGGTTCGACGATTTCCGGTTCGACGACCTCGGGTTCGGCGACGGTCTCCGTCACCGGGGCGGGCTCGACCTCGGGCTCCGGCGCCGGTGCGACCTCCGGTTCCGGTGTCGGTTCGGGGGCGACCTCCGGCTCGACGGGCTCGGGAGCGGGACGCTCCGGCTCCGGGGCGACCTCGGGCTCGACCGGCTCGGGTTCGGCCGGCTTCGGTTCGGCCGGCTTGGGTTCTGCAGGCTTGGGTTCTGCAGGCTTGGGTTCTGCAGGCTTGGGCTCGGCCTTCGGCTCGGGCTTCGGTTCCACCTTCGGCGCAGGCGCCGGTTCCGCCTTCGGCTCCGCGGGTGCGCTCGGCGGAGCTTCGGTGATCTCCTCCGGAAGCGGCACCGTGCGGGGCGCGGGCTCCGGCTTCGCCGCAGGCTTCGGTGCCGGTTTCGGCGCAGGCCGGGGGGCCGGCGCCGGTGGCGCGGCCGTGCCCTGCGAGAAACTGAATCCGCTCTGCGCCTTGTAACCGCCCGAGCGGTCCTTGGTCTCGGCGGAATCGAGCTGCGGGGTCTCGGGCGCCTTCAGCGACACCTGCCGCCGCCGGTAGAGGGTCAGACCGACGACGAGCGCGACGAGAACGACCGCCAGCGCGGCGGCGATGACTATCCAGGCTCCGGTACTCACGCACCCATACTGTCAGGCCTGGAGCTCTTCCTCCGGTTCGGGGACCGGTGTCGCGATCTCGCGTCCGCGCAGTCGCTGCGAGATGACCCGGGTGATGCCGTCGCCCCGCATGCTCACGCCGTACAGCGCGTCGGCGACCTCCATCGTCGGCTTCTGGTGCGTGATGACGATGAGTTGGGACTTCTCGCGCAGCTGCTCGAACAGCCCGATCAACCGTCGCAGGTTGGTGTCGTCGAGCGCGGCCTCGACCTCGTCCATCACGTAGAAGGGTGAGGGGCGGGCCCGGAAGATCGCGACCAGCATCGCCACCGCGGTCAGGGACTTCTCGCCGCCCGACAGCAGCGACAGGCGCTTGACCTTCTTGCCCGGCGGGCGGGCCTCGACCTCGATTCCGGTGGTGAGCATGTCGCTCGGGTCGGTGAGCACGAGCCGTCCCTCACCGCCGGGGAACAGCTTCGCGAAGACCTGTTCGAACTCGCGCTCGACGTCGGCGTAGGCCTCGGTGAACACCTGCAGGATTCGCGCGTCGACCTCCTCGACAACGGCGAGCAGGTCCTTGCGGGCGCTCTTGACGTCCTCGAGCTGGGTCGACAGGAAGTTGTAGCGCTCCTCGAGGGCCGCGAACTCCTCCAGCGCGAGCGGGTTGACGCGCCCGAGCGTCGCGAGATCCTTCTCCGCGCGCTTGGCCCGCCGCTCCTGGGTGGCCCGGTCGTAGGGCATCGGTTGCGGAGCGACCACCTGTTCGCCGCGCTCGCGTGCCTGCTCGTACTCGGCCATCTCCAGCGGCGTGGGCGGCAGCGGCACGTCGGGGCCGTACTCGGCGACGAGGTCGTCGAGGGCGATGCCGTGCTGCTCGAGGATGGTCTGTTCGAGCTGTTCGATCCGGAGCGAGGCCTGCGCCCGGGCCACTTCGTCGCGATGCACTGCGTCGGTGAGCTGGTCGCGCTGCGCGGACAGTTCGCGGACGAGTTCGCGGGCCCGTTCGAGCTGTTCGGCGCACTCGGCGCGGCGCCGGTTCAGTTCGTCGCGCTGGGCGAGTGCCGTCGCCACGGCTACGTCGAGTTGTTCGGCGAGTCGCTGTCCTGATTCCGCCACCGCCGCGGCGACGGCCGCCGCCTGACGACGCGCGATCCGGGCACGTTCGGCACGAGCACGTGCCTCGCGCTCGGCCTGCGCGGCGCGGCGGAGCGAATCCGCTTTGCCCCGAAGCGCTTCGGCGCGTTCCTCGGCCGTGCGTGCCGCGAGTCGCGCCTCGACCTCGACGGCCCGGACCTCGGCGAGGGCGGCCGCGGCCATCTCCCGCTCGGCGGCGGTGTGATCGGTGCCGGCACCGTCGCTGCTCCCGGCCGAGTCGTCCTCGGCCAGGCGCAGTCGCTCCTCGAGTTCGACCAGCTTCTCCCGCGCCGCGTCGCGTTCCTTCTCGGCCTCGGTGCGCTGGGACGCGAGCCGTCCGGATTCGGCGTGGGCGGTGCGTGCCGCCTGGCCGAGCCGGCCGAGCTGTTCGTAGACGGCAGACATCGCCGCATCGGACTCGTTGAGGGCGGCGAGGGTCTGTTCGACGTGTTCGGCGCGTTCGGCCTGTTCCGCGAGTGCGCCCGCGAGGGCTGCGGCCAGTTCCTCGGAGCGGCGTTCGGCCTGTTCGAGACCGGCACGGGAGGTGTCGATCGCCGCCTGGATCTCGAGGGTGCTCGGGGCGCGGTGCGAGCCGCCGACCACCCAGCCCGCGCCGGCGAGGTCTCCTCCGCGCGTCACGGCGCGCAGGTCGGGCCGGGCAGCGCTGACCCCGAGGGCGGTGGGCAGGTCGTCGACCACGACGGTGCGGGCCAGCAGGCCGTCGACGCCTCCGCGCAGGTCGGCGGGACACTCGACGACCTCGCGGAGCCACCGGGCACCGGTCGGCAGGTCGCCGGTGTCGGTGGGGCCGGTTGCGCCGGGCAGGACGAACGCCACCCGGCCCTGGTCGGCGTCGGCGAGCGCTGCGACCGCCGAGATCGCGGCGTCGGCCGACTCCACCTCGAGGGCATCGGCTGCGGCACCGAAGGCGGCTGCGACGGCGGCCTCGTATCCCGGGGACACCCGGAGGCGGTCGGCGAGGCGCCCGACGAGTCCGTCGCCGGACCGCGTGTCGATCAGCCAGGCCGCGCCGTCGGTACGTTCGAGGCCCATCGACAGGGCCTCGATGCGGGCGCCGAGGGAGGCGACCTCCTTGCCCGCGGCGCGTTCTGCCTCCTGCAGTTCGGCGACCCGCTCGTCGGCGAGCCGCTGCGCTTCGAGCGCTCGTTCGTGCTGCGCGTCGGCATCGATCTCACCGGCGTCGAGATCGTCGATGCGTGCCTGAGCGGTCTCGAACTCGGCCTGTGCGGCAACGCCACGGAGGCGGGCCTCCTCGATGGCGACGGTCAGGCGCGCGATCTCCGCGTCGATCGACTCGGCGCGGGTGCGCATCGTCTCGACCTGGCCGGCGAGACGCGCGAGGCCCTCGCGCCGGTCGGCGACGGCACGCACCGCGGCCAGATGCGCGCGTTCGGCGGCCGCTGCGGCCTCCTCCTGCGCGGCGAGCTGCTCACGTGCCGCTTCGAGCGCGCCGTGCGCGATCTCGACGGCCTCGATCAGTTCCGCTTCCTCCGCGGCGATCCGGTCGGCGCGGGCCTCCATCTCGTCGGGATCCTGACCGGAACGGTCCTCGGGTTCGGCGTGCAGGTGGCGGGCGCGTTCCTGCGCGACCCGCACGGTCGCCGAGACACGCTCGGCGAGGGCGGACAGGCGGAACCACGTCTGCGACGCCGCTTCGGCACCCGGTGTGAGCTGCGCGAGGGCCTGTTCGTGGCGGGCGAGTTCGGCGTTCGCGTCGTCGAAGGCCGTGAGCACGGTGTCGAGTCGCTCCCGGACCATCTTTTCCTGCTCGTCGTGCCCGGCGAGTTCGGCGCGGCGCGTGACGAGGTCGTCGGCGGCCAGACGCAACCGCGCGTCGCGCAGGTCGGCCTGGATGGTCTGGGCACGACGCGCGACCTCGGCCTGCCGGCCGAGCGGTTTGAGCTGGCGTCGCAGTTCGGCGGTGAGGTCGGTGAGGCGGGCGAGGTTGGCCTGCATCGAGTCGAGCTTGCGCAGCGCCTTTTCCTTGCGCTTGCGGTGCTTGAGGACGCCGGCGGCCTCCTCGATGAAGGCGCGCCGGTCCTCCGGGCGGGATTCGAGGATCACAGCGAGGCGGCCCTGGCCGACGATGACGTGCATCTCGCGGCCGATACCGGAGTCGGACAGCAGTTCCTGCACGTCCATGAGACGGCAGGAACTGCCGTTGATCTCGTACTCGCCGGCGCCGTCGCGGAACATGCGGCGGGTGACGGAGACCTCGGAGTACTCGATGGGCAGCGCGCCGTCGGAGTTGTCGATGGTGAGCGTGACCTCGGCGCGTCCGAGCGGCGGGCGACCGGCGGTTCCGGCGAAGATGACGTCCTGCATCTTGCCGCCGCGCAGGGCCTTGGCGCCCTGCTCCCCCATCACCCAGGTGAGTGCGTCGACGACGTTCGACTTGCCGGACCCGTTGGGGCCGACCACACAGGTGATGCCCGGTTCGAAACGCAGAGTCGTCGACGAGGCGAAGGACTTGAAGCCCTTCAACGTCAGACTCTTGAGGTACATGGGTGAGAACTCTACCGGCGGGTTGTGACCGCTTTCCTAGGCCGGGTGCACCGCGCGCACCGTCCCGTCGAAACCGGTCGTGTACAGGACGTTCGGGTCCCAGCCCGGTCCCGAACCGAAGGCGAGCGAGGACATCAGCGGGATGCCCTCGGCGATGCGGCAGCCGTGCCCGGTCGCCGGATCGACCCGCAGGACCGCGCCGGCGAGGTTGAGTGCGATGTACAGCGCTCCGTCGGGGCCGATCGTGAGGTCGTCGGGCATCGAGAGCAGGCCCGGCCCGGGCAGGTCGATGCTGCGCACGGGTCCTTCGAGGTCGCGTGCGTCGAGGATGTGGAGCCGGTTGACGTTCTCGAAGGTCGTCACGGTGTACACCGTGTCGCCGTCGACGGCGATGCCGTTGACGGATCCGAGATCGGTACGGACGACACGGACGTCGCCACCGCCCGCGGGCACGAGAGTGAGTCCGACCTCGCCGAGATCGCGCGAGGCGAGCATCGAGCCGTCCGAGAGTCGGCCGAGGCCGTTGGGCATGACCAGCCCGGTGCCGTGGGTGCCGCGTTCACCCGTGTCGAGGTCGAGCGTGTCGATCGTGCCGTCGGCGGTCCCGGCCAGCCCCGAGACGGTCGTGTTGCCCACGTTCAGGTACGCGGTGGGACCGTCGACGACGATGCCGCCCGGACCGGACACCTCGGGCAGCACGGTGGTGATGCTGCCGTCGGGAGCGATCCGGCGCAGCGCTCCGGGGCCGACGAAGGAGGTGTCCGAGACGAGCAGACCGCCTCGCTCGTCGAACGCCAGATTCTCGAGGACACCGAGTCCGGACGCGACCGTCGTGACCGTCCGCGGCGCGCAGGCAGCCGGATCGGCCGCCGCCGGTGCTGCACCCAGAGGTGTCACTGCCACAGCGGCGACTGCTGCCGCCACCATCGTCGAACGTGCACGCCTGCCCATGCGTCTCCCCCTTGCCGACCGCGACCGGCACCACCCGGCCGCATCCACCCGATCGCGGCAGGATACCAAGCCGAACGGACAAACAGGACGAAGTCAGCGTTCGACGAAACCGGTGAGGTCGCCGCGCGCGGGATCCCACGATTCGACGACGAGCCGCACCCCACCGGGAGTGTCGCCGGATTTCAGCCACGCGAGGAGCTGTTCGAGTGCGGGACGGGGGCCTTCGGCGACGACCATCACGCGACCGTCGGGGTGATTCGTCGCGTGCCCGACGAGACCGAGTTCGAGTGCGCGGGCACGCGTGAACCAGCGGAAACCGACCCCCTGGACGCGGCCGTGCACCCACGCCGTGAGCCGTTCGACGTCTGCGGGGGCGTTCATCGATCAGTCCTCGGCGGTGATCGTCAGCGAGACCTTGGTGCCCGCCTTGAGGGTGCGGCCCACCGTGCATACCTTGTCGACGGAGCGTTCGACGAGGGCGATGAGCCGGTCCCGCGCAGCAGCGTCGAGCTCCGACAGGTCGAGGACCATCTCCTCCTCGAGGTGCGGGTAGACCTCGTTCTCGCGGTCGGCGGCACCGGAGACACGGATCGTCGCGTCGTAGTCGTCGCCGAGCCGGCGGGACAGCGGGAAGTCCGAGGCCATGCCGGAGCACGCGGCGAGCGCGATCTTGAGCAGCTCGCCCGGGGTGAAGACGCCCTCGACGCTCTCCGAGCCGATGAGTACCTCGGCGCCGCGGGAGCTGCGTCCGGTGTAGCGGCGCGTGCCGGTGCGCTCGACCCACAGCTCGGTGGCGGGAAGGTCGGAAGTCTGGTCAGCCATGGGGGAAATCCTGCCATGTCCCGTCGACGGGGATGTCGCGGAGGATGGTCACGAAGTCCTCGACCGCGGCGGACGACGCGTCGGCACTGCGTCGCAGCACTCCGACCGGTTCGACGGTGCCCGCGGTGGGCACGTCCAGGCGCCGGACCACCCCGTCGGCGAGGTCGTCGCGGGCCGCACGCTCGGTGGTGATCCACACGGCGTCGCTGCGCCGGACCACCCCGCGTGCCACGGCGAGGTCGAGTGTCTCGATGAGCCCGACCGGCAATCGCAGGCCGTGACGCTCGAACAACGCCTCGGTCGCGTGGCGCGGCACGGTGCCACTGGTCGCGACCACCAGGGGGTGTTCGAGTGCGTCGGCGACGGAGACGGAACGCCCGGCGAGAGGATGGCCGGGGCGGACGACGAGGATCAGCGTCTCGGCGTACAGGAGCTCGAACGACAGCCCGACCATCCGGGACGGTTCGGCCATGCGTCCGAGGACGACGTCGAGGGCGCCGGCGGCGAGCGCCGACAACAGGACGGCATTGGGATCGGTGCGGATCCGGATGTCCAGATCAGCGCGCACGCGGCGCAGCTCCACCAGAGCTTCGGGGAGCACGGACCCGGCCACGGTGGGCAGGGCCCCGATCCGCAGCGGCTCGCGGGCGGGTTCGGCCGCTCCCGCCAGTGCGGCCACTGCTGCGTCCAGTGAGGTGGTGACGTCCTGCGCGTATCGCAGGAAGCGGTGACCTGCCGCTGTGAGGCGCGCGCCGTGCCGGCCGCGGTCGAGGAGCTTCGCTCCGGCGAGCACCTCGAGCTCGTTCAGGGTCTTCGTGACGGCCGGCTGACTCAGTTGCAACAGATCGGCGGCCCGCCCGACCTGACCCTCGCGCGCGACGGTGACGAAACATCTCAGGTGCCGGAGGCGGATTCTTCGCGCCTGCTCCGGGACGGACGAGGACGGACCGAACTCGGATTGCATCACTGGAAGTTATGAATCAACTGCTCTTTTGTCAATTTACATGAGTTTTTCTTCGCCATATGGTTGTGCTCACAGCTCAGAGATCGGAGATCGCATGTCCACCGGCGAATACGTCGAGCGCGACCACACGCTGCACCCACCCGCGCTCACCCCCGGCTACCGCACGTCGGTGCTGCGCGCACCGCGGAACGCGCTCATCACGCCGAAGCCGACCCTGTCGGAGATCACCGGCCCCGTCTTCCGCAGCGACGAACTCGGCGCCCTCGACAACGACCTGATCCTGAACTTCTCCAAGGACGGCCTACCGATCGGTGAGCGCATCATCGTCCACGGCTTCGTCAAGGACGAGTTCGGCAATCCGGTCGAGGGCGCACTCGTCGAGGTGTGGCAGGCCAACGCCGGTGGCCGGTACCGCCACAAGAAGGACACCTATCTCGCTCCCATCGATCCGAACTTCGGCGGTTGCGGGCGGATGCTCACGGACGCGAACGGCTACTACCAGTTCCGGACGATCAAGCCCGGCGCATATCCGTGGGGCAACAGCCGCAACGCCTGGCGCCCGGCCCACATCCACGTGTCGATCCTCGGCCGCGGGTGGGCGCAGCGCCTGATCACCCAGCTGTACTTCGAGGGCGACCCGCTCATCGAGAAGTGCCCGATCGCGCGGACGATCCCCACCGTGGACCAGCTCCGCAGCCTGATCGCCCAGGAGGATCCCGCCTCCAACGCGCCGTTCGACGCCCGCGCCTACCGCTGGGACATCACCCTGCGCGGTCGCCGCGCCACCTTCTTCGAGAACACCGACCTCCCGGGAGCCCCGCGATGAGCCTGCCCACCGACCCCTACCGGCCCGTGCCCCCGCTGCTCCCCCGCGCGATGGTCACGCGTTTCCCGGAGACGCCCTCGCAGACCGGCGGCCCGTACGTCCACATCGGGCTGGCGCCGCAGCAGGCCGGCTTCGACATCTTCGACAACAACTTCGGCAACGTCCTCGTCACCGATGAGACCGAGGGCGAGCGGATCGTGTTGGAGGGCCGCGTCATCGACGGCACCGGCACCCCGGTGCGCGATGCCCTGCTCGAGAGCTGGCAGGCGAACGCGCACGGCCGGTACGCCCATCCGGACGACGCGCAGGACAAGGACCTCGACCCCAACTTCCGCGGCTGGGGACGCACCGGCGGCGATTTCGAGACCGGTGTGTTCACGATCGAGACGATCAAGCCCGGAGCCGTCACCAACCCCGACGGCTCCGTCTCGGCACCCCACATCCTGCTGGTGATCTTCGCGCGCGGCATCAACCTCGGCCTGCACACGCGGGTCTACTTCGAGGACGAGGCCGAACTCAACGCCGCGGATCCCGTCCTGAAGGGCATCGAATGGGAGGTGCGGCGCAACACGCTGATCGCGTCGCGGTCCGAGCGCGACGGACGCACCGTCTACACGATCGACATCCGACTGCAGGACACCCCGGACGGCGGCGCCGAGACGGTCTTCTTCGACATCTGACGAGAACCGTTGCGAACGGCCCGGTCTGCGCGTGCGCTACCGGGCCGTTCGCGGTCGTGGCTGACACTTCGGGCAGCTGTACGACGAGCGGTTCATGAACTTCTCGCGACGGATCGGCGCGCCGCAGCGTCGGCACGGCTCGTTCTCGCGCCCGTAGACGTTCAGGGAGCGCTCGAAATAGCCGGACTCCCCGTTGACGTTGACGTACAGGGCGTCGAACGACGTACCACCCTGGCCGAGAGCCTCCGCCATCACCTCGGTGGCGGCGTCGAGAGCCGACCGGAGCTTCGGACGCGACAGCGCGTCGGTCGGCCGGTTGCCGTGAATCCTTGCGCGCCACAGCGCTTCGTCGGCGTAGATGTTGCCGATACCGGAGACGACGGTCTGGTCGAGCAGCGCACGCTTGAGCTCGGTGTGCTTGGTGCGCAGCACGGCCACGACCGCGTCCGGGTCGAACCGGGGATCCATCGGGTCGCGGGCGATGTGCGCGACCGGCAGCGGCAGACGATCACCGTCCACCTCCACGAGCGGGGCCAGGGCCCAGCCTCCGAAGGTGCGCTGATCGACGAAGCGCAGATCGGCGCCGTTGTCGAGGACTGCGCGGATACGCAGATGCTTCTCGTCCGGCACGGTCGGAGGCTGCACGAGCATCTGCCCGCTCATCCCCAGATGCACCACGAGCGCCAGATCGGCCGGTTCGAGCACGAGCCACATGTACTTGCCGCGACGCTCGACCGAGGCGACCTTCTGACCGGTCACCTGCAGTGCGAGATCGCGCGGACCGGGCTCGTGCCGGCGGACGGCACGCGGATGCAGCACCTGCACCGAGTCCACCGTCGCGCCGACGACGTGCGCGTCGAGTCCGCGACGGACCACCTCGACTTCGGGAAGTTCGGGCACCTGCGGTCAGTTGCCCTCGGTGGGCGTGTCGGTGGATCCGGACTGCTCATCGGAAGTGCCGGCATCACCGGCTGCGGCAGCAGTGCCCTCGGTCAGCGCGTTCCACGCAGCCGACGCGGCCTTCTGCTCGGCTTCCTTCTTGGTACGTCCGACACCGGTGCCGTAGGGATTGCCACCGATGAGGGCGGTGGCGGTGAATTCCTTGTCGTGATCCGGACCGGTGGCGGTGATCTCGTAGGCCGGAACACCGAGACCGCGTTCGGCGGTGAGTTCCTGCAGACTCGTCTTCCAGTCCAGACCGGCACCGAGACGGGGGCCGCGTTCGAGCAGCGCGGCGAACAGGCGCAGAACCACTTCGCGCGCGACATCGATGCCGTGGGCGAGGTGGACGGCACCGAGGAGCGATTCCATGCCGTCGGCCAGGATGCTGGCCTTGTCGCGTCCGCCCGTCAGCTCCTCGCCCTTGCCGAGCAGGAGGTGCACTCCGAGCCCACCTTCTCCGAGGCCGCGCGCCACCTCGGCGAGCGCGTGCATGTTGACGACGCTCGCGCGGATCTTGGCGAGTTCGCCCTCGGACTTGTCCGGGTGGGTGAGGTAGAGCTTTTCGGTCACCGCGAGCCCGAGGACGGCATCGCCGAGGAACTCGAGACGTTCGTTGGTGGGCAACCCGCCGTTCTCGTAGGCGTACGAGCGGTGGGTGAGCGCCAAGGACAGCAGTTCTGCGTCCAGAGGCACGCCGAGGGCGGCGAGGAGAGACTCGTGGCTCTCTTCGCCGCCCTCGGTAGCTGTTTCGGAGGACTTGCTCGTCACGTGAATACCGATTAGACGGGCGCGGTCACCTGACGGCCGTTGTAGGTGCCGCACGACGGGCACGCCACGTGGGGCAGCTTCTTCTCTCCGCAACCCCGGTTCGGGCAGGTGACGAGCGTCGGCGCAGTGGTGTTCCACTGGCTGCGCCGCGACCGGGTGTTGGAACGCGACATTCTGCGCTTGGGGACGGCCACGTCTACTTCTCCTCGTTGTTCGAGCTGTCGATTTGACTGCTGGGTTCTTCGGAGCCCGCGCCGAACTTGGCTGCCAACCCAGCCCAGCGAGGATCCATTGTCTCATGACGGTGCCCGGATTCCGCAATCGCCAGGCGAATGCCGCATTCGGGGCACAATCCCGCACAGTCGTCACTACACAACGGCTGCAGCGGAAGTTCCAGGCCCACCGCGTTCACGAGGACCGGTTCGAGATCGATGAGATCGTTCTCGACGCGGTACACCTCGTCGTCCTCGGTGGTCTGCTCCGTGACGCTGTTCGGGTAGGCGAACAGCTCGGTGAGGTACACGTCCACCGGCTCGGTGAACGACTCGAGGCACCGAGAGCACTCACCGACGGCGTCGGCACGAACACTACCGGTGACCAGGACGCCCTCGGACACCGACTCCAGGCGGAGATCGAGATCGATCTCGGAGCCTTCCTCGATCGCGATCAGATCGAGCCCGATGCGCGAGGGTGACGGCACCTTCCGCTCGACCGTACGCATCGAACCGGGCCGACGGCCCAGGGAGAGCGTGTCGAACACCAGCCCGGAGTCCCGGCCGGAACGGGACGTGCTGGAATCACGGGTGGACACGGGGAACTCACCTTCTTCGGACGACGCAGGACACGACTCGGTCGTGATAGGGCAACCGCTCCATGATACGCGATGGGCGGCAGGAGCGAAAATCCCGCGGGTCAGCGGCGACGGCTCGCCCGGTGATCGGCCTCCGCGAAGTCGGGAGCACCCGACAGCCGCAACTGCTGCCGGCCGCGGCCGACGGACCGCAGCGTGGTGCCGAGCAGTTCCTCGAACTCCGACAGCTTGCCGTCGATGTACTCGTCGCACTCGGTCCGGAGACGGTCGGACTCGGCGTGGGCCGAATCGATGACTCGCGCCGACTCGGCGTGTGCGGCCTGCACGACCTCGGTCTGCGACACCAGGCGCGCCTTCTCGGCCTCGCCCTCGGCCACGGAACGCTCGTAGGACGCCTGCCCGGACTCGACCAGACGGTCGGCCTCGACGCGGGCACGCCCGGTCACGCTCTCGTACTGCTTGTTGCCCTCGGCGACGAGATCGTCGGCCTCGGCCTGCGCATCGCGCACCAGTTCCTCGGCGTGGGCGCGGGCCTCCTTGACCATCCGGTCCGCCTGGGCCTTCGCGTCCGCGAGCATGCGGTCGGCGTCGGCGCGCGCGTCCTCGAGGAGGGTGCGTGCCTCCTCGTCGGCGTCCCCGACCGTCTTGTCGGCCTGGGCCCGCGCGTCGTTGATCAGCTTGTCACGGTGATCGAGGACGTCCTGCGCGTCGTCGAGTTCGGGCGGCAGCGCATCGCGCACGTCGTCGAGCAGTTCGAGGACATCGCCGCGCGGTACCACGCAGCTCGCCGTCATCGGAACGCTACGTGCCTCTTCGACGATTGCGACCAGCTCGTCGAGTGCCTCGAATACCCGGTACACGCCCAACCCCAATCACTCGCTCGACACGACCGGTGCGGTCGCGCCGCCGTCCAGTCTGCCGCAGCGCAGGGCACGCTCGTGTGCCCTGCGCTCGGTGTGTCGGGATACGGCCGTCACAGGTCGTGCGGGAGGGGTCGGTCTACTTCGCGGCGGCCCGCTCGGCGAGACGCGCGAGCAGACGATCGTGCACGGAACCCGGCAGCATCTCGGAGACGTCGCCGCCGTAGGTCGCGACCTCCTTGACGAGCGAGCTCGACAGGTAGCTGTAGACCGGGTTGGTGGCGACGAACAGGGTGTCGACGCCGGTGAGCTTGTGGTTCATCTGCGCCATCTGCAGCTCGTAGTCGAAGTCGTTGGCGCCGCGCAGACCCTTGACGATCGCGGTGATCCCCCGTTCGCGGGCGTAGTCGACGAGCAGACCCTGCCAGGCGTCGACCGTGACGTTCGGCAGGTGCGCCGTGGCGTCGGAGAGCATCTCGAGGCGTTCGTCGATCGTGAACATCCCCTGCTTGTTGGGATTGATCGTGACGGTCACGACGACCTCGTCGAACTGGGCCGAGACCCTGCCGATGACGTCGAGGTGTCCGTTGGTGACCGGGTCGAAGGATCCTGGGCAGACCGCGCGGCTCATGACCCAGCACCGTAGCAGGTGGCGATCTCCACTCTGGTCTCGCCGTAGCGCTTCGACCTGCCGACCTCGAATCCCTGCGGCCACACCGTTTCCGGTGATCGCGACGACCGTTCGACCACGACGATCGAGCCGTCCTCGACCCACCCCCCGGAGACCAGCGCCCCGAGCACGCCGGTGACGGCCTCCTCGGTGACGGCGTAGGGCGGGTCGGCCAGGACGAGGTCGTAGACGCGATCGGGGATGCCCGCGAGCACTGCGGACACCGGTGCGGTACGCAGCACCGCACCGGGCAGTCCGACCGTCGCGATGTTCTCGCGGATCACGCCCGCCGCCTTCGCGTCGGACTCGACGAGCATCGCGTGCTCGGCGCCGCGGGACAGCGCCTCGAGGCCGAGCGCCCCCGACCCCGCGTAGAGGTCGAGGACGGCGGCCCCGTCGATGTCCATGCGTGCGTCGAGCGAACTGAACAGGGCTTCGCGCACCCGTTCGGAGGTGGGCCGGGTCCCGCGGGGCGGCACCTTCAGGCGCCGCCCCCCGGCCCGGCCGGCGACGATCCGTGTCACTCGGCGCTGTCTCCCGTGGACACCTCGACGAGCAGGTCGCCACCTTCGACCTGTTGCACCGGTCCGATCGCGACGCGCGTGATGCGTCCGCCGCGCGGCGCGGTGATCGCGGCCTCCATCTTCATGGCCTCGATCGTGGCGACGGTGTCGCCCGCCGAGACGCTGTCACCCTCGGACACGACGAGGGTGACCATGCCGGCGAACGGCGCCGCGACATGACCGGGATGGTTGCGGTCGGCCTTCTCCGCGGCAGGGATCTCCGCGGCCACCGAGCGGTCGCGCACCGACACCGGGCGCAGCTGCCCGTTGAGGATGCACATGACGGTGCGGTAGCCCTTCTCGTCGGCATCGGAGATCGCCTCGAGACCGATGAGCAGTTCGACGCCCTTGTCCAGGCGCACCCGGTGCTCGTCGCCGTGCCGCAGACCATAGAAGAACTGGTTGGCCGACAGCTCGGTGGTGTCGCCGTAGGTCTCGCGGTGCTGCTCGAACTCCTTCGCGGGGCCCGGGAACAGCAGGCGGTTGAGCATGCGGCGACGCTCGTCGGACGAACCGCCGAGGGCCTTCTCCTCCTCCGGCGCGAGCGGGGTGACCGGCTTGGGCTCGGCCCGGCCCGACAGCGCCTTGCTGCGGAAGGGTTCGGGCCAACCACCGGCCGGAGTTCCGAGATCGCCGCGCAGGAAGCCGATCACCGAATCGGGGATGTCGTACTTGCCGGGCTCGGCGGCGAAGTCGTCGACCGAGACTCCCGCGCCCACGAGGTGCAGCGCGAGGTCGCCGACGACCTTACTCGAAGGCGTGACCTTGATCAGGCGGCCCAGGAGGCGGTCGGCGCCGGCGTAGGCGGCCTCGACCTCCTCGAAGCGGTCGCCGAGTCCCAGCGCGATGGCCTGCTGACGCAGGTTCGACAGCTGACCGCCGGGGATCTCGTGGGTGTAGACGCGGCCGGTCGGTGCGGGCAGGCCCGACTCGAACGGTGCGTACACCTTCCGCAGTGCCTCCCAGTACGGCTCGAGATCGCACACGGCCTGCAGGTCGAGGCCGGTGTCGAACTCGCTGTTCGCCGCGGCGGCGACGATCGCCGACAGGGCGGGCTGGCTCGTCGTACCGGCCAGGGCCGCGGACGCACCGTCGACCGCGTCGGCACCGGCGTGCCAGGCCGCGAGGTAGGTGGCGAGCTGACCGCCCGGGGTGTCGTGCGTGTGCACGTGCACCGGCAGATCGAAGTTGCTGCGCAGCGCCGACACGAGCGTCGCGGCGGCCGGGGCGCGCAGCAGACCCGCCATGTCCTTGATGGCCAGCACGTGCGCACCGGCCTCGACGATCTCCTCCGCCAGGCGCAGGTAGTAGTCGAGCGTGTAGATCGTCTCGTTCGGGTTCGACAGGTCACCGGTGTAGGACATCGCGACCTCGGCGAGCGTGGTGCCGGTCTCGCGCACCGCGTCGATCGCCGGTCGCATCTGGTCGACGTTGTTCAGCGCGTCGAAGATGCGGAAGATGTCGATGCCGGTGTCGGCGGCCTCCTGCACGAAGGCACGGGTTACGGCCTCCGGGTAGGGGGTGTAGCCGACGGTGTTGCGTCCGCGCAGCAGCATCTGCAGGTTGATGTTCGGGATCGCCTCGCGCAGTGCCGCGAGTCGCTCCCACGGATCCTCGTGCAGGAAGCGCAGTGCGACGTCGTAGGTCGCGCCGCCCCACGCCTCGATCGACAGCAGCTGCGGCGTCATCCGGGCCACGTGCCCGGCCACGGTCAGCAGGTCCTTGCTGCGCACGCGGGTCGCGAGCAGCGACTGGTGGGCGTCGCGGAAGGTGGTGTCGGTGACGCCGATCGCCTTCTGCTCGCGCAGCGCACGGGCGAAGCCCTCGGGGCCGAGTTCGAGCAGGCGCTGACGCGAACCGGCCGGCGGCGCGGCGTTCAGGTCGATCGCGGGGAGCTTGTCGTGCGGGTACACCGTCGTGGTGCGCTCACCGTGCGGCTTGTTCACCGTCACGTCGGCGAGGTACCGCAGGATCTTGGTGCCGCGGTCGGCGGACGAGCGCAGCGTCAGCAGATGCGGGCGCTCCTCGATGAACGAGGTGTTGACATTGCCGCCGCGGAAGTCCTCGTCGTCGAGCACCGCCTGCAGGAACGGGATGTTCGTCGCGACACCGCGGATACGGAACTCGGCGACCGCGCGGCGGGCGCGGGCGACGGCGGTCTCGAAGTTGCGGCCGCGGCAGGTGAGCTTGACGAGCATCGAGTCGAAGTGGGCGGAGATCTCCGCGCCCACCGACGTGCCACCGTCGAGACGGATACCGGCACCACCCGGGGTGCGGTAGCCGGTGATGCGGCCGGTGTCCGGGCGGAACCCGTTGGCCGGGTCCTCGGTGGTGATGCGGCACTGCAGCGCCGCGCCGCGGATGGTGATGCTTTCCTGCGACAGGCCCAGTTCGTCGAGCGACTCGCCCGCGGCGATGCGCAGCTGGGACTGCACGAGGTCGACGTCGGTGATCTCCTCGGTGACCGTGTGCTCGACCTGGATCCGCGGGTTCATCTCGATGAACACGTGGTTGCCGCGTTCGTCGACGAGGAACTCGACGGTGCCCGCGCACTGGTAGCCGATCTCCTTGGCGAAGGCCACGGCGTCGGCGCAGATGCGGTCGCGAAGCTCGGGATCGAGATTCGGGGCGGGGGCGAGCTCGATGACCTTCTGGTGGCGGCGCTGCACCGAGCAGTCGCGCTCGTACAGGTGGATGACGTTGCCGTGCTTGTCGGCGAGGATCTGCACCTCGATGTGCCGCGGGTTGACCACGGCCTGCTCCAGGAAGACGGTGGGATCACCGAAGGCGGCGTCGGCTTCACGAGAAGCGGCTTCGATGGCCTCGCGCAGCTGGGAGGGCTCGGCGACCCGGCGCATGCCGCGTCCGCCACCACCGGCGACGGCCTTGACGAAGACCGGGAAGTTCATCGTCTCCGAGGCGGCGAGCAGCTCGTCGACATCCGACGACGGCTCCGACGACGCCAGTACCGGGAGGCCGGCGGCCTTCGCCGAGGCGATCGCGCGGGCCTTGTTGCCCGTCAGTTCGAGGATCTCCGCCGACGGACCGACGAAGGTGATGCCCGCTTCCGCGCACGCTGCAGCGAGGTCCGGGTTCTCGGAGAGGAAGCCATAGCCGGGGTAGATCGCGTCGGCGCCGGCCGACACGGCCGCTTCGACGATCTTCTCGACCGACAGGTATGCGCGGACCGGGTGCCCCTCCTCCCCGATCTGATAGGCCTCGTCGGCCTTCAACCGGTGCAGGGAGTTCCGGTCTTCGTACGGGAACACCGCGACCGTCCCGGCACCCAGTTCGTAGGCGGCACGGAACGCGCGGATCGCGATCTCGCCACGGTTGGCGACAAGCACTTTCGAGAACATTGGTCGACGGTACCGCGCCGTAACATGCCGACTCGGACGCGCGTTCCACATCGTGGGACGAGGCGTCCGGATGGCACGACTGGAACGATGCAGTCGGCTCCGCCGTAACACGGCGTCAACACGCCGGGCACGGCCACCGAAACCTCACCGCGGGTTCTGGGGCACGGTGTACGGAACGTAACCCGGTACGGGACGTGACTCAGGACTTGTCGAGATAGGCCACACGCTCGGCGTCGAGCGCGGCCCGCACCATGCTCGCGAGCCCCGGGTGGTGTTCGAGGCCGGGATCCTTCTCCGTCACCGTCCGGGAGAAGTCGCGGGCCGCCTCGATGACGTCGGCGTCGTCGACGAGCGAGAGCAGCCGCAGCGTCGACACCGTGCCGGACTGGGCGACACCGAGGACGTCGCCCTCCCGGCGCAGCTGCAGGTCGAGCTGGGCGAGTTCGAAACCGTCGGTGGTGCCGGCGACGGCCTCGAGCCGCATCATCGTCGGGGTCGCGGGCTTCGCGTCGGTCACGAGCAGGCACAGACCCTGGTGGCCGCCACGACCGACGCGACCGCGCAACTGGTGCAGCTGGCTGACACCGAACCGGTCGGCGTCGACGATCACCATCACGGTCGCGTTCGGCACGTCGACACCGACCTCGACGACGGTCGTGCACACGAGCACGTCGAGTTCCGCGGCGTTGAAGGCCTGCATCACCGCGTCCTTCTCGTCGCCGGGGAGGCGACCGTGCAGCAGCCCCACCCTCAGATCCCGCAGCGGACCGGAGGTGAGGAACTCGAACTGCTCGAGCACCGAGACGGTCTCGGGCGGGGCCTGCTTGCCCTTCCCCGATCCCGACGGCTCGGACCCGTCCGGATCGAAGAGCGCATCGTCGTCGGAATCACCGTCGCCGATACGGGAACACACCACGTAGGCCTGCCGCCCCTCGGCGACCTCCTCGCGGATGCGCTCCCAGGCGCGGTCGACCCACTTCGGATGCACCTTCGCCGGGACCACGCGGCTGACGATCGGCGACCGCCCGCGGGGCAACTCGCGCAGGGTCGAGACCTCGAGGTCGCCGAGCACCGTCATCGCGATGGTGCGCGGGATGGGCGTCGCGGTCATCACCAGCACGTGCGGGGACGCGCCGTCGCGACCTCGCGAGCGCAGGGCGTCGCGTTGTTCGACACCGAAGCGGTGCTGCTCGTCGATCACCACCAGGCCGAGGTCGAAGAACTGCACCGTGTCCTCGATCAGCGCGTGCGTGCCGATGACGATCCCGGCATCGCCCGTCACCGCCTCGTTGAGTGCGGCCCGTTTGCGCGCGACACCCATCGAGCCGGTCAGCAGGGTCACGCGGGTCGCGAGTTCGTGGGCACCGAGTTCGCCCGCCGCGGCGAGATCGCCGAGCATCTTCGTGAGCGATCGCGCGTGCTGCGCCGCGAGCACCTCGGTGGGTGCGAGCAGCGCGCACTGCCGACCGGAGTCGATCACCTGCAGCATCGCCCGCAGCGCCACGATGGTCTTGCCGGAACCGACCTCACCCTGGAGCAACCGGTTCATGGGGTGCTCACGTGCGAGATCGGCCGCGATCTCGTCGGCCACCGACAGCTGCCCGGCCGTCAGCTCGAAGGGCAGCCGCCGGTCGAACTCGTCGGCGATCCCGCCCTCGCGGCGTGGGCAGGACGGCGCCGACCGCACCTCGACGTCGTGCCGGCGTCCGGCGAGCACGAGCTGCACCGCGGCGGCCTCGTCGAACCGCAGGCGGTCGCGCGCCCGGTCGATCTCCTGCTTCGTGTCGGGCAGGTGGATCGAGCGCAACGCTTCGTCGAGCCCCACGAAGCCGTGCTCGTCGCGCACCCACTCGGGCAGCGGGTCGTCGACGTGATCGAGCTGGTCGAGCACCTGCCGCACACACCGCATGACGGTCCACGACTCGACCTCGCGGGTCGCGCGGTACATCGGGATCAGCGCACGGTCGAAGACCGACATGTCGACCCCCGAGCCGTCCTGCGCGGTGCGTGCGAGACCCGCCAGGGCTCCGGCGCCCCGCACCCGCGCCGGTGTCGCCGAGACCAGGTCCTCGGCGTCGCGCGGTTCGGGCAGCACGAGATAGCTCGGGTGGGTCAGGCTCCACTTGTCGCGGAAGTACTTCACGGTGCCGGAGAACATCGCGCGCACGCCGGGCTTGATGTTGTGCTTGACCCGGTGCGGGTTGAAGAAGGTGACGTCGATGCTGTGACGATCGGAGCGCAGCCGCACCGCGAGGCGTTTGCCGGCGCGGGACTTCATCGGCACCTCCTGCGCCGACTCGACCCGCGCGATGATCGTGATGTGCTGGCCCTCGGTGGGCTGACTCTCGCCGAGCTCGGCGCCCTGGGTGGCGTAGCGGTGCGGATAGTGCCTCAGCAGATCCTCGACGGTGGTCATCCCGAACGCGTCGTGCAAGGCGTCCGCCGTCTTGCGGCCGAGGACATGATCGAGCCGGTCCGCGAGTGTCGCCACTGCCGTCCCTTCCGCTACTCCTGCGGTGGCCTCGCGGCGCACCGGCTACTCGACGCCGAGCTGCAGCAGGTCGCTGCGCTGACCGCCCTGGTAGACCGCCACGTCGATCTCCGGGTGACGGTGATCGAGATGAGCGACCAGCTGCTCGACGAGTCCGTCGGGGGCGTCGGCACCGACCAGCATCGTCACGAGCTCACCGCCCGCGGCGAGAATCCTGTCGAGCAGTGACGCTCCCGCTGTCACCAGATCATGCTCGATCACTACGACATCATGGCCGGCCAGTCCGAGACTGTCGCCGGGTTCGCACGTTCCGACCCAGGTCAGCGCACGTTCGTTCGCGTACCGCAGCGACCCCCACCGCACACACGACGCCGCCTCCGACATCGCGAAGGCGTCGTCGACGGTGGCGCGCATCGGATCGTGCACGGCCAACGAGGCCAGTCCCTGAACGACGGAGGAGGACGGCAGGAACATCACGTCGCGGTCGTCCCGCCGCGCCCGCGCACCCACGGCGACGACGTCCTGTGCAGAGAGCGCACCGTTGGGCAGCACGAGGACGTCCCGGCTCGGCAGTGCCCGGATCGCCTCGAGCAGTTCGTCCGGGACGGAGATCTCCTCGGCCCGCAGCACCCGGGCGCCCTCCGCCTCGAACAGTTCGGCGGCGCCCTCGCCGCCCACCACCGCGAGGACCGCCCGGGACTGCTCCCCCGCCGACTCGGCGCGGACCGCGGCGGTGGCCGTGCCGAGCGCCACGGGACCGTCGCCGCATCCGCGACGCGCGGACTCGAGCGCGAAGCACGTGATGTCGATGCGGCTCAGCGAGCCCGCCGCGAGACCGGCCTCCACAGCAGCTCCGGGATCGCAGCAGTGCACATGCACGGACCAGCACCCCGCTTCCCCGGCGACGATCGCGACCGAGTCGCCGAGCGCGTCGAGGGAGGACCGCAGGGCGTCCATACGCGCGTCGTCGGAGTTCCCGACGAGATACATCACCTCGTATTCCTGCTGGTCGCTGTCGGGACGTTCGTCGACGATCTCGGGTTCGACCACGGGACGCGAGGCGCCGGCGAGCACCATCCGGCGGTCGGGACGTGTTCCGGTGGTGACCTCCACCAGGCAGTCGAGCAGCACGAGCAGGCCGAGACCGCCGGCGTCGACCACCCCGGCCTCGGCGAGGACGTCGAGCTGGGTGGTGGTGCGCTGCAGCGCGTCGGCGGCGGCGTCGGCACTCGCGACGGCGACATCGCACACGGTCGCATCCGTCTCCGAGGCGACGCGGGTCGCGCCGTCGGCCGCGGCTTCGAGGACGCTGACGATGGTGCCCTTCGCGGGCGCGCTGAGCGCTCCGGTCACGAGCGTCGCGGCATTGGAGAGGGCCGCGGCCAGGTCACGGGCGCCGACCGTCGTCAGTCCCGCGACCGCGTCGGCGACACCGCGCAGCGCCTGCGCCAGGATGATCCCCGAGTTGCCCCGCGCCCCGGCGAAGGCGCCGCGCGCGAGCCCTTCGGCGACGTCGGATGCGGTGAGCGCGCCGTCCACGGGCCCGCCGATCCGGGCCGCCGCGGCCTGCAGGGTGATCAGCAGATTGTTGCCGGTGTCCCCGTCGGGCACCGGGAAGACGTTGAGCGAGTTGATCTCCGCTCGGCGCTGTTCGAGCGCTTCCACACCGAACTCGACCCACCGGCGCAGCGCCCGCCCGTCCACCGTGTCCTCGGCTCCGAGCAACGATTCCACCCCCTTCGCCTCGTCCTGCGGGCATCGTCCACCTCTACGATCGGTACCGTCGAACACGGTGCCGAGCCCTGGCGAACAGGTTAGCCGCGACCCGGCGCACCGTCCGGTTTGGCCAACCGCCCTCGAGTTCGCTAAGCTTGCCGGGTTGCCTCGCACGGGCGGCTCGTTCCCCGTGTTCGCAAGGCGAAACAACAGACAGAAGATCTATCCACTAGACACAAGGAGTTCGCGACATGGCTGCCGTCTGCGACGTATGCGCCAAGGGCCCCGGCTTCGGGAAGTCGGTCTCGCACTCGCACCGGCGTACCAACCGTCGCTGGAACCCGAACATCCAGAGCGTGCGCGCTCAGGTTGCACCGGGCAACACCCGCAAGATGAACGTGTGCACCTCCTGCCTCAAGGCCGGCAAGGTCGTCCGCGGCTGATTCCCGGTCGAGTCGTAGCGAAGGCCCCCTGCGCTGATTGCGCAGGGGGCCTTCGCCGTTCGATCCCCCGGCCGGATATCGTGCGGGAATGACCGAGAATCAAGTTTCCTTCCCCGACAGCGACTCTCTCCGCTCACTGGTGAGCGTGGAGGACCGCGTCCTGCGGATCGCCGTGGCGACCTCCGAGTACGGCACCTCCCTGTCCCCCGCAGGGATGGAGCAGGGCATCGCGGCCCTGCGCGCGGCAGGCCCCGAGATCGGCGCCGTGCTGCTCGTCGGTGAGGGTGCGAACTTCTGCGCGGGCGGAAACGTCCACGGATTCGCCGCGGCCGAGGACCGCGGCGCCCACCTGCTCGACATCGCGAACCTCTTCCACGACTTCGTGCGCGAGCTGGACAAGGCGGCCGTGCCGGTCGTCGCCGCCGTGCACGGCTGGGCTGCCGGCGCCGGGATGAGCCTGGCGCTGCTCGCCGACATCGCGCTCGCCGGCCCCGGCACGAAGATGCGCGCCGCGTACCCGTCGATCGGTTTCTCCCCCGACGGCGGCATGTCGTGGACCCTGCCGCGGATCGTCGGTCCGTCGCGGGCACGGGAGATCATCATGACCGACGCCGTGATCGGCGCCGACGAAGCCGTGCGTCTGGGTCTGCTGAGCCGGCTCGTCGCCGACGGCGAGATCCAGAGCGAGGGGTTGCGACTCGCACGGACCCTCGCGCACGGCCCCACGCAGTCCTACGCCGCCATCCGCTCGCTCGTGGCGGGCTCGGCGGAGCGATCGCTGTCCGAGCACCTCGATGCGGAAGCCGCCTCGATCTCCGCGGCCGCGACGTCGCCCACGGGTATCGAGGGTGTCGACGCCTTCGTCGCCAAGCGGCGCCCGGACTGGGATTCGGTCCGCGCCTGATCTCCGGGCGGCGGATCGGTGCTCAGGACAGTCGCCAGTCCACCGGTTCGCCGCCCTGCTCGACGAGCAGAGCGTTCGCGCGGCTGAACGGACGCGACCCGAAGAAACCGCGTGAGGCCGACAGCGGGGACGGGTGCGCCGACTTCACGGTGGGCACACCACCGAGCATGGGTTCGAGGGTCGCGGCGTCGCGACCCCACAGGATCGCGACGAGCGGGGTCCCGCGTGCGACCAGCGCGCGGATCGCCTGCTCGGTGACCGCCTCCCAGCCCTTGCCGCGGTGGGAGGCCGGCTGGCCCGGTGCGACGGTGAGGACCCGGTTGAGCAACAGGACGCCGTGCTCGGTCCACGGCGACAGGTCGCCCGTGGAGGGCTGCGGCAACCCGAGATCGTCGGTGTACTCGCGGTAGATGTTGGCGAGACTGCGCGGGATCGGCCGGACGTCCGGGGCCACCGAGAAGCTCAGTCCCACAGCGTGACCCGGAGTGGGATAGGGATCCTGACCGACGATCAGGACGCGGACGGATTCGAAGGGCTGCGTGAAGGCACGCAGCACGTTCGGACCGGACGGCAGGTAACTGCGGCCCGCGGCGAGTTCGGCGCGGAGGAACTGCCCCATCGCGGTGATGTCACCGGCGACGGGTTCGAGTGCTCGCGCCCAGCCCGGGTCGACGAGTTCGGACAGGGGCCGACCGGAACGGGGCTCGTCCGCTCCCCCGGCCGCGGACTGTGTGTCGACGGTGTCGGCCACCTGTCACTCCTGATCGATGCGGCGGAGGGCGGTCCGGTAGTAGGCGGCGTTCGCCGCGTACATCTCGGCGTTGGCGTCGAAGTTGTTCTCGGGGACCTCGTAGCCCTCGCGGACCTTCGCGGGGATACCCATCGCCATGCGGCGGGGCGGCAGTTCGAAGCGCGGCGGGATCAGGGCGCCGGCGGCGACCTGCGCGCCGGCACCGACGACCGAGCCGTTGAGGACGAGCGAACCCGAGCCGATCAGCGCACCGTCACCGATCGTGGCGCCCTCGATGTGCGCGTTGTGCCCGACGACGCAGCGAGCGCCGATGACCGTGGCCTCGATCGCGGTGCAGTGGATGATCGTGCCGTCCTGGATGTTGGTCTTCTCCCCCACGGTGATCGTGCCGTAGTCGCCGCGCAGCACCGCCGAGGGCCACACGGAGGCGCCGGCACCGAGGGTGACGTTGCCGATCACGACCGCGTCGGGATGAACCCACGCGTCGGGATGGATATCGGGGACACGCTCGCCGAGTGCGTAGACAGCCATGACTGCAGAACCTATCTCGAGCGAACCCCACCCGGAGTGGTCGCCCTAGCGATCAGCGCCCGCCGCGAAGCTCTGCCAGCCCCCGGATCCGTTGTGGTGTCGCCCGTCGACGGTGACGCCGGAGCCTTCCAGGACCACGCCGATGGGCCGCCATCCGTCCGGCAGGGTGACCTCGCGAGGGAAGCACGCCGCGAGGGCGTGGTCCTCGCCGCCGGTGAGGATCCATTCCTGCGGGTCGACCGACAGTGCCTCCCCGGCGTCCCGGAGTTGCGTGTCGGGAGCGAGTGCACCCGGGTCGAGATCGATCGCGACCTCCGATGCGGTGCAGATGTGCCCGAGATCGGCGACGAGACCGTCGGAGATGTCGGTACATGCGTGGGCGCCTGCCGCGGCCGCGGCAGGACCTGCGGCGTAGGGCGGTGTGGGCACACGATGCGCCGCGACGAGTTCGGGGAAGTCCCGGTTGCCGGCCAGCAGCAGGGCCAGGCCCGCCGCGGAGCGACCGGTGCGACCGGCGAGGGCGACGACGTCGCCGGGGCGCGCAGTGGAGCGGAGGAGCGGTGGCCGTCCGTCGAGTTCGCCGAGCACGGTGACCGAGACGATCACCTGACCCGCCTGCACGAGATCACCTCCCACGACTCCGGCGCCGATCTCCTCCGCAGCCTCCCCGATGCCCGCCGAGATGCCGTCGAGCACGGCGACGGGTGTCTCGGGTGGGCATCCGAGGCCGACGACGAAGGCGGTGGGACGCGCACCGACCGCGGCGACATCGGCTCCGTTCTGGGCGACCGCCTTGCGTCCGACCTCCTCCGGGCTCGACCAGTCGAACCGGAAGTGACGTCCTTCGACGAGCATGTCGGTCGAGATCGCGATGCGACCGTCGGCGGCCGACACGACCGCCGCGTCGTGGCCCGGCCCGACGAGTGTGCTGTCGGGTTGCCGTCGTGCCCTCACCGCGCGTTCGATCACGGGGAATTCGCCCATGTCGGCGACGGTGGGTCCGGTCGGGTTCGTCACGGTGACGGTCGCCTCTTTCTGGGTCGGCGGTGGGAGAGAGCCGGCACGTGCCCTGCTACGTTCGATCACGCTACCGCCCCCTGTCCCCGAGCCCGGATGCTGGACACGATGAACGACACCTCTGCTTCCGATCGCGAACCCTCCGACGACGCCCCCGTCGAGGCGCCCGGATCGGACGGGACGCGACGCAGTCCCGCGCTGATCGCCACGGCGATCGCACTGCCCGTCGCCCTGCTGGTCGGTGTGGTGGTCGCGGCCGTGATCGTGTCGCAGTCACCGGTGAACACGCCTGTCGGTCTCGGTCCCGTGCCGGCTCCGGAAGCGGAGTCCGAATCCTGCTCACAGTTGCTCGACGCGCTGCCGGAGGAGCTCGGCGACTACACGCGCGCCGAATTGGCCGATCCGGCACCGGTGGGTGCGGCGGCCTGGCAGTCGGACGACGGCGAGGAGGTCGTCCTGCGCTGCGGTCTCGACCGGCCCGACCAGTTCGACCAGGCGGCGGCGCTGCAGGTGATCGACGACGTGCAGTGGTTCGAGGTGTCGGGAGCCGAGCAGGGCATCCCGGCGAGTACGTGGTTCGCCGTCGACCGTCCGGTCTACGTGGCGTTGACCGTGCCCGACGGATCCGGGCCGACCCCGCTGCAGGACATCACGGCGACGATCTCCGCGACGCTCCCGCAGCAGGAGATCGATCCGGCGCCGATCCGCTGAGTCGGACGAACGAGAAAGGTCGGCCCCGGCACCGTGGTGTGGTGCCGGGGCCGACCGTGTTCGCCGCCGCGTCGATCAGGACGCGTGCATGGTCCCCGTGCGCTGGTAGCGCTCGTGGAAGGAGAATGCCTCACCGAGCAGGTGCGGGGTGTGACCTGCGCCGGGGGCAGCTTCTGCGCGCTCGATGTAGTCGAGCAGTTCGGCGCGGTAGTCGGGATGCGCGCAGCGCTCCACGACGACCCGCGATCGACGGCGGGGAGACAGGGCGCGCAGATCGGCAAGACCTTGTTCGGTCACGATGACCTGCACGTCGTGCTCGGTGTGGTCGACGTGCGGCACCATCGGGACGATCGACGAGATCGCACCGTCGCGAGCCGTCGACGGGCTCAGGAACATCGACAGGTAGCCGTTGCGCGCGAAGTCGCCGGAGCCCCCGATGCCGTTCATGATGCGGGTGCCCATCACGTGGGTGGAGTTGACGTTGCCGTAGACGTCGGCCTCGAGCATGCCGTTCATGGCGATGATGCCGAGTCGGCGCACGATCTCGGGGTGGTTGCTGATCTCCTGCGGCCGCAACATGATGTGGTCGCGGTAGAAGTCGATGTTCTCGACGAAGTCGTTGAGTCCCGTTTCGGACAGCGCGAGGGCGGTGGCCGAGGCGAACCGGACGGTGCCGTGCTTGACGAGGTCGAGCATGCCGTCCTGGATGACCTCCGAGTAGCAGGTCAGCCCCCGGTACGGTCCGCTGTCGAGACCGGCGAGCACGGCGTTGGCGACGTTGCCGACACCCGACTGCAGCGGGAGCAGAGTGTCGGCGGGCAGCCGGCCGGCAGCGACCTCGTGCGCGAAGAAGTCCAGGACGTGGTCGGCGATGGCCCGGCTGGTGGCGTCGGGCGCCGTGAGCGCGGTCGCGCTGTCGGGGCGATCGGTCTCGACCACCGCGACGACACGTTCCGGATCGATCCGGAAGTAGGGCTGGCCGATGCGGTCCTCGACGTCGGTGAGGTCGATCGGGCGGCGGTTGGGGGGAAGCGCGGTGCCGTAGTAGACGTCGTGCACGCCGTCCATGGCGGCGGGGATCCACGAGTTGACCTCGAGGATCACCTTCTCGGCGACGTCGAGCCAGGTCTTGTTGTTGCCGATGGAGGTGGCGGGGATCAGCTCGCCCGTCTCGGTGATGCCGGAGATCTCGACGACGGCGACGTCGACGTGTCCGTAGTAGCCCTCCCAGACCTGCTGGGCGACGTGCGACAGGTGGATGTCGACGTAGTCCATGCGGCCTTCGTTGATCCGTCCGCGGGCGGTGGGCTCCGCCTGGTACGGCATACGCAGCGCGATTCCGTCGACGTCGGCGAGCATGCGCTCGGTGTCGGAGGCCACCGATGCTCCGGTGAGCAGGTTGATCCGGAAGTCGCCGCCGGTCGCCCGCGTGCGGCGGATGTGTTCGGCGAGGGCCGGGGTCACGGCCTTCGGGGTACCTGCGCTGGCGAAGCCGCTGATGGCAACGGTGTCGCCGGGGCGGATCCACTGGACGGCGTCCTGCGCCGACACGATCTTCTTGCGGTAGGTCTCATGACGTACCCGAGCCTCGGCCGGGGTCACGACGACCGACTCCACAGACGGTGCTGCGGGCGATGAAAGGGCTGCGTACATGACGACGACCATAGCGGCGCGGATGATCCGCTCGTCACACTCGGGCCGGACCGGCGATCGCCGTCACCAATTTGGACACAGAGTGTCACGAGTCGCACTCCAAGATCGATGTAATCGGAAGTTGTTGTTCCGCAAGATTTTACACGATGATTTCCGCCACGCTGACTGACACTGGGTGCCACCACCTTTCGCGCGAGCCGCTCCGCCGCCATCTCTACGGTATCCCCCGTTCGCCGCCGCATCAGTACCGTTCGCCGCCCCCGGAGAACCGTTCACCGCCGCCGTGACGGAACGCCGTCGGGCACGATTGCAACATGACGAACTCCACCGACCTGTTGCGCGACGATGCCGAGCACCTTCTCCGCGAGTTGGCGGGCCCCGATGCCCGGCTCCGCGACGACCAATGGGTCGCCATCGAAGCGCTCGTGGTGCACCGTCGCCGAGCCCTCGTCGTCCAGCGCACGGGCTGGGGGAAGTCGGCCGTCTACTTCATCTCCGCCAAGCTGCTGCGTCGACAGGGCCGGGGTCCCACGGTGATCGTCTCGCCGCTGCTCGCCCTGATGCGCAACCAGGTCGCGGCCGCCGAACGGGCCGGTGTCCACGCCGCGACCATCAACTCCGGCAACGTCACGGAATGGTCGGCGATCCACGAGCGGATCGCGGCGGGCGAGGTCGACGTCCTCCTCGTCAGCCCCGAACGCCTGAACAACCCCGACTTCCGCGACCAGGTGCTGCCGTCCCTCGCCCGCGACGCCGGACTGGTGGTCGTCGACGAGGCGCACTGCGTGTCGGACTGGGGTCACGACTTCCGGCCCGACTACCGCCGCATCCGCACCCTCGTCGCCGAGCTCGGCGACGACATCCCCGTGCTGGCGACGACGGCGACTGCCAACGACCGCGTCGTCGCCGACATCGCCGCCCAGCTCGGTGTCGGTGGGAACAGCAGCGACGGCCCGGGTGACACGCTCGTGCTGCGCGGCGGCCTCGACCGTCCATCGCTGCACCTGTCGGTGGTGCGGATCGACGAGCCGGCACGACGCGCAGCGTGGCTCGCGCAGCATCTGAAGGATCTGCCGGGCTCGGGCATCGTGTACGCGCTGACGGTCTCCGCCGCCCGCGACCTCGCGGCGCTGCTCGCAGACCACGGTTACGCGGTGGCGGCGTACACCGGGCAGACCGAACCGACCGAGCGCGAACAGCTCGAAGCCGATCTCCTCGACAACAAGGTCAAGGCGCTCGTCGCGACCTCGGCGCTCGGCATGGGTTTCGACAAACCCGACCTCGGCTTCGTGGTGCACCTCGGCGCTCCCTCGTCCCCGATCTCCTACTACCAGCAGGTCGGGCGTGCGGGTCGCTCCACCGACCGCGCCGAGGTGGTTCTGCTCCCCGGCCCGGAGGACCGCCGGATCTGGCAGTGGTTCGCCTCGGTCGCCTTCCCGGACGAGGAGCTCGTCCGACGTGTGATCGCAGCACTCGATACCGAACGGCCGGTATCGACGCCCGCCCTCGAACCGCGGGTCGACCTCACGCGCTCCCGCCTGGAGATGGTCCTCAAGGTCCTCGACGTCGACGGAGCAGTGAAGAGGGTCAAGGGCGGCTGGCTCGCCACCGGGCAGCCCTGGGTGTACGACGAGGAGCGCTACGGGCGCCTCGAGGAGGCGCGCACCGCGGAACAGGAGGCGATGCTCGAATACGAGCGCACCACCGAATGCCGCATGGTCTTCCTCCGCCGTCAACTCGACGACCCCGATCTCGACGCTGCAGGCACCGGCTGCGGCCGGTGCGACAACTGCATCGGCTCCCGGTGGGAGACGTCCGTCGGCGACGACGAGGTCGCCCGGACCCGCGCCCGCCTCGAACGCCCCGGCGTCGATCTGCCACCGCGACGGCAGTGGCCTACGGGGATGTCGACCCTCGGGATCGCGCTGTCGGGCCGGATCACGGACGGTCCGCGTCCGGGGCGTGTATTGGGCCGGTTGTCGGATCTGGGGTGGGGACCGCGACTGCGCGAGCTGCTCGACGGGCCGGACCGCGAAGTGCCGAAGGCGGTGGTCGACGCGTCGATCGCGGTGCTCGCGGCGTGGGACTGGGAGGAGCGGCCCACCGCCGTCATGGCCATGGACTCCCCCACGCACCCCCTGCTCGTCGAGTCACTCGCGTCCCGATTGGCACAAATCGGACGATTGCGAGATCTAGGTGTATTGCGACGCCGAAGCGGGAATACGGAGCCCACGGCAGCGAACTCGGCATACCGGGTCGCCGCACTGATCGATGGGTGGGAGCGACCCGACGACGTCGGGTCGGTTGGTCCGATCCTGCTCGTCGATGCGGTGACCGACACCGGCTGGACGTTCACGATGGCGGCGAGAACCCTCGTCGCCGCGGGAGCCGACGCGGTGTTGCCGTACGCACTCGCGAGCCCGAAGTAATCGCCACGAGGAGGACCGACGTAACATGTTTGTGACCGGCATCACAACATGCGCTCGACCTGCACGGACCACAGGGTTCCGATCCCGATTCCGGAGACGGGCGTGATCTCGACACCGGAAGTTGTTAGGTTGAAAGGACATATGAGGCCCGTCAAGGAAAGAAGTACCCCGACCCCCGACTCGGCTGAATCGAATACCGCGACCACTTCTTCGGACGTGGCCGCCACCGAGTCCGGTAGTGAGCCGGCTGCAATCGAATTCCGGCGTCCGCGTATCGCCGACGGTAGACGACTCTGGCAGATCGCGCGTGATTCGCAGGTTCTCGACGTCAATTCCGGTTACGCATATGTGCTGTGGTGTCGCGATTTCGCAGACACATCGGTCGTCGCAACGGACGACACCGATCGCCCCGTGGGATTCGTGACCGGCTACCGCCGCCCCGACTCCCCGAACACCTTGTTCGTCTGGCAGGTGGCAGTCGACGCAGACCAGCGTGGACGTGGAGTGGCCGGCCGTATGCTCAACGCACTGCTCGACCGACTCGAGCCGCTCGGCGTGACCCGTCTGGAAACGACGGTGAGTCCCGACAACGAAGCGTCGATCGCAATGTTCACCGCTCTCGCACGTCGCCGCGGAACGCATATCACTCGCACCGAGTTGTTCGCGCCCGACGATTTCCCCGATTCACATCTGGCCGAGGATCTCTACACCATCGGCGAATGATCGCAGCGCATGTGCGCGCGACATCTTCATAATTCTCGAATAATCACAGGAGGACCACGACATGACCATCCTGGAAAACAAGCCCGAGACCACCGGTAAGCCCGATACTGCGATTTTCTCGCACCTCGAATCCGAGGTTCGGAGTTACAGCCGCGGCTGGCCCGCCGTTTTCGACAAGGCATCGGGATCCTGGCTGCGCAGCGAGGACGGCAAGGACTACCTCGACTTCTTCGCCGGCGCCGGAGCCCTGAACTACGGCCACAACAATCCGGTTCTCAAGTCGGCCCTGGTCGACTACATCATGAGCGACGGCGTCACCCACGGCCTCGACATGCACACCGTCGCCAAGCGCAAGCTGCTCGAGACCTTCGAGTCGCACGTGCTCGCGCCGCGCGGCCTGGACTACAAGGTCCAGTTCCCCGGCCCGACCGGCACGAACGCCGTCGAGGCAGCGCTCAAGCTCGCCCGCAAGGTGACCGGCCGCGAGTCGATCATCAACTTCACCAACGCTTTCCACGGCATGACCCTGGGTGCGCTCTCGGTGACCGGTAACTCGATGAAGCGCGCCGGCGCGGGTGTCCCCCTCGTCCACGCCACGCCGATGCCGTTCGACAACTACTTCAACGGCGTCACCGAGGACTTCCAGTGGTTCTCGCGCGTGCTCGACGACGCGGGCAGTGGCCTGAACCGTCCGGCCGCGGTCATCGTCGAGACCGTGCAGGGTGAGGGCGGCGTGAATGTTGCTCGCCCCGAGTGGCTTCGCGCTCTGGCCGACCTGTGCAAGGAACGCGACATCCTGCTGATCGTCGACGACGTGCAGATGGGTTGCGGCCGCACCGGCCCGTTCTTCTCGTTCGAGATCGCCGGCATCACGCCCGACATCGTGACCCTGTCGAAGTCGATCGGCGGATACGGAATGCCGCTGGCGCTCACCCTGTTCAAGCGTGAGCTCGACGTGTGGGGTCCGGGCGAGCACAACGGCACCTTCCGCGGCAACAACCCGGCCTTCGTGACGGCGGCTGCCGCCCTCGAGCACTACTGGGCCGACGACAAGCTCGAGCGCGACACCCTGCGCAAGGGCGAGCGCATCCGCCAGACCTTCATGAACCTGTCGGACATGTTCGACGGCGTCTCGACCCGCGGCCGCGGTCTGGTCCAGGGCCTGGTCTTCGACAAGCCGGAGGACGCCGACAAGGTCTGCGCCCTGGCCTTCGAGGAGGGCCTGCTCGCCGAGACCTCCGGCCCGTCGGACGAGGTCGTCAAGCTGCTGCCGCCGCTGACCATCACCGACGACGAACTCGAGTTCGGGCTGAACATCCTGGCGGAAGCGACCGCCAAGGTCCGTTCCTGAGCGGTCCCCCGCTCCGCCCGTTCCGAAACTACTTGCAGAAGAAGGACTTTCGACACCCATGATCGTTCGTACGACAGAAGAGATCACCGGCACCGAGCGCGACGTCGTCTCGGAGGACGGCCAGTGGCGCAGCAAGCGCATCATCCTCGCCGGCGACAAGGTGGGCTTCTCGTTCCACGAGACCACCATCGAGCCCGGCACCGTCAACGAGTTCCACTACGCCAACCACGTCGAGGCCGTGTGGCTCGTCGAGGGCACCGGCAAGCTCCAGGACCTCGACAACGACGTGGAGTACGACCTCGCTCCGGGCACGATGTACCTGCTCAACGGACACGAGCGTCACCGCGTGCTCCCCGAGACGCGCATGCGCATGCTGTGCGTCTTCAATCCCCCGGTCACCGGCCGTGAGGTGCACGACGAGAACGGTGTGTACCCGTTGATCGTCGAACCCGCCTGAGTGCGGTAACCACGTGACCGATGCGGGGCGGACGCTTAGAGTCGAGACCATGACTCCCGAGCGTGCGCCCCGCATCGCTGTCGGCCCCGAGCGCGACCCCCGTTTCGAACGGGCGGTCTCGGGCGGGGGCGGCGTGCCCTGCGGACTCGAGGACACCCCGGACGCGCTCGTCTGGGCGGCCGGGCCGCAGGACTTCCCCGAGGTCCTCCCCGCCTCCGTCCGCTGGGTGCAGCTTCCGTCCGCCGGTGTCGAGTACTGGCTGTCGCAGGGCGTCGTCAAGGCTCATCCTCGCGTCACCTGGACGTCGGCGGCCGCCGCCTACTCCACGACCGTCGCCGAGCACGCGCTCCTGCTCCTGCTCGCCGGGGTCCGGGCCCTACCCGCGCATCTGGCGGCCACCTCGTGGGCACCCGAGAGCCTCGCGCCCGCCGTCGGCACCCTCCGCGGCGCGACGGTCGGGATCATCGGTGCCGGTGGTGTCGGTCGTGCACTGATCCCGATGCTGGCCACGCTGGGCGCACATGCGCTCGCCGTCACCCGCAGCGGTCGTCCCGTGCCCGGGGCCGTCGAGACGTTCCCCGTCGAACGCATCGACGAGATATGGACTCTGGCAGATCATTTCGTCATCTCCGCGACTGCCACCCTCGACGTCGAACGCCTCGTCGGCGCAACCGAACTCGCAGCGATGAAATCCACGGCGTGGGTCGTCAACGTCGCCCGGGGTGATCTCGTCGACACCGACGCCCTCGTCGCCGCCCTACGATCCGGCGCGATCGGCGGTGCAGGGCTCGACGTCACCGACCCCGAACCGCTCCCCGACGATCATCCGTTGTGGACGCTCCCCAACGCCGTGATCACGCCCCACGACGCCAATCCGCCCCCATTGCGCATCCCGGCCTATCTCGAGCACGTGACCGAGAACGTCACGCGGTTCGCGTCCGGCCTCGTGCCGATCGGGGTCGTCGATCCCAGCGCCGGCTACTAGGCCACATCTACCGGACCACAGTTGTCCGACCACAGCGCTCACTCCGACCCCTTGTCCTGCTTCTCGTCGCGTTCCGCCCATTCCAGCAGCGGATCGAGGGCGAAGACCGCGTCGTCGATCCCCGCGTGCAGGTCGCCCAGTTCCTCGAACCGCTTCGGCACGGTCCGGATCGTGAAATCCCGCGGATCGAGGTCGTCGATCTCGTCCCACCGCACCGGCGTGGAGACCGTTGCCTCCGGTACACCGCGGACCGAATAGGCACTGGCGATCGTGTGGTCGCGCGAGTTCTGGTTGTAGTCGACGAAGACCGCCGACGGATCACGTTCCTTGCGCCACCACGCCGTCGTCACGTCCCCCGGCGCGCGTCGCTCCACCTCCCGCGCGAAAGCCCATGCGGCCCTTCGGACATCGTCGAACTCCCACTCCGGTGCGATCCGGACGTAGACGTGCAGGCCGTCGCCGCCCGAGGTCTTCGGCCAGCCCACGGCACCGAGCTCGTCGAGCACCTCGTGCGCCACCGACGCCACGCGCCGCACCCGGTCGAAATCGCAGTCGGGCATCGGGTCGAGGTCGATCCGCCATTCGTCGGGCCGCTCCACGTCGCTGCGCCGCGAGTTCCACGGATGGAACTCCACGGTGGACATCTGCACGGCCCACACCACATCGGCGAGGTGGGTGACGCACAGTTCGTCGGCGTCGCGGTCGTAACGCGGGAAGTGCACCCGCACGGTCTCGACCCAGTCCGGCGCCCCGCGGGGCAGCCGCTTCTGGTGCACCTTCTGCCCTTCGAGTCCGTCGGGGAACCGGTGCAGCATGCAGGGCCGCTCACGGAGCGCCCGGACGATCCCCTCCCCCACGCTCAGGTAGTAGTTCGCGAGATCGAGCTTGGTCGCCCCGATCTCGGGGAAGTACACGCGGTCGGGATGCGTGATACGCACCGGGCGACCGTCCACGTCGAGCTCGACCGCCTCGGAGTCCTTGCTCATCCGCGTCTCCCGTCCCTCCCGCTCATGCACGCGTCCCGTGCACCATCCTGGCCTCTCGATTCCCGTCTGCGTGCGGAAATACACCCCGGCGCACGATTTCCTCCGCGTGGCACGGCCGGGCGCTAACGTCGAAGCGATGCTGCTGCACTCGGTTGTCGACACGTCCGTCGCCGTCGCCGCCACGCGGTCACGACGCACCAAGATCGATCTGCTGCGGGAATTACTGGAGCGCGCCGAATCCCACGAGGTCGAAGCGGTGGTCTCGTGGTTGTCCGGAGAGATGACCCAGGGCCGCCTGGGTGTCGGCTTCCGCACCCTTGCCGGTCTCTCCGCACCGGTCGCCGACGATCCGACGCTCTCCGTCGACGAGGTGTCCGGTTTCCTCGACCGGCTCGCCGACATCTCAGGTCCGGGATCCACCGCCGCGCGGCAGCAACTGCTCCTGGACCTGTTCGGCCGGGCCACCGAGGGCGAGCAGCGTTTCCTCGTCGCGCTCCTCGGCGGTGAGCTGCGGCAGGGTGCGCTCGAAGGGGTGATGACCGATGCGGTCGCAGCGGCAGCCGGTCTCCCCGTCGAACCGGTCCGCCGGGCGGTGATGTTGTCGGGTCGCCTCGCCCAGGCCGCAGCGGCGGCCTTCGACGGTGGTGTGGACGCGCTGGCGGAGTTCGGCCTGGAACTCGGCCGACCGGTCCGGCCGATGCTCGCCTCGCCCGCCGAGTCGCTCGAGGCGGCCCTGACCGAGTTCGACGGGGCGGTGAGCGTGGAGTACAAACTCGACGGCGCACGCATCCAGGTGCACCGCCACGAGGACGCCGTGTGGATCTTCACCCGCACACTGCGCGACATCACCGCGTCGGTTCCCGAACTGGTCGAACTCGTCCGGGCGCTGCCGTGCCGCAGTGTCGTGCTCGACGGCGAGACGCTCGCGCTCACCGATTCCGGCCGTCCCCGACCGTTCCAGGAGACCATGAGCCGGTTCGGCGCCCGCTCCGAACGCGAACTGCTCCTCCACCCGTACTTCTTCGACTGCCTGCACCTCGACGGCGACGACCTGCTCGACGAGCCGCTGTCGGTGCGTCTCGACCGTCTCGCCCATGTCGCGGGTGAGCACCGCATCCCGACGCTGGTCGCCCCGCACGCCGACAGCGCCGAGGCGCATCTCGGTGACTCGCTCGGCAACGGTCACGAGGGTGTGATGGTGAAGTCCCTCACGTCGACCTACACCGCCGGACGCCGGGGCCGAGCGTGGCAGAAGGTCAAGCCCGAGCACACCCTGGACCTCGTGGTGCTCGCCGCCGAGTGGGGTTACGGGCGCCGCACCGGCTTCCTGTCCAATCTGCACCTCGGTGCCCGCGACCCGGACGGTGGTCCGCCGATCATGGTCGGGAAGACGTTCAAGGGACTCACCGACGCGCTGCTGCAGTGGCAGACAGAGGAATTCCCGCGCTACGAGACACACCGCGACGAGCACACCGTCCACCTGCGACCCGCGATCGTCGTCGAGATCGAGCTCGACGGAGTGCAGACCAGCAGCCGCTATCCGGGCGGGGTGGCGCTGCGCTTCGCACGGGTGCTGCGGTACCGGCCCGACAAGTCCGCTGCCGACGCCGACACCATCGACGCGGTGCGCGCGCTCCTGCCCGCAGCGCCGGTGCCCGGAAGCGGCCTACCGTAGATGGGGTGATCGACGTTCCACTCCGTTCCGACGACCTGCCCGCTCTCCTGCACAGCCGTCGGATCGCGGTTCTCACCGGCGCCGGGCTGTCGACGGACTCCGGTATCCCCGACTATCGCGGACCCGACTCGCCCCCGCGCAACCCGATGACCTACCAGCAGTTCGTCGGCGATGCGGAGTTCCGGCAACGCTACTGGGCGCGCAACCACGTCGGCTGGAAACACATGGACGCCGCCCGCCCCAACGCCGGGCACCGGGCGCTCGCGGCCCTCGAACGCGCCGGTTCCGTCGTCGGTGTGATCACCCAGAACGTCGACCTGCTGCACACGAAGGCAGGCAGCCGGCGGGTCGTCGACCTGCACGGCACCTACGCGCAGGTCCGGTGCCTGTCGTGCGAGCACCGCATCTCGCGGTTCACGCTGCACGAGCGGCTGTGCGCGGCCAATCCGGGATTCGACGACCGGATGCGCGCGACGACAGGTCTCGAGGTCGCCCCCGACGCGGACGCAGTGGTCACCGACACCGAGGACTTCGTCGTAGTGGACTGCGACCGCTGCGGCGGGATGCTCAAACCCGACATCGTGTACTTCGGCGAGACGGTGCCGCGCCCGCGGGTCGAACTCGCCTTCTCGGTGGTCGACGGCTCCGACGCCCTGCTGGTCGCCGGAAGTTCGCTGACGGTGCAGTCGGGGCTGCGTTTCGTGCGCCGCGCCGCACAGCGGAACATCCCGGTGGTGGTGATCAATCGTGGCCCCACGCGCGGGGATGTGCTGGCGACCCTCAAGCTCGAGGCGGGCACCTCGGAGACCCTCGCCTTCCTGGCCGACGCAGTGACTGCACCGAGCCGGTGACGGCGACGACCGCACCGAGCGGGTGACGGCTCTCAGACCACCCGGACGAGGTCATCGGCGTGCACGACGGGCCGCTGGAGATCCGGCGGCAGCTGACCGGTCGAGAAGCCGATCATGAAATCGAGTTCGGACGCGTCGTAGGCCACCACACCGCGCGCGACCGTGCGGCCGTCGGGTGCGACGATGCCGACCACGTCGCCTGCGTGGAAACCGCCACTGGTGCCGGTGATTCCAGCGGCGAGCAGCGAGCGCCGCCGCTCCACCACGGCCCGCACGGCACCCTCGTCGAGATACAGCGAGCCGTGGACGTCGGCGGCGTGCCGCACCCAGAAGCGCCGCGCCGACAGACGCTGCGGGCGGGCCGCGAAGGCCGTGCCGACGTCGGCGGCACCCAGCGCACGATCGGCCTGGGAGGCGGCGGCGAGCAGCACCGGCACGCCGGAGTCCGCCGCGAGACGGGCTGCGGACAGTTTCGACGCCATGCCACCGGTGCCCAGCGCGCCACCAGACCCGGCGACCACACCGTCGAGATCCTCGGGGGTGCGGACCTCGGGGATGAGGTTCGCGGAGCCCTTGCGCGGATCCCCGTCGTACAGACCGTCGACGTCGGACAGCAGGATCAGCGCCTCGGCGCCGATGAGATGCGCGACGAGCGCGGCGAGCCGGTCGTTGTCGCCGAAGCGCAGTTCGACGGTCGCGACGGTGTCGTTCTCGTTGACCACCGGCACCGCACCGAGCGAGCGCAGCCGGTCGAGGGTGCGTTGCGCGTTGCGGTGCTGGGTGCGCCGGCCGATGTCGTCGGCGGTGAGGAGCACCTGGCCCACGGTGCGGTCGTAGCGGGCGAAGGAGGTGCCCCAGGCGTGGGCGAGGGTGAGCTGCCCGACGCTCGCCGCGGCCTGCTTCGTCGCGAGATCACGCGGCCTGCTCGTGAGGCCGAGCGGTGCGAGCCCGGCACCGACCGCACCCGAGGAGACCACGACGACACTCGAGCCCGTGCGGATCCGGGACTCGATGGCGTCGACGAGCCGATCGAGCCGGCCGCGGTCGAGCCCGCCCACCAGGCTCGTGATCGCCGACGAGCCGATCTTGACCACTACGCTGCGGGCGTGGGAGACGACCTCCCGGGTGTCGCTCATGTTCTCCTCGGTACGCTTCGGGCTTCCTGAACGGTGGGAACGCGGGGCCGGTTACTCGAACTCGTCGTCGGTGGCCAGACCGCGGCGCACCTTCTTCGCGTGGCGACGCTCGGCGGCGCCGACGCGGTCGACCTGGTCGAGACGGGCGTCCGTGCCGCGACCGGTGGGCACGACGTCCACGCCGGCCTGCGTCTGCGGTTCCCACTCGAAGCCGACCTCGCCGATGGTGACCCAGCATCCGGGTTCCGCGCCGAGCTTGACGAGCTTGTCCTCGACGCCGAGACGTGCGAGGCGATCGGCGAGATAGCCCACGGCCTCGTCGTTGTCGAAGGCCGTCTGGCGCACCCACCGCTCGGGACGGGTGCCCCGCACGATGAATCCGCCGGGCACCTCGGGATCGCGGACCACGGTGAAGGCCTCCTCGTCGCGGGCGACGGGACGGATCACCGGGCGGGTCGGCGCGGCCGGCGGATGTGCCTCGCGGTACTCGTCGACCATCTTCGCGAGGGCGAACGTCAGCGGACGCAGGCCGTCGCGGCTCACGGCCGAGATCGTGAAGACCGGCCAGCCGCGGGCCTCGAGTTCGGGGGTGACGAACTCGGCGAGTTCCTTCGCGTCGGGCACGTCGGCCTTGTTGAGGATCACGATGCGGGGGCGCTCGGCGAGGTCGCCGAGTCCGCTGTCGCCCGACAGCGCGGGCTGGTAGGCGGCGAGTTCGGCCTCGAGCGCGTCGATGTCGGAGATCGGGTCGCGGCCGGGTTCGAGGGTCGCGCAGTCGACGACGTGCGCGAGCACGGCGCAGCGCTCGAGATGCCGGAGGAAGTCGAGGCCGAGGCCACGTCCCTCACTGGCGCCGGGGATCAGGCCGGGCACGTCGGCGACGGTGAAGGTCGTGTCGCCCGACTGCACCACACCGAGGTTCGGCACGAGGGTGGTGAACGGGTAGTCGGCGATCTTCGGCTTGGCGGCCGACAGCACCGACACGAGCGACGACTTGCCGGCCGAGGGGAAGCCCACGAGGCCGACGTCGGCGACGGACTTCAGTTCGAGGACGAGGTCGAGTTCCTCGCCTTCCTCGCCGAGCAGCGCGAAGCCGGGGGCCTTGCGTGCCTTCGACGCGAGTGCGGCATTGCCGAGACCACCGCGACCGCCGTGCGCGGCGACGAAACGTGTGCCGGTGCCCACGAGGTCGGCGAGGATCCGGCCGTCGCGGTCGAGCACGACGGTGCCGTCGGGAACCTTCAGGACGAGGTCGCCGCCGTTGGCACCGTTGCGGTGGCCGCCGGCGCCCTGGGCACCGTTGGTCGCCTTGGCGTGCTGGTGGAAGTGGAAGTCGAGCAGGGTGTGGACGTTGCGGTCGACTTCGAGGACGACGTCGCCGCCGTTTCCTCCGTTACCGCCGTCGGGGCCGCCGAGCGGCTTGAACTTCTCGCGGTGGACGGAGGCGCAGCCGTTGCCGCCCTTGCCGGCGCTGACGTGCAGCACCACCCGGTCGATGAAGCGGGACATGGGTGGACCTTCTCTCGTCCTAAACAAACCTGGTGATCAACGCAACAAGGGCGGGTCAGGGTGTGCGACCCTGGCCCGCCCCTATTGGGAGTATGTCGCGGGAGCTGGTCCCGCGGTGTCCGTTACCGGACGGCAGATCAGGCGTCTGCCGCAGCCGGAACGATGTTGACGGTCTTGCGACCGCGCTTGGTACCGAACTCGACGGCACCGGCCGCGAGGGCGAACAGCGTGTCGTCGCCGCCGCGTCCCACGTTCACGCCGGGGTGGAAGTGGGTGCCGCGCTGGCGCACGATGATCTCGCCGGCGTTGACGGCCTGGCCACCGAAGCGCTTGACGCCGAGGCGCTGTGCGTTCGAATCGCGACCGTTACGGGAGCTGGATGCGCCCTTCTTGTGTGCCATGACGAACCCTCCTGGGGTTGAAGCTCGAAGCTCGGTTTACTTGATGCCGGTGACCTTGACGACCGTCAGCTTCTGACGGTGGCCCTGGCGCTTGTGGTACCCGGTCTTGTTCTTGAACTTGTGGATGCGGATCTTCGGGCCCTTGGTGTGCTCGACGATCTCGCCGGTGACCGAGACCTTGGCCAGCTTGTCGGCGTCGGTGGTCAGTTCGGATCCGTCGACGACGAGGACCGGGGCAAGCGAGACAGCAGCGCCGGGCTCACCCTCGATCTTCTCGACCTTGACGAGGTCGCCTTCAGCGACCTTGTACTGCTTACCGCCGGTCTTGACGATCGCGTACGTTGCCATCGGACGGCTACCCCTTGCTTCTTCGAACGTGCTCGCGCCACAGTGCTGCGGACGCGACTGGTCTGGTGTGGTTGCTGACTCGGGTCCCGCCGGCATCCTGAATCCGGACGCGGCTGGGCACTATCGCCGAGTAGCGACTGAACAAGATTACGGGAAGGTGACTCCCAGGGTCAAACCGGGTGGCACGGTAGTGCCTGCTTCCGGGCCGGTCGTGACCGGCCCGGAAGCGGAGGGTCACGCTTCGGCGTCCACCGGAGGTCCGGCGGGGCGCCCTGCGGCACGCCGCGAACGCGGCCGCCGCACGATCTCCACCGGCGTCTCGACCGGTGTGCTCGGCCGGGAGTCCGACTCGGCCCCCGTCGACGTGTCGGTCGTCGCGGGGACGACGAACACCTTGGCTGCAGGTCCACCGTCACCGGCGGGCGCTGCGGCCGCCCGTGCGACCCTGCGGGCCCGACGACGACGCGGAGCCGGTTCTGCGGCCTCGACGGAAGCCGCACCGTCGGTGCTCTCCCCCGCGCCGGAGACGGCCGTCCCGGACACGGCAGCCTCGGGAACAGCGGTCTCTGCGACCGCGGATTCGGCCGCTGCGACCTCGGCTTCGATCTCGGCGGGCTCGTCGGAGGCGGTCGTCACCGTGGTGGCGTCCTCCCCTGCGACGGGCTCCTTCGTCGGTGCGGCGACCTTCTCGGGCTCGACGGCCCGCAGCGGCTCGGTGACCTTGACCGGGTCGACGTCGGCCGCCGTCTCGGATGCGGCCTCGGCCGCTGCTGCCGACTCTGCCTCCGGAGCGTCCGCGGCCGGTGTCGAGTTGTGCGCGGCCATGGCGAGCGCCACGGGGTGCGCGGCACGCTTGACGACCTCTTCGGGCGACGGCGTCGCGTGCGTCTCGGCGGCGGGCTCCTGCGAGCTCTTGTCGCGTCCACGCTTGCGCCGCGAACCACCGCCGGACGAACGACCGGAGTCGTCCGAGGACTTCGACTCGATCGGCTCCGAGTGCACGATGAGGCCGCGGCCGCTGCAGTGCTCACAGGTGGTGGAGAACGCCTCGACGAGACCGGTCCCGAGCCGCTTGCGCGTCATCTGGACCAGGCCGAGCGAGGTGACCTCCGAGACCTGGTGGCGGGTGCGGTCCCGGCCGAGAGCCTCGGTCAGGCGCCGCAGCACGAGATCGCGGTTGGACTCGAGCACCATGTCGATGAAGTCGACGACGATCATGCCGCCGATGTCGCGCAGGCGCATCTGGCGGACGATCTCCTCGGCCGCCTCGAGGTTGTTACGGGTGACCGTCTCCTCGAGGTTGCCGCCGGACCCGGTGAACTTGCCGGTGTTGACGTCGATGACGGTCATCGCTTCGGTGCGGTCGATGACGAGCGTGCCGCCGGAGGGCAGCCACACCTTGCGGTCGAGAGCCTTCGCGAGCTGCTCGTCGATGCGGTGCGCGCCGAAGACGTCCACCGAGTTCTCCGAGCGGTAGCGCTCGACACGCGGCAGCAGGTCGGGTGCGACCGTCCGGATGTAGCTCTCCACGGTGTTCCACGCCGAGTCGCCCTCGATGACGAGCTTGGAGAAGTCCTCGTTGAACAGGTCGCGCACGACCTTCACGAGCAGATCCGGCTCCTCGTAGAGGGTCTTCGGCTGTCCCGATGCGTCGGCCTGCAGCTTCTCGGACTGCTCCCGGATCGCCTCCCACTGCGTCTGCAGACGGGTGACGTCGCGCGAGAGTTCCTCCTCGCTCACGCCCTCGGCGGCGGTACGGATGATCACGCCCGCCTCGGAGGGGACGATCTCGCGGAGGATGTCCTTGAGACGCTTGCGTTCGGTGTCGGGCAGCTTGCGGCTGATGCCCGTCGACGAACCGCCCGGCACGTACACCAGGAAGCGTCCGGCGAGGCTGATCTGGGTGGTCAGACGTGCACCCTTGTGACCGACCGGGTCCTTGCTGACCTGCACGACCACCTGGTCGCCGGGCTTGAGGGCCTGCTCGATCTTGCGGGAATTGCCTCCGAGGCCCGCGGCCTCCCAGTTCACCTCACCGGCGTAGAGCACGCCGTTGCGGCCACGGCCGATGTCGATGAACGCCGCCTCCATGGACGGAAGGACGTTCTGCACGCGGCCGAGGTAGATGTTGCCGACCATCGACGCCGACCCGGAGGTCGTGACGAAGTGCTCGACGAGGATGCCGTCCTCGAGCACCGCGACCTGCGTCATGCCCGCGTGGGAACCGCCCGTGCGTTCGCGCACGACCATGACCCGGTCGACGGCCTCGCGGCGGGCGAGGAACTCGGATTCGGTGAGGATCGGGGGCCGGCGGCGACCGGCCTCGCGGCCGTCGCGCCGACGCTGACGCTTCGCCTCGAGACGCGTGGAGCCGCTGATGCCCTGGACCTCGTCCTTGGCGCGGTTCTTCGGACGCGGCTCCCGCTCGTGGACGACCGTGGGAACCGAGTCGTCGTCGGTGCTCGCGGTGTCGGTGTCGGAACCGCGACGACGACGGCGACGGCGGCGGCGGCGGGACGTCCCCCCGCCCTGCTCGTCGTCGGTGTCGTGCTCGTCGCTGCTCTGCTCGTCGCCCGAGGCGGCCTCGTCGGAGGTGCTCTCCTCGGTGCCGGCGGTCTCCTCTGCAGGAGTCTCCGCTGCGGTGGACTCCGCTGCAGCGGGCTTCTCCGTCTCCGCGGCGGCGGACTCGGTGTCCTCGCCGGTCGCGGTGGTCTCGTCCTGCTGGTCGGTGTCGGTGCCGTCCCCGCGGCCACGTCCACGACCGCGACGTCCGCGGCGGCGGCGACGCGGCTGGTCGTCCTGGTCTTCCTCGGCCTGCTGCGACGGCGCTTCCTCGGTGGACTCGGCAGCGGCCGGCTCGGCGGTCTGCTGCTCGTCCTCGGCCGGCGCCTGCACGGTGTCCTTGCCGCGGCGTGCGCGTCGGCGACGCGGGCGGGTCTCCTCCTCCTCGGCCGGCGAGGGCACCTCGGGCTGGAGGAACAGCGGTGCGGCGACGATCGGCTCGGCCGTCGTCGACGGCTCGGGCATCTCGAACAGCGGAGTGCTCTGCTCCACCGACGTGAACAGCCCGGTGGGTCCTCCGACGGAGGGGATGTCGACGGCCTGCGGCGCGGTCTCGTCCGCAGTCTTCTCGGCGGGTCGCAGCTCGTCGCTCTCGACCGGCACCGCCTCGGCGATCTCCGCCACCTCGGCCGCAGGCTCGGGAGTCGCCTCGGCGACGGGCTCGGGAGCAGTCTCGGCCTCGGGAGCCGTCTGTGCTGCAGGTTCGGGAGCCGTCCCGGCTTCCTGCACGGTGGGTTCGGGCGTGCCCGTGTCGTCGCTCAACGCGGCGTGCAGGTCCTCCGCGACGTCGCGTGGGAGGGTCGAGTGCGCACTGCGCAGCTCGGTGCCGCGCTCGGCGGCTTTCGCAATCACCTGCTTACTGGTCAGCCCCAGCAGCTTGGCGAGGGCATGGACGCGGATCTTGGCAGGCAGACCGAGGAGGTTCCGTCCCCCTGCGTCCGACGCTTCGATCGAGTTGTTCTCCGGCGGCTCTTGATCGGCCACGTAGGTCTCCTAAGGCCCCCGGGCGCGTCCACCACCGACAACAGCGATGTGAGCGGCCACGCGGGGGCGCAGCTTGTGTACTCGCGCCGGGTGGGCGCGAGTCCTTCCGGTCTCGCATCGCGCGGTCGTCCGGTGCCCGTTTTCACTGCACGGCCGAGCAATGCCTGGCTTGATCGCGGGTCGAGCGCCGGAACATCCAGCGTGCCGCCGAGCGAGGTGTCTCCTTCGTCCTCGGCCACAGCGATGTCGGGCATCGATCCGTGATGTCGTTCGGCTGCTCCGCACGCGGTGTGTGCGGGGCAACCTCTGCCAGTATCCCACACGGAGATGCACGGATACGCCAACGGCGCCCCGGAGGGCGCCGTCGGCGGTGTCGGGAGGCGCGAAGCGCGACGCCCGAGAGGTTTCGTGAGCGACACGCCAGGCGCCGCTCGTGCGGGGCTGTTACTTCGCAGCCAGGGCGGGGAACCAGAGAGCGATCTCGCGCTCGGCGGACTCCACCGAGTCGGAGCCGTGGACCAGGTTCTCGCCCGGATCCAGGCCGAGATCGCCACGGATCGAACCGGGCACGGCCTTCTCGACCGGATCGGTGCCACCGGCGAGCTGCCGGAACGCCGCGATCGCGCGGGGGCCTTCGAGGACCGCGGCCACGAGGGGGCCGCCGGTGATGAACTCGATCAGCGAGGGGTAGAAGGGCTTGCCCTCGTGCTCGGCGTAGTGCGCTCCGGCGACCTCCTCGGTCGCGGTGCGCAGCTCGAGAGCCATGATGTCCAGCCCCTTGCGCTCGATGCGCGAGAGGATCTCTCCGACGTGACGGCGTGCGACGCCGTCGGGCTTGATCAGTACCAGGGTCCGCTCAGTCACGCGACAAGCCTAGAGGTCAGTCCCGCTGGCCCGGGAGCAGACCCCTGGATTCGCGATCCCTGATGTCCTTGCGCAGGTAGAAGATGTACGCCCACACCACGGCGAAGAGCACACCCACCGCACCGAACGCGAGGTCGACGAAGAAGCCCAGCACGGCCAGCACCTGCAGCGTGATGTTGAACGGGATCGCCCACGACTTCTTCTGTATCCCGGCTCCGAGGAACATGAGAACGGCGAGGCCCACGACGTAGGTCGTCGACCACGCGCTCAGTCCCCCGCCGACGGTCGCGATCACCGGCAGCACCAGCAGCACCACGATCGCCTCGAGCACGAGCGTTCCCGCCATCACGCCGCGGAAGCCCTTCCAGGGGTCCGTCGTCGGCGGCCGGAACTTCTGTTCCTCCGGCTTGTCGTTGCTCACGCGGGATCCTTTCCGAACAGACTGCGGGCCGCACCTGCGGTCACCACCGAACCGGTGACCACGACCCCGGCGCCCGACACCGCTTCGCCGGGCTCGCCGACCTCCTCCGCGATCGCGATCGCGGTCTCGATCGCATCCGGGAGCGTCGCCGCGGTGACGACCCGTTCGTCACCGAATCGGGCGACGGCGATGTTCGCCAGATCGTCGACGTCCATCGCCCGCGGCGACCCGTTGTGGGTGACGACGATCTCGTCGAAGACCGGTTCGAGCGCCTCGATCAGACCCGCGACGTCCTTGTCGGCCATCACGCTCACGACACCCACGAGCTTGCGGAAGTCGAATTCCTGGGCGAGCGCGGCCGCGAGGGCCTTCGCACCGTGCGGGTTGTGCGCGGCGTCGAGGAAGACGGTGGGCGCATTGCGCACCCGTTCGAGCCGGCCCGGCGTGGTCACCGACGCGAACGCGTCGCGCACCGCCTCGACATCGAGCTGCTTGTCGGGGCCCGCCCCGAAGAACGCCTCGACCGCGGCCAGCGCGACCGACGCGTTGTGCGCCTGGTGCTCGCCGTGGAGCGGCAGGAAGATGTCGGTGTAGAGACCGCCGAGACCCTGCAGGTCGATCTGCTGTCCACCGACGGCGACCGCGCGCCGCACCACCGCGAACTCGGAACCCTGGCGGGCCACGGCCGCGTCGGCCTCGACGGCCTGCCGCAGCAGCACGTCCATCGCCTCGGGTTCCTGCTGCGCGATGATCGCCACGGTGTCGCGGGGCACGAGACCGTCGTCGGGTGCCTTCTTGATGATCCCGGCCTTCTCCCCCGCGATCTCCGTGAGGGTGTCGCCCAGATAACCGGTGTGGTCGATCCCGACGGGCGTGATCACCGCGACCTGCCCGGTGACGACGTTGGTGGCGTCCCACCGTCCGCCGAGACCCACCTCGACGACCGCCACGTCGACGGGCGCGTCGGCGAACGCCGCGAACGCCATGGCCGTGGTGACCTCGAACTTGCTCATCTTCGGGCCACCGGCCGCCTCGGACTGCTCGTCGATCATCCGGACATACGGTTCGATGTCGCGGTAGGTGTCGACGTAGGTCCGCGGCGAGACCGGCGCGCCGTCGATGCTGATCCGCTCGGTGGCGAGCTGCAGGTGCGGGCTCGTCGTCCGGCCGACGCGGTGGTGCATGCGGGTGAGCAACGCGTCGATCATCCGGGTCGTCGACGTCTTGCCGTTCGTGCCGGCCACGTGGATCGACGGGTAGCTGTTCTGCGGCGACCCGAGGATGTCCATGAGCGCGGCGATCCGCGCCAGGGACGGCTCGATCTTCGTCTCCGGCCAGCGCTTGTCGAGCTCGGCTTCGACGAGCGTCAGTTCGGCCAGGTCCACCGGGGACGGCGCCCCCGGGGTGTCGGTGCTCACGCCGCGCCCAGCTCCTTCAGTCGTGCGGTGATCCGTGCGATTTCCTCTTCGGCGATCTGCTTGCGACCGCGGATCTTCTCGACCACCTGGTCGGGTGCCTTCGCAAGGAAGGCCTCGTTCGACAACTTCGCGGAGGTGCCCGTCAGCTCCTTCTCCGCGGCGGCGAGATCCTTGCGCAGGCGGGCGATCTCGGCGCCGACGTCGATGCTGCCGGAGGTGTCGAGCTCGACGGTGACCGTCGCGCGGCTCAGCCGGACCTCGATCGACGCGGTGGCCGAGAACGAGTCCTCCGGCGCGGTCAGGCGCGCGAGCGACTGCGCGGCCGGCACCTGCGCGACGAGATCGGCGTCCTCGACACCGACGAGCCGGGCCGCAACCTTCTGCGACGGCTTGAGGCCCTGATCGCTGCGGAACCTGCGGACCTCGGTGACGAGCTTCTGCAGGTCGGCGACACGCTGCGCCGCGGTCTCGTCGGTGGCGACGCCGGACGCCTCGGGCCAGGCCGCGATCACGACGGACTCGCCGCCGGTGAGCACCTTCCACAGCGTCTCGGTGACGAACGGGATGACCGGGTGCAGCAGGCGCAGCAACTGGTCGAGGACGGTGCCGAGCACGACCTTGGTGCCGTCGGCGTAGGCGCTGCCCTCGGCGAGCTGGACCTTGGCGAGCTCGAGATACCAGTCGCAGACCTCGTCCCACGCGAAGTGGTAGAGCGCCTCGCACGCCTTCGAGAACTCGTAGTGATCGAAGGCCGCGTCGACCTCGGTGCGCACCTGCTCGAGGCGATCGAGGATCCACCGATCGGCATCGGTGAGCTGGTCGCGGGCCGGGAGCTCGCCGATCACCGCGCCGTTCATCAGCGCGAACTTGGTCGCGTTGAACAGCTTGTTCGCGAAGTTGCGCGACGACTGGGCGTGGTCCTCACCGACGGCGAGGTCGCCACCCGGGTTCGCGCCGCGCGCCAGCGTGAAGCGCAGGGCGTCGGCGCCGAAACGCTCGACCCAGTCCAGCGGGTCGATGCCGTTGCCGCGCGACTTCGACATCTTCTTGCCGAACTGGTCACGGACGAGGCCGTGCAGGAACAGATCCCGGAACGGCACCTGCGCCTGGTGCACCGCGTCGTCGCCCGACACGTAGGTGCCGAACATCATCATGCGGGCGACCCAGAAGAACAGGATGTCGTAGCCGGTGACGAGAACGCTGGTGGGATAGAACTTGTCGAGCTCGGGGGTCTTCTCCGGCCAGCCCATCGTGGAGAACGGCCACAGACCGGACGAGAACCACGTGTCGAGCACGTCCGGGTCCTGCTCCCAGCCCTCGGGTGCGGTCTCGTCGGGGCCGAAGCACTCGACCTCGCCGTTCGGGCCGTACCAGATCGGGATGCGGTGACCCCACCACAGCTGACGCGAGATGCACCAGTCGTGCATGTTGTCGACCCAGTCGAACCAGCGCGGTTCCTGGCTCGCGGGGTGGATGACGGTGTGGCCGTTGCGCACTGCGTCGCCGGCGGCCTTGGCGAGCTTGTCGACCTTGACCCACCACTGCATCGACAGGCGCGGCTCGATGGTCTCGCCGGACCGCTCGGAGTGGCCGACGCTGTGCAGGTAGGGGCGCTTCTCGGCGACGACACGGCCCTGCGCGGCGAGTTCCTCGCGGATCGCGACGCGCGCCTCGAAACGGTCCATGCCGTCGAAGCGGGTGTCGGAATCGGCGATGCGGCCGGCCTTGTCCATGATCGTGGGCATCGGCAGGTCGTGCCGCAGACCCATCTCGAAGTCGTTGGGGTCGTGCGCAGGCGTGATCTTCACTGCGCCCGTGCCGAATTCGGGGTCGACGTATTCGTCGGCGATGATCGGGATCTGCCGCCCGGTGATCGGATGCTCGAGCGTGGTGCCGATGATGTCCTTGTAGCGCTCGTCCTCGGGGTGGACCGCGACGGCGGTGTCGCCGAGCATCGTCTCCACACGGGTGGTGGCGACGACGACGTGCGGCTCGTCGTCGTTCAGGGAGCCGTAGCGCAGGGAGACGAGCTCACCCTCGACCTCCTCGAACTTCACCTCGATGTCGGAGATCGCGGTCTGCAGCACGGGCGACCAGTTGACCAGACGCTCGGCGCGGTAGATCAGGCCCTCGTCGTAGAGGCGCTTGAACATCGTCTGCACGGCGCGGGACAGGCCCTCGTCCATGGTGAAGCGGTCGCGCGACCAGTCCACGCCGTCGCCGATGCGACGCATCTGGCCCTGGATCATGCCGCCGGACTCGGCCTTCCACTGCCAGACCTTGTCGATGAAGGCCTCGCGACCGAGGTCCTCCTTCTTCTTGCCGTCGGCAGCGAGCTGCTTTTCGACGACGGTCTGGGTGGCGATGCCGGCGTGGTCCATGCCGGGTAGCCACAGCACCTCGTAGCCCTGCATGCGCTTACGGCGGGAGAGCACATCCATGAGGGTGTGGTCGAGAGCGTGACCCATGTGCAGGCTGCCGGTGACATTCGGCGGCGGCAGGACGATCGAGTACCCGGGCTTGTCGCTCGTGGGGTCGGCCTCGAAGTAGCCGGCGTCGACCCACTGCTGGTAGAGCTCCGCTTCGACGGCGCTGGGGTCCCAGCTCTTGGGAAGGGCGTCGGCGGGGTTCTGCGAGTTCTCTGGCGCACTGGTCACCCGTCAATCGTAAGCGTCGCGGCGAACCTCCTGGACAGGGGCCACGACAGAGCCGGACAGGGGCCAGGACAGAGTGTGGCCCGACCCCCGACGGGGTATCGCAGTGCCGAGCGGCCGAATGCGCGGACGCCGAACGACAGGACGGAGGACACCGTCATGATGCGGGCATTGATCTTCGCTGCAGGTGCAGCCGCGGGATTCGTCGCGGGGACCCGGGCGGGACGCGAGACGTACGACAAGTTGCTGGGACGTTCGAACGAGCTGTGGCACAACCCGGCGGTCCAGGAAAAGGTCATTCCTGCGGTACAGGACAAGGTGACGGAAGCGGCCGGCGTCGTGAAGGAGAAGGCGCCGCACCTCCAGGAGACGGTCGGTGGTCTCGCAGAGAAGGTCACCCATCGCGGCGGATCAGGTCAGCACTCGTCGACCGGCTCCGGTTCCGGTTCAGCGACGAGCGAGTCGACACCGGCCACCGATGAGCCCACCCGTCCGCCGGCCTCGCCGGGCGACCAGCCGCGCCCACCCGAATAGCGGGGCGGCGAACCCCGAGCAGACGTGCGCGGTCAGCCCAGCTCGTCCGGTAGGTCGAGCGGGCGGCCGAGCACGTGCTCGGACAGGAACGCCTCGACGGTCCGGTACCAGATCTTCGAGTGCCGCGGCTTCAGCACCCAGTGGTTCTCGGACGGGAAGTACAGGAAGCGGTGGACGGTGGTGCCGTCGTCCTCGGCGGGCCGCCCCGATTCGTTGAGCAGCTCGTACCACAGGCGCAGGGCCTCGCCGATCGGGACGCGATAGTCCTTGTCGCCGTGGATCACGAGCATGGGCGTGACGATGTCGGCGACGAACAGGTGCGGTGAGTTCTCGACCGCCATCTCCGGGGTCATCTCCCGCTGCCAGTACCAGGCCACGTCGGTGGTCGGGGTGAACTGGTCCAGCGCCCACAGACCCGCGTGGGTGACGACCGCGCGGAATCGGTCGGTGTGCCCGGCGATCCAATTGGCGAGATATCCACCGAACGATCCGCCCATCACCGCGGTCCGCTCCTCGTCGATGTCCTCACGCGCGACCGCGGCATCCGTGACGGCCATCAGATCGGTGTACGGTTCGCTCCCCCACCGCCCCCAGCCACGCCGCACGAAGTCGTCGCCGTAGCCGGTGGACAGTGCGGGATCGGGCAGCAGCACCGCATAGCCGCGGGCGACGAGGAGCCACGGGTTCCAGCGCCACGACCAGGTGTTCCAGCTGCTCAACGGGCCACCGTGCACCCACAGCAGCATCGGCGCGGGGTCGTCGGCGGACGCGGTGTGCGGAATCGCGAACCACGCCCGCACCGGCGTGCCGTCGGGGGCCTGGGTGGTCAGTTCCTCGAGACGTCCCGGGAGTTCCGGAAGCGCAGCGGGAGCACGTAGCGGCGTGACGGTGCCGGCGTCCGGTCCGGTGAGGTCGATGCGCACGGGGTGCGGCGGCGCTTCGTAGGAGGCCCGCAGCGCGTATGCCCTGTTGCCGTCGGGCGCGATACGGACGTCCGTGTAGGCGGCGTCGTCCGGGGTGAGGCGGTCGGGCTGTGCGGACCCGAGCCTCTGCACGAACACCGGCGCGCGACCGTGATCGTCGGCGGTGAGCACGAGACCCGAACCGTCGGGCAACCAGGTGACGGAAGTGGGACGCCTGTCCCACTCCGGGGCCTCGACGGTCGTGGTCCCGGTCGCGATGTCGAGGACGCGGACGGTGATCTGCGGCGGGTTCTCCGCGTCGCCGATCGACTCGTGCAGGTAGGCGAGCCTCGTCCCGTCGCACGAGATCACCGGGTGCGTCGCGTCGCCGGTCTCGTCGTCGACGAGCGGGGTGCGCAGGCCGGTGCCGAGATCGATCCGCACGACGGTGACGCGGCGCGAAGCGAGCGGACCGGGGACCACCCAGGTGGCCGCGGCGAACGAACCGTCCGCAGCGACATCGAGGTGGGCGTCGCGCAGCGACCCGCGGATCCCCGGGGTGAGATCGGTGAACCCGTCGCCGCTGTTGTCCGGGAGGAGCAGATGCGGCTGGTCGGGTCCGAGATCGTGATCCCAGTAGCGCACCGGATAGCCGGCATGCAGCACGGCGGTGACCGCACCGTCCTTGCGGGCGTCCCGGATCCGTTCGTCGTCGGACTCGCTGTGGCCGAGAACGGACGCGAGCAGGACCGTCCTGTCGGCGTGCGACGCCGCACACACCGACGCGAACCCACCCTTCCGGGATCCGATCTGCTCGGCCTCCCCGCCGGCCACGGGCAGTCGCCACAGCGACACCGGCGGGTCGTCCGTACCGCGGGCGGCGGTGAAGAGCAGGTCGCCGGTCGCGGTGAAGGTCGGGCTCGATTCACCCGTGGTGCCGTGGGTCAGGCGTCGCGCCGGGGCGTTGCCTTCGGGATCCACCTCCCACAACGCGCCCGTGCACGAGGTGGCCTTGTCGTCGAGCGTCGACTGCGTGATCACCAGGCGGTTCCCGTCCGGAGACATCGTGAGGGAGGTGACGCGGGGTAGCGCCAGGTAGTCGTCGAGCTCGTCGAAGGCCGTCATGCCTGGACGATATCGGGAGCGGCGGTGGGCGGTCCGCAGGTGGCACCGGGTTCGTCTGTAACCTGGTCGTCCGGCGGGTACATCCCGCGGAAACGCCGTCTCCCCGTCCGAACGGAGCACTCACATGGTCGACCTCGCATACGTCATCGCCGGCTCGGAAGCGACCGGTGGCGCCGGTCTGCAGGTCGACCTCAAGACGTTCCAGCAGCTGGGTGTGTACGGCGTGGGCACCACGACGTGCATCGTCTCGTTCGATCCGAAGAACGACTGGGGCCACCGCTTCTTCCCCGTCCCGGCCGAGGTGATCGCCGACCAGATCGAGGCAGCAACCGCCGCTCACGACCTCGACGTGGTGAAGATCGGCATGCTGGGCACGCCCGCGACGATCGACGTCGTCGCCGAGGGACTCGAGAAGCAGGACTGGCGGCACGTCGTGCTCGACCCGGTCCTGATCTGCAAGGGCCAGGAGGCCGGCGCGGCCCTCGACACCGACAACGCCCTGCGCGCGCAGGTGCTCCCCCACGCCACGGTCGTCACCCCGAACCTGTTCGAGGCACGGACGCTGTCCGGGATGGACGAGATCACCTCGGTCGACCAGCTCATCGAGGCGGCGCGTCGCATCCACGACCTCGGCCCGAAGTACGTCGTCGCGAAGGGCGGCGTCGAACTCGACGGCGAGGACGCCGTGGACGTGCTGTTCGACGGCTCCGAGGTCACCCTCCTGACGGCACCGAAGGTCGGCAACGAGCGTGTCTCCGGCGCCGGCTGCACCCTCGCCGCCGCGATCACCGCCGAACTCGCGAAGGGCGCGTCGGTCGCCGACGCCGCGGCCCGCGCGAAGGATTTCGTCACGACCGGGATCAAGGGCCGCGTGTCCGCCAACACCCCGTTCGACACCGTGTGGCAGGGCGCCTGATCCGAAGGCGGGAAGCATCCCGTCAGCGCGGCTGCCGCCACATCCCCCACAGGGTCGGCCCACCACCGGGGATGACGATGGCGCGGGTGACCTCGAACCCGAACCGCTCGTAGTAGGGAACGTTCGATTCCTTGCTCGACTCGAGGTAGGCGGGGGCGTGTTCGGCGTCGGCGCGGTCGAGGCCGGCCTTCATCAGGGCTTTGCCGAGGCCGGTCCCCCGCGCATCAGGTGAGGTGCCGATCGTCGACAGGTACCAGTGCGGTTCGTCCGGATGCGCCGCGTCGAGGGTGACGTTGACCTGCCCTCCCCGCTTCATGTAGCGGCCGAGCGCGGCGTAGAAGCCGGGCAGGAGGCGGAGGGAGGTCCACGCATCGGTGCGCCATCGTCCGGGCGGCGACCACATCGCCGCGCCTCCGACGACCCCGTCGGACTCGGCGATGTCGGTGGCTCCCAACGGCACCATGTGGTGCCGGGCGTCGGCCGCGAAGAAACGGGTCATGCGCCGGATGCGGTGGTGTTCGTCCGGGAACATCCACGTGAAGACCGGATCGTCGACGAAGGCTTCGGCGACCACCGGAGCGAAGGCCGGAATGTCGCGGCGCGTGGCGGTTCTCGGTTCGATGGCCATGAGCGCAGCCTACGACGAGGACCTGCCCGACGGCGCGCCGTCCGTCGCCGCCGCGAGTTCCTTCGCGAGAGGTGTCGGGAATCTGGCCGTCACCTTCACTCCCCCGAGCCACTCGTCGAGGCGCGCGGCCTCCTGTTCGAGCACCGCCCGGCCGTCGACCCCGATGTCCTCGAGCAGATGCAGTTCGACGGATCCGGAATCGCTCTGCCACCACGTGCCGACGATCCGTCCGTCCCACCACGCCGTGGGCCCGGCATTGCCGTTCGAATCGAACAGGTCGCCCTTGTACGACCCCAGATACCAGTCTCGTTCGGCCCACCCCATCACCGTGGGGTCCAGGGAAGGCAGCAATACCCCCCACGGGTCGGCGGGAGCAGGTTCCTCCACGTCGTCGGCCAGGAGGTATCCGGAACGGCCGTCGAGATCCACCTCCACCACGTCGAGGTCGGCGAGAGCCGCGCGTACGGCGGTGAGGGTGGAGCCGAGCCACCACTTGATGTCGGCCTCGGTACCCGGCCCGAAGACCCGCAGCCATGATTCCACGAGGGCGCGTAAACCGTCGGCTTCGTCGCACGGCGCGATCCCGGCGCCGAGCCACGACTCCGTCGACGTCCAGGCGGGCCGCGACACGCGCCACGACCCGTTGTTGGACGCCCGCACCACTTTTCCTTCGGCGGAGAGCACGGTGAGCACGCGCGGAGCGAACGGGACCCTGCCGCCCCACGACTTCCCGATCCCGTAGTCGATACTCGCGTCGAGAAGCGGGATCTCGGCACGCAATTCGCTGGACGTCGCTTCGCGTCCGCCGGACAACGCCTGCAGCACGTGGCCGCTCACCTCGTCGAGCCACTGCTCGCCGTCGCCGTGCAGACCGGCCTTCTCGACGTCCTTGACCACCTGACGGCGTTGCGCCGCTGCGACTCGCGCGCTCGCGCCCGCCTGCACGACCGGCAGGATCTCGCGCGGGAAGACGAAGACGGTGCGCCGCATGGCCATGTGTTTCACCAGCGACCGATCCGTGTAGAGGGCCCGATCGAGGTCGGTCGTGACGAAGTCGTCGACCCGGGCCCATGCCGACAGGTAGACGCTGGCGGGATCGGTGCCGTGCAGGCACACCATGCCGGTCGCGGCGTCGACCGCATCGGCGGCGCGGTGCCCGGGATGCAGGCGGTGCCGGGTGGCGAGTCGTGCTCGGCGTTCGGTTGCGTCGATCCTGCGCACAGCCATGGCCGACATCGTAGATGCGATGTCCGACTCGGCAGAGCGACCACACGAGTCCACCCTGTTCGACCCTGGTATCCGCGATCCGAAGCCGACCGGTGGCCCGCATTCATCACCGTCCCCCGAGAGGAGACCGAGTCTGTAGTGTCCCTACGAGGAGCGAGGGGGTTTCGTGTGGTGCCACCCGCGGTCCACACCGCCTCGGGGCGCAGCCGAGCGCAGTCGTGAACGGGCGGGCAGTGGCGGACAGTACGGAGGATGACGTGCCGCACGACCGGGTACCCCTGCCCTGTCGAGTTGCGTAGTGACAAGGGCTCGACCCGCTGCACGTATCTGGGAGGTAGAGGATGGGACGGGTCACGACACGTCGATCGGTACTGCGCATCACGGCGGACAGGGTGACGCGACGTCCCGACACCCTCGCCGTCGAGGAACCGCTCGAGATCAGGATCGGCGGCGAATCACTGACGATCACGATGCGCACCCCCGGGCACGACGTCGACCTCGTCCACGGATTCCTCCTGGCCGAGGGGATGATCGGCGGCCGCGAGGACATCGCCGCCGTCCGCTACTGCGACGGGGTGGACGAGAGCGGCGCCAACACCTACAACGTTCTCGACGTCGCTCTCGCGCCCGGCGTCACCATTCCCGAAGGGACCGGGCGACGCGCGTTCACGACGACCTCCGCGTGCGGGGTGTGCGGGAAGAACTCGCTCGACGAGGTGCGCACGCGCACACGCTATCCGCTGAAGGACGCCGGCACCACCTCGATCGGTACGCACACTCTCGCCGAACTGCCCGACACGCTGCGCCGACACCAGCAGGTCTTCGAGTCGACCGGTGGTCTGCACGCGGCCGCGCTGTTCACCCCCGACGGGGCGCTGCTGGCCCTGCGTGAGGACGTCGGCCGGCACAACGCCGTCGACAAGGTGATCGGCTGGGCCCTGACCGACAACCGGGTTCCGCTCTCGCACACCGTGCTCATGGTGAGCGGACGCGCCTCGTTCGAACTCGTGCAGAAGGCGGTCATGGCCGGGATCCCCGTGCTCGCGGCGGTCTCCGCGCCGTCGTCGCTGGCCGTCGACCTCGCCGCGGAGTCCGACCTCACGCTGGTGGGTTTCCTCCGCGGCGAGACGATGAACGTCTACACCGTCCCCGAACGCATCAAGACCGACTGATCGGCGGCATCAACCGCACGTGCCGTCCTGGGCCTCGCCCGCGCGTACTCCGTCGACGAACGCCCGTACGTCGTCGACGGACTCCTCGAGTACCGCTCGGTGATCGGCTCCGTCGTACACCCGATAGGTCAGATCGGCTCCGTTGCTGCACAGCGCCGCGGTCACCTGATCGGTGACCGGACGCAATACCAGCGCGTCGTCGCTTCCCTGCACAACGAGCGTCGGCACCGTCAGGGTGAGCGGTTCGACCTCCTGACCGGCGTAGTACTCACGGAGCGACTCGAGGTCCGCATCCGGAGCGAACACCCGATCCACCGGTACCGTGCTCGCCACCTCGCGGATGTCGTCCATGCACCCGGTGCGCGCGGCGTCGAGCAAGGGGCGCGAGGCGTCGGTGAGCATCGCGTCGGCATCGATGCTCGGGTCCGCCGCCTGCGCTCCGAGCAGCAGCACCGGCAGGAACCCGAGCGCCGGACCGATCGCGGGGCCCGCGGTCGCGTAGTACTCGGCCGTCTCACTCGTGCGGCTGCCCGGGGCGAAGGCGATCGCTCCCTGCAGGTCGAGCTCGGGGGCGTGTTCCTGCCCGCGCGCCGCCGCGTACAGCGCGGCGTGGCCACCCTGACTGTGGCCCATCGCGACCCACCGGGTGCCGATGCCCGGATCGAGTTCCCGGGCCGCGCGCACGATGTCGACGACGGCGGCCGCGGCACTGTCACCGTTCATATAGGGATGTCCACCCGGAGTGCCGAGCCCCTCGTAGTCGGTCTGGACCACGGCGTAGCCGTCGGCGACCCACCGGTCGAGCATGGCGGTCGTCCTTGCGACATAGGAGTGGGCCGGGCCGCCGGGAGTGTCGGCGGAGGGCGCACAGGCATCGCCGACCCCCGTGGTCCCGTGGGCCCAGCTGAGCACGGGCCAGCCTCCCTCCGGTGCCTCTCCTTCGGGGATCGCGACAGTCCCGGAGACGAGGACGGGACGCCCGTCGGCCCCCTCGGACAGATAGGTGATCAGGTCGGTTCGTGACGCGCTGGGAAGCGCCGCCGCACCGGTGAGAGGGCGGTCGGTGACCAGGGAGCCGGGTCCTCCTGCTGCCTCCTCGGTGTCGTCACCGCCGGTGTCGGAGCAGGAGGTGAGGCCGAGCATCGAGACCGCGGCGAGTACCGATACCGCGCTCCGAGCAGTACGAGAGATCATGAACCCTCCGTCGGGATTTCAGTCGACCGCCGGCGCCCATTGCACGCCGTTGATGTGGCTACCGCCGTCGACGAACAGCGTGTTGCCGGTGAGATAACGCGAGTCGTCGCTCGCGAGGAAAGCCGCGACGGTACCGATGTCGTCGAGAGGGTCACCGATACGGCCCATGGGGTTGGCCGCGGCCTGTGTCGCCGCCATCTGCGGATCGGCCTCCGCGACCCGCCGGTACGCCGCGCTCTGCGCGCCGGGGCAGATCACGTTGCAGCACACCTGTTTCGGGGCCCATTCCCGGGCCGCGGTGCGGGTCATGCTGCGCAACGCCTCTTTCGCGGCGTTGTACGACACCGAGTACATGTGGGCATTGACGCCGTTGAGACTGCACATGTTGATCACTCGGCCGGTTCCGTGGCGGGCGAGTTCCGGGTACGCGCGTTGCATCGCCCAGAAGGTCGCCATCACGGCCATGTCGAAGCCTGCCTGCATACTCTCTTCGGGCGTCTTCTCCATGCGCGCGAATCCCAGTGACCGCCAGGCGTTGTTGACCAGGATGTCCAGACGTCCGAATTCGCGCACGGCCGAGTCCACCATCGCGTGCACCTGCTCGCGGTCGGTGACATCGGTCGGCACGAAGTGCGCACGCACGCCCCACCGGTCGGTGAGCCACCGCGCGGTATCGGTCCCTGCCGCCCGGTCCACTTCGGCGACCACGACGTGCGCGCCCTCGCGGGCCAGGGCACCGGACACCCCTCGGCCGATCCCCATACCGGCTCCGGTGACGATCGCCACCCGTCCGTCCAGCTTTCCCATGTCGGTTCTCTCCGATCCGGTGAGGTGAGTGATGGCGACCGTCAGCGAGGACGGGGAACCGTCTTGTCGATGAACAGTGCCTCGACGGACACGCACACCGTGCCGTCCGCGGTCCTGATCTCCCCGGCCGTGCTGATCTTGCGGCCGTCCTGCTCGACCAGACGACCGGTGACCGTCAGCGGTTCGAACAAGGGCGTCGGACGGTGGTACCGCACGTTCAGCTGGGCGGTGGCACCGCTGCGTCCGGCCCATGCGTTCGCCACACCCAGCGTGTGATCGAGCAGAAGCGCCGAGACTCCGCCGTGCACGTGCCCGGGCGGACCCTGGTACGGGAAGGTCAGTTCGACGACGCCTTCCACCGAACCGTCCTCGCGCCCGGAGAGAACCAGCGGCGGCGCGAGCGCGTTCTCGGGTCCGGTGACGGGGTCGTGCCGGGTGACACCCTCCCCGTGCCACATGTCGACCAGTCGCTCCTGCACCTCGGGGGCATGTTCCTCGAGGTGCTCGGCGATGCTGTCGAGTTCTTCCGCGACCCGCTCGAGATTCGCGTTGGCGCGGTCGGTGCGCAGCAGCGCGTCCACCACGCGCCGCGCGGCAGCGGTGGCGCGGTCGACGGCGGTGTCCTGCGGCGCCGAGGTCAGCACCGTGCCGGCGGGCGCGTGCCCGACGATGGGGTGGGTATCGGGGTCGACTCTCATCGGATCTCCATCGTGGCGTGGGTGAGCACCGGTTGTCCGTCGCGCTCGGGGCAGGTGGCGAGCAGGGTCAGGGTGTCGCCGTCGCGCCACACCGCCGTCTCGATCGTCTCCCCCGGGTACAGCGAGCCGGCGAAGCGGACCGAGAACGACCGGACACGGGTGGGATCGCCGTCCAGCACACCGTCGACGACGGCCTTGCACACGACACCGTACGACGCGAGGCCGTGCAGGATCGGCCGGTCGAACCCCGCCATCTTCGCGAAGTCGGGGTCGGCGTGCAGCGGGTTGAGGTCGCCGCTGAGCCGGTACACCAGCGCCTGCTGTGTGCTCGTGGGCGACACGAGGGTCTTGTCGGCCTCCCGTTCCGGGACGGTGGTCGACGTGTCGGGTCCAGGATTGCCGCCGAAGCCGCCCTCACCGCGCGCCCAGATCTGCATCGCACTGGTCCACAGCGGGTTTCCGTCGCCGTCCGTGGCGGACTGTTCGAGCACGATCACCGCGGCCTTGCCCTTGTCCCAGACATCCGCGATACGCGACGAGATCGTCGCGGAACCCGAGGTCGGGATCGGGGCGTGCACGGTGACGGATTGCCCACCGTGGAGAATCTTGCGCAGATCGATGTCGATTCCCGGCAGGTTCATTCCGGTCGGCGACACCTGTCCGGCGGAGACCCCTTGCCCCGCAACCATTGCGAAGGTCGGCAGGACCTGCAGGCCTTTCTCGTAGACCCACCGCAGTTCGGCGGGGTCGAGCGAGTCGGCGCCCGCCCCCAGCCCGAGGTGGTAGAGGATCACGTCGCGGTCGGTCCAGGCGGCCTCACGGGTGGTGGGGGCGGCGGACAGTGCGACATCCCTGTCGATGGGCATGGGCACTCACTTTCCGGGTTCGGGATCGCGGGGCAGGCCGAGAAGCCGCTCACCGATGATGTTGAGCTGGACATTGGTCGTCCCGCCGGCGATGGACATGCACTGCACGTTGAGGAACATGTGGGTGGCCGAGGCGCGGTCCTGGTCGTCGAGCAGAGAGGCCGGGCCGGCCCAGTCCATCGCGGTCTCCCAGACCTGCTGGAGGTGCTCGACACCGAGCAGCTTGGCGACGGAGGACTCGGGACCGGGCTGCGCACCGGCCAGGGAGCGCAGCGCGGTGCGCAGACCCATGAGGCCACCGGACGCGGCATCGCCGAGCACCTTGCCGAGGACGGTGAGCTGTTCGTCGTCCGGCCCGCCGGGGGTGTTCTCCGCCAGCGTCGCCAGAGCCTCGCAGCCGGCTCCGAAGGAGGAGTCGTGGGAGAGGGAGACACGTTCGTTGGCGAGGGTGGTGCGGGCGAGCTTCCACCCGTCGCCCGGCTCACCGACGAGGCACTCGTCGGGCACGAACACACCGTCGAGGAACACCTCGTTGAACAATGCCTCGCCGGTGATCTCCCGCAGTGGCCGGATATCGAGACCCTCGGTGTTCTTGATGTCGATCAGGAAGTAGGACAGGCCCTTGTGCTTGGGTACGTCCATGTCGGTGCGGGCGAGGCAGATGCCCCAATCCGCAACGCGCGCCATCGACGTCCACACCTTCTGGCCGTCGAGTTTCCATCCACCGTCGACCTTGACGGCCTTCGTGGACAGACCCGCGAGGTCCGATCCGGCGCCGGGCTCGGAGAACAGCTGGCACCACACGAGATCCCCGCGCAGCGACTGCGGGACGAAGCGCTCGATCTGGTCGGTGCTGCCGTGTGCGATCAGGGTCGGCACCACCCAGTTGCCGATGATCATGTCGTGCGGTTCGAGGCCGGCGGTCCGCAGTTCCTCGGCGACGACGAGCTGCGTGACGGCGTCGGCGGCCTTGCCCCACGGTGCGGGCAGATGCGGAGCAGTGTATCCCTTCTCGGCCAGATATGCCTTGCGTGCCGCCCCCTCGAGCGAGGTGGCCGGCTCGAGCTCTGCGCGGATGTCGGCACGGATCTCTTCGGCCTCGGCCGGCAGGTCGACACTCAGCACACGGCGGGCACCGCCGAGCGTGAGACGGGCGACCCGGCGGCGCCAGGATGCCGTGGAGCCGAGCAGCAGGCGAAGCGACTGAGCGCGTCGCATGTACAGATGGGCGTCGTGCTCCCAGGTGTAGCCGATGCCGCCGAGCACCTGGATGCAGTTCTTGGTGACCTGGAAGGCCGCTTCCGGGGCGATGGACGCCGCCACGGCGACGGCGAGCGACGCCTCGTCCTCGGGTGCCTTCTCGTCGAGTGCTCGCGCGGCATCCCATGCCACGACGCGCGCCTGCTCGGTGAGGCAGAGCATTCGGGCGACGGTGTGCTTGACGCCCTGGAACTGGCCGATGACCCGTCCGAACTGCTTGCGGACCCGTGCGTAGTCCGCCGCGGTGGTGGTGGCCCGGTCCGCGAGGCCGGCCGACTCGGCGGCGAACAGCGTGGCGGCGATATCCACGACCCGCTGCGAGTCCAGTCGCAGCACATCGCCGTCGGACAGGTCCAGGCCGTCCACGGTGATCTCGGCGTTCCGTCGGACCACGTCGTAGCTGGGCAGGTGCGCGACGTCGACCCGATCACGCGTGACGACGACGAACGCCGTCTCGCCGTCGTCGTCGGCCGCGAGCAGGAACACATCGGCGACCTGGCCGCCGAGCACGACACCCGAGGTGCCCGAGAGGGTGACGGAGTCGCCCTCTCGCACGACTCGCATGTCCCCCGGCTGCAGGGACACCGCACCGAACAGCGATCCGTCCGCGAGTCCGTCGAGTTCGGTACGACGCCCCGCCTCGTTCAGGACCGCCGAGACGATCACGGTCGGAAGAAACGGGCCGGGCACCATCGATCGCCCGAGTTCCTCGGCGACGATCGCGGTTCCGAGCAGGCCGAATCCGGCACCTCCCACCTCTTCCGGTAGGTGCAGTCCGAGCATGCCGAGTTCGGCGAGCGAACTCCAGTAGGGCGGGCGCGCTTCGGTTTTCGCTTCGACAGCCGTGCGGATCACGTCGGCTGTCGCGTGCCGAGCCGCCCAGCCGCGTACGGAATCGCGGATTTCGCGGTCCTCGTCACTCAATCCCAGAGTCATGAACGGTCCTTTGGATAGAAGAATGTCCGACGTCAGATGCGCTCGATGATGGTGGCGGTGGCCATGGCGCCACCCGCACACATCGTGACCAGCGCCGTGGAACGGTTCGAACGCTCGAGTTCGTGCAGGGCAGTGGTGATCAGCCGGGATCCCGTGGAACCGACGGGATGTCCGAGCGCGATGGCACCGCCGTTGACGTTGACCTTGCTCATGTCGGCTCCGTGGACCTGGGCCCAGGACAGCACGACGGAGGCGAAAGCTTCGTTGATCTCGACGATGTCGATGTCCGACAACGACATTCCGGTTCGATCGAGCACCGCGCGGGTCGCGTCGACGGGGCCGTCGAGGTGGTAGTACGGGTCGGAACCGATCAGGGTCGACGCGAGGATGCGCGCACGCGGCCGCAGACCGGCTTCGCGTGCCTTGTCCTCGCTCATCAGCAGCACCGCGGCGGCACCGTCGCTGACCTGGGAGGAGTTGCCCGCGGTGTGGATTCCGTTCTCGATCACCGGACGGAGGCCGGCAAGCCCTTCTGCGGTGGTCTCGCGGAGCCCACCGTCGCGGGTCACGGTCGCGATCTCACCGGTGGGCTCGCCTTCCTTCGCCACGACGGGCGCCTGCACCGGGACGATCTCGCGGTCGAAGCGGCCTTCCGCCCAGGCGGCCGCGGCGCGCCGCTGCGACTCGAGCCCGAGGGCGTCGACGTCGTCGCGCTTGATCCCGCGCTTCGCGGCGATCCGCTCGGCGGAGGTGAACTGGTCACCCATGTCGATGGACCAGTCGTCCGGATAAGGGTTTCCGGTGCCCGGTGCGTTGGCCTGACCGAGGAATACCCGGCTCATGACCTCGACGCCGCACCCGATTCCGGCATCGATCTGACCGGACGCGATCAGTCCGGCGACCATATGGACGGCCTGCTGCGACGAACTGCACGCGCAGTCGATGGTCGTCGCAGCGGTCGTGTACGGAAGTCCCGCGTGGAGCCACGCCTGGCGGGTCACGTTGTTGGACTGCTCCCCCGCCTGCGTGACCGCGCCTCCGACGATCTGGCCGACCTGATCGGCGGGCAGTCCGGTGCGGTCGAGAACGGCCTTCTGGGCGGCACCGAGCAACACCGCGGGATGCACCCCGGCCAGCTGTCCGCGGCGACGACCGATCGGTGTCCGCGCGGCCTCCACGATGACGACGTTGCTCATGCCCACTCCCAGCTCTTCGAGGATATTGAAATTTATTCTAGTGACGCAGACCGCAGATTTCCGAGCCGTCCCACCGAGCGGGACAGCCCTTGCGGATTCGATTCCCGGGCCTGCCCGTCAGCGCACGCCGGCGGACAGATCCACGAGCAGAAGGTCGCACGCGACACGCAGGTCGGATTCGACCTCGGGGATCGACATCCGGCCGTTGAGCGCCGATCGGACGAGCCCGAACCACAGCGCCACCAGCAATCGCACGACGGTCACGTCACGAACGGTCGGCTCGTCGATACCCGCGGCGGCCAGGAGCCGTCCGTCGAAGTGCCGATCGATCTTCGCCACATCGGGAATGGTGGCGGCGTTCGACGAGGCGGCGGACTGGATCATCGCGTTGGCCAGCAGCGGTGCTCGCACCAGCGCCCGAGTGGCCTGCAGCAACGCGTCGTAGACCGCGTCCGCGGGCGCAGCGGACGGACGCGAACGTCTGGAGAGATGAATACCCATGCGGTCGATCTGGTCCACCATGACCGCGACGAACAGATGCGTCTTGGACGGGAAGTACCGATAGAGGGTGCCGATGGCGACCCCGGCAAGTTCGGCGACCTCCTGCATCCGAACCCGCTCGAGCTCCTTCTCGGCACCCAGTTGCGCTGCGGCATCGAGGATCCTGCCGTACCGCGCGTGCTGCTCGGCCGAGTTCGGCTCGGCCGCATCCCGCACTTCCGCAAGTCTCGGCATGCTCGACTCCTCCCCTTCGTGATCGGTCGGCACCCACCCGTCGTCGGCGACGAACGTTCCAGGTGGAACAGGTCGGGGTCCACCCGATCCCATCCAGCGGGACCGTGTCGACAGTCGAATCGCACACACCCGCAAACTAGAATGAATACTAATTCAGCCGCGGAATGATGACGGACCACGGCGACCGAACAGGAGACGAAGCATGGGTGAATCTGTGAGCCTGACCGGGCGTGCCGCGGTCGTGACCGGTGCCGGAGCGGGCCTGGGGCGGGCCGAGGCCCTCGCCCTCGCCGCAGCGGGTGCCGCCGTCGTCGTCAACGACATGGGCGACGCGGCACACGAGGTCGCAGAGGAGATCGTCGCCACCGGCGGCCGGGCCATCGCGGTGACCGGCGATGTGTCCGACTGGTCTCTCGGAAGCCGTCTCGTCGAGGAGTCCGTCAAGGCCTTCGGATCCTTCGACATCCTCGTCAACAATGCGGGCATCATCCGCGACAAGATGATCTTCAACCTGACCGAGTCCGACTGGGACGACGTGATCCGGGTCCACCTCAAGGGTCACGCCGCCACATCGCACGCCGCCGCGGTGCACTGGCGCCAGGCGAGCAAGGCAGCCGGCGGACCGGTCTACGGTCGTATCGTCAACACCTCGTCGGAGGCCTTCCTGTTCGGTTCGGCCGGGCAGCCGAACTATTCCGCCGCGAAGGCCGGAATCACGGCGCTCACCCTGTCCACGGCTCAAGGGCTGGCCCGCTACGGAGTCACCGCGAACGCGATCTGCCCCCGCGCACGCACCGCGATGACCGCCGAGGCATTCGGTGAAGCCGACGGCACGACCGGACTCGATCCGCTGGCCCCCGAGCGTGTCGGCACTCTGGTGAGTTATCTCGCCTCCCCGGCCTCCGCGGAGATCACCGGGCAGGTGTTCGTCGTCTACGGCAAGATGGTCGCGCTCATGGCCTCGCCGAAGGTCGAGAACCGTTTCGACGCGGCCGGTTCGGCTTTCACGGTCGAGGAACTCGACGAGCAGCTTTCCTCGTATTTCGCCGGTCGTGGCCCGTACGAGACCTACGCTGCATACAGCATCGCGGAACTCGAGAAGGTCGCACTGGCCGTCGACTGACCACCCGGCACCGCACGACGAAGGGAACACGGCATGAGGCTTGCAGGCAAGGTTGCGATCGTCACCGGCGGCGCCGGAGGAATCGGGCGCGGCATCGTCCGGGCGTTCGCGGAAGAGGGCGCACGGGTCCTGTTCGTCGACATCGACCGGTCCGCGGGCGAGGCACTCGAAGCCGAACTCGGCGGAGCCGGGAAGTTCTCGTACGCGGACATCTCCGAGGAGTCGGCCGCCGAGACGATCGTCGCCACCGCCGTCGAACAGTTCGGCAAGGTCGACGTACTCGTCAACAATGCGCACGTCTCGAGGCAGGCGCCCCTGCTGGAAACCACGCAGGACATGCTCGACCTGTCGTTCGGCACGGGCTTCTACCCGACATTCCGGTTGATGAAAGCAGCACACGCCCAGCTCGCCGCGAACAAGGGCTCGGTGATCAACTTCGCATCAGGAGCCGGCATCGAAGGAAGCGTGACGCAGAGTTCGTACGCGGCCGCCAAGGAAGCGATCCGGGCGATCAGCCGGGTCGCGGCAAACGAGTGGGCCGCGGACGGCATCAACGTCAACGTCGTCTCTCCTCTGGCGTTGACCGAGGGCATCGAGGCGTACATCGCGGCCCACCCCGGCGTCGAGCAGGCACTCCTGGCGAAGACGCCGATGCACCGTTTCGGCGACCCGCAGGCCGACGTCGGCCGGGTCGCAGTCTTCCTGGCCAGCGACGACGCGTCCTACATGACCGGTCAGACGCTCATGGTCGACGGTGGGACCATCAAGCTGCGTTGACCGGACATCCGCCTGAGGACGACAGCACCTCCGACCGCAGCCTGCTCGGTCGGAGGTGCTCGTGGCCGACAGCCGCTACGGCGCCATGTCCGTCCAGCCGACGAAACCGGACGGGTCGTGCCGTCCCATGACCGCGTGCTCGAACATCCCCCAACCGACCTGCCCGTCGATCGTCGCTCGTGCGATGTGATCGATCGTCGAATACGGCAACCGGCCGTGGAACTCCGCAGTGGTGGTATCCACCACCGACGCGGACGACCAGTTCTCTCCGCGCCACTCACCGTGCGTCCATTCGGGGTCGCCGCCGTATCCGGCACCGTGGCTCAGAGAGATGAACCCGAGGTTCTCCACCTCGACGACCAGGGGCTTCCCCTCCGGCGTGGTGAGGTGGATGCGCGCGGATTCGGGGTGCCGCGTGCCGCTGCGGTAGTTCACCTCGAGGCGCGGCCACCCGAGCTGCTCGACGCGACCGTCGGGGAAGACGCGTGTGGCGTGATTGAGCGTGCGATGGCCGTCGGACGATTCCTGGACGATCACCATGAGTGCGAAGTCGTCGAATCGCAGAGGGGCGTACGTCCAGTAGTGCCCACCGCGGTTCTCGTATGTCCAGCGTCCCTGCGGATCCGGCTCCCCCACCGGGCGGATGCCCCACGAGCGATCGCGCGTACCCATCCAGGTGTCCGGGTCGACCGTGAAGTCCTTGCCCTGCACGCAGATGCTGCCCGACCAGCTCCCGACCTGAGCGAATCGGGAGGCGTCCAGGATGGGGCGCGGACCCGACATCAGGATGTGCGCCTCTTCGAGTACCGCGGGGAACGACCCGTCCCAGGTGAGGTCACAGGACAGCTCGTCGTGTTCGCAGACGACGCGAATCCTCTGCAAGGGTTCGATCACCTCGAGCCGGTACCCACCGACCGCGCTCTCCATGGACCGCTCCCCGAGAGCGCCGGAGAACCGGACCGCTACCTGGGAATCCCCGTGCCGAACCGTGACGAAGGCGTCGACCACACCCAGATTCGGGTAGACGCCGAAACCGGTGATGAGGTAGATCGAGCCCGTACGGTCATGGGCGTTGAAATAGTTGCGGTCGTAGAAGTTCCGGTCGGTGGACGCCACCCGTCCCATCGACAGCGGTGACTGGTGCACCGGAAATTCGTCGAGCGGAGCTGGTTTCATCGGGTCACTTCTCCCACTCGTAGGATTCGTCGAGCAAGCGCGCGAGCATGTCGCGGTGGAGGACGTACGCGTCCGGGTCGTCGTGTGGTTCCACCTCACCGAAGTGGATACGCCGGCGCTCGATCTGCGACATCACGATGCCGTGGCGCAGCGCGGCGTACACGAGGTAGAAGTCGAGGTCGCGCACCTCGACTCCGGCGGCCTTCTCGTATTCCGCCACCACGTCGGAACGTCGGAGGAAATTCGGGAGGCCGGGGAACGAGAACTGTTCGGCGATGTCCTGGAAGATGCGGTGGAAACAGATGAACCAGCCGAGGTCCAGCTCCCGGGGCGCGAGCGCAGCCGACTCCCAGTCCAGCACCGCTACGGGAGTCGTGCCGTCGTACATGATGTTCCCGATCCGGGCGTCGCCCCAGCACAGCACGTCGGACGACGGTTCGGCAGGCCAGTGGGCGTCGAGCCAGTCGAATGCCCTCTCCAGCACCGGGATGCGCAGACCGTCTTCGCGACGCGTCCATTCGTAGTAGGCGCGTTCGTTCTCGAAGTGCCGTCGCAGTCCCGACAGTCCGTTCGTCCCGGCGAGCGACGGAATCCGCGAGGCCGGATCGTCGACGGCGTGGATCGCCGCCAGCACTCGCACGCTGGCCTTCTCCAGTGCCGCGCGCTCGTCGTCGTTCGTCTCGTAGAGCCAGCCGCCGAAGACGTACGGCGGATTGTCCACCGGCACATCGCCTTCGGCACGTTCCATGACGAGAAAGGGACGGCCGAGCGGACCCGAGGAGGACTCCACCCACCGCACCGCGGGCACCGGCACCGCGCCGTGATCGCGCACCGCGGCCATGACGTCGAACTGACGCTGCAGGTCGTAGCCGGGAAACACCGGGAACGCCGTCTCCTCGGGCGCGAGCCGGACGACCAGGTGTTCCGTCTGCTGCTGCCCGTTACGGCTCCAGTCGAGATCGAACAGGACGGAGATGCTGGACATGCCGGAGTGGGTCGGGCGGGTCACGTTGTACACCCGCGGGGCTTCCGTCGCCCCGACACGCTCGCCGAGCCAGTCCTGCAACTGCTCGCGCAGCGCATCGAGATCGGTCTCGGTGGTCTTGATCTCCTGTTCCGCGCCTTCCGGTACCACACCGTCCGTAGCCATCCATGCCTCCAGTTCTCTCTACGAAACGAGCCCGATCGTCCCCGGATTTCGGACATCCGTTCCGGTGAGCGATGTCTCGATCATCTCTCCCCCCGGAGAGCTCGAGAAGGATATGGCGACAACGGAACTCAGCGATGCGCGCACGCAGCGGCCGGACGGCGAACTGCTCCGCATCCTGCAGGCCGGTGTGCCCCGCGACGAGGTACGCACCGACCACCCGCCGCAGTTTCTCGCCGCAACGATCGGTGCGATGCACCTCTCGACCGTTCGACGCCGGAGATCCGACCCGAACGACGACGTGACCGAGATGTTCGTCCGCGCAGCGCGTTTCGCCACCGAGTCGATTGGCCCCGACCGTCATCCGGACGAGGGGTGCCGCTAACGGGACGACTCGAGTGTCGTCTTCGCCCAACGGTAGTCGGCCTTGCCGGCAGGAGAACGCACGATGTGATCCACGCCGACGACCACCCGCGGAACCTTGTAACGAGCGATGAGTCCGGCGACGTGCTCGGCCAGCTCGTCGAGCGACGGCACATCGTGCCCTTCGCGCGGCTGGATCACGGCCCCGACCCTCTGGCCGTAACGCTCGTCGTCGACACCGGCGACGAGCACATCCATGACGTCGGGATGACTCTTCACGGCCATCTCCACCTCTTCGGGGAACACCTTCTCCCCTCCCGTGTTGATACACATCGATCCGCGGCCCAGCAGGACGATCGTGCCGTCCTCCTCGACCCGGGCCATGTCACCGAGAACCGACATGCGCACGCCGTCGACGACCGGGAAAGTGGCTGCGGTCTTCGCGGGATCGCCCCAGTAGCCGAGCGGCACGTGCCCCGCGCGGGCGATGTAGCCGATCTCGCCGGAACCCGACTCGAGCGGGCGCATCCGTTCGTCGACGACACGCACGGTGGGTTTCGGGGCGATACGCATCGTCCCGTCGCCCCCGATGGCGAGTTCGCCGTCCGTACCGGACTCCGACGAACCGAAATTGTCGCGCACCATGACGTTCGGGAGCAACGAGGACAACTGTTCGCGAACGCTGCGAGAGAACAGCGCACCACCGGAGCCCACCACGAACAGCGAGGTGAGGTCGTACTCGGATCCGTGCTCGGAGATCGCGTCGGCGAGGGGGCGGGCCATGGCGTCGCCGACGATGGTCATCGTCATCACCCGCTCGCGTTGAATGAGACCGAGCACCTCCACGGGGTCGAAGCCCCGCATCAGCACCTGCGCCGTCCCGAGACAGAAGCCACTGAACATGCTGTACACGGCAGCACCGTGGATGAGGGGCGCGGTGAGCATCCAGGTCATCTCCGGCATCTGTGCGGCCGCGGCCGCCACTGCGGCGGCATCGGCGTGAGGCTCGCCGAACGGATTCCCGCCCGACAGCGCCGCGTGGAAGAAGTCCTCGTGCCGCCACATCACGCCCTTCGGCAGCCCCGTCGTCCCCCCGGTGTAGATGATGAACAGATCGTCGCCGCTACGCGCCGGGAAGTCGCGCTCGGCGGACTCTCCGGCCGTCGCCTTGCCGAAGTCGACGGCGGTGGCCTCGCCCCATTCCACGTCGGCGACCGATCCGACGGTGACGACGTGCCGCACCGTGGGTGTTCGCGGCAGCACCGCAGTGGTGGTGCCGGCGAACTCGCCGTCGGCGATCACGGCGACGAGTTCCGCGTTGTCGAACAGATAGGCCAGCTCGGCGTCGACGTACCGGAAGTTGATGTTGATCGGTACGGCGCGGATCTTGAGGCAGGCCAGGAGCGACTCGACGAACTCCGTGCTGTTGCGCATGTACAGGCCGACGTGATCGCCCGTGCCCACCCCTGCACCGGCGAGGTGGTGGGCGAGCCGGTTCGCACCGGCGTCGAGTTCTCGATAGGTGAGCCGTTCGTCCCCGCACACGATCGCCGTGCGATCGGGGACGGCGTCGACGATCGCTTCGAACAGGTCCGCGAGGTTGAGCGACAACGGGATTCCTTCCGACACAGTGACTCGAGGTGCGGTCAAGGTGCCACCTCCCGAGCCGAGTGATGTCCGCCACTCCCGGTCAGTGGGAACAGCGAAGATCACACCTACTGTGTGGGAGAACGACGAACGCCCCGACACTGTCCGTGCCGGGGCGTTCGTGGAATCGTGGGTGTCGCGTGATCAGGCGCTCTTGTCGCGGCGCTCCCGATCGGCCTTGCGCGGAACGATCGTCGGGAGCACGTTGTCGTTCACGGTCTCGGCGGTGACCACGACCTTGGCGACGTCGTCGCGGCTGGGGATGTCGTACATCACGGGCAGGAGCACCTCCTCCATGATGGCGCGGAGACCGCGGGCGCCGGTGCCACGGAGGATCGCCTGGTCAGCGACTGCTTCGAGTCCGTCCTGGGAGAACTCGAGTTCGACGCCGTCCATCTCGAAGAGGCGCACGTACTGCTTGACCAGAGCGTTCTTCGGCTCCGACAGGATCTGGACGAGCGATTCCTTGTCGAGATTGGTCACCGACGCGAGGATCGGCAGGCGGCCGATGAACTCGGGGATCAGACCGAACTTGATGAGGTCCTCGGGCATGACGTCGGCGAAGTGGTCGGTGGTGTCGATCTCTGCCTTCGACCGCACCTCGGCGCCGAAGCCGATGCCGCGCTTGCCGACGCGGTCGGAGACGATCTTCTCGAGACCCGCGAACGCACCCGCCACGATGAACAGCACGTTCGTGGTGTCGATCTGGATGAATTCCTGGTGCGGATGCTTGCGGCCACCCTGCGGCGGGACGGATGCCTGGGTGCCTTCGAGGATCTTCAACAGCGCCTGCTGCACACCCTCGCCCGACACGTCGCGGGTGATCGACGGGTTCTCGCTCTTGCGGGCGATCTTGTCGACCTCGTCGATGTAGATGATGCCGGTCTCGGCGCGCTTGACGTCGTAGTCGGCGGCCTGGATGAGCTTGAGGAGGATGTTCTCGACGTCCTCGCCGACGTAGCCGGCCTCCGTCAGTGCCGTGGCGTCGGCGATGGCGAACGGCACGTTGAGCATCTTCGCGAGCGTCTGCGCGAGATAGGTCTTGCCGCAGCCGGTGGGACCGAGGAGCAGGATGTTGGACTTCGCGAGTTCGACCGTCTCACCGCGGGAGTCGCGGCCCTTGTCGCCGGCCTGGATGCGCTTGTAGTGGTTGTAGACCGCGACGGCCAGCGTGCGCTTGGCGGCATCCTGGCCGATCACGTAATTGTCGAGGAAGTCGCGGATCTCGGCGGGCTTGGGCAGCTCGTCGAGCTTGACCTCGCTGGTCTCGGCCAGCTCCTCCTCGATGATCTCGTTGCAGAGATCGATGCACTCGTCGCAGATGTAGACACCGGGGCCCGCAATGAGCTTCTTGACCTGCTTCTGGCTCTTTCCGCAGAAGGAGCACTTGAGCAGATCTCCGCCGTCACCGATACGTGCCATCAGTCAGGTCCCTACTTCCTCGTGTGCGTGCAACCGGTCCCGCAACCACCACACGGGGCGGTCCCGGGGAGCGGGCCCTTTGATCGACCGTACCCGGATGTCGGCGCGCAGGTCGACCGGTTCTGCGCGTTTCCGGTCATATTTGTACAGCACAACATGTGTCGGCGATCACAGTCCCGGCGTCGGCGGTTCCGGAAGGCACCGTGCCTTCCGGAACCGCCTGCGACGTTCTACTTCTGGGCCGAGAGCTTGCGGTACTCGAGGACCCGGTCGATCAGACCGTATTCGACGGCCTGCTCCGCCGTGAGGATCTTGTCCCGATCGGTGTCCTTGCGGATCTGCTCGGGATCCTTGCCGGTGTGCTTCGAGAGCGTGTTCTCCATGAGGGTACGCATGCGCTCGATCTCGGCGGCCTGGATCTCGAGGTCGGAGACCTGACCCTGGATGCCACCCGTCGCGGGCTGGTGGATGAGCACGCGAGCGTTGGGCAGCGCCAGACGCTTGCCCGGGGTGCCGGCGGCGAGCAGGACGGCCGCGGCGGACGCCGCCTGGCCGAGGCACACCGTGGTGATGTCGGCGCGGACGTACTGCATGGTGTCGTAGATCGCCATGAGCGAGGTGAACGAACCACCCGGCGAGTTGATGTACATGGTGATGTCGCGGTCGGGATCGAGCGACTCGAGCACCAGCAGCTGGGCCATCACGTCGTTGGCGGACGCGTCGTCGACCTGGACGCCGAGGAAGATGATGCGCTCTTCGAACAGCTTGTTGTACGGGTTGGATTCCTTGACGCCGTAGCTCGAGTGCTCGATGAACGACGGGAGGATGTAGCGGCTCGCGGGCGAGGCAGGAGCGGCGCCGCCGAGCTGACGCGGATCGAACATGTTGGTCATCGCTTCTCCAAGAATTCGGTGGTGTGAGGGCAGATCGGGCCGGGACCTAGTTGGCGGTGCCGCCGGCCTGCTGCGCCCGGGAGACGACGTGGTCGACGAAGCCGTATTCGAGCGCCTGCTGCGCCGTGAACCAGCGGTCGCGGTCGGAGTCCTTGGTGATCTGCTCCACCGACTGGCCCGTGTGCTCCGCGATGAGCTCGGCCATCTCGCGCTTGGTGTGTGCGAACTGCTCCGCCATGATCGCGATGTCGCTCGCCGTACCACCGATGCCTGCGGACGGCTGGTGCATCATGATCCGCGCGTGCGGGAGTGCGTAACGCTTGCCCTTGGTGCCGGCGGAGAGCAGGAACTGACCCATCGAGGCGGCAAGGCCCATCGCGAAGGTCGCGACATCGCACTCGACGAACTTCATCGTGTCGTAGATCGCCATACCGGCGGTGACCGAACCGCCCGGCGAGTTGATGTACAGGGAGATGTCGCGGGTGGGGTCCTCGGCCGACAGCAGAAGGATCTGCGCGCACAGCTTGTTCGCGATGTCGTCGTCGACCTGGGTGCCCAGGAAGATGATGCGCTCGCGGAGCAGGCGTTCGTACACCGAGTCGCTGAGGTTCAGCCCAGCGGTGGCCGAGGTCATCGCGGGACCGATGGATGTCGCCGGATTCTGAGGAGTCACGGGTACCTGCCTTCTCGTCGATCGTGGGTTGCTGACACTGACACTAACGAAACGGGGCGGCACCGGATGCCCGGTGCCGCCCCTCTTCGCTGAAAGCGGAAATTCGTGCCCCTGGGGTTTCGAATCTCCATGGGTCGTCCGACTACTCGGAAGCCGAGTCCTCGGTGGTCTCCGCCTCGGCGTTCTCGCCCTCGGCGTCGTCGTCGTCGTTCTTGGTGCCGAACAGCTCGCTGGTGTCGACGGTCGCACCCGTGGTGTCGGTCACGGTGGCGCGATCGACGACGGTGCCGAGCGCCTTGCCGCGGCGGACGTCGGCGAAGACGGCGCCGAGCTGGTTGGCCTGGCTGATCTGCTGGATGAACTGCTCCGGCGGGATGCCGTAGCGCTGCGCCTGGAAGAAGATGCGCTCGGTCAGCTCCTGCTGCTCGACCGTGGTGTTCTCCGCCTCGGCGATCGCGTCGAGGAGCAGCTGGGTCTTCACCGAACGCTCGGCGGACTCGCGTGCTTCCTTGTCGAACTCCTCGCGGCTCGTACCCTGGGCCTCGAGCAGCTCGTTCAGCTTGGTCTCGTCGTGATCGAGCTCGTGGATCGCGTCGTGCAGCGCGCTGTCGACCTCGGCCTGGACGGCGGCCTCGGGGACCGGGATCTCGACGGTCTCGAGGAGAACTTCGAGGACCTTGTCGCGGATCTGGCCGGCCTGCTCGACCTGCTTGACGCGCTGGACGCGCTCGCGGAGGTCGGCCTCGAGCTCGCCGATGGTGTCGAACTCGCTCGCGAGCTGCGCGAACTCGTCGTCGGCCTCGGGCAGCTCGCGCTGCTTGACGGTGTTGACCTTGACGGTGACGACGGCTTCCTTACCGGCGTACTCACCGGCGACCAGCGTGGAGGTGAACTCCTTCGACTCGCCGGCGGACAGACCGATGATCGCCTCGTCGAGTCCGTCGATGAGCTGGCCGGAGCCGACCTCGTGCGACAGGCCCTCGGTGGCGGCCTCGGGAACCTCGTTGCCGTCGACCGTCGCGGAGAGGTCGATGGAGACGAAGTCGCCGTCCTGCACCGGACGCTCGACGCCCGTGAGGGTGCCGAAGCGCTGACGCAGCGACAGCAGCTGCTCGGCGATGTCCTCGTCGGTGATCTCGACGGGATCGACGGTGACGGCGATCTCGGAGAAATCGGGGAGGGTGATCTCGGGACGGACGTCGACCTCGGCGGTGAACGCCAGCTCGACGTTGTCCTCGAGCTTGGTGACGTCGATCTCGGGCTGGCTGATGACCTTGACGTCGTTCGCGGTCACGGCTTCGCTGTAGCGGCTCTGGATGGCCTCGTTGATGACCTGGTCCAGAACGGCGCCGCGGCCGACGCGGGCCTCGAGGATCTTGCGAGGAGCCTTACCGGGGCGGAAGCCCGGGATGCGGACCTGGCCGGCGAGGGCCTTGAAAGCGCGGTCGAAATCAGGCTGGAGCTCCTCGAAGGGCACCTCAACATTGATACGGACTCGCGTCGGGCTCAGCTGCTCGACGGTGCTCTTCACGGACATGCTCCTTCTGTCGTGCTCTCTTGTCGGTCGTTCGTGTCACTACTGAGCGCGCTGACGCTGTTCGATCTGGTCGGGATGACAGGATTCGAACCTGCGACCCTCCGCTCCCAAAGCGGATGCGCTACCAAGCTGCGCCACATCCCGGTCGTGAAGGCACCGCATCCGACCCGCGGGACCCATCGCAGAATCCTACGGCCCCCCGATTATGAAATCCAAAGCGAGGTCCGGTACAGTCACATCTCGCAAGCCGCAGCACCGGTCGACACCGGCGCCGCAGCCGCAACGGGGATGTAGCTCAATGGTAGAGCCCCAGTCTTCCAAACTGGCTACGCGGGTTCGATTCCCGTCATCCCCTCCACGGAGGAAGCCCGCCGGGTGCACACAGCACCGGCGGGCTTCGTCGTTCCGGACCGTCGCCGACGTCCGGTTTCCGGCAGGTGACATGCACATTCCTGGACACATGGTCCCGAGGGGTGTCATCATGCCGTCGAGGTTGAGAAGCAGCCCCACCACAGGTCGTCCGAATGCGACCTCGGCTGCAGTCCACTTCGGTTCGACTCGCGTCGGCCTCGGTCCTCGCCCTTCTCGTCCGGCCCCGTCTCGTCCGGCCCGCCCATCCGCATTCCGACGACCGCACGAACCACCGCGTCGTGATTCCTCGTCGCGTCCCTCCCGTGGACGCGACCGCGAACGGGTGGGGCGTCGTCGGATGACACCGCAGGGGGGGTGTCGAGGGACCGGCCTCGCCCCACCTCCGGCCGGCCGGAGTCGGGAACGACTCCGGTCGGTCCCTCTCCCCCATCGAATGCCGTTCTCCGGTGTGAAATCCGAGTATCGTCGTCTCACCCCCGTAGGTCAGCGGTCGGTCGAGAAGGCGCCGGCGTCACCGACGGCGCCGGCTGTACCGACGGCGCCTCGCTATGCAGGGAGGCAACGATGCCTCGGCGCCACAGACCGACTCCGGACATGCCCCCGACCTCCGCTCCGACCGTCGGCGTCGAGGAGGAGTTCTTCCTCGTCGACCCGACCTCCGAACGGCTCACCGCGAGCAACGACCTCGTCGTGGCCGCAGCCGCCCGGCTCGGACTCGACATGGACTACGAGCTCAAACGCATCCAGGTCGAGGTGAACACACCGGTCTGCCGCAGCTCGGCCGAGTTGCGTGCGCGTGTCGTCGAGGGCCGGACCAGCGCAGCCGCGGCCGCGCGGGAGGCGCACGTGGGTCTGCTCGCGTCGGGTGTGTCGCCCACGCTCCAACAGCTCGCGTCCGTGACGGATGTGCCGCGCTACCGGACGATGGCCGAGCGGTACGGACGTCTCGTCGAGGAGCAGGAGGTCTGCGGCTGCCACGTCCACGTCGGTGTTGCGGACCGCGAAACCGCCGTCCTGGTGTGCAATCACGTCCGGGTGTGGTTGCCCACCCTGCTGGCCGCGACGGCCAACTCGCCCATCCATCGGGGCCGCGACACCGGGTACGCCAGTTGGCGGGCGATCATGGCCTCCCGCTGGCCGTGCGCGGGTCCTCCCCCGCGGTTCACGTCGGCGGAGCACTACGACGCGATCGTCGCCATGATGATCGAGAGCGGCAACATCCTCGATCCGGGCATGGTCTATTGGGACGTGCGTCCCTCGGCGCATCTGCCTACCGTCGAGATCCGGGTGAGCGACGTGCCGGCGACGGTCGACGAGACTGTTCTCCTGGCGATGCTCGTCCGCGCGCTCGTCGCCACCGCCGAACGAGAGGTCCGGGCGGGCATCACTGCTCCTCCGGTCGCCGACGAGGTCGTCCACGCCGCGTACCTGTGCGCTGCTCGCGAGGGGCCGACCGGACGTGCCGTCGACGTGTTCACCGGACGGCCCGCCACCGCGCAACAGTCGTTCCGCGCTTTCCTCCGATACATCCGCCCACAACTCGAGGCGACCGGCGACCACCGGTGCGCGGCGGCGATGTGGGAGACGATCCTCGCCCGCGGCACCGGGGCGATGCTGCAGCGACGCGCGTTCGCCCGCCGTCACGCCGTCGCCGACGTCGTCGACGCACTGCACCGCGCGTTCGTCGACGGACCGCAGACTCCTCCCCTGTCCGGCGGCGCCCACCCCGCCCCGGACGTTCCGGCGCTCTGATCCCGCGACCTGCCGTGTGGAGGTCCTTCCCTCGGGTATTCGCGACCACACGAGCCACGACGAGGGAGCACGTATGCGCGCGATGGTCTATCGCGGCCCGTATCGGGTCCGCGTCGAAGAGAAGGACATTCCCCGGATCGAGCATCCCAACGACGCCATCGTGCGCGTCGAGTTGGCGGCGATCTGCGGTTCCGACCTGCACCTCTACCACGGGATGATGCCCGACACCCGCGTCGGTACGACCTTCGGCCACGAGTTCGTCGGGGTGGTCCACGAGGTCGGTCCGTCGGTGCAGAGCCTGAAACCCGGCGACCGCGTCATGGTCCCGTTCAACGTCTTCTGCGGGTCGTGCTTCTTCTGCGCGCGCGGCCTGTATTCGAACTGCCACAACGTCAACCCCAACGCCACCGCGGTCGGTGGCATCTACGGCTACTCGCACACCTGCGGCGGCTACGACGGTGGCCAGGCCGAGTTCGTGCGGGTGCCGTTCGCCGACGTCGGTCCCACCGTCGTGCCCGACTGGATGGACGGCGAGGACGCTCTGATGCTCACCGACGCCCTGGCGACCGGCTACTTCGGTGCCCAACTGGGCGACATCGTCGAGGGCGACACGGTCGTGGTCTTCGGCGCCGGCCCGGTGGGCCTGTACGCGGCGAAGTCCGCCTGGTTCATGGGGGCCGGCCGGGTCATCGTGATCGACCATCTCGAGTACCGGCTGGAGAAGGCCCGCACCTTCGCACACGCCGAGACCTCCAACTTCGCGGAGTACGACGACATCGTCGTCCATCTGAAGAAGATCACCGGCCATCTCGGGGCGGACGTCGCCATCGACGCCGTCGGCGCGGAGGCCGACGGGAACTTCCTGCAGCACGTCACCGCCGCGAAGCTGAAGATGCAGGGTGGCTCGCCGGTCGCGCTGAACTGGGCCATCGACGGTGTCCGTAAGGGCGGCACCATCTCGGTGATGGGCGCCTACGGCCCGATCTTCAGTGCCGTGAAGTTCGGCGACGCGCTCAACAAGGGCCTGACGCTGCGAATGAACCAGTGCCCCGTCAAGCGCCAGTGGCCGCGGCTGTTCGAGCACGTCCGCAACGGCTACCTGAAACCGAACGACATCGTCACGCACCGCGTTCCGCTCGAACACATTGCGGAGGCCTACCACATGTTCTCGTCGAAGCTCGACGGGTGCATCAAACCGATCATCGTCGCCGACGGGAGCTGAGGAGGACCATCATGGCCTACACCGCAGACAAGCCCGAACCGCCCGAGACCCCCGACCAGCTGCGTGCCCGTATCCCCGGCTGGGGCGTCGACCTGGATCCGCGCGACCGCCCGTCGGTGCCGAAGGAACGCTTCGCGCCCGAGGCGACGGGCGCGCACTGGGACTTCCCCGAACGCCAGCCGGGACACGAGACCCGCGAACGCTCGATCGAGCACGCCTTCGTCACGCCGGTCTTCGGCACCACCGCGCCGTTGAAGGGACTGTCGGGTGTCGTGCGCAGGCACGCCTACCGCCGGTACAGCGAGGCCCGCGCCGCGCACTGGTTACTTCTGATCGGCGCCGACCGCATCGACGTCGCCGAGAGCCGGGTCCGGGCGCTGCTGCAGGGCCGCCCCGACAATCCGGTGACCGAGAGCGGACTCCGGGCGGAGATCACCGCGCACGGTGGGGCATCGCGACGTCGGAGTTCGCGGGCCGACGTCAATCACCAGTGGCTCGATCCGTTCGTCTCGGGAGCACCGTGGATCGCCGCGGCGGGTCTGGGCGCAGTGGCCGTCGGACGTTGGAGAGGACGAGCGCGGCGGTGAGGACCGGCATGTGGGGACATCCCGAATCCAGCAACGACGTGTCACCTTTTCGACTCGATAGTGCAAAGCGAGAGTCAAGCGCGGGTGTGTGTCGTTCACGATATGAGACCGTCCCTGTTGTGAAGGATACCTCCGACGACCTCGCCCGGGACTGCTCCCCCGGCTCCTCGGTCGTCGCCGCCGTCCTTCTCGACGCCACCCCCGACTGGGATCGGGTCGCGGCGGTGCTCGCGCCGGGCAACCACGAGTCGCCGAGCTTCCGGCACCGCGTGGTGGAACTTCCGTTCGGCCTCGACCCGCCGCGCCGTACCGGGCATCCGGACTCGGATCCGCCCTGGCATCTCGAGCGGGTCGAGCTGCCCGCCCCGGCGAGTTTCGAGGAGGTGCTCGCCTACGCCCGCACCGCACCCGAGCCCTCGGGACTCGGGCACCCGCGCTGGGAACTGACCCTGCTCGACGGCCTCGACGGCGGCCAGTCGGCACTGGTGATCCGCCTGCGCCATCTCGGCTCCGTGCCGGCTCCCGGGCAGTCCGACTCCATGTTGTCGTGGGCGAAATCGGTGTCCGAGCAGAGCGCCGAGTCGTTCCGCACCGCCGCGCACGTGTTCACGTCGCTGGGCACCGGATTGATCAATGCCCTGCTCGGACGCACCGGCGACCGCGAGGAGCCCGCACCCCGCGCGCCGCGACTGCACGTGCTCGACGCGGATCTCGCCGCCCTGCGTCACGCCTGCGAACGCGCGGGCTGTCGCGTGTCGAGCGGGTTCTCCGCCGCGATGCTCCTCGCGTGCAGCGAGTACCGCCGTCGACACGGCCGCTCGATCGACGGCCTGCGCGTCGTCGTGCCCGGGCCGGACGGCGGAGCGGTGGCCATGGCACCCGAGGACGAGACGGAGATCCACGCGATGGACGCGGTCGATCTCATGCGACGCATCGACATCTCGTTCCCGTCCTCCGCCGGAGCACAGGCCGACATCGCCGTCGGTCCGCGGGACGTGGTGGTGTCCACGCTCCCGGGTTCCCACGCACCGCTCTACGTCGGTGGCGCGAAGATCGAGCGGTACTACGGCTTCGGCGCGGCCGACGGCGCAATGATGACCGCGTCGGCGATGTCCTACCGCGACACCTGCTGCATGGGCCTGGCGGTGGACCCCACGGTCCTCCCCAACCGCGATTCGTTCGATTCCTGCCTGCAGGAAGGGATGCGCGCGGTCCTCGGGGAGTGACTCCCCGCGTCGGTACGCTGGAGAACAGGACCCTCCCCACCGGAAGGATCGGCCGTGGAACTTCTGCTCATCCTCGCCGCCGTCGGTGCCGTGGTGTACTTCGTCTCCCGCTCCCAGAAGAGCACCACCCGTCACCGCACCGTCACCCTCGACGACGCCAAGGCCGACGCACGGCAGGCGATCGAGCGTCTCGGCGGCCAGATCTACAACCTGACCGGCACCGACGACGCCTCACGCCAAGCGCTGGCGGACGCATCCGAGCGCTTCACCGCCGCCGGCTCCCAGATCGAGCAGGCGAACTCGCCGATGCAGGCGCGTCTCGCGAAACAGACCGCGCTCGAAGGTCTGTACTACATCCGCGCCGCGCGCCTGGCGATGGGCATGGACCCGGGTCCGGAGATCCCGACGCTCGACGGACAGAAGTCCGCCGGCGAGGTCACCGAGAAACGCACCGTCGACTTCGAGGGACGCACCATCGCCGCGTCGCCGTCACCGTCCTCCGCGACACCGAACTACTACCCGGGCGGTCGCGTCGCGGGCCGGCCCGTCCCTGCGGGCTGGTATTCGGAGCCGTGGTGGAAGCCCGCCCTGGTGGCAGGCGCGTGGGGTGTCGGCTCGATGCTGCTCTTCTCGACGATGTTCGCCGGGATGGCCGGTGTCCCCTACGACGCGCAAGCATTCGAATCCGGCGTCGGTGATCCGTCCGCGGAGACAGGCGGGGGCGACGACTTCGGCGGTGGTGACGAATACGGCGGGGGCAACGAGTTCGGAGGCGGTGACGATTTCGGTGGCGGCGACTTCGGTGGCGGGGACGGCGGCGGATTCGATTTCGGCGGCTTCGATTTCTGAGCCGGGTCGACTGAGCCGAATCCCCTGAGTCGGGTCAGCTCGGCTGACAGACCGGGCACCAGAACAGGTTCCGCGCCTGCATGACCGAGTGCAGGACGGGAGTCCCGCAGATCCGGCAGGGTTCGCCGGCACGGCGATAGACGTACGTACGGGGTCTGTTCTTGGCGTAGGCCGGCGCGCCGTGGTCGTGTTCGGGTCGCACGACGTGCATGCGCCCGTGCTCGACACCGACGTTCATCAGCTCGACGAGGTCGGCCCAGATCGCGTCGAACTCACTGCGGGACAGCTTGTTTCCCGGACGTTCCGGATGGATGCCGTGGCGGAAGAGCACTTCGGCGCGGTAGACGTTGCCGACCCCGGCGATGACGGCCTGGTTCATGAGCAACGCCCCGATCGCGGTGCGTGATCTGCCGATGCGGCGCCACGCCCGCTCGGGATCGGCGTCGGGACGCAGCGGGTCGGGACCGAGCCGGGCCTCGATCGACTCGACCTCACCGGGGGTGAGCACCTCGCACGCCGCCGGACCACGCAGGTCGCTGCCGTGGCGCGCGCCGATCATCCGCATCCGCACCTGCCCGACCGGTTCGCCGAGCGGCAACTCGCGGTCGGTGAACTCACCGTAGATACCGAGATGCACGTGGACGGCGAGACCACCCTCGTAGTGGTGGAAGAGATGCTTGCCCCACGCGTCCGCGTGGGTCAGGACGCGTCCGTCCACGGCGGCGGCACCGTCGGCGAACCGCCCCTGCGGACTGGACACCCGCACCGGCGCACCCGAATACCACTCGTGGTGCAGCCGGGCGAGCCGGTGCAGGATGTGTCCTTCGGGCACGGATCAGGCAGGCGCGCCGGGAACCGCCGGGGCCTCGCCGGTCTTCTCGTACTCGGCGAGGATGTCGATGCGGCGCTGGTGACGCTCCTCGTTCGACCACTCGGTCGACAGGAAGGCGTCGACGATCGCGAGGGTCTCCTCGAGGCTGTGCATACGGCCACCGATGCCGATGAGCTGCGCGTTGTTGTGCTCGCGCGCAAGCTTGGCGGTGTCGACGCTCCACGCCAGGGCGCAGCGCGCACCCGGCACCTTGTTGGCGGCGATCTGCTCGCCGTTGCCGCTACCCCCGAGCACGATGCCGAGGCTGCCCTTGTCGGCGACGGTGCGCCGCGCGGCCTCGATGCAGAAGGCCGGGTAGTCGTCGAGGGCGTCGTACTCGAACGCACCGCAGTCGATCGGCTCGTGGCCGTTCTTCTTCAGGTGCTCGATGATCTCATTCTTCCGTTCGAAGCCCGCGTGGTCGGCTCCCAGGTAAACGCGCATGGGCCGAGTCTAACGAGGCCGGTCGGTGTGTCAGACGCCGACGGGTTCGCGGGCCTCCTGGGCCTCGAGTTCGCGCACGATCGGCAGCACGTTCCTGCCGAAGTACTCGACCTCCTCCTGGAAGTGCAGGAAACCGGCGAGGATCAGGTCGACGCCGCGACGACGGTATTCGACGATGCGATGTGCGATCTGCTCGGGCGTGCCGATGAGCTGGGTCTTGAAACCGTCGTTGTACTGGACGAGATCCTCGAAAGTCGAGTCCGCCCACATGCCCTTCTTGTCGCCCGTGGACGAACCGGCCTGCCGGACGGCACTGCGGAAGCCCTCGACGGCCGGCTTGTTCGCCTTCTCCACGATCTCCCGGAGGGTGTCGCGGGCCTCCTTCTCGGTGTCGCGGGCAATGATGAACCCGTTGAGCCCGATCTTCACCTCGCGGTCGTGGGCACGGGCGACCTCGCGCAGCTCGTCGATCTGGGCGGTGATGCCGTCGTAGTCCTTGCCGTTGCTGAAGTACCAGTCGGCGTAGCGACCACCGTTGGCGATGGCGGCGGTGGAGTTGCCACCCTGGAACAGCTCCGGATTCGGGCGCTCGGGGGTGTTGGCCGGCTTCGGCTTCAGTGTGAAGTCGTGGATCCGGTAGAAGTCGCCGCGGAAGTCGACCTCGTCCTCGGTCCAGATCTTGCGGAGCACCTGGAGGAACTCGGCGCTGCGCCGGTAGCGCTCGTCGTGCTCGAGCCACGGCTCACCCATGTGGGTGAACTCGTCCTTGAACCATCCGCTGACGACGTTGACCGCGAACCGGCCACCGGACAGCTGGTCGGCGGTCGCGCCGAGCTTGGCCAGCACGGCCGGCTGCCACAGACCGGGGTGGACGGCGGCGATGACCTTGAGCCGCTCGGTGGCGAGCAGCAGGGCGAGGCTGAAACTCGTCGACTCGTGCTGGAACTCCGCGCCGTAGCTGGCCTCGTACCGCACCTGGCTCAGTGCGTATTCGAAGCCGTTGTTCTCGGCCGTACGGGCGAGCTCGACGTTGTACTCGTAGTCCCAGCTCGTGCGCTGTTCGATGTCCGAGGTGACCAGACCACCACTGACGTTGGGCACCCAGTAGGCGAAAGTGGTCTGATCGGCGATGCGTTCGGTCGACATGTGTTCATCCAAGCCCGGGATCGGTCCCGCGCCCACCATAAGAATCAACGAGATCCGAACAGTGGACCGCCGGAGGCGGGTCGGAGCACACCCCGCCGGAGGCAGGTCGGAGCACACCCCGCCGGAGGCAGGTCGGAGCACACCCCGCCGGAGGCAGGTCGGAGCACACCCCGCCGGAGGCAGGTCGGAGCACACCCCGCCGGAGGCGGGTCAGAGCACGCCGTAGCGCGGCGGGTGGGTGCCGCTGAGGGTCCACCGGCCGATGTGCTGGAGCTTCCACCGGGTCGCGTCGTGCAGGGTGTGCGTGCGGGCGTCGCGCCAGTAGCGCGACAGATTCGCGGCTCCCGATGCGCTGCGGGTGCCGCCGAGTTCGAACAGGATGTTCGCCGTCTCGACGGCGGCGCGGGTCGCGGCGACCTTCGCGGTCGCGACCTCGATGGAGGCCGCGGCGGTGGTCTCTGCGGTCGGGTTCGCGCGTGCGCGGTCGACGGCCCGCCCTGCCTCCGCGAGCAGTGCCTGGGCGGCCCGGACGGTGACGGTGGCCTCTCCGGCGATCTGGACGAGCAGCGGATCGTCCACTGCTCGTTCGACATCCGCCTCGAAGTGCGGCCGTGCGCGACCTGCCTGGACGACGGCCTCGGCGAGTGCGCCGGTCGCGATACCCACGTCGATCGCCGAGTGCAGCAGCTGCGCTTGAGCGCCGTAGGTGGTGGGCGCTTCGAAGATCGGCGTGTACGGCACGACCGCCGCGTCGGGGACCTCGATGTCGTCGAGGGTGACGGTGCCGCTGGCGGTGGTGCGTTGGCCCATGCCGTCCCAGTCGTCGACGACGGTGAGTCCGGCGGTCTCGCGCCGGACGAAGGCGACGGCCTTCGGGGTCGACGCGTCGGTCGCGTCCGGGTTGTCGGCGAGGCTGGCGCGCACCGCGATCCAGTCGGCGAACAGCGCACCGGTGCTGTAGAACTTGCGGCCGGTGAGGACGTAGCCGTCGTCCCGTCGGCGCAGCACGGTGCTGTCGATGTTCACCGCACGCGATCCGCGTTCGCTCTGGGCGTTGGCGAACAGCGCCCCGTCGAGCACCTCGCCGTAGAAGAAACGCTTCTGCTCGTCGCTGCCCTGGGACCGGATCGCCTCGAGGAAGGTGAAGTGCGAGTGCGGGATCTGGGCGATGCTCGGATCCGCCGAGGCCAGGATCCGGAAGATCTCGGCGACCACTTCGTACGGAGCGGCGATGCCGCCGTATTCGGTGGGCACGGTCACCGCGAGCAGTCCGGAGGACGCGAGCGCGCGGATCTCGTCGCGCGGCAGTTCCCGTTCGGCATCACGACGTGACGCGCCGGCTGCGAACTCGTCGGCGAGCGCAGAAGCGACGCGCAGGGCCTCGCCGGTGTCTGCAAGGCGGGTCGCGGTGCGTGAGGTGGTCATCGCGTCACCTCCGGCGCGAGCGACGCGCTGGGTGTGACGAGCAGGGTACGGGGACAGGGAACAGCCATGATGCATCACGGTAGTCCGCGTCCGACCCGAAGCCGAGAATTGAATTCGGGATGAGCACAAGTCTGTACGCGCGGAGCGTTGCGACCTCCGGTCCCGAGTCTCCGTCAGGTCAGCGGCGCATCGCCCAGACCTTCGGGCCGCCGTCCGGCAGCTCCACGACACCGGTGACGACGAATCCGAGACGTTCGTAGAGCGCGACGTTCGTCTCCGAGGAGGTTTCCAGACAGGCCGCGACCCCCTGCCGCTCGGCCGCGCGGAGTCCGGGTTCGAGGACGGCCCGTCCCAGGCCGCGACCCTGCGAGGTGGGATCGACGCCCACCGTGGCCAGGAACCACACGGGCTCGTTCGGCTGCAGTTCCGCGGTGGCCTGCTCGGCCAGTTCGGCGGCGCGGGCACGATCGCCCCGCAGTTCCGTCACCCGATCGGCGACGGACGCGAACGCCTCCCCGAGCCCGATGGAGTCGGGCGTCGTCCACACGGCCACCGCGTCGACGTCGTCGGAGACCCACACCTCGCCGCAGCGCATGCCGATCTCGGCGAGGAAGAGCCCCTGCAGGTCGCGGACCCGGGTCTCGTGGTCTCGGCCGTCGACGGTGTAGCGGGTGAACGGATAGTCGCGGAACGCTCGTCCGAGCGTTGCCGTCGCCTTCTCGACATCGTGCACCGTCGCCGGCCGGACCACATGATCGTTCGACACGCCGTGGCACTCTACCGAGCGCCACGGCGATGCCCGGTCAGGAGAAGTCGGGCTCCTCGTCGCGGCTGCGCTTGAGTTCGAAGAAATGCGGGTAGGACGCGAGAGCGACCACGCCGTCCCACACCTTCCCGGCCTCTTCGCCGCGCGGGATCTTCGACAGGACGGGACCGAAGAAGGCGATGCCGTTGACGTGGATCGTGGGGGTACCGACGTCCTGGCCCACCTTGTCCATGCCGGCGTGGTGGCTCGTGCGCAGAGCCTCGTCGTAGGCATCGCTGTCGGCGGCCTCTGCCAGCGAGGCGTCGAGGTCGAGTTCGGCGAGCGACGCGGCGATCACGTCCGCGAAGTCCTTGTTGCCCTCGTTGTGGATGCGGGTGCCCATCGCCGTGTACAGCGGGGAGAGGATGTCGTCGCCGTACTTCTGCGCCGCGGCAATCGCGACGCGCACCGGGCCCCACGCCTTCGTCATCAGCTCGGCGTACTCCTCCGGCAGGTCGCGCCCCTCGTTCAGCACGGCCAGGCTCATCACGTGGAAACGCGCCTCGATGTCGCGCACCTTCGTGACCTCGAGGATCCAGCGCGAGGTGATCCAGCACCACGGGCACAACGGATCGAACCAGAAGTCGGCGGTGTCCTTGCCGGTCGAGGACGCGGCAGTCAGGTCGCTCAAGAGATCTCCTCACAAGAGTTCGTACGGGCCGGACAACTACAAGCATGTTCAACACGGCCCCGTCGACGATTCTTCCTGAACCGGGCCGTAGTGCGGGCGGTAGCCGTAACGTCGGAGCCGGGAAGCAGGTCCGGCACGCATCACAGTGGAGGCACCACGATGTCGGGTGAGGAAACGTTTCTGATCGTCGGCGCGGGTCTGGCCGGCGCCAAGCTGGCAGAGGAACTGCGCGCCCGCGACTTTCCCGGGCGCATCCTGCTGATCGGCGCGGAGGAGCACCTGCCCTACGAGCGACCGCCGTTGTCGAAGGACTACTTCGCCGGACGCAAGCAACTCGCCGACTTCACGGTGCACGACGGCGACTGGTACCGCGACCACCGCGTCGAACTGCTGCTCGGCACGAAGGTCACCGCGATCGATCCGGCCGCCCACACGGTGACGCTGCCCGACGGGTCGACGCTGCACTACGACAAGCTTGCTCTCGCAACGGGCTCGACGCCCCGCACGGTCCCGATTCCCGGAGCCGACGCCGAACGCGTGTACGTCATGCGCACCGTCGAGGACTCCGATGCGCTGCTCGCCGCGATCCAGGGCGAGACCGACCACGCGGGATGGCTGGCCGTCATCGGCGCGGGATGGATAGGCATGGAGATCGCCGCGAACGCCCGCGGCCGGGGCGCGGGCGTGGTGGTCGCGGAGACCGCGACGCAGCCCCTGCTCGGCGCCCTCGGCGAGGAGATGGGTGCGGTGTTCGCCGACCTGCACCGCGCGAACGGGGTCGATCTGCGGACGAACACCTCGGTGCGCGAGATCGTCGCCTACGACGGTCGCGCGAGCGGCATCCGGTTCGGCGACGACAGTGTGGTGCCCGCCGACGCCGTGCTCGTCGCGGTCGGGGCGCGCCCGAACGTCGAGCTGGCCCGCGACGCCGGGCTCGCGGTCGACGACGGCGTGCTCGTCGACGCATCGCTGCGGACGAGCGATCCGGACATCGTGGCGGTCGGCGACATCGCGTCGGCGGAGCATCCGCTGCTCGGCACCCGGGTGCGCGTCGAACACTGGGCCAACGCTTTGAACCAGCCGGCCGTCGCGGCCGCGACGATGCTCGGCCGCGACGCGACCTACGACCGGCTCCCCTATTTCTTCACCGACCAGTACGACCTCGGCATGGAATACGTCGGGCTCGCTCCCCGCGACGCGCGGGTGGTCACCCGCGGCGACGTGCCGGGACGGCAGTTCCTCGCGTTCTGGCTCGACGACGAGCAGCGGGTCCGGGCGGGGATGAACGTCAACATCTGGGATGCCGGGGACGACATCCGCGCTCTCATCGCCTCGGGGCGGCCCGTCGACGTCGGCCGGTTGACGGACACCACGGTGCCGTTGTCCGACGTCGCTCCGTGAGGGTTCGCCGATCATGATGGGATGGACGCCGACCGACATTCCGTCGTGAGAAGGAGTTCTCCCGTGGCACCACCGAATCTGACCCGCGAGCAGGCCGCCGAACGGGCCGCGATCCTGTCCGTCGACAACTACAGCATCGAACTGGATCTCACCGACGGTGCCGGCGCGCCGGGCACCACGACCTTCCGGTCGGTGACCACTGTCCGATTCGACGCGACCGCGGGCGCCTCGACGTTCATCGACCTCATCGCGAAGACCGTGCACTCGGCGACCCTCAACGGCGAATCCGTCGACGTGTCCGGATACTCCGAGGAGACCGGCATCGCCCTCACCGGTCTCGCCGCCCACAACGAACTCGTCGTCGACGCCGACTGCCTGTACACGAACACCGGTGAGGGCCTGCACCGGTTCGTCGACCCCACCGACGACGCGGTGTATCTGTACTCGCAGTTCGAAACGGCCGACGCCAAGCGGATGTTCGCGTGCTTCGACCAGCCCGACCTCAAGGCCACCTTCGACCTGAAGGTCACCGCGCCGCAGGACTGGGCCGTGATCTCCAACGCCGACACCGTGCAGACGGCGGCCGCGCAGCCGGGCCTGCACATCTTCCGCACCACCCCGCGGATGAGCACCTATCTCGTCGCGCTCATCGCCGGCCCGTACGCGGTGTGGTCCGACGAGTACACCGACGAGCACGGCACCATCCCGCTGCGCATCTTCTGCCGCGCGTCGCTCGCGGAGTACATGGACGCCGACCGGCTGTTCACCGAGACCAAGCAGGGCTTCGGCTTCTACCACGCCAACTTCGGGATCCCCTACGCCTTCGGCAAGTACGACCAGCTGTTCGTGCCCGAATTCAACGCCGGGGCGATGGAGAACGCGGGCGCGGTGACCTTCCTGGAGGACTACGTCTTCCGCTCCAAGGTCACCCGCTACTCCTACGAGCGCCGCGCCGAGACCGTCCTGCACGAGATGGCACACATGTGGTTCGGCGACCTCGTCACCATGCGCTGGTGGGACGACCTGTGGCTCAACGAGTCGTTCGCGACGTTCGCGTCGGTTCTGTGCCAGGCCTCGGCCACCGAGTACACCAACGCGTGGACGACCTTCGCGAACGTCGAGAAGTCGTGGGCCTACCGGCAGGACCAGCTGCCGTCGACGCACCCCATCGCCGCCGACATCCCCGACCTCGCCGCGGTCGAGGTCAACTTCGACGGCATCACCTACGCCAAGGGCGCGTCGGTGCTCAAGCAGCTCGTCGCCTATGTCGGGCAGGAGTCCTTCCTCGCCGGTCTGCGCGAGTACTTCCGCGACCACGCCTACGGCAACGCCACCTTCGACGACCTGCTCGCCGCGCTGGAGAAGTCCTCCGGCCGCGACCTGTCGGACTGGGGCGCCCAGTGGCTCAAGACCACCGGCCTGAACATCCTGCGACCGGACTTCGAGGTCGACGACCAGGGACGCTTCACGCGTTTCGCGGTGGTGCAGGAAGGTGCCCAGCCCGGCGCCGGGGAGTTCCGCGTGCACCGCCTCGCGATCGGTGTGTACGACGACGACGGCTCCGGCAAGCTCGTCCGCACGCACCGCGTGGAGATCGACGTCGACGCCGCCGAGCGCACCGAGGTGCCCGATCTGGTGGGTGTGCCGCGCGGCGCGTTCGTCCTCGTCAACGACGACGACCTGACGTACTGCTCGGTGCGTCTCGACGAGGAGTCGCTCGCGACCGTCATCGACCGGGTCGGCGACATCGCCGAGTCGCTGCCGCGCACCCTGGTGTGGTCGGCGGCGTGGGAGATGACCCGTCAGGCCGAGATGAAGGCGCGCGATTTCGTCGCCCTCGTGCAGCGCGGCATCGCCGCCGAGACCGAGGTCGGTGTCGTCCAGCGTCTGCTCATGCAGGCGCACACCGCGCTGGAGAGCTACGCCGACCCGTCCTGGGCCGCGGAGCAGGGCCGGGCGGACTTCGCCAACCGTCTGCTCGAGCTCGCCCGCGAGTCCGAGGCCGGCTCCGACCATCAGCTCGCGTTCGTCAACGCGCTCACCACCGCGTACCTGTCGCCCTGGCACACCGAGGTGCTCGAGGAGTTGCTGGGCGCGGATCCGGCGACGGTCGGCCTGCCCGGGCTGACGGTCGACACCGATCTGCGCTGGCGGATCGTCCAGGCGCTCGCCGCGGCGGGCGAGGTCGATGCCGAGGGCGTGGAGTCGCCGTTCATCGACGCGGAGGCCGAACGCGACCCGACGGCCGCGGGTGCCCGCCAGGCGGCGGCCGCCCGCGCGGCGCGTCCGCAGGAGGCCGTCAAGGAACAGGTGTGGCAGACGGTCGTGCACGACGACAGCGTCCCGAACATCACGGCGCGCGCCGTGATCGGCGGTTTCGCCCCGGCCGGTCAGGGTGAACTGCTCGAGCCGTACGTCGCGCGGTACTTCGCGGAGGTGCCGGGAGTGTGGGAGCGTCGTTCGAGCGAGGTCGCGCAGACCGTCGTGATCGGGCTGTACCCGTCGTGGTCGATCAGTGAGCAGTCGGTGGCGGCGGCCGACGAGTTCCTCGCCGGCGACCATCCGCCGGCCCTGCGCCGGCTCGTCGTCGAGGGTCGTGCCGGGGTCGTGCGCTCGTTGAAGGCACGCGCGTTCGACGCGTCCTGACGCACCGACCTCACCGAACGACTGTGGGCGGTGCCCCCATGAGACGACTGTGGCCCGCTGCCTCTCCTTCACGGAGCGGCAGCGGGCCACAGATGGTCGTGGGCTCCGTATCAGGGAGCGACCATGGCGTTCGCGATGACGCGGACGGCGCTGGTGATGCCGTCGAGCAGATTCCCCTGACCGAAGGACGACACGGCCGCGGTGATGCCGAGCTGCAGCACGCGGTCGGTGGCGCGGTCGGCGGCGGTACGACCCGAGCGGACCTCGATGCTCCGCTGGTTCGGGAAGACGGCGACGAGGACCGAGTTGTCGGCGTCCGGCGTCGTCGGCAGCAGGGCGTCGGTCGCCGCGGCCGGATTCACGTCGTCACCGATGTAGACGGTGAACCGCACATTGGTGATCCGTATCGCGTGCGTGAGCGTGTCGTCGAGGGTGATGAGGTCGCGGTCCTTGAACGGCGCGCCCGTGAAGGCCTGCCCGAGACCGCGCACGGCGGAGATGCGTCCGCTCGCGGTGAGTGCCGCACCGTGCGGCAGGTTCTCCGGCGCGACGGCCGGACGCTGGATCACGTCACCACTTGCCACTTGCGGTACCTCCGATCAGCTCCGCCGAGGTCAGAGCGGCATGACCGTGACCATGATGCGGGTATTTCCAGGGATGGGTCGATTCGTCGGTCGCGGTCCACAGGAGCGGTTCGTACTCCCATTTCCGGTCGAGCGTGTACGGGTCGTCCGACGGCGTGGAGCCCGGGTACTTGCTCATGACGAAGGACAGCCCACCGAAGACCAAGACGATCAGCAGCGGGATGCCGACGAAGATCAGGGTTGTCTCGAGAATGCTCACAGCCAAACGTTAGCCCAGCCGGGCTCGAAAGGCCTCATACGCCCCGGAGAACGACCCGATCAGGCCGCGCCCTCCCCCAGATAGGGCAGCCAGGTGGGGTGCAACTCGGGCAGGGTCGCGAGCAGGCGCCAGTGCCGGCCCTTGGGCGGATTCGGCACCACACGCAGGGTCCATCCGAGTTCGGTGAGCAGCTTGTCGGCCTTGCGATGGTTGCACGGCGCGCAGCATGCGACACAGTTCTCCCAGGTGTGCTCGCCGCCGCGGCTGCGCGGCACGACGTGGTCGATCGTCTCGGCCTTGCCTCCGCAGTAAGCGCACCGGTTCCGGTCGCGGTGCATGAGCGCGGCCCGGGTGAGCGGCACCCGCGCGTGATACGGAACGCGCACGTAGTTGCGCAGACGGATCACGGACGGCAGTTGCACCGACCATTCGGCCGATCGCACGAGCGGGGCGAGCGGATCGTCGTGCACGGTATCGGCCTTGCCCCCGGCCATCAGGACCACGGCCCTGCGGGCGGGCAGGGCGGTGAGCGGCTCGTAGGTGGCGTTGAGCAGCAACACTCGACGTTTCAACCAGTCGGGTACCGTCGCGGTGCTGTCGTGCACCACGCGCAGTGTGGTAGCCCCCGGCACCCCTGCAGGGGCGTCCGCGGGCGGGAGTTGTCGATGCGAGCTGCTGCTGTGCTTCATACGACCTCCGAAAAGACTGGGAACAGTGGACCACGGATGCTTTCGAATCGCACCCGAAATCAGCGGACCGGTCCAGGTCGGGCCGGTGAACATCCGGTGACGGTCCCGCCCCGGCACGGCTCGTCGGGCGGTGTGCGGTCGGGAGCGGGCACAATGGACGGTCGAGAGGGACGGTGAACGAATACAGATGAGTGACGAGCAGACCTTCTACGAGGCGGTCGGTGGCGCCGAGACGTTCCGCCGGCTCACTGCACGGTTCTACGAGGAGATCGCGCGGGACGAGATCGTCCGGCCCCTGTATCCCGAGGAGGATCTCGGTCCGGCCGAACGGCGCATGCGGATGTTCCTGGAGCAGTACTGGGGCGGCCCGCGCACCTACTCCGAGGAGCGGGGCCACCCGCGGCTGCGCATGCGTCATCATCCTTTCCGGATCGGGCCGCTCGAGCGCGACGCCTGGCTGCGGTGCATGCACACCGCGATCGCGTCGATCGACGAGAAGACGCTCGACGACGAGCACCGCCGGCAGCTCGTCGACTACATGAACATGGCGGCCGACTCGATGATGAATTCCCCCATCTAGGGGTCGGCGTGTCCGGGGTCAGCGGCCCAGCATCCGGCGCAGGCGGTCCTCCACCTTCTGGGTGAACCGCGCCATCGGAGACAGATGACGTCGCAGGATGGCGTGCTTGCGCACGTATTCGGGGACCTCCCACAGCGCGGTGGTACCGGCACGGAAGAGCGCCGCGTCCCCGGCTCGCAAGGTGCGTGGTTCGGAGTCGGCGGACGAGACGATGACCGAGCCCTCCACGATGTGGACGATCTCGTCGACGCCGAAATGCCAGTCGAAGCGACCGGCCGTGCAGTCCCATACGTGTGTGGTGGTGGTGCGGTCGACGCTGGTCGCCCACTGACCGCTGCGTGCCACGGGAGCACCCTCGTGAATCCACGCAGGGTTGATCGGGTCGTCGCGCAACTCCACGTCGTCCAGCCGGACCGCGACGATCGATGTCGTATTCATGCCGTTCGTCCTATCATGCGGCCAGGTCCCGACGGAACGGTCGCGGGCACCGTTCGCCCTGCCTTTCGCCCTGTCGTCTGACACGATGACTCCCGTGGCCCACCCCGCAGCACCGACCTCCGGACGAGGCGACCCGACGGCGCCGTGGTGGCGCGACGCGGTCTTCTACCAGGTCTATCCCCGCTCGTTCGTCGACGCGAACGGTGACGGCATCGGCGACCTCGCGGGTGTGCGCAGCCGCCTCGGCTACCTCGAACTGCTCGGTGTCGACGCGATCTGGCTCAACCCGGTGATGCGTTCACCGATGGCCGATCACGGCTACGACGTCTCCGACCCCCGCGACATCGACCCACTGTTCGGCAACATCGCCGATCTCGAAGCGCTGGTCACCGACGCCCACGCGCGCGGCATCCGGGTGGTGATGGACCTCGTGCCGAACCACGTCAGCGTCGAGCACCGCTGGTTCCGGGCCGCGCTCGAAGCCGGGCCGGGCAGCCGTGAACGCCGGCGCTTCCACTTCCGCGACGGGCGCGGACCGGACGGCAGCGCGCCACCGAACAACTGGCCGAGCGTCTTCGGCGGGCCCGCCTGGACCCGCATCACCGAACCCGACGGCACGCCGGGCCAGTGGTATCTGCACGTCTTCGCTCCCGGGCAGCCCGATCTGAACTGGGACGACGAGGTGGTCGTCGAGGATCTCGACAAGACCCTGCGGTTCTGGCTGGACCGGGGTGTGGACGGTTTCCGCATCGACGTGGCGCACGGCATGGCCAAGCCCGCGGACCTTCCCGACCACGACGGATGGGAGACGAACGAACTGCTCGGGCACTCCCCTGCCGACCCGCGGTTCAACAATCCCGAGGTGCACGACATCCACCGTCGCATCCGGCGGGTCTTCGACGAGTACCCCGACTCGGTGGCGATCGGTGAGATCTGGGTCGACGACCACGAGAGGTTCGCCGAGTATCTCCGCCCGGACGAACTCCACCTCGCCTTCGACTTCCACCTGACCCTGTCGGACTGGGACGCCGACGCCGTCCGCGACGCGATCGAGAAGGGCCTGGCCGCGGTGACGTCGGTGCAGGCCTCACCGACGTGGACGCTGTCGAACCACGACGTCGACCGCGAGGTCACGCGATACGGCGGCGGTGAGGTCGGGCTCGCCCGGGCACGCGCGATGATCCTCGTCGCCCTCGCGCTCCCGGGAGCGGTGTTCGTCTACAACGGCGCCGAACTGGGGTTGCCGAACGTCGACCTGCCCGACGAGGTGCTGCAGGACCCTGTCTGGGAGCGGTCCGGCCACACCGAACGCGGACGCGACGGATGCCGCGTGCCGCTGCCGTGGGAGGGCGGGGCGCCGCCCTTCGGATTCACTTCCGCCGGGTCGTCGTGGCTGCCCCAGCCCCCGGAGTGGTCGGCCCTGACCGTCGAGAAGCAACTCGAGGATGCGGGCTCGACGCTCTCGCTGTATCGCCGGGCGATCGAGATCCGTACGGAGCGAAGACGATCCGAGGGCGGCGGGATCGGCTGGTACGGAAGCCCGGCCGGGTGCCTGGCGTTCCGCCGTTCCGACGGCCTGACCTGTGTGCTCAACGCCGGCGACGTCGCGGTCGATCTGCCTGCCGGTGAGGTGTTGCTCGCGAGTGCGCCGCTCACCGGGCACGTACTGCCACCGGACGCCGCCGTCTGGTTGGCGTGAGATCTCGTCAGAGGACGCTCAGACCGAGTCCGCCGCCGCGGCGCAGGTAGACCGAGCCGAAGCGGGCGTCGAGGCGCATCCAGGTGGCGTGCGCCCGCACTCGAACCACCTCGGCGGGATCGATGTCCGTCGAGTCGACGCTGTCACGACCGGCACCGGGCACGAAGCCCATCGCACCGAGCGCGAACACCATGCGCATCGGCACGCCCACGGTCGTCCCGGCGCCGCTCACTTCGAGAACCTCCTGGGCGAGCAACGACGCCGGTGGTCCCTGCGCGCCGTGCTCGCGGGTGAGCGCGACGCCGCGTTGCGCGAGTTCGACGAGGATCCGCGCCGGCACGTCGTCGACGTGGACGTAGCCGTCGTCGGGCGGAAGTGCGCCGCGCCAGGCGGAATCCATCGCCCAACCCGGGTCGACCTCGGTGCGCGGTTCGGACCCGGCGAGGAGCGCGGCCCGCAGCGACTCGGCGGCCACGCAGGTGTCGGCCGGAGCCACGGTTCCGCGGACGACGCGTCCGGCGAGTACCTCGAAACCGGTACGCGTCCACACGCCGAGCAGTCCGTCGCCGCGGCGGCGCAACCGCACCACCGCGGCCTCGTCGAGACGCGCGGCCCGGGCCAGAAAGGCGGCGAGATCGACGCTGTCGTCGGGGCCGGCGAGCGTCAGAAGACGCTCTGCGTGTCGGATCCGGTCGTCGGTCACGTCGGCCTCGTCAACTGCGCTGCCACTGACGCAGGAACTCGCGTTCGTCGTCGCTGAGCCGGCGCAGGCGCTGGGTCTCGATGTCGAACGCCGCGATCTGGGTGGACGCGACCACCGCCGGCGCCGAGTCGACCGGGGCACCGCTCGGCCGCACCTCGTACCCGATCGTGAAGTCGACGGCCCGCACCTTCTCGGTCCACATCAGCACGTCGAGCGGGCCGTCGTCGTGGCGCAACTGCCCGCGATAACGCACGTGGAGGTCGGCGATGACGGCGCCTTCGCGCAGGTCGCGGGTGGGGCGACCGTCGGCGAACAGCCACGGGATCCGTGCTTCCTCGAGGAGCGTGACCATCCGCGCGTGGTTGATGTGCTGGAAGACGTCCATGTCGGACCACCGCACCATCACCTCGGTGTGGAAACCGAACTGTTCGCCCGCACCGCTCACTCGTTACCTCCGATCGGATGCGCCCGTGCGCACCATGCCCCTGATCTGTCGTGCCGCCACCGACAAGGTGGCGAGGTCCAGACTTCCAGACGCGAAGATCTCCTCGAGCGCCGCCCTCGCACGGACGAGCTTGGATCCATTGGACGACTCCCAGTCCTCGATCATCTCCTCGGTCGATTCCCCGGGTTCGGCGCCGGCGAGCACGTCGAGGACGAGCGAACGCAGCGAGCCGTACAGGTCGTCGCGCAGCGCGAGTCGCGCCAGCGAATGCCAGCGGTCGCCCCGTTCGAGACCGGAGACCGCCGTGAGCAGGCGGTCGACGCCGAGTCGCGCGTCGAGGGCGTAGTAGAGGTCGGCGACCTCCGCCTCGTCGCGTTGTTCGATGTCGGCGATGTCGATGACGTCGAGCAACGGGAACTGGTCGAGGAGCCGGAAGACGACACCTGTCAGCTCCTCCGGTGCTCCCCGCTCGAGGAGCGGACGGGTGCGGCGCACGAAGTCCTCGGCGTGGTGCCCGCGCATCCACTCCGCGACCCGCGGGGCGAGACGCGCGAAGGCGTCGCGGTAGCGACTGATCTCGGCACCGACCGCGAGGGGCTGCGGCCGCGTGGCGAGGAGCCGGCGCGACGCCCGGTCGAGCACGCGGCGGGATTCGAGCAGCAGGTCGTCCTCGATGTCGACGGGCAGCCCGGCGGCCCGGATCTCGTCCCACAGCGCCGGCAACCCGAAGATGGTGGTGACGGCGGCGTAGGCGCGGATGGCGTCGGTCGCTGTCGCCCCGGCCTCCTCGGCGAGCCGGTAGACGTAGGTGGGGCCGCCGTTGTCGACGGTGGTGTTGGCCAGCATGGTCGCGACGATCTGCCGGCGCAGCGGATGCGCCCGGATCCCGGCCCGGAACCGCTCGCGCAGCGCGGACGGGAAGTAGGCGGGGAGGATCGCCGCGAAGGTCTCGCTGTCGGGCAGATCCGTGGCGAGCAGGTCGTCGACGAGGGCGAGTTTGACGTGGGCGAGGAGCTGCGACAGTTCGGGCGACGTCAATCCTTCCCCCGCCGCTTCACGACGGTCGAACTCGGCCTCGTCGGGCAGGGCCTCGAGGTCGCGGTCGAGACCGCGATCGAGTTCGAGAGCCGCGAGCAGCCGACGATGCACCCCCAGCAGGGACGGCGCGACGGCCCGCTCGAGTCCGAGCACGGCGTTCTGGGAGATGTTGTCGGCCAGAACGAGTTCGGCGACGTCGTCGGTCATCGACGCGAGCAGCGGATTGCGGTCCTCTGCCTCCAGTTCACCGGCGGTCACCATGGCATCGAGGAGGATCTTGATGTTGACCTCGTGGTCGGAGCTGTCGACACCGGCCGAGTTGTCGATCGCGTCGGTGTTGATCTTCCCGCCGGCACGGGCGAACTCGATGCGGCCGCGTTGCGTGACACCGAGATTGCCGCCCTCGCCCACGACTCGGGCGCGCACCTCCCGCCCGTCGACGCGCACGCCGTCGTTGCTCTTGTCCCCCACGTCCGCGTGGGTCTCCGTCGACGCCTTCACGTAGGTGCCGACACCGCCGTTCCACAGCAGGTCGACGGGTGCGCGCAGGATCGCGCGGATCAGTTCGGGCGGTGGGAGTTCCGTGACGTCGTCGGGCAGGTCGAGCACCGCCCGCACCTCGGGACCGACGGGCACCGACTTGGCCGTCCGGTCCCACACCCCGCCCCCGGCCGCGATGAGCTCTGCCGAGTAGTCCTTCCACGACGACCTCGGCAGTTCGAACAACCGGCGCCGTTCCTCGAACGACCGCTCCGGATCGGGATCGGGATCGGGATCGAGGAAGATGTGCCGATGGTCGAAGGCCGCGACGAGCCTGATGTGCCGGCTGAGCAGCATGCCGTTTCCGAAGACGTCGCCGCTCATGTCGCCGATGCCGACCACGGTGAAATCGTCCGTCTGCGGGTCGGATCCGAGTTCGCGGAAGTGACGCCGGACGCTCTCCCACGCACCGCGCGCGGTGATGCCCATCTCCTTGTGGTCGTAGCCGGCGGAGCCACCGGAGGCGAACGCGTCGCCGAGCCAGTAGCCGTATTCCGCCGCAACGGAATTCGCGAGATCGGAAAACGAGGCGGTGCCCTTGTCCGCGGCCACCACGAGATACGGGTCGTCGCTGTCGTGACGCACGACCCGTTGCGGCGGGACCGTCTCGTTGCGGGCGGCGTCGAGGTTGTCGGTGATGTCGAGCAGACCGGCGATGAAGCACCGGTAGCACCGTTCGCCGCGCTCGCGGACGGCACGACGATCCGCCTCGGCGTCGCCGGTCGGACGGGGCGAGTGCTTGACGACGAAGCCGCCCTTCGCCCCCACAGGCACGATCACCGCGTTCTTCACGGCCTGCGCCTTGACCAGGCCGAGCACCTCGGTACGGAAGTCCTCCCGGCGGTCCGACCAGCGCAGACCACCGCGGGCGACGGGACCGAACCGCATGTGGACGCCCTCGACGGCCGGGGCGTAGACGAACACCTCGAAAGCCGGTCGCGGTTGGGGTAGTTCGGCGATCCGCCGCGGCTCGAACTTGAGTGACAACGCCCGGCCGTCCGGACGCTCGTGCCCGATCCCGCCGGCCACGTGGAAGTTGGTGCGCAGGGTGGCACGGATCAAGGAGAACAGCCCCCGGAGGATGCGGTCGGTGGCCAGTGCGGTCACCTCCGCGATCATCGTCGTGAGTTCCTCGGCGATCTGCTGTTCGCGTTCGGCGGAGGCGTTCTCCGGATCGAACCGGGACTCGAACAGTCCGACGAGCAGGGCCGCGGTGCTCGGGGCGCCGAGCAGCACACCTTCGATGTTGTACTGGCTGTACGGGAATTCGGTCTGGCGCAGGTACTTCGCGTAGGCCCGGAGGAGCACGACCTGCCTCCAGGTGAGCCCGGCGCGCAGCACGAGCTGATTGAACCGGTCGGTCTCGACCGCACCCCGCCAGGCCACGGTGAAGGTGTCGGTGAGACGACCCGCCAGCGTCGGGTCGGTCTCGACGATGTCGGGCTCGATGTCCTCGGGCAGGCAGAGACCGAAATCGTAGATCCAGCAGTCGATTCCGTCCGATCGTGGCAGCCGGTAGGGTCGCTCGTCGACGACCTCCACGCCGAGGCTCTGCAACACCGGGAGGATACGGCCGAGGGTGACCGTCTCGTCCGCGACGTACAGGGTGAAGCGCAACGACAACGGATCGTCGGATCCCGGCCGGTACAGGTGCGTGTCGAGATCACCGGAGTCGAGCCTTTCCAGACGCCGCAGGTCGTCCAGGGCGCGTTCGGATCCGAAGTCCTCCTTGTACGCCTCGGGCACGACCTCGGAGTACCGCTGCACCAGCAACGGATCGAGATCGCCTGTCGCGGCCGCCGCCTCACCGAGCCGATCGGCCCAGTTGCGGGTCACCTCCGCGAGCATCGCCTGGATCCGCAGACGGTTGTCCTCGGAGGTGTCCACCTCGCGACGCACGCGACCGGAGAACCGGATGGTCACATGCAGCAACGCGAGGTCGCGTTCGGAGACACGCGCGGTGTAGTCGAGTACGCCGCCGCCGAACTCGCGCAACAGGATGTCCTGGATCGCCACGCGCACCTTCGTCGTGTAGCGGTCACGCGGCAGGTAGACCAGGCACGAGATGTATCGCCCGTAGGTGTCGACGCGGACGAACAACCGCACCTGCCGGCGGATGTCGACCACCGCGGTGACGGTCTCATAGAGGGTGTCGGTGTCCATCGAGAACAGTTCCGCGCGGGGCACCGTCTGCATGATCTCGAGCATCGCCTGACCGCTGTAGGACGACAGCTCGACCCGCGCCCGCGCGACGACCTCCCGCACCCGGCGCGACACCACAGGGATGTCGAGGATGTTCTCGTGCAGAGCGGTCACCGTGAGGACACCGAGGAAACGGTCCTCTCCGACGACCGCGCCGTCGGCGTCGAGTCGGGCGACGCCGACGAAGTACGGGTAGACGGACCGGTGCACGGTGGCGGGAAGCGCGCCCTGGGTGAGTACGAGCAGCGGGCGGCGGCCCGTGCCGACCTCACCGGGCAGGTCGAGCGGGTCCGCGACCGAGGCGTCCGTGCGCAGCACTCCCCTGCCACTGCCGGGTACGGGAGTCGCACGCGCGTGGTCGTCGCCGCCGTCGGGCACGAAGTCGTAGCGGCGGTAGCCGAGGAGGGTGAAGTTCCCGCCGCTCAACCACCGCAACAGCTCGGCGGTCTCGGTGAGCTGGTCGGCCGTGTACTGCGCGGGCGGATCGGCGGCCAGGCCGTCGAGCGCGTCCGCGAGGTCGCGCTGCAGAGCGTGCATCTCCCTGGAATCCGACGCCACCTGCCGCACGTCGGACAGCACGCGCCGAAGGCCGTGATCGATCTCCTCGACCGACTCGTCGTCGACGGGCCCACGCAACTCGATGTGCATCCACGATTCGGCGGCTCCGCCCGAGGCCCGTCCGCCTTCGTCGGCCAGGCTCTCGAGGTCGCCCTCGGCGGTGCGACGCGCCGACAGGACGGGGTGGATGACCGTCCCCACCGAGACACCCAGCCGGGAGAGCAGTGCCAGCACCGATTCGACGAGCAGCGGCATGTCGTCGGTGACGATCTGCACGGCGACACCCATGCCGTCGGTGCGGCGCACGCCGACGACAGCGGTGTCCGGTGCGCGGCGGCGACCGAGGCGGACGTGCTCGAGCGCGGCCGCGCCGTGGTCGGTGGTGAATTCTCCGGAGCCTTGATAGATCCGCTCGAGGACTGCCTCGGGGGGAGCATCACTGCCCGTTGAATGTGTCTGCGCCACAGCCGGATCGGCCATCGGCACCCCTCCTGCTCTGTCGGGCGGATACACCGCGCGCCGCGGACGGACTCGTGATCGAGCCTATCCGCGGCGCGCAGTCGGGGGGGTCGGAACCGACGGGTCAGACGGCAGTGGGGATGCGGTGCCGGTCGAGCACCGCCCGGACCTCGTCGCTCAGTGACCGGGACGTGTCGGTCCCGGGATCGAAGCCGACGAGCACGGTGTCGGCGACGGCACACACCACGCCTTCCCGGTCGAGGATCGTCTGACGCACGGTGAACGAGCTCGTGCCGAGACGCAGCACCGTCGTCTCGACCTCGATCGGCGCCGACGAGTCCTTGAGCGGCCGCAGGAACTCGACGTCCATCTTCCGGACGACAACGGCGTCGCGCGACGGCAGCTCGCTCAGGAAGAACTTGATGCGTCCTTCCTGCAGGTACTCCACGACCTTGGCGTTGTTGACGTGTCCGAGCCGGTCGGAGTCGCCCCAGCGCACCTCGATCGGGCACCGGTAGGGCCGGTGGCCGTTGTGCTCAGTCACGCGTGAGCTTCCGATGCGTGACGCGGTGCGGACGTGCCGCATCGGCTCCGAGACGCTCGACCTTGTTCGCCTCGTAGGCCTCGAAGTTGCCCTCGAACCAGAACCACTTGCCCTCTTCGACGTTGCCCTCCCACGCCAGGATGTGGGTACAGGTGCGGTCGAGGAACCAGCGGTCGTGGGAGATCACGACGGCGCAGCCCGGGAACTGCTGCAGCGCGTTCTCGAGCGACGACAGGGTCTCGACGTCGAGGTCGTTGGTCGGCTCGTCGAGGAGGATCAGGTTGCCGCCCTCCTTGAGCGTGAGCGCCAGGTTCAGGCGGTTGCGCTCACCACCGGAGAGCACACCGGCCGGCTTCTGCTGGTCGGGGCCCTTGAACCCGAACGCGCTCACGTACGCACGCGACGGCATCTCGTTCTGCCCGACCTCGATGAAGTCTAGACCGTCGGAGACCACCTCGAAGACCGTCTTCTTCGGATCGATGTTCGCGCGGTTCTGGTCGACATAGCTCAGCTTGACCGTGTCGCCGACCTTGACGGTGCCGCTGTCCGGTTCCTCGAGACCGACGATGGTCTTGAACAGCGTGGTCTTGCCGACGCCGTTGGGGCCGATGACACCGACGATGCCGTTGCGCGGCAGCGTGAACGACAGGTCCTTGATCAGGACGCGGCCGTCGAAGCCCTTGTCGAGGTGCTCGACCTCGACCACGACGTTGCCCAGACGCGGCGGCGTCGGGATCTGGATCTCCTCGAAGTCGAGCTTGCGGTACTTCTCGGCCTCGGCTGCCATCTCCTCGTAGCGGGCCAGACGCGCCTTGTTCTTCGTCTGCCGGGCCTTGGCGCCGGAGCGGACCCACTCGAGTTCCTCGCGGAGCCGCTTCTGCAGCTTCTGGTCCTTCTTGCCCTGGACCTCGAGACGCTCGGCCTTCTTCTCCAGGTAGGTGGAGTAGTTGCCCTCGTAGGGGTGCAGCTTGCCGCGGTCGACCTCACAGATCCACTGCGCGACGTGATCGAGGAAGTACCGGTCGTGGGTGACGGCCAGCACGGCGCCCGGGTAGGACGCGAGGAACTGCTCGAGCCACAGCACCGACTCGGCGTCGAGGTGGTTGGTGGGCTCGTCGAGGAGCAGCAGGTCGGGCTTGCTCAGCAGCAGCTTGCACAGCGCGACACGGCGGCGCTCACCACCGGAGAGATGGGTGACGGGCTCGTCCGGCGGAGGGCAGCGCAGAGCGTCCATGGCCTGCTCGAGCTGCGAGTCGAGATCCCACGCGTTGGCATGGTCGAGCTCCTCCTGGAGCTTGCCCATCTCCTCCATCAGCTCGTCGGAGTAGTCGGTGGCCATGAGCTCGGCGATCTCGTTGAACCGGTCGAGCTTGACCTTGATCTCGCCGAGGCCCTCCTCGACGTTCTCCCGGACCGTCTTCTCCTCGTTGAGGGGCGGCTCCTGCTGGAGGATGCCGACGGTGGCCTCCGGATCGAGGAAGGCCTCGCCGTTGCTGGGCTGATCGAGCCCGGCCATGATCTTGAGAATCGACGACTTGCCCGCGCCGTTGGGTCCGACGACGCCGATCTTCGCGCCGTGGTAGAAGCTCATGGTGACGTCATCGAGGATGACCTTGTCACCGTGCGCCTTGCGCACCTTCTTCATCGTGTAAATGAACTCCGCCATGACCACCAGCGTATCGGTCGACGGTCGATAACCCACATCGTGCGAGCACGACAGGTGGGGCCGGCGCCGGAGTCCGGCAGGTGCCGGAGCAGTTGCCGGGGTCGCAGCAGCTCCGCTGTCGGGGTCGCAACAGCGCAGCTGTCAAGATCGCAACAGCGCAGCTGTCACGGTCGCAGTAGCTCCGCGACGAAGCCTGTGGTGTCGGGCAGCGACGCGAACATCGTCTCCGAATGCCCCGTCGGATACGTCCTGAACTGCGCGTTCGCACCACCGGCCCACAGATCCGCGATCAGCTTGAACGCGAGAGGGGCGGGCACCGTCGTGTCGCGCAGGCCCTGGGCGAGGAACAGCGGCCGGTCGTATCCGGCGGTCGGCACGGCGAGGTAGTCGGTGAACGCCGCACGGAACCGGTCGTCGTTCAGCGGTCGGGCGAGGACCTCACCGATGCCGACCTCGCCGTACCGGTCGATCAGGTCGTCGTAGCAGAGGTGTTCGGCGGCGTCGACGATCTCCCGGCCGAGGGGCGTGAGGTATCCGTCGAGGTCCAGGGCGGGATCGGCGGCGCGCAGGCCCGCGAAGATGTAGGCGGCGAAGGCGGTGAGTCCGTCGAGGCCGAGATCGGGGAAGCCCGGGAATCCGAGCGGGAACAGGTACTCGAGGTTGGACGGGGCGCCGGTCGTGAGCGTCCCGCGGAAGTCCAGTTCGGGTGCGCGGGCGGTCGCGGCCTGCGCGGTGTGCAGACCGGTGTGCCCGCCCTGCGACTGGCCGATCACGACCCAGCGGTCGGACAGCGACGGTTCGACGGCGCGTCCTGCCCGCACGATGTCGATGACGCTGTTCGCGGCGCTCTGCCCGTCCAGATAGCGGTGCAGTCCGTCCGACCCGAGACCCGGATAGTCGGCCGCCACGACGGCGTAGCCCTGCCCGAGCCAGTGGTCGAGATAGGCGGTGTCGCGCGGTGTGCGCGGCAGCCGCGAGGGTGCGCACGAGTCGTCGAGGCCGACGGTGCCGTGCGCCCACGCAACGATGGGCCACCCTCCCTCGGGAGGCGTGCCGTGGGGAAGGAACAATGCCCCGGTCGCGGTGATGGGAGCGCCGCTGCGCCACTGCGTCGTGTAGGCCAGGGTCCGCGCCGAGGACGCGCCGGGCAGCGACAGCCCGGGCTCGAGCGGAGCGACATCGACGACGGTCCCCGGCGCCGGACTTGCATGCACCGCGGGAGGTGCGAGGAGTGGTGTCAGCAGTGCCAGGGCACAGGTGAGCAGCAGGGCCGGGACACGCGCGGTACGGGTCACGTCGTGGACGATACGGGCCGTGCGGCCGCTACGTCCGCATTCGTCCGATTCGCCGGACCGGGATTGAGTGATCCGCAGGACGGGCACCCTCCCGGCATGACATCCCACTCCCACGGATCCGCGCCCGCCACATCTCCCGCGACCCGCACCGGTCGCGACATCGCCCGCGTCGTGGCCGTGGCGGTGAGCGCTCCGCTTGCCGTCGTGGTGTCGTTCTTCGGTTCGGGTGCGGCCGGTGGGACGCCGGTCGCGGAGGCCGCGGGTGGTGCGTTGTCGGCGGATGCCACAGCGGTCGCTCCCGGCGGCCCGGCCTTCTCGATCTGGACCCTCATCTACGCCGGTCTGCTCGCGCTCGCGGTGTGGCAGGCGCTGCCGGCGAACCACACCGATCCGCGGCAGCGTGCGGCGGGCTGGTGGATCGCCGCATCGATGCTGCTCAACGCCGCGTGGATCACGGCGATCCAGTTCGACCAGGTCTGGCTGAGTGTCGTGGTGATCGTCGCGCTGCTCGCGGTGCTCGTCCGGGTGTTCCTGATCTTCACGCGCGTGCTGCCGTCGAGCAGGCTCGAAGCGGTGGTCGTCGACGGCACGATGTTCGTCTACCTGGGCTGGGTGTCGGTGGCGACCGTCGCCAACACCTCCGCGGCCCTGCGTTACGAGGACATCGATCCGTTCGGCTGGGGAGCCGACGTGTGGGCGATCATCGTGCTGGTCGTCGTCGCGGCCGTCTCCGTCCTCCTCGCGACTGCGGGCCGGGGCCGGCTGGCCGTCACCGGCGCGCTCGTGTGGGGTCTGGCATGGATCGCGGTCGCCCGCACGGGTGACGGTGGGCTGGTGTCCACGCCCGCAGCGGTCGCCGCCGTGACGGCCGCGGTCATCGCGGTCGTGGCCACCGTGGTGATCCGTATCGGCGCCGAGCGCTCCCCCACCCGCACGACAGCAACGGCCTGATCTCCTCGGACGTGCACGTCTCGTCGGTCCGTTTCGGCGTGTCGCGACGAGATGTGCACGTCCGGGGCGGGTGCGGTCAGCGACCCTCGCGGTCGCGGCGCGCCAGCTCGGCGAACATCGCGTTGTGTGCCGCGAGGTCGGCGTCGTCGTCGCGCTCGGCGGCCCGGTCGACACGCCGGGCCGTGCGCCGGTCGCTGCGCGACCACTGGACGAGCAGGGCGAGCATCACGAGCACGAGCGGGATCTCGCCGGCCGACCACGCGATGCTGCCGCCGACCTTCTGATCGGAGAACAGGTCGTAGTTCCACGGCAGTGCCAGGCCGCGGTAGTAGCTCTCGGCCATCACCGTGCCCATGCTCATGAGAGTCACGCCGAAGAAGGCGTGGAACGGTAGCGAGCCGAAGACCATGGCCAGCTTCGTCACGGGCTGCAGGTCGCGCGGTGACGGGTCGACGCCGATCACCACCCAGTAGAAGAGATAGCCGCTGAGCAGGAAGTGCAGGTTCATCAGGACGTGCGCGGTGTGGCTGTCGATGGTCGCGGAGAAGATCCCGCCGAGATACAGGGCGTAGAAGCCGCCTACGAACATGACCGACGCGACGATCGGATGCGTGAAGAAGCGCGACGGCGGGCTGTGCAGGAACTCGAGGATCCATTCGCGCGGTCCGGGAGGGGCGTTGCGTCCGGCCGGCTTGAACGCACGCAGGGCGAGGGTCATCGCCCCACCGAGCGCGAGGAGCACCGGGGCGAGCATCGACAGGGCCATGTGCGCGCCCATGTGCACGCTGAACATCGCCGGCGAGTACATCCCGACGCCGGAACTGGTGGCGACGAACAGCACGAAGCAACCCGAGAACCAGGCGATCGACCGGCCGACCGGCCACGAGTCGCCGCGCTTGCGCAGCGTCCACAGTCCGACGGCGTAGGCGGCGGCGAACACGAGAGCAGCCGTGCCGAAGATCAGGTCGAAGCGCCACTGGCCGAAGAACAGGCTCACGAACGACGGCGGTACGTCGAGCTGGTAGCCGAGCTCGACCTCCTGGATCGTCGGCACCGAGGCCGGCGGCGGCGGGGGCGTGCGGCCGAGTCCCACGGCCAGACCGATCGTCGCGGCGAGGACGAACGCCTCGACGAGGGTGAACCGCACGAGCGCGGACCGGTTGGTGGGGTCGGCCTCGAGGGCCGGCAGTGCCCGGCGGCGCTGCGCCCAGCCGAAGATGCCGAGCAGGATGAGCGCGACGATCTTCGCGAGCAGCAACCGGCCGTAGGTGGTCGTGGTCAGGTCGTCGAACGACATGCGGACCGCGGCGTTGATGATGCCGCTGACGGCCATGACGACGAAGGCGAGTCCGGCGACGAAGGAGAACCGCCGCGCCGCGATGTCGGTGTGCTCGCCACCCCGCATCGAATGCGCGAGCAGGGCGAACAGCCCGCCCGCCCAGACGGACGCCGCGACGAGGTGCAGCACGAGGCTGTTGGTCGCCATGTCGTGCGAACCGCCCGACGAGGAGTGCCCGGTCAGGGCGATCGGCATGAGCGCGATGAACGACAGCAGCAGCAGATAGGGCGTCCACGACCAGCGCACCGCGAGCCGGATCAGCAGGGCGGTGATCAGGGCGAGCACCGTCGTCCAGGCCCAGGCCAGCGACACTTCCACCTGGCCGAGCGCCGAGAAGAGGTTCTCCGGACGGATGGCCTCGCTCAGCGGGCTGCCGGACGTGTCGGACAGGGTCAGCGGCACCATCAGCGCCGCGGTGATCGCCCACACCGTCGCCGCGACGCCCGCGGTCCGGACGGCACGGTAGCCGCCGACGTCGAGCACACCCCCTCGTTGCGGGGGCACGAGGAAGGCCGCGAAGAACAGCGATCCGATCGTGATCACGGTCGCGATCTCGGAGATCGCACGGACCGCGGGAAGACCGTAGGTGGTGAGCGGACCGGGATCGGGGATGCCGAGCAACACCAGAGCCTGCGCAGCGGACAGTCCGACCGCGAACGCCGCGACGATGGCGGCGAGGAGGCCGAAGAGGATCAGCAGTGCCGGCGGGTTCCCCCTCGTAGGGGCGGGCGCCGCAGGCTGCGCGGGAGACGCGAGCTCGGATGTTGCCATGCCTATCAGGGTAGGACGTCCACGCCATGACCTACGACACGCCGTCGGAGCCCTCCGGGGCCGGAATCGGCGCATGTGACGACGTCGACGGCGTGCTGCAACGCGAGGAGTGTGTCGGCCGCCACCAACGCGTCGCAGTGCGGGAGCGCCGCGGACATCGCCCCGGTGGAGGGCGTGAAACCGGACTGCCCCGCCCGCGGGTTGAGCCACACCACCCGGTGCGCGCGACGCCGGATCCTGGCCAGGACGTGGGCGAGTGCGGTGGGATCGTCGCTGTCCCAACCATCCGAGGCGACGACGACGATCGCTCCGCGCAGCAGGTGTCCGTGATGGGAGGTGACCACCTGGGCGAGGGATCCGGCGATGCGCGTGCCCCCGAACCGGGTCCGCACACGGTCGTTGGCGACGTCGATCGCCTGCTCCACCGACCGGTGCCGCAGGACCGGCGTCACACGCGTCGCTGTGGTGGAGAACACGAAGACCTCGGCCGTTCCGGTGTGTGCCAGAGCACGGACGAGATGCAGATACACCCCGACGTAGGGCCGCATCGACCGGCTGACATCGCAGAAGACGACGATCTGCCGCCGCCGTCGACCGGGACGGGTGCGGATCAACCGGAGCGGTTCGAACCCGGTGCTGTGCGAGGCGGCGATGCTCGCCCGCACGTCGACGCGTCCGGTGTGGCGTTCGACCCGGCGCCGGGTGCGGCGGGTCGCCCATCGGACGCCGGCCTCCTCGATCCACGATTCGAGCAGTGCGAGTCGTGCGGGGTCGAGGTCGTCGAATCGTTGGTCGGCGATCTCCGCCAGCGCACTCGCGACCTCGCGGCCGGGCCGGTCGGCCGCCCGCTCCCCCTCCGCCGATTCGACGACGGTCCTCGTGACCCACGGGACGTCGTGGCCACCGGCCGGAGCATCCCGCCCGAGACGGGACGCGTCCGTCGTGGGCGCCGCGGGCGTGCCGTCGTCCTCGGGTCCGGTGCGGCGGGCGTGCGGGTCGAGTGGGAGCGGAGCGTCGCCGAAGACCCGGTCGAACACCGCGTCGAAGGTGGCGAGGCTCTCGTGCCGGTCGACGAGGGTGAGCCGCGCCGTCCAGTACAACCGGCTCCGGGTGCTCGGAGGGCACACGCGCAGCGCACGCGTGAAGGTCGCCGCGCCGTCCGCCGGCACCACGATCCCGGCGGACCTGAGCCGGTCGACCAGTCCGACCGCGAAGGCCGCGTGATCGACCCCGGGAAGCAACCGGGCGCTCACGACACCTCGGTGGAGACGAACCCGGTCAGCGCTTCCCCCAGCGCATCGACGTCGTCGGGGGTCTTCGCCAGTGCGGCGAGCGACATCGCCGCTTCGGGCCGGACGAGGTCGGCGACGCCGAGCGCCGCGAGCGCCGACACCCAGTCGATGGTCTCCGCGATCCCCGGCGCCTTGTCGAGATCGAGTCCGCGGGCCACCGCGACGAAATCCGTGGCGCGTTCGACGAGCGCGACATTCGCCGATGGCACCGTGCGCCGCAGGATCGCCACCGCACGGGCACGGTCGGGGAAGTCGATCCAGTGGTACAGGCAGCGCCTCCGCAGTGCGTCGTGCAGGTCGCGGCTCCGGTTGGAGGTGAGCACCACGACGGGCGGGCGGGTCGCGGTGAGGGTGCCGAGCTCGGGGACGGTCACGGCGAACTCCCCCAGGAACTCGAGCAACAGCGCCTCGAATTCGTCGTCGGCGCGGTCGATCTCGTCGACGAGCAGGACGGCGGGTCTGTCGCCGCGATGGCGGACGCAGCGCAGGATGGGGCGTTCGAGGAGGTACTCCTCGGAGTACAGATCGGCCTCGGCGGGAACCTCGCCACGCGCTTCGGCGAGCCGGATCGCGAGCAGTTGACGCTGATAGTTCCAGTCGTAGAGAGCTTCGGCGACCGACAGTCCCTCGTAGCACTGCAACCGGATCAGCGGGCTGCCGAGAATCTGCGCGAGCACCTTGGCGGCGGTGGTCTTGCCGACCCCGGGTTCGCCTTCGAGCAACAACGGTCGGCCCAGCGCGACCGCGAGGTGGATCGCGGCGGCGGTGCCCTGATCGAGCAGATGGTCGTGGTCGTCGAACCTGGCGACCACGTCGTCGACGTCGGTGAAGATGCCCGGGGACGACGGATCGGTCACGCCACGTCGTCCTTCTCGTAGCGGCGGCGGCAGCCCGGGCAGCAGAACCACACCGTCCGCCCGGCGACGACGAGGTGCGGAGTCGACTCGGTGACCGTGACGGTCATCCCGCACACCGGGTCGACGGCCGTGCGCGGTTTCGGGCCCGTCTCCCGCGGCACCTCGATGCGTCGACCGGTCTCCTCGGAGGATCGGGCGAGCCCGCCGCTGCGCGCGACACGCACGATATCGGCGACGATCGACAAGCCGATCTCGGCCGGGGTGCGGGCACCGATGTCGAGGCCGGCCGGGGTGTGGATGCGGGCACGCTCGTCGTCGGTCGGTTCCACCTCGTCGAGCACCGCGGCGCCCCGGGTGCGACTCGCGACCAGGCCGACATATCGGCTTCCGGCGTCGAGGGCCGCGCGAATCACGGTCGCCTCGTCGCCCCCGTGGCTCGCGACGATCACCACCGACGCCTCGGCGGGCACGCGCGTCCCGCGGATCGGTTCCACCGAGTAGTCGACGCGCCGCGCGAAGTCGCTTACCGCTTCGGCGACGGGCGAGTCCCCGAAGACGGCCACCACGATCGGGGGCATCCGTGGTTCGAGGAAGATCTCGGTGGCCCCGCCGGACATGCACGGGTTGACCGCGATCGTCGCTCCCGGGGTGTCGGGGAACTCGCCGGCCCCGGCGGGCAGCACCCGCAGGAGCATGCTCTCCCCTCGTTCGAGCACCGTGCGGGACGCCTCACGCACGGAACTCTCGGTGCACTGCCCGCCGACGAACCCCTCGATCGTGCCGTCGGCGAGGACGAGTGCCCGGTCGCCCGAGTGTGCGGACGTCGGTGGCTGTGCCCGCACGACCGTCGCCTCGACGAACGGCCGTCGTTCACTGCGCAACTGCTTCGCCCGCACCGCGAGATCCATGTTCCCGTCCTCCGATCGTTCTACTGGCATCGTCCGGTGGCGTCGCTCAGATCGGTGGGGTCGCGCGACCCTGCATGGCCTCCCACACCCGCGACGGCGTCAGCGGCATGTCGGCGTGCCGGACGCCGAACGGCTTCAACGCATCGACGACCGCGTTGACGATCGCGGGTGGCGAACCGACGGTGGCGGATTCGCCGATGCCCTTCGCGCCGATCGGATGGTGCGGCGACGGGGTGACGGTGAACGCCGTCTCGAGCGTCGGCACCTCGAGGGCCGTGGGGATCAGGTAGTCCATGAACGACCCGCCCAGGCAGGTGCCGTTCTCGTCGAACGCGATCATCTCCATCAGGGCCATACCGATCCCGTCGACGATGCCACCGTGCACCTGGCCCTCGATGATCATCGGGTTGATGCGGGTGCCGCAGTCGTCCACGGCCAGGAACCGGCGGATCTTCACCTGCGCGGTACCAGGATCGACGTCGACGACGCAGAAGTAGGCACCGTACGGATAGGTGAGGTTCTCGGGGTTGTAGCAGATCTGCGCCTCGAGACCGCCTTCGAGACCCTCGGGCAGGTCGCCGGCACCGTGGGCGCGCATCGCGATGTCCTGGATGGTCACCGACGCTCCCGGGTCGCCCTTCACGTGGAAGCGGCCCTTCTCCCATTCGAGGTCGGCGACCGAGACCTCGAGCATGCCGGCGGCGATGATCTTCGCCTTGTCGCGCACCTTCCGCGCGACGAGCGCGGCGGCCGCCCCGGACACCGGTGTCGAGCGACTCCCGTAGGTGCCGAGCCCGAACGGGGTGTTGTCGGTGTCGCCGTGCACGACGTCGATGTCGTCGGGCGGGATGCCGATCTCCTCCGCGACGATCTGCGCGAAGGTCGTCTCGTGCCCCTGTCCCTGCGACTGCACCGACAACCTCACGACGGCCTTGCCGGTGGGATGGACACGCAGTTCGCACCCGTCGGCCATGCCGAGACCGAGGATGTCCATGTCCTTGCGCGGACCGGCTCCGACGGCCTCGGTGAAGAACGACATGCCGATACCCATCAGCTCACCCCGAGCGCGGCGTTCGGCCTGCTCGCGGCGCAGTTCGTCGTAACCGACGATGTCCATGGCCTTGCGCATGGTGGTCTCGTAGTCGCCCGAGTCGTACTTCCAGCCGGTCTTGCTCGTGTAGGGGAACTGCTCGGGTCGCAGGAGGTTCTTCAGGCGCAGTTCCGCCGGGTCCATGTCGAGGTCGTAGGCGAGGCAGTCGACGAGCCGTTCGACGAAGTACACGGCCTCGGTGATGCGGAACGAGCAGGCGTAGGCGACGCCGCCGGGCGCCTTGTTCGTGTAGACGGCCGTCATGTGGCAGTAGGCGGCCTCGATGTCGTAGCTGCCGGTGAACACACCGAAGAAGCCGGCCGGATATTTCACCGGGGCGGCGGTGGCGTTGAAGGCACCGTGGTCGGCGAGGACCTGCGACCGGATGGCGAGGATGCGGCCTTCCTTCGTCGCCGCGATCTCGCCGACCATGATGTAGTCGCGCGCGAAGCCGGTGCTCATGAGGTTCTCGCTGCGGTCCTCCATCCACTTCACCGGATGCCCGGTGACCAGCGACGCCACGATCGCCCCGACATAGCCGGGGTAGATGGGGACCTTGTTGCCGAATCCCCCGCCGATGTCGGGTGAGATGACGCGGATCTTGTGCTCGGGCAGACCCGCGACCAGCGCGTACAGCGTGCGGTGGGCGTGCGGGGCCTGCGTGGTGGACCAGAGCGTCAGCTTCCCGGAGATCCGGTCGTAGTCGGCGACCGCACCGCAGGTCTCCATCGGGGCGGGATGCACCCGCGGATAGACGATCTCCTGCCGGGTGACGACGTCGGCCTTCGCGAAGACCGCGTCGGTCGCCGCCGCGTCGCCGGCTTCCCAGTCGAAGCAGTGGTTGTCGGTCTTGCCGTCCAGATCGGTCCGGATCACCGGCGCCTCGGGCGACAGGGCCGTGCGCACGTCGACGACCGGGTCGAGCATCTCGTAGTCGACGTCGATCAGTTCGAGGGCGTCGCGCGCCGAGTAGTGATCGTCGGCGACGACGAAGGCGACTTCCTGACCGTGGAAGCGCACCTTGTCGGTGGCCAGCACGGCCTGCACGTCGTTCGACAGCGTCGGCATCCAGGCCAGGCCCTTCTCGGCCAGGTCGGCACCCGTGATCACCGCCCGCACCTTCGGGTGCGCGAGGGCGGCGGACGTGTCGATGCCGTTGATGCGGGCATGCGCGACCGGCGAGCGGAGCACCGCGAGATGCAGCATGCCGGGCAGCCGGACGTCGTCGACGTAGTTGCCGCGTCCGCGCACGAATCGCGGGTCCTCCTTGCGCAGCATCCGGCCGTGACCACACGGCTTGCGATCGTTGTCCTGTTCCTCCGGGCGTGTGTCCGGTTCGACGGCGGTCATCACGACACCTCCGTGGGTTGCGCCTTCGAGGAGTGTTCGGCGGCCCACCGGACCGACCGGACGATGGTGGTGTAGCCGGTGCAGCGGCAGATCTGCCCGGAGATCGCCTCGCGGATCGTCGCCTCGTCGGGGTCGGGATCGCGATCGAGCAGGGCCCGGGCGGTGATCATCATTCCCGGGGTGCAGAAGCCGCACTGCAGTCCGTGGCAGCGCACGAAGCCTTCCTGCACGGGGTCGAGGACACCGTCGCGTTCGAGTCCCTCGACGGTGAGCACCTCGTGGCCCGCGGCCATGACCGCCAGCGTCGTGCACGACTTCACCGGTTCGCCGTCCACGGCGACGACACACGTTCCGCAGTTGCTCGTGTCGCATCCCCAGTGCGTTCCGGTCAGACCGAGGTGGTCGCGCAGGAAGTGCACGAGCAGTGTCCGGGGTTCGACGTCGGCGGTGACGCTCTCGCCGTTGACCGTCATCGAGATCTGCATCGGTTCACACCCTTTCGGTGACGCCGAGACGTTCGGCGGATCGGCGCAGGGCCCGCACCGTCAACTCCGATGCGAGGTGACGCTTGTAGGCGGCGGTGCCGCGCTGATCGGTCTCGGGATCGCATGCCGACGCGGCCGCGGCGCCCGCCTCGCGGAAGAGTTCCTCCGAGGGCGGCGAGCCGCGCAACAGCTCGGACACCCTCGACAGTGCCGCCTCGTCGGGGCGCACGGCCGTCAGCCCGACACGCGCGTCGGTGATGCGTCCGTCGTCCGCCATCCACAGCGCGGCGCCCGCCGCGGCCACCGCCCAGTCCCCCGCGCGACGCTCGACCTTCTCGTACGCGCTCGAGGCGGTGCCCTTCCGCGGCAGTCGCACCTCGACGAGCAACTCGTTCGGGGCGACCGCCGTCTCGTAGGCACCGAGGTGGAAGTCGTCGAAGGCGAGTTCACGCACCCCCGCCGGGCCGCGGACGACGCACGTCGCGCCGAGCACGGCGCACACGGTGGACAAATCCTCGGCGGGGTCGGCCTGGCAGATCGACCCTCCGAGGGTCCCGCGGTTGCGGACGATCGGATCGGCGATGACCTTCTCCGCGTCCCGGAAGATCGGAAAGATCTCGGCGAGTTCGTCGGATTCGAGCAGCCGACGGTGGCGCACGAGGGCACCGATGCGAACGACCTCGGGTTCGACCGTGATGTGGTCGAGTTCGTCCCCGAGGTCGTTGATGTCGATCAGGTATTCCGGATTCGCGAGCCGCAGTTTCATCATCGGAAGAAGGCTGTGTCCGCCGGCGACGACGCGGGCACCTTCTCCGTGCCGGTCGAGCAGCTCGACGGCGTGCTCCACTCCGGTTGCGCGCGCGTATTCGAACGGGCCAGGAACCTGCATGAAGAACTCCCACCCTCGGGCGGACGCATCGGTTTTCCCCCGCCGATCCGTCCGCACTTCCCCCTTCGGCGCCCAGGTTAGCCCCGAGCCACGGTCCGCGGGTCGAAACGGACGATCTGGACCGAACCCCCATGTCCGCGCCGGCGGGTCGAGAGCCGAACCGCGCTCGTCAGGAGCCCTCGGCGGCGCGAACGGATAGCGTGGAAGCAGCCGATCCGGCGGACGCGACGGGAGCACCACGCATATCCATGGACGTGATCAACGAATTCATCATCGGCCAGGCCGCAGCCCTGTGGGTCTATCCGTTGGTCTTCGCCGTGTGCATCCTCGACGGCTTCTTCCCGCCGGTGCCCAGCGAGACCGTTCTGGTGACCCTGGCGTCCCTCTCCGGTTCGACCGGGCGTCCCTATCTGTGGCTCGTCATCGTGCTCGCGGCGCTCGGCGCGATCGTCGGCGACAACATCGCGTACACGATCGGGCGGAAGGTCGGTACCGAACGGTTCCGGTGGATGCGGCGCCCGAAGGCGCAGGCCGCCTTCGCGTGGGCGCGGCGCGGACTCGACAAGCGCGGTGCCGCCGTGATCCTCACGGCCCGCTACATCCCGATCGGTCGGATCGCCGTGAACATGACGGCCGGAGCGACCCGTTACCCGCGGCAGAAGTTCGTGCCCCTCACGATCCTCGGCGGCACGACCTGGGCTCTCTACTCGGCGTTGGTGGGGCGCCTCGTCGGCGGATGGTTCGAATCGCAGCCGCTGTTCGGCGCCGCGGTGTCCATCTGCGTCGCGGTGGTCCTGGGTGTCGGAATCGACCACCTCCTGCAGCGGTTCAAGACCGGTGGTGTGGACGTTCCGCGGGGCGAATCGAGCCCCGACGACGAACGGGGCAGCACGCTCGAGCGCTGACCCCGGCGGGCGCGAGGGTGTGTGCGGCGACGCCCGGAGGCACCCGCTAAGATTCTGGCCGCGCCTCCGTAGCTCAGCTGGATAGAGCAAGAGCCTTCTAATCTCTAGGTCGCAGGTTCGAGTCCTGCCGGGGGCACCTCCGACCGTCGGCGCATCGTCCGCCACGGGGTCGCACATCGTACCGATGAACCGGGCAATTCGCCCGACGGACAGGCCGTTCCGGCCGTGTGTTTCTCATCCCACCTTGGAGCCGGGTTAACACATGCTAAGGGCCACGCCCTATAGTTTTCGTCGTAAAACCCTTGTTACAGAATCCTCACAGAGTCAGGTAGGTGGGCGTGTCGACATCGGACCGCATCGAAGAGATCTACGAGCAGGTCAAGGCCCGCAACGCAGGTGAACCCGAATTCCACCAGGCTGCGGCCGAAGTGTTCGAGTCTCTGCATGTCGTGCTCGAGCGCCACCCCGGATACTTCGAATCCGGCCTGATCGAGCGCCTGTGCGAGCCGGAGCGGCAGATCATCTTCCGCGTGCCGTGGATCGATGATCAGGGCAACGTCCACGTCAACCGTGGCTTCCGCGTGCAATACAACAGCGTTCTCGGCCCCTACAAGGGTGGCCTGCGTTTCCACCCGAGCGTCAACCTCGGCATCGTCAAGTTCCTCGGCTTCGAGCAGATCTTCAAGAACGCGCTCACCGGCCTGCCCATCGGCGGCGGCAAGGGCGGCTCGGACTTCGACCCCAAGGGTCGCTCCGAGCAGGAGATCATGCGCTTCTGTCAGTCGTTCATGACCGAGCTGCACCGCCACATCGGTGAGTACACCGACGTCCCGGCCGGTGACATCGGCGTCGGCGGCCGCGAGATCGGCTACCTGTTCGGCCAGTACAAGCGCCTCACCAACTCCTACGAGTCCGGCGTCCTCACGGGCAAGGGCCTCACCTGGGGTGGTTCGCAGGTGCGCAAGGAGGCCACCGGTTACGGCGCGGCCTACTTCGTCAACGAGATGGCCAAGACCGCCGGCACCTCGCTCGAGGGCCGCACCGCCGTCGTCTCCGGTTCGGGCAACGTCGCGATCTACGCCATCGAGAAGATCCACCAGCTCGGCGGCACCGCCATCGCGTGCTCCGACTCCTCCGGCTACATCGTCGACCGCAAGGGCCTCGACCTCGAGCTGCTCAAGGAGATCAAGGAGGTCCGTCGCGGACGCATCTCCGAGTACGTCGACGAGCGCGGCGACGCCGAGTTCTACCCCGGCGGCAACATCTGGAACGTTCCCTGCGACATCGCACTGCCGTGCGCCACGCAGAACGAGCTCGACGAGGAGTCGGCCAAGACCCTCGTCAACAACGGCGTCAAGATCGTCGCCGAGGGCGCCAACATGCCCACCACCCCGGGCGGCATCAGCGTCTTCCGCGACGCCGGAGTCGCCTTCGCGCCCGGCAAGGCCGCCAACGCCGGTGGCGTGGCGACCTCCGCACTGGAGATGCAGCAGAACGCCTCGCGCGACTCGTGGCACTTCGACTACACCGACGAGCGTCTCGCCGGCATCATGGCCGACATCCACGGCCGGTGTGTCGAGACCGCTGCCGAGTACGGCAAGCCGGGCGACTACATCCACGGCGCCAACATCGCCGGCTTCGTGAAGGTCGCCGACGCCATGTTCGCACTGGGCGTCATCTGACGCTGCGTTCACACCGGGCGTCATCCGACGACCGAAGTCTCACACGGAGTGCGGGTACCGACGAGTTCGGTACCCGCACTTCGCGTTTCGGTGAGTAGTTGTCCCGCCGGGGAGGGCGGGACGGCGGTCTAGCGGACGATCTCGCGGCGGTCGTCGGGGAGCCTGCGGGTGCGACCCGCCTTGTCGAGCCGGTCGAGCAACGGCAGGACCACCCGCCGCGTCGTTCCCAGCCGCTCGCGCGCGGCGCTGGTCGTGAAGGGCTGATCCAACTCCCCCAGCAGCTCCACGGCCGTGTCGGCGGCATCGGGGAGCAGGACGATGCCCGGCCCCACCCGCCACAACCGTCCGCTGCGTTCGGCCGCGCCGAGGGCACGATCGTCGAGGCCGAGCTCGCGCAGGCGATCGGCGGTCGGGGCCGCGAACGGAGCGGCCGACAGATCGCGGCGCACCTGCTCGACGGCCTTGCGGATCTTCGGCGGCAGACCGTCGGCGCCGGGAGCGATCACCCGTCCCCCGACCACTTCGAGTGGCGGCCGCACCAGCGCCCGGACGAGGTCGGGTGTGGGAAGACGCAGCTGCGACGCCAGCACCGTCAACGGTGCCGCCGGATCCAGTGGATGGGCGCGGGCGTGGGCCTGCACGAGTGCGGGCAGCCGGTCGGCGACGGCCTTCGCGAGGCCGGGTGCGACGAGCCACGGCCCGACCGTCAGGTGTTCTCCCTGTTCGAGCGGAATGCCCAACTGCCGCAACCGTTGCCGATGCAGGAGTCCGCGGCGGGCGAGCTCGTCGGCCAGGCGCGGCGTCCCGTCGGCCCCCGCCAGCTGCAGCGCGCGGCGTGCCGCCGCACCGCGCCGCCGGAACCGGGGTGGATCGGGGTCGAGAACGTCGGCCCGCCAGATCATCCGACGGCCCGGGTCGCGCAGCAGGGCGCGGTCGCCGATCCGCAGGGGCAACGGGCGGTCGAGGGTGAGCCGAACGAGATCGTCTCCCAGCGGACGGCACCGGACGCCGACGTCCGCGGCTCCGATGTGCAGCACCGGAGCGACCGGAGGCCGGTCCTCGCCGCTGATCCGCACGTCGACGACGGAGGTGTGGTGCCACGCGCCGGGCGTGACGAGCACACTGCCCCGTCCCAGGTCGTCGACCCGACCGGTGAGATTGAGGGCGACCCTGGCCACGCCGCTCACCGCGCTCCGGTCACGACCGAGTGCCTGCACGCTGCGGACCCGCAGTGCTGTGTCCCCGAGCGCGAGGGTGTCCCCCACGCGCACCGTGCCCGCGGGAAGGGTTCCGGTGACGACGGTTCCGGATCCGCGCACGGTGAACCGGCGGTCCACCCAGAGCCGGACGTCGGCCTGCGGATCGGGGTCCGGGAGCGAGGCGACCATCGTCGTCAGTGCGCTGCGGAGATCGTCGAGGCCCATCCCGGTGCGCCCGCTCACGGCGACGACGGGCGCCCCCGCCATGCTCGTGCGGGCGACCTCCGCCGCGGCTCGCGCGGCCGCGGGTCCCGGATCGGCGAGATCGGCCCGGGTGACGGCGACGACCGCGTGGCGCACGCCGAGCGCGTCGAGCGCCGCGAGGTGTTCGGCCGCCTGCGGCATCCACGGATCGTCGGCGGCCACCACGAACAGCGCGGCCGGGACCGATCCCACCCCGGAGAGCATCGTCGTCAGGAATCGCTCGTGCCCGGGGACGTCGACGAAGGCGACCTCCCCCACCTCCGGCCAGGACGTCCAGCAATAACCGAGCTCGATGGTCAGTCCTCGTCGCCGTTCCTCGGCGAGCCGATCCGGGTTCGCCCCGGTGAGCGCTTCGACCAGCGTCGACTTGCCGTGGTCGACGTGACCGGCGGTCGCGACGACGTGCATCAGGAGCCTTCGCGAGCGGCCACGCGCGTCACGGCACCGATCAGTTCGCCGTCCTCGGCGGGGTCGACCGCGAGCAGGTCGAGCAGCAACCGGCCGCGTTCGACGCGGCCGACGACCGGGTGCTCACCGAGCCGCAACGGAACAGCGAGGTGTTCGGGCAGGGCGATCGCGACGCTCGGCAGGACGACGTCCGGGGCGCCGCCGCCACCGACGACACCGTCGGAGTCGACCATCTCGGGTTCGCACTCCGGTGGCAGTGCCCCGCAGATCGCCTGCGCGCGGGCGCGGAGATCCTCCGGGCGGGAGACCAGCGCCGCCGCCACGGGGGGCATCGGTCCCGTCAGTGTCGCTTCGAGAGCGGCGAGGGTGAGTTTGTCGACGCGCAGCGCCCGCGCGAACGGGTCGCGGCGCAGGCGCTCCACGAGTTCGGCCCGCCCGAGCAGCAGGCCGGCCTGCGGGCCACCGAGGAGCTTGTCGCCCGAGGCGGTCACCAGGTCGGCGCCGGCGCGCAGGGCGGTGGTGGCGTCGGGCTCGTTCGGCAGCCGCGGATGCGGGGCGAGCAGACCCGATCCGATGTCGACGACGACGGGTGGTCCGAGCCCGGTGAGTTCACGGACCGACACCGACGACGTGAAGCCGCTGACGGTGAAGTTCGAGGGGTGCACCTTGAGGACGAAGGCGGTGTCGTCGTCGACGGCCGCGGCGTAGTCGCTCAGGCGCACGCGGTTGGTGGTGCCGACCTCCCGCAGCGTCGCCCCCACGGATTCCAGCAGTTCCGGGATCCGGAAGCCGTCGCCGATCTCGACCAGTTCGCCCCGCGCGATCACGATCGAGCGACCACCGCGCGCGAGCACCCGCGTGACCAGGGCAAGAGCCGCGGCACCGTTGTTGACGACGTGGACGCCACCGGCGTCGGGTACGTGCTCGGCGAGCGCCTCGAGGGCACCGCGTCCTCGCCGTCCGCGCCGGCCGGTGGCCAGGTCGAGTTCGACGTCGGTGGCGCCGGCCGCGGTGGACACGGCCTCGACCGCCGCTCGCGACAGCGGGGCGCGACCGAGATTGGTGTGCACGACCACGCCGGTCGCGTTGACGACGCGGCGCAGCGTGGTCGCCTGCTGCGGTAACGACGCGACCGCGATGTCGGCGACGGCGTCGGGCCCGATCTCGCCGTCGCGGCACCGTTGCTGGGCCGCGACGACGGTCTGCTTGACCAGTCGGGCGCCGAGCCGGTCGACGGCCTCGCGCAGGCGCGGATCGGCCAGGACCTGGTCGGTGCGGGGAACGTCCCGTCTCGGATCCGGCACGCGCTCCTCATCCCACGGTCGACGAAAACATTTGGCGGAGGCGGACGGGAATCGAACCCGCCCAGCCCAGATACTGGGCCACAACGGTTTTGAAGACCGCGACCGTCACCAGACGAGAACCACCTCCGCGCTCACCCTAACCGAAGCCGGACCCTCGGTGACGACTCGCCCGTATGTTTGGGTCCATGACCGCACACGTCGACCTTCCCGAGGGCGCCATCCGACTCACCCAGTACGCCGCCGGCGGCGGTTGCGCATGCAAGGTTCCGCCGGGTGAACTCGAACGGGTACTCGGCGGTCTGCAGGGCGGACGGGCCGCCGGCGAACTGTTGGTGGGCGTGGAGAACGGCGACGACGGAGCCGCGGTCCGGATCGACCCGGCACCCGACGGCAGCGGCCGGGCCGTCATCGTGACGGCCGACTTCTTCACCCCGGTCGTCGACGACCCGTACGACTGGGGACGGATCGCCGCCACCAACGCCATGTCCGACGTCTACGCGATGGGTGGCACGCCGATCATCGCGGTCAACCTCCTGGGCTGGCCGCGCGAACTCATCCCGTTCGAACTCGCCGCCGAGGTGATGCGCGGCGGCGCCGACGCGTGCGCCGAGGCGGGTGCCCATCTCGCCGGCGGGCACAGCATCGACGACCGTGAGCCGAAGTACGGTCTGGCCGTGACCGGTCTCGGCGATCCGGATCGCCTGCTGCGCAACGACGCTGCCACGCCCGGCCTGCCGCTCACCCTCACCAAGCCGCTCGGTCTCGGCGTCCTGAACAATCGTCACAAGGCCACCGGCGAGCGGTTCGAGGAAGCGGTCGCGGTGATGACGACACTCAACCGCGAGGCGGCGCAGCTCGCGCACGATGCCGGTGTTCGCGCCGCCACCGACGTCACCGGTTTCGGTCTGCTCGGGCACCTGATGAAGATGATGCGGGCCAGCGGCACGACCGCTGTGATCGACTCCGCGGCAGTGCCGTACGTCGCCGGGGCACGGGAGTCGCTCGCGGAGGGATTCGTCCCCGGCGGGAGCCGGCGCAATCTCGACTGGGTGCGCGAGCAGGTCGACTCGGAGGTGGACGAGGACGAGCTGCTGCTGCTCGCCGACGCCCAGACGTCCGGCGGTCTGCTGGTCGTCGGAGAGCTGCCCGGCCATCCCGTCATCGGTGAGGTCGTCCCCGCGGGTGAGCACGCGATCCGGGTGCGCTGAGGCCCCGGACCGCCGGATCTCCGGGACTGTGTGACACGACGACACACCTGCACCGGGATTAGCCGGCACGAAGCATGGGTAGACGGTAGCTTCGGAACGAGAGCGCAGGAAAGGAGTACCGATGGCGGAGAAGGACACGTCCCTCCCCTGGCCCGTCCTGCGCCAGTTCCTCGGCAAGGATCTGCTCGGACGCGGCAAGGCCGCACGGTCCCGTCGTACCGAGGAGATCGAACCGCGCACCTCCACCGCCGATCGTGTCGCCCGCAGCGTGTGCCCCTACTGCGCTGTCGGATGCGGACAGAAGATCTTCGTCAAGGACGAAAAGGTCGTCCAGGTCGAAGGCGATCCCGACAGCCCGGTGAACCGTGGGCGCCTGTGCCCGAAGGGTTCGGCGAGCAAGAACCTCGTCACCAGCGAGCTGCGCGAGACCCGGGTCCGCTACCGCCGGCCCTACGGCACCGAATGGGAAGACCTCGATCTCGACACGGCCATGGAGATGGTCGTCGATCGCGTGCTGAAGACCCGCCGCGAGACCTGGCAGGAGTTCGACGACAAGGGCCACCGGGTCCGGCGCACGATGGGTATCGCCAGTCTCGGCGGTGCCACGCTGGACAACGAGGAGAACTACCTCATCAAGAAGCTGTTCACAGCGATGGGGGCGGTCCAGATCGAGAATCAGGCCCGTATATGACACTCCGCCACCGTCCCCGGTCTGGGGACCAGCTTCGGACGCGGCGGCGCCACCGGCTACACGGCCGACCTTGCAAACGCTGACTGCATCATCATCCAGGGTTCCAACATGGCCGAGGCCCACCCGGTGGGCTTCCAGTGGGTCGTGGAGGCCCAGAAGCGTGGTGCCCGCGTCATCCACATCGATCCGCGCTTCACCCGTACCAGCGCGGTGGCGGACAAGCACGTCCCGATCCGGGTCGGCAGCGACATCGCCTTCCTCGGCGGTATCGTCAATTACGTCCTGAGCAACGAGCTGGACTTCCGCGAGTACGTCGTCAACTACACGAACGCCGCGGTGCTCGTCAGCGACAAGTTCGAGGACACCGACGATCTCGACGGGCTCTTCTCGGGCTTCGACCCCGAGAAGCGGACCTACGATCCGACGAGCTGGCAGTACGACGTGGAGGACGAATCCGGCGACCTGCACAAGTCGCAGGCCAACGGTTCCGAGGAGCACGCCGAGCATCGGGAGACGGCCGCGGGCCTGCAGAACGAGGCGCACGGCATGCAGACGGCGAGCCACCCGAGGCGCGACGAGACGCTGCAGCACCCGCGATGCGTCTACCAGGTGCTCAAGCGGCACTTCGCCCGCTACACCCCCGAGGTGGTCGAGCAGGTGTGCGGCGTCTCGCAGGAGGACTTCCTCGACGTCTGCCGCGCGTGGACGGAGAACTCCGGCCGGGAGCGGACGACGGCGCTCGTCTACAGCGTCGGCTGGACCCAGCACAGTGTCGGTGTGCAGTACATCCGCACCGGCGCGATCCTGCAGTTGCTGCTCGGCAACATGGGCCGCCCCGGCGGAGGCATCATGGCGTTGCGCGGTCACGCCAGCATCCAGGGCTCGACCGACATCCCGACGCTGTTCAACCTCCTGCCCGGCTACCTGCCGATGCCCGACGCGAACAAGCACCACTCGTTCACGGACTGGGTCGACAGCGTCCGCAACCCGGGCAGCAAGGGTTTCTGGTCGAAGGCCGACGCCTACGCCGTGAACCTGCTCAAGGCCTACTGGGGCGACGCGGCGACCGCGGAGAACGACTACTGCTTCGACTACATGCCGAGGATCACCGGCGACCACGGCACCTACCGTTCGGTGCTCGACATGATCGACGGAAAGGTCAAGGGCTACTTCCTCCTCGGGCAGAACCCGGCCGTGGGCTCTGCTCACGGACGTGCGCAGCGGCTCGGGATGGCGAACCTCGACTGGCTCGTGGTGCGCGACCTGTTCGAGATCGAGAGCGCCAACTTCTGGAAGGACTCCCCGGAGATCGAGACCGGCGAGATCGTGACCGAGGAGTGCGCCACCGAGGTGTTCCTCTTCCCGGCGGCCTCCTACGCCGAGAAGGAAGGCACCTTCACGCAGACCCAGCGGATGCTGCAGTGGCGGGAGAAGGCCGTCGAGCCGCCGGAGGACTGCCGCTCGGAACTGTGGTTCTTCTACCACCTCGGGCGCATGATGCGGGAGCGTCTGGCCGAGTCCACCGACGAGCGCGACCGTCCGCTGCTCGACCTGGCATGGGACTATCCCGTGCACGGCGAGCACGACGAGCCGAGCGCCGACGCGGTGCTCATGGAGATCAACGGCTACGACGTCGCGACCCGCCGGCCGCTGTCGTCGTTCACCGAGATGAAGAACGACGGTTCCACCCTGGGTGGCTGCTGGATCTACACCGGGGTCTATGCCGACGGCGTCAACCAGGCCAACCGGCGCAAGTCCCGGCACGAGCAGTCGTTCGTGGCTCCCGAGTGGGGCTGGGCGTGGCCGATGAACCGCCGCATCCTCTACAACCGGGCCTCCGCCGACCCCGAGGGCCGGCCGTGGAGCGAACGCAAGGCCTACGTGTGGTGGGACGACGACGCGCAGCAGTGGACGGGTGCGGATGTTCCGGACTTCGAGAAGACGAAGCCGCCGAGCTACCGCTCCCCCGAAGGCGCCGACGGTATCGAGGCGCTCGAAGGGATCGACCCGTTCATCATGCAGGGCGACGGCAAGGGCGCCCTCTACGTGCCGCAGGGGCTCGTCGACGGTCCGATGCCGACGCACTACGAACCGGTGGAGTCACCCTTCCGCAACCCGCTCTACGCGCAGCAGGCCAACCCGACGCGCAAGGAGTACCGCCGCGACGACAACCCGATGAACCCGGCGCCGCCGGAGGACCACATCGACGTGTTCCCCTTCGTGTTCACGACGAGCCGTCTCACCGAGCACCACACCGCCGGCGGCATGAGCCGCTATCTCGAACATCTCGCCGAACTGCAACCGGAGATGTTCGTGGAGGTCTCTCCCGCCCTGGCGGCCGAACGCGGACTCGAGCACATGGGCTGGTGCCACGTGATCACCGCCCGCTCCGCGGTCGAGGGCCGGGTGCTGGTGACCGAGCGGTTGCGGCCTCTGAAGGTGGAGGGACGGACCGTCCACCAGGTGTGGATGCCCTATCACTGGGGCAGCGGCGGCATGGTGACCGGCGACTCGACCAACGATCTGTTCGGAATCACGTTGGACCCCAACGTGCTCATCCAGGAGACCAAGGTCGGTACGTGCGACGTCCGCGCCGGACGTCGACCGACCGGAGCGGGACTTCGGGAGTACGTCGAGGGATATGCGCGGCGGGCCGGGGTAACCGATCACGTGTACCCACCCATCGTGACCGTCCCGGACGGTGATACGGCCTCGGACGACCGACATGCCCCGGAGGCCTCGGACGACCGACATGCCCCGGAGGCCTCGGACGACCGACATGCCCCGGAGGAGGACGAGTGAGCGGCCCCAACAGCTTCTTCGGACCGATCGACCCGGCACCCGATGCCGGGTACGAGGATCCGCCGGCTCGCAAGGGCTTCTTCACCGACACCAGTGTGTGCATCGGGTGCAAGGCCTGCGAGGTGGCCTGCAAGGAGTGGAACGACGTCCCCGAGAACCTTTTCGCGATGCTCGGCACCTCGTACGACAACAGTCATTCGCTCAACGCCAACCAGTGGCGGCACGTCGCCTTCATCGAGCGTCCTGCCGAGTCGAAACCGCCGGTGTCGCTGGGGATGCCGACGGTCGGGGCGACCCCGACGGAGCTCCCGGAGGAGGAGAAGCCGGACTTCCGCTGGTTGATGTCCTCGGACGTGTGCAAGCACTGCACCCACGCGGCGTGCCTCGACGTGTGCCCGACCGGGTCGCTGTTCCGCAGCGAGTTCGGCACGGTGGTCGTGCAGGACGACATCTGCAACGGTTGCGGATACTGCGTGGCCGCCTGCCCATACGGCGTCATCGATCGTCGCAAGGGTCCGGAGGGCGACCCGAAGGTCGGTATCGCCCAGAAGTGCACGCTCTGCTACGACCGGCTCACCGACGGCCAGACACCGTCGTGCGCGCAGGCATGCCCCACGGAGTCGATCCAGTTCGGCGACGTCGAGGAGTTGCGCGCCCGCGCCGAGGAACGACTGGCCACCCTGCACGAGCGCGGTGTGGGCGAGGCACGGCTCTACGGCAACGATCCCGAGGACGGGGTCGGCGGAACCGGCGCCTTCTTCCTGCTCCTCGACGAACCGGAGGTCTACGGCCTGCCGCCGGATCCGGTGGTGACGACCAAGGATCTTCCGGAGATGTGGACCCGCGCAGCCGTCGCGGCCGTCGCGATGCTGGCGGGCGCCGCCGTGTCGTTCCTGAGGAGGCGCGGATGACCCAGGTGCAGCACGGCGGCAGCCCGGGCAATCCCCGCCGGTCCGGTGGCGGTCGCGGCGGCGACCGGGTGATGGTGCCGGAGGCCGACTTCGAGTCCTATTACGGACGTCAGATCGTGAAACCGGCTCCGTGGGAACACGATATCGCGATCTACCTGTTCACCGGCGGTGTCGCTGCGGGCAGTTCGCTGCTCGCCGCGGGTGCCGATCTCACGGGGCGGCCCGCCCTGCGCCGGGTGGCCCGATTCGGTTCGCTCACATCGTTGCTCGTCAGTGTCGGTGCGCTGGTCCACGATCTCGGCAAACCGAGTCGCTTCCTCAACATGCTGCGGGTCGCCAAACCGACCTCACCGATGTCGGTCGGGACGTGGATCCTGTCGCTGCACGGTCCGTTCGCGGGCGTCGCCGCGGTCGCGGAGATCGCCGAGATGCTCCCCACCCGATGGAAGCGCGGGCCGGTGCGTCTGCTGCTCACCCTCGGCCGGCCCGCCGGGATCGTGGGCGCACTGACCGCACCGCCGGTCGCCGCGTATACCGGAGTCCTGTTGTCCGACACCGCAACTCCGGCCTGGCATTCCGCCTTCAAGGAGATCCCCTTCGTGTTCTGCGGGTCGGCGGCCGCCGCATCGGGTGGTCTCGGACTGCTGGGCGCGCCGGTTGCCGAGGCCGGACCGGCGCGCGCCTTCGCTGTCGGCGGTGCGCTCGTCGAACTCGCGACCGAGCAGCAGATGGAGAAGTCGATGGGCCTGTCGGCCGAGACGCTCCACCAGGGTCGCCCCGGACGACTGATGAAGGCCAGCAAGGCATTGACGGTGGCCGGTGCGCTCGGCGCGCTCGTCGGTCGCCGCAATCGGGTGGTGTCGGCCGTGTCCGGTGCCGCCCTCATGGTCGGTTCGCTGTGCACGCGACTCGGCGTCTACGAAGCCGGCATCGCGTCGGCGAAGGATCCCAAGTACACCGTCGTTCCCCAGCGTGAACGAGTCGATCGCGGGGAACCCGTTCGCTACCGCAGCTGAGATCCGGCTCGCGGGCAGAACGAAGGAGAACGCATGGACTCCGGCAAACCCACGCGCGAACCACACGGCGACACCGCGACGACACAGCCTCCGGGCAGCTTCCGCTGGTTGCTCGTCGCCGGAGGTCTGCTGTTGCAGTTCTCGATCGGCGCGGTCTACGCGTGGTCGGTCTTCGGCGGAGCCCTCGAGAGCGCCGACTCCTGGCAACTGAGCACGGTCCGGGCCTCACTGCCGTTCACCGTCACCATCGGCATGATCTTCATCGGCACCTATCTCGGTGGCCGACTGCAGGATCTGAAAGGCCCCCGCGTCGTCGCGCTGATCGGCGGCATCATCTACGCGCTCGGTATCCTGCTCGCCTCGTTCACCGACGGAGCCGACGACTACTGGCTGCTCATCCTCGGATACGGCATCATCAGCGGCTTCGGGTTGGGCTTCGCATACATCGTCCCGATCGCCATGCTGCAGAAGTGGTTCCCCGACAAGACCGGTCTCATCACCGGACTCGCGGTGGGCGGCTTCGGATTCGGCGCGGTGCTCACCTCGCCGGTCGCGCAGTGGCTCATCGACCGGAACCCGGACGACCCGACGAGTGCCTTCCTGCCCCTGGGTATCGCCTACCTCGTGATGTCGCTGGCCGGTGCCGCACTCTTCCGCAACCCGCCCGAGGGATACACCGTGCCGGGCTTCGAACCCACCGGCAGCGACGGCAGCGGGACCGACCGCGGCAAGGAGTACACCCAGGGTGAGGCCCTGCGCACGCCCCAGTGGTACCTCCTGACCGCCATCCTCACCCTGTGCGTGACCGCCGGCATCTCCTTGATCTCGCAGGCGAAGCCGAGCGCGTCCGACATCGCCGGTTTCAGTGCCTCCGGCGCGGCGGCACTCGTGGGCGCGCTCGCGATCTTCAACGGTGCCGGCCGGATCGTGTGGGCGGCGATCTCCGACCGCATCGGCCGGATGAAGACCTTCACCGCACTGCTCGTGCTGCAGGGCGTGTGCCTGATCGTGCTGCCGCACGCCAGTGGAGTGGTGCTGTTCTCGATCCTGGCCGCGATCGTCTACCTCTGCTACGGCGGTGCTTTCGGCACCATGCCGGCCACTGCAGGCGACTTCTTCGGGGTCCGCAACGCCGGCGCCATCTACGGCCTGATGCTCGTCGGCTGGAGCATCGGCGGCATCATCGGTCCGATCATCGCGTCCACGCTCCTCGGTGACGACAAGGCGTACACCCTCGCCTACACCACCATCGGCATCATCGCGCTCGTATCGGTCGTGCTCACGTTGATCACGAAGGTGCCGGAGGCGCGCCGGGAATCGGTCCCGTCCCGGTCCTGAGCCGGATCGCCGTCCTGCTCGTTCACGCTCCGGGTGCTTCGTGGGTGTGCAACCACGAGACGACCTGCGTGCGGGAGTGCACGCCGAGTTTGTCGAGGATCCGTTCGACGTGACCGTCGACGGTCCGGCGTGAGATCACGAGCCGGTCGGCGATCGCGCGATTGCTCAGGCCTCCGGCGACGAGTCCCGCGATCTCCTGCTCCCTCTTCGTCAGCGGGGATGTCCGGGAGGCGGACTCGCCTCCCCCGCGCTGCCGTCGGGCGGAGCCCGGAGCACGCGAGGTCCGCCTGCCCGAGGACTCTCTCGGCTCCAGAGCGCTGTCCACGAGATCGACGATGCGCATGCCGGACTGCGGGTGGGGCGATTCGGCGGTGTCCGTCTCGCCCATCCGTTCCCGGAGGCGACGCTCCGCTGCCATCGAGTCCTGCTCGATGTGCGGCCCGAATGCTGCGATCGTCGTACCGAGGCGCTGCCACACCGTCCGTGCGGCCCCGAACAGCCGTGCGGCCTTCTCCGTGTCGCCTTCGGCGCCTGCCGACCAAGCCAGCAGTTCGAGCGACAGTGCCGTGCAGATCTTGTCCTCGAAGTCGCGCTGGACGGCCAGCGCGCCGTTCGCCGCTTCGACCGCAGGGCCGAGGCGCCCGAGATGGTAATGCGCAAGCCCCGAGACCCACAGCGCATAGGCCTTGTTCCACCGCTCGCCGTGCTGATCCGCCATCTCGACGACGCGAGCGCACGTCTCCAGGGCGTCGTCGAGTCGTCCATCGTAGGTCTGCGCCATCGCCAGCTGGAACAGGCAGGTCAGGTGGGCGGCGTGGTCGCCGTGCGCACGATGTACCCGGGCCGCACGGAGGTAGAGGTCGATCGCCTCGGCCGTCGCCCCGCAGAACAGTGCGTGCAGAGCACTCCAGTGATCGCAGTGGGCTCGCAACCGTACATCACCGGATCCGTCTGCGATCGAACGGCACTCGTCGAGGTGGACCGCCGCTCCGTCGCGGTCTCCCTGGATGAGGGCCGTCCACGCGGTCACCCACAGCACGTTGCCGCGCTCGCTGCTCGAGCGCGGAAGTCGTTGCAGGAGTCGTTCGAGCCGGGCCCGCCCGGTGGACAGGTAGCCACCCGCGATCCAGTGATAGCGCAGCGCGACGGCGAGCGCCGCCCCCGTGGCGAGTTCGTCGTCGTCCCGGATCGATCGGTCGAGCGCTGCCATGAAATCCGCGTGGTCGGCGCGCATCGACGACAGCAGGGCGGATTGCCTCGGCCCGTACCAACTCTCGGCGCAGCGACGGGCACGGTCGAGATAGTGCTCGCAATGCCGCCGGTACAGCTGTTCCCGTTCCCCGCGGGCGTCGAGCAGTTCGTGTCCGTACTCGCGCACGGTCACCAGTTGCGAGTACCTCAACACCGACGACGAACGATCGACACCCACAAGCGATTTCGCGATCAACCTGTCGAGCAGGTCGATGACCTGTTCGCTCGGCAGATCGTCGTCGGCGCAGACGGTCTCCGCGGCTTCGAGGTCGAAACTGCCGGTGAACACCGACAACCGTGCCCACAGCGTCCGCTCGGCATCGGAGCACAGTTCGTAGCTCCAGTCGATCAGGGCGCGCAAGGTCTGCTGCCGCGGCACCGCCACGCGACTGCCCCCGGTGAGCAGTGCGAAACGACGATCGAGCCGGTCGACGAGTTGTGCCGGAGACAACGAACGCAGCCGGGTGGCCGCGAGTTCGAGAGCGAGCGGCACACCGTCGAGCGCGATGCACAGGTGCGCAACGGCATCGGCATTGTCGTCGGTCACCTCGAAGCCCGGGACCACCTGCCGGGCCCGTTCGACGAGCAGACCCACCGCTTCGAACCGCTCGAGATCGGCCGCCCGGTTCCCCGTCGATCCGTCCGGTGTCGTCAGAGGTGGAAGCACGTACTCCGCCTCCCCCGCCACCGCGAGCGGCTCACGACTGGTCGCGAGGATCCGCACCTCCGGTGCATCACCGAGAACGGCAGCGACGAAGTCGGCCACGGTCGCGATCAGGTGTTCGCAGTTGTCGACCACGATCAGCATGTGCTCGTCGCGGAGACGGTCGATGATCTTGTCCATCACGGGTCTGGTGGACTGGTCGGTCACGCCCAGAGCGGCCGCTGCAGCCGAGGGAACGGACTCCGGATCCCGCACCACCGCCAGATCGATCCAGCGGAACGAATCGCGGAACGCGCGCGAGGTTCGCACCGCCAGCTCCTCGGCCACCCGGGTCTTCCCCACTCCACCCGGACCGAGGATCGTCAGCAGCCGGGTCCGCTGGAGGCACGACCGGGCCTCGTCGATCTCGCGACGGCGACCGATGAAGGTCGTCACCGAACGGGTGGGCCCCGGGGTGCGGGGTGGTGCAGCTTCCGGCAGGGCAGATTCCATCGTCACGCTTCTCAGAGATAGTGGGCCCAACATACCCGGGTGGTCGTGTGACGGCCAACACAGGTACTCGATGGGGTAATTCGCCCCGCGTTCTCGTGTGTGATCCACGTCATCGTCGATGCAGACCTTCGGTTCATCCGCCGGAGCGACATCACCGATACCGAGGAGCCAGGACAGATGACCACTTCCTCCACCACCCCCGACACCGACGTCGTCGTCGTAGGAGCCGGATTCGCCGGCCTGTACGCGCTGCACAAACTGCGCGACCGGATGAACATGTCCGTGCGGGTCTTCGAGGCCGGCGACGATGTGGGTGGCACCTGGTACTGGAACCGCTATCCCGGCGCCCGCTGCGACATCGAGTCGATCCACTACTCGTACTCGTTCGACGAGGACCTGCAGCAGGAGTGGCAGTGGAGCGAGAAGTTCGCCGGGCAACCGGAGATCCTCCGCTACCTGAACCACGTGGCCGACCGCTTCGACCTGCGGAAGACGATCACATTCGGCACGCGGGTGATCGGCGTGCACTGGGACGACGAGAACTCGTGGTGGACCGTCCGCACCGACACCGGTGAGACCGTGACGGCCCGGTGGTTCATCTCCGGCGCCGGCAACCTCTCGGTCCCCAAGAAGCCCGAGTTCGGAGGCATCGACAACTTCCGTGGGCAGGTGCTGCTGACCGGCAACTGGCCGCACGAGCCCGTCGACTTCACCGGCAGGCGGGTCGCGGTCATCGGCACCGGCGCCAGTGGGATCCAGGCGATCCCGCTGATCGCGCAACAGGCCGCGGAACTGGTGGTCTTCCAGCGCACGCCCCAGTTCGCCACCCCGCTCGGGAACGGTCCGCTCGACCCGCAGGTGCTGGACGAGGCCAAGAAGATCTACCCCGAACTGAGAGAGGCCGCACGCAACCACTTCCTGGGTGTTCCGTTCGACCAGGTGCAGCCGTCGGCGCTCGCCGTCGATGCCGAGGAGCGTCGGCGGGTGTTCGACGAACGCTGGAACGCGGGCGGGTTCCGCCTGTTCATCGACAGCTTCCAGGACATCCTCTTCGACAGGCAGGCCAACGACACCGCCGCCGAGTACATCCGCGAGCGGATCCGCGAGCGGGTCCAGGACCCCGCCAAGGCCGACACGCTCGCACCCCGGGGATACGCCTACGCCACGAAACGTCCCCCGCTCGAGACGAACTACTACGAGGCATACAACCGCGACAACGTGCACCTCGTCGACGTGAAGAGCACTCCGATCAGCGAGATCACCGAAACCGGTGTGCGCGTCGGCGACCGCACCTACGAGGTCGACACCATCGTGCTCGCGACCGGCTTCGACGCGATGACCGGACCGCTCATGGCCATGGACATCCGCGGCCGCAACGGTGTGCGCCTGGCCGACAGGTGGGCACACGGGCCGCGCACCTATCTCGGCATCATGATCGACGAGTTCCCCAACCTCTTCACGATCACCGGACCGCAGTCGCCCTCGGTGCTCTACAACATGCCGCTGGCGATCGAGGACCACGTCGACTTCGCGACCGACGCGATCGCGTATCTGCGCGCACACGATCTCCACGTCATCGAACCCACCCCGGAAGCCGAAGCCGACTGGGTGCGCACCACCACCGAGATCGCCGAGCAGACGCTGCTGCCGCAGACCGACTCGTGGTACATGGGCGCGAACATCCCCGGCAAACCGCGTGCCTGCATGGTCTACCTCGGGGGTGCCCCCACCTACCGGCAGGTCTGCGCCGAGGTCGTCGACGGCGGTTACGTCGGCTTCGACCTCGCCCCGGCACGAGCCACCGTCCCGGCCGCCTCGTAGCGCACCGATCTCCCCCACCTTTCGGAAGGAAACCACCCATGGCACTCGACGACCACGCCGCCGGCCTCATCGCAGGACTTCGGCAGCAGGGATTCACGTCGTTCTCGCAGATGACGGTCGATCAGGTCCGCGCGACGATCGCGACCTTCACCGATCTCCAACTTCCACCGCAGGACGTCGAGCGTGTGGACGAGACCCACTACGAGAGCGACGGCACCCGTCTCCCCCTACGGATCTACACCCCCGGGACGGACACCGGGCCGCGTCCGGTGGTGCTCTACTTCCACGGCGGCGGGTTCGTCGCGGGCGACCTCACCGTCGTGGACGAACCGGCGCGGGCGATCGCCCGCGCGACCGGGGCCACCGTCGTGACCGCGGGATACCGTCTGGCGCCGGAACATCCGTTCCCCGCAGCGGCCGACGACGCGTGGGCTGCGTTGCAGTGGGTCACCGCGCACATCGCCGAGTGCGGCGGCGACCCGCACAACCTCGTGGTGATGGGCGACAGTGCCGGTGGCAACCTCGCAGCCGGAGTCGCGCTGCGGGCCCGCGACGAAGGCGCACCGGTGCTGCGCGGACAGGTGCTGATCTACCCGGCGCTGGACCGCGCTGCCGACCTGCCCTCGCGCCGCGAGTTCGCCGAGGGGTACATCGTCACCGCCGCCGACATGGACTGGTTCCTCGACCGGTACTTCGCCTCACCCGAGGACGCAGAGACACCGTATGCGCTTCCCGCACGCGCGCCCCGTGTGGACGGTCTGCCACCGACCCTGGTGCTCACCACCGAGAACGAGGTGCTCCGCGACGAAGGTGAGCTCTACGGACGACGGCTACGAGAGGCGGGTGTGGACGTGACGATTCGCCGGTTCGACGGGCTCGTGCACGGCGCATTCTGGATGTCGGGCGCGGTGCCGCGCAGCGGCGAGATGCGCGACGAGGTGGCCGGGTTCGTCACCCGCACCACCTCGGGCGTCCCCGCGCGGTAGGAACTCGATCCGCTACTCCGCGGGAGGGGCCGAGCGACGATCCGACGTCGCCGGCCCTTCTCCGCGTTCCTCGTCGTCGCGCGCCGCACGCTCGTCGTCGTCCCGCGCCGCGCGCTCGTCGTCTTCGCGCGCCGCGCGAGCGGCCTCGCGCATCTCGATCGCGTCGGTGATCAGCTCGCCGATCTCGCGGGTGACGTCCCGGACCGCCCCGGTGATGATCCCGGCGATCGCGCCGACGTGGGTGGCCGCCGACTCGGTGACCTCCTGGATCGTGTCCTTGTTACGCTCGAATCTTCCCACCATGTTCGACCCCCTCGATCGTGTCGTCCGCGAGGGTACCCGCATCGCCGGCGAGGTGGTCCGCGCCGCGACGACGGTCGATGATCACCTGCGACTCGGGTTCGGAACGCACCCATCCCGGCGGGAGAGCGAACTTGAAGATCTTCTTCCACACCGACGTCACCTGGGCGGTGAGGCCACCGGTGTTGTACGGAAGTCCGTGCTTCTCGCACAGTTCCCTGACCTTCGGGGCGACCCCCGGATAACGGTGCGCCGGCAGGTCGGGGAACAGGTGGTGCTCGATCTGGTGCGACAGGTTGCCCGACATGATGTGGAACAACGGGGAGCCGGTGATGTTCGCGCTGCCCAGCATCTGCCGGACGTACCACTCGCCCCGGGTCTCGTCGGCGGTCTCCTCCTCGGTGAAGGACTGCACGCCGGACGGGAAGTGGCCGCAGAAGATGATCGAGTACGCCCACACGTTGCGCACCAGATTGGCGGTCGCGTTACCGAGCAGGGTCGGGACGAACATCGGTCCGCTCAGCAGCGGGAAGGCGATGTAGTCCTTGATCACCTGGCGACCGGCCTTGCGCCACCAGCCCTTCGCGATCGGGATCACGTCGCGCCAGGAGCGTTTCCCGGCGACGATCCGGTCGACCTCCGCGTCGTGCATCATCACGCCCCATTCGAACAGGAACATGAGAGCGGTCGCGTAGACCGGATTGCCGAGATAGTAGGGATGCCACTTCTGGGCAGGGTCCATGCGCAGGATCCCGTATCCGATGTCGCGATCCTGGCCGAGGATGTTGGTGTAGGTGTGGTGCACGTAGTTGTGCGAGTGCCGCCACTGGTCCGACGGGCACACCGTGTCCCATTCGAAGACACGAGAATTCAGCGACGGTTCGCGCATCCAGTCGTACTGACCGTGCATCACGTTGTGCCCGATCTCCATGTTGTCGAGGATCTTCGACACGCTCAGTGCTGCGACCCCGGCGACCCATGCGGGCGGGAGGAAGCCGACGAAGAGCAGACCGCGACCGGCGATCTCGAATCCGCGCTGCGCACTGATGATCCGGTAGAGGTACTCGCGATCCTCGTCACCGAGGGATGCGAGCGTCTGCTCCCGCAGTGCGTCGAGTTCGCGACCGATCTCCTCGACGCTGTCGTGGTCGAGGACGAGCGGTTCGTTCTCGGCCGCAGAACTGCGGCCGGACAGGAAGGGCAGGAAGGGGACGGTGGGTAGGGACAATCCGAACATGATGTCCTCCAAGGTTTTCGGTGGTGTCGTCCGATAGCCGGTTCAGAGTTCGACGGCGACGTCGCCGACCGGGGCGTTGACACAGATCTGGATGCGGCGACCGGGTTCCGAACCGACGTCGCCGGTACGCACGTCGCGCGTGCAGCCCGACAGCCGGACTGCGGTGCAGCTGTGGCAGATGCCCATGCGGCATCCGTGTTCGGGCGTGAGCCCTGCCGCTTCGGCCTGTTCGAGCAGCGTCGACCCGGTGTTCTCGGCAACGACGCCGGATTCGGCGAAGGAGATCTCGCCGCCGGCATCGTCCGTCGACACGACCGGTGGTGCGAGGACGAATTCCTCGGTGTTCACCATGGTCTCGGCACCCCGCTCGGCGTAGACCTCGCGGATGCGCGCGACCATCTCCGCCGGACCGCACACGAAGGTGGGTGTGTCGGCATACCAGGGCGCGACGGCCGCGAGGTGGCTACGGTCGAACCGCCCCTGCAGCAGCCCGTCGTCGGAGCGGGTGTGGGCGTGGACGATCTCGATGTTGGGGCAGTCGGCGAGCGCCTCGAGTTCGGCGCGACGCGGAACGTGCCCGGGCGTACGCGTGTAGTAGAGCAGCACCGCGGACCCGTCGTACCCCTCGGCGACGAGACCGGACAGCATCGACAGCACGGGCGTCAGCCCGGAGCCCGCGGCGACGAACAGCAGGCGTCGAGGGCGTGGGCTCGGCAGCACGAACTCGCCTGCGGGAGAACCGAGTTCGACGACATCTCCGACCTGCGCACGGTCGTGGAGGTGGCGCGAGACGGTGCCCTCGGAATGCCTGCCGATGGTGAACCGCAGGTCGGGCCTGCGCTTCGACCCCGCGTCGACGAGCGTCGGCGAGTAGCAGCGCGTGTGCCGCACGCCGTCGACGCGGACCGACACGGTCACGTACTGCCCGGGAAGGGGTCGGCACGGCTGCGCGGGCCGCACCGTGACCGTGAGCGAGTCGGTGGCACTTCGGTCCACATCTGTAATCCGGGCGTAGTTCGCCGACGTGACGAGAAGCGGGTCGGCGAGTTCCAGGTAGCGGTCCGGGTGATGCGGATAGGACAGCATCCCGAGTGCTCCTACCAGGAGTTTCCGCAACGAAACCGAGCGCGGGACGGGTGTCGGACGGTCGCGCACGATCATGTCTGTCCGCCTTTCGGTAGACCTCTGCGTGCTCAGTGAACGAATGTGCACTGAAATCAGTGTGACAGTCGGACACACCTGTCTGTCAACCCTGATGTGACCGCAGACACAGATGACCGGACACCGCCCGGAACGTCGTGCCTAGACTCGGGGGGTGTCCACCGCTTCCGTACCCCCGCCGACCACCCGCGCCGAACGCAAGGAACGCACACGTCAGGCGCTTCTCGACGCCGCCCTCGAACTGTCCGCCGACCGGGGACTCGGCGGGGTGAGCCTGCGGGAGGTGGCCCGCAGCGCGGGCATCGTGCCGACCGCGTTCTACCGGCACTTCTCGTCCATGGACGAGCTCGGAGTCACTCTCGCCGCCGACACGATGCGGGTGCTGCGGCGCCTGCTGCGCGACGCGCGGCGCACACCCGGCCCGGCAGGCGCGCGGCAATCGCTCGACGTGCTGGTCCAGCAGGTACGGGCTCACAAGGCGGCCTTCCGGTTCCTGGCACGCGAACGCCACGGTGGCGTTCCCGAGGTGGCCGCCGCGATCTCCGTCGAGCTGCGCCTGCTGACCAGCGAGCTCGCCGCCGACCTGGGTCGCTCCCCGGGCCTCGAGGACTGGGATTTCGACGATCTCGAGATGGCCGCCGACCTGCTGGTGACCGCGATGCTCGATTTCGTCCTCGACCTGCTCGCCGTCGAACGTCCCGGCAGCGCGCAGGAGGCGGAGGTCGTCACCCGCGCGGAGAAACAGATGCGTCTGATCCTGCTGGGCGCGGCGGCATGGCGGCCGCGCCGGACGTCCGGCGACCGGTGACGGGCCGACGCGACGCCGGTTCGCCGAGGTGGACGGGAAATCCTGTCGCAGACACGTGCCTTCCGTAACGTGGTTCCCATGGCATCGACCGAACCCGCCACCTACGACGACCTGACCTTCGACGTGCGCGTGGCGGGTCCGAGGGACGGCACACCCGTCGTGCTCCTGCACGGCTTCCCCGAGACATCACGCAGCTGGACGCCGGTGGCGCGACTGCTCGTCGAGCGCGGTTTCCGCGTGATCGCCCCCGACCAGCGCGGCTACTCCCCCGGTGCCCGGCCGACCGGCGTCGAGCACTACGGGGTGCCGGCGCTCGCCGGTGATGTCCTCGGCCTGCTCGACGAGTTCGGGCTCGATCGCGTCCACCTCGTCGGGCACGACTGGGGCGCCGCTGTGGCCTGGTACTTCGCCGCCCACAATCCCGACCGCGTCTCGGCGCTGACCGCGGTCTCGGTCCCCCACCTCGCTGCCTACGGCTGGGCGTTGCGGGAGGACGCCGACCAGCGCGAGCGCTCCTCCTACATCGGCCTGTTCCGCCAGGAGGGCAAGGCGGAGGAACTCCTCCTCGCCGACGACGCACGGCGCCTGCGGGCGATGTTCACCTCCGCCGTCGACCACGACTCGGTCGACCACTACGTCGCCGCGATGTCCGCGCCCGGCGCGCTCACCGCCGCCCTGAACTGGTATCGCGCCATGACACGGGATCTCGATTCGACTCCCCCGGTCCGCGTCCCGACGACCTACATCTGGAGCACCGCCGACATGGCGATCGGCCGAGCCGGCGCCGAACGGTGTGGCGAATTCGTCGACGCCGAGTACGACTTCGTGGTCCTGCCCGACGTCTCGCACTGGATCCCGGAGGAGGCGCCGGACGAGATCGCGAACGCGATCTCGCGGCGGCGGAACGGCTGAGAGCCGCCCACCGCGGCTTCCGTCAGCCCACGACCGGGGCGAGCAGCACTTCGAGCTCGGCGACGACCGCATCGAGCGGAGCCGGACTGCGCTGCGCCTGGGCCACGACCAGTGCGCCCTCCAGTGCGGCGATGACCAGGTTCGCCAACGACCGCGCACGCTCCGCGCCGACGCCGTCGGCCACCAGGGACCGCGCGACGACGTCGACGAAGGTGTCGAAGGCCTCCCCGGCCCGTGCGCGCGCACGCGGTTCGGTCCCGAGACCGGCGGCCACCACCGGGCATCCCGCGACATAGTCGGTGGCCACGAGACCCTCACGCCACAGGTCGACGACGGCGCGCACCGTGTCCACCACACCGAGACCGTCGACCTTCGCCGTCAGCGACCGCTCGATCCGGGTGGCGGCCCGGTCCGTGGCCTCTTCGACGAGTTGCGCCTTGCCGCCGGGAAAGTGGTGGTAGATGGAACCGCGCGGCGCACCGCTGTGCTCGAGGACGTCCCGGAACGACGTGGCCGCGACCCCTCGCTCGCTCATCAGCGCGATCGCGCTGGCGATCATCGCCGCGCGCGGTCCGTCCCGTCGTTCTGCAGCGCTCACCCGTTCCTCCGGCAGTGGTGGTTGTCACCCATATTCTATGTATGTTGTCGTACAGATCCGACCCTGCGCGACACCATTTTCCGAGGAGACCCTGCCATGACCGACGTCTCGGTGACCACTCACGTCTTCGACGCTGCCGTCGACCTGTTCGAGGTCCGGGACGATCGCACCGAAGGGCACACGCACCCCGCCTACGCGAACATGGTCGGCCCGTTCGGCGGCATCACCGCCGCGACCCTCCTCCGCGCGGTCGAACGACACCCGGATGTCCTCGGCATGCCGCTGTCCCTGACGGTCAATTACGCCGGACCCATCGCCGACGGCCCGTTCGACCTCGCGGTGCGCCCGGTGCGGACGAACCGCACCACCCAGCACTGGTCGATCGAACTGTCGCAGGGCGGCGAGGTCGCCACCACCGCGACGGCCGTCTTCGGTCTCCGTCGCCCCACCTGGTCGTCGACCGAACTGCAGGCACCGGCCGCCCCGGCACCCGACTCGCTCGAGCCGACACCGCTGCCGGACTACATCGCGTGGGCACGCAACTACGAGATGCGATACGCCGCGGGAGCCGTTCCCGAGGAGGGCAGCGCGGAGGTCGCCGACTCCACGTCGACGCTGTGGGTCCGCGATGTCCCGTCGCGTCCGCTCGACTTCGCCTCGCTCACCGCGATGTGCGACATCTTCTACCCCCGCGCCTTCCTCCGACTGGGTCGGGTGCTGCCGGCCGGCACGGTCTCGATGACCGTCTACTTCCACGCGGACCCGGAGACCGTTGCCGCACAATCCGACAGCCCGGTGCTCGCGACCGCACGTGCGAATCGCTTCGAACAGGGCTTCTTCGACCAGAGCGCACAGCTGTGGGGACGCGACGGCGTCCTCCTCGCGACTTCGCACCAGATCGTCTACTTCAAGGCGTGACCGGAGGGGCCGGTGATCGATCGACCCGAGCCGTCGGCGTTCGGCGCCCGTCCCGGTCACCGGCACACCTGTAGCCTCGGAAACATCCACCCACCGGATTGCGAGGTCCACTGTGACGATGCCGAGGCTCCTCCGACGGACGGGTGTCATCGCCTGCGCCGCAATCGTGTTCACGACCGTGGGCACGGTCGCCTGCGCCGACACGGAGGACACGGCCCCGGCCGCGGACTATGCGTCGTACGTCGCCCTGGGAGACTCGTTCACCTCCGGACCCGGCATCCCGCCGCAGACCGAAGGCGATCCGTGCGGGCGGTCGGCGAGCAACTACCCCACCCTCGTCGCGACCGATCTCGGCATCGAGGATTTCGTCGACGCGTCGTGCGGTGCCGCAACCTCCCTCGACTTCGCGATGCCGCAGACCACCTTCCGGGGCGCGACGGTGCCACCGCAGTACGACGCACTGCGCCCCGACACCGAACTCGTCACCGTGGGTATCGGCGGCAACGACATCGGTCTCGTCCAGCTGGCGCTGGGATGCGTCAATCTCGCCGCGCCGCCCCAGGGCACCTCGTGCGCGATCACGAACGCCCCGGACGGCACCGACCGCATCGATGCCGCCATCGACACCTTCGCTCCCGTCTACACCACGGTGATCGACGAGATCCGCCGCCGTTCCCCGGAGGCACGCATCGTGCTCGTCGGCTACCCCACCGGGATCCGCGACGGCGGGTGCTTCCCCGAACAGCGGATCTGGCCCGACGACGCGACCTACCTGCAGGAGAAGATCGACCGGTTGAACACCGTCATGCGCGAGCAGGCCGAGGCCGCGGACGTGGACTACGTCGACCTGCGCGATTCGACCCGCGACCACGACGCGTGCGCCGACCCGGAGACCCGGTGGATGGCCGGCCTGCAGCCGACCGCCGGATCGATCCCGCTGCATCCGAACGCGGCCGGGCACCGCAACGCCGCCGACCAGGTGCTCGCCACGATCACCGACTGAGCCGGTTCACGCCGTCGCGGACGTCTCCGGAGCCCGCACGGCGAGCAGCGCCACCAGACCCGCGGCGAGCACGATCAGCAATCCCACGATGCCCGCGCGGTCGGTGCCGAACCACCACGCGAAGAACCCGAACAGCGTCGGCGCCAGGAACGACACCGCGCGTCCCGTCGTCGCGTAGAGACCGAACATCTGCCCCTCCCGGCCCGGCGGGGTCAGTCGCGCCAGGAAGGTGCGCGCCGACGACTGGGCGGGGCCGACGAACAGGCACAGCACCAGACCGAAGATCCAGAACATCGTGGGACCCGACACCACCAGCAGGACGATGCCGGTCGCGATCATGGCGACCAACGAGCCCACGATGACCGCCTTGGGCCCGACCCGGTCGTCGACGCGTCCGGCCACCAGTGCGCCCACCGCGGAGACGACGTTCGCGGCGACACCGAAGATCAGCACGTCGCCCGCTCCGATCCTGTAGACCGTGACGGCGAGGACCGCCCCGAAGGTGAAGACACCGGCGAGACCGTCCCGGAACAACGCCGACGCCCCGAGATACCAGATGGTGCGACGATCCGCCCGCCACAACTCCGTCAGGTCGCGCCACAGCACGCGGTACGACTCGACGAAACCGGCGCGGCGGGCGACGTCGCCACGCGCGACCGGCTTCTCCGGGACGGCGAGGAGCACGGGCACGGCGAACACCGCGAACCACACGGCCGCGAACAGCGCGACGAGCCGGATGTTGGTGCCGTCCTCGGTGGGCACCCCGAGGAAACCGCGGGTGTCGCCGTCACCGGCGATGAACCCGGTGTAGCACAGCAGCAGGAGCACGATGCCGCCGAAATAGCCCATCGCCCAACCGAAACCCGAGACCCGGCCGATGTCGTCCGGCGTCGACACCTGACGCAGCATCGAGTTGTACGGCACCTGCGCGAGCTCGGCCATCACGGACGCCACGCCGAGCAGGACCAGGCCGAGCCACAGATAGTGGTAGTCGTCGCGCACGAAGTACATCGCCGCCATCGCCGCGACGGTGACCGCGGTGAGAATGCCCAGCGACCACTTCCGTCGCCCGGCCGCGTCGTACCGCTGACCCGACACCGGGGCGGTCACGGCGATGACGAACCCGGCGATGCCGAGCGACCATCCGAGCCAGGTGCTCGCCGAGATCCCACCCGGCAGGTCGTCGCCGACCGCGTCGGTGAGATAGACGGAGAACACGAACGTCAGGATCACGGCGTTGAACGCCGCGGAACCCCAGTCCCACAGACCCCACGAGACGACCTGACGACGTGTCGTGGCCTCCCCGGCCCCGCTCGCCGTGTCCGTGAACGCATTCATGCCCCGGAGCCTAGGCTTCCGGAGTCCCCGCAGCACCGAACGACTCGGCCTCGAGCCGGGGGCGGGCCCGGTCACCACTCCTGCGCCTGCCGCTACGCTGACCCACTGTGACTCTGCCGAATCCCCATCCCGATGCCCGTGCCGTCGTCACCGGAGCGTCCTCCGGCATCGGCGAGGCCCTCGCAACCGAACTCGCCGCCCGCGGCCACTCGCTGATCCTGGTCGCCCGTCGCGGCGAGGTGATGGAGGCGCTCGCCGAGACCCTGCGCGCGCAGCACGGCGTGACCGTCGAGGTGCGCGCGTGCGATCTGTCCGACCGTGACGCACGGACACCGCTCGTCGACGAACTCGGACGTCGGCGCATCAGCATCCTGTGCAACAACGCCGGTATCGCCACCTTCGGCGCGGTCGCCGAGCTCGACGCGGCCTACGAGCGGGCACAGGTCGAGCTCAACGCCGTCGCCGTGCACGACCTCACCCTCGCGGTGCTGCCGCAGATGGTCGAGCGGAACTCCGGCGCGATCCTCATGGTGGGTTCGGCCGCCGGCAACATGCCGATCCCGAACAATGCCACCTACGCCGCGACGAAGGCGTTCGTCAACACCTTCTCCGAGTCGCTGCGCGGCGAACTCAAGGGCACCGGCGTGCACGTCACGCTGCTCGCCCCCGGCCCGGTGCGCACCGAGGAACCCGACCCCGCCGAGGCGTCGATCGTCGACAAGCTGGTCCCGGACTTCCTGTGGATCTCGAGCGAGCACACCGCGAAGGTCTCGCTCGACGCGCTCGCCGCGAACCGGATGCGCATCGTGCCCGGTGTGATCAGCAAGGCCATGTCGGCCGCCGGTCAGTTCTCGCCGCGGTCGATCTCGGCCCCCATCGCCGGCGCGTTCTACAAGAAGCTCGGCGGCAACTGACACGCAGCACCATTTCACCGCCTTCGGCGGCAGCAACACTTCACCGCCTTCGGCGGCGTCCCGTGCCGAAGAGGCTCCGGCCGATCTCCCGGCCGGCCGCGGACGCCGCCGAACGGATGAAGCTGCGCACAGCCGCACTGCCGAGCACCTGCTCCACGACCGACACCTCGGCGTCGTCCGGTGCCTGCGACGGCACGTCCGGGACCGGTTCGACGTCGGTCGCCCCGACCACCGAGGCGGTGAGCTTCTCGTAGGCCGATTCCCGGTCGATGGTGCGGCCGTATTTGCCGTAGAGCGGGTTCGCCTGCGCCGACGCACGCATCGCGCTCTCCCCCACCGTGCCCATCAGCGAATGCGGCGGTCGCAGCCGCGTCCAGGCGACGGGGGTGGGCGCACCCAGTTCGGACAGGACCGTCACGATCGCCTCACCGGTCCCCAGGCCGGTCAGTGCGTCGGCGAGGTCGTAGGCGTCGGTCTTCGGGAAGGTGCGCACGACCTTCGACAGTGCGGCTTCGTCCTCGGGTGTGAAGGCGCGCAGCGCGTGCTGGATCCGCGCTCCGAGCTGCGACAGCACGCTCCGGGGCATATCCGTGGGCGACTGCGTGCAGAAGACCACGCCGACGCCCTTGGACCGGATGAGCTTCACTGTCTGTTCGATCTGCTGCAGGAATGCCTTCGACGCATCGGTGAAGAGCAGATGCGCCTCGTCGAAGAAGAACACGAGCCGCGGCTTGTCGACGTCGCCGACCTCCGGTAACGACTGGAACAGGTCGGCGAGCAACCACATCAGGAACGTCGAGAACAGCGTCGGCCGGGTGGCCTCGGCGCCGAACTCGAACAGGTTGATCGTGCCCTGACCGTCGATCACCCGCAGCAGGTCCTCGACCTCCAGTTCGGGTTCGCCGAAGAATCCCTCCCCGCCCGCGTTCTCGAGGTTGACGACCGCACGGAGGATGACGCCCGCGGTCGCCGGCGACACGGCACCGAGATCGTCGAGTGCGTCGCGCCCTTCGTCGCTCGTCAGGTGCCGGATCACCTGCCGCAGGTCGGCGAGATCGAGCAGCGGCAGGCCGTTGCGATCGGCCCAGTGGAAGATCAGGCCTAGGGTGGACTCTTGAGTGGCGTTGAGCCCCAGCACCTTCGACAGCAGGATCGGCCCGAACGAGGTGACGGTGGCGCGGACGGGGATACCGACCCCCTCGGTGCCGAGCGAGTAGAAGGCCACGGGATGTCCCGTGGGCGTCCAGTCCTCGTCACCGGTGTCGGCCGCGCGGGTGAGCACCGCATCGTCCGGCTCGCCGGCGGCCGACAGACCCGACAGGTCGGACTTCACGTCGGCCATCACCACCGGCACCCCCGCCGCCGACAGTTGTTCGGCCATGACCTGCAGCGTCTTGGTCTTGCCCGTGCCGGTCGCACCGGCGACCAGCGCGTGACGATTGAGCGTGGCGAGCGGGATGCGCACCGGCGCGTCGGGATCGGCGACGCCGTCGAGCACCACCGTGCCCAGTTCCAGCGCCTCGCCGATCACCTCGTACCCGGCCGCGATGGTCGCGGCGGTGATCTCCGGCTTGTCGGTCATGCTCGCCCCCTCCGGCCTCGACCTCGCCCACCGCGACGGTACCGGGCCGCCGAACCCACGGAAGGACCATTCTTATCGGGTGCCAGAATTGTCGCATTACAGTGATTCCCCTCACAACAGCAGCGGGGAGGTTTCCCGCTCAGCGAACCGCGTTGACCTGCACTTTCTCCGCGAGAATCCGTGCCGTCGACGACGCAAGGATCGTTCGCAAAAACAACGACGTGTGCTAGCAACGAACTACGCGACATATTCCACGAACACAGGAGAAACACATTGACGCCCAAGATCGCCATTCTCGGAGCAGGTCCCAGTGGACTCGCACAGCTGCGCGCTTTCGAAGCAGCCCGAAAGGCCGGTCTGGAGCAGATCCCCGACATCGTCTGCTACGAGAAGCAGCCCGACTGGGGAGGAATGTGGAACTACACCTGGCGCACGGGACTCGACGAGCACGGTGAGCCCGTCCACGGGAGCATGTACCGCTACCTGTGGTCCAACGGCCCGAAGGAATGCCTCGAGTTCGCCGACTACTCTTTCGAGGAGCACTTCGGGCGCCCCATCCCGTCGTACCCGCCGCGCGCCGTCCTGCTCGACTACATCATGGGTCGCGTCGAGAAGAGCGACGTGCGCAAGTACATCCGGTTCAACACCGCGGTGCGGTGGGTCGAGTGGTCCGACGAGACGCAGAAGTTCACCGTGACGGTGATGGACCACGACCGGGGTGCGCTGGAGTCCGACGAGTTCGACTACGTCGTCGTCGCCACCGGACACTTCTCCACCCCGCACGTCCCCCACTTCGACGGCCTCGACCGGTTCCCGGGACGCGTGCTGCACGCCCATGACTTCCGCGACGCCCGCGAGTTCACCGGCAAGCGACTGCTGCTCGTCGGCAGCAGCTACTCGGCCGAGGACATCGGAACGCAGTGCATCAAGTACGGCGCCGAACAGGTCACCTTCAGCTACCGCAGCGCACCGATGGGTCACGACTGGCCCGAGCAGTTCTCCGAGGTGCCGTTGCTCACCCACGTCGACGGCAAGGTCGCCCACTTCCGCGACGGCAGCACCCGCGAGGTCGACGCCATCGTGCTGTGCACGGGATACAAGCACCACTACCCGTTCCTGCCCGACGAACTCGCACTGCGCACCAGCAACCGGCTCTACCCGCGCGACATCTACAAGGGGATCTTCCTCCAGCGCAACCCGAAGCTGATGTACCTCGGTGCGCAGGACCAGTACTTCACGTTCAACATGTTCGACGCGCAGGCCTGGTACGCACGCGACTTCATGCTCGGCCGCGTCGACCTGCCCGACGTCGACACCCGCGAGCAGGACATCGACCACTGGCGGGCACGCGAGGAGAAGCTGTCGTCGCCGGTGGAGGACATCGACTTCCAGGCCGCCTACATCCGCGATCTCGTCGACCGCACCGACTACCCCGAGTTCCACGTCGAACGCCAGGGCGAGGTGTTCAAGCAGTGGAAGCAGGACAAGAAGCGCGACATCATGGGCTACCGCAACAACAGCTACCCCTCGACGCTCACCGGCACCGTCGCTCCGCCGCTGCCGGCACCGTGGATGGAGATCCTCGACGACTCCCCCGAGTCCTTCCTTCGACACGATTTCACCGCGCCTGAAGTGACCGCAGAGGGGCGGTTCACCGCCCCGGAAGTGACCTCGGAGGGGCGGACCCTCGACCGTCAGCACACCCCGGCGGCACGTCGTCCTGCCCGTCCGGCAGCGTCGCGCACCGTCTCCGTGAAGGCGTGACGGTGCCCGTTTCGTCCCGGACCGTCGACGCCGCGCCTCGTGGGTGCGGCTCCGGTCGATAGTCTGTCTGTCGTGCAGGACAAACTCGTATGGATCGACTGTGAGATGACGGGGCTGCGTCTCGGCAGCGACAAACTGATCGAGATCGCGGCTCTGGTCACCGACAGTGATCTCAACGTGCTCGGCGAGGGCGTGGACATCGTGATCCACGCCGATGACGACGCCCTCGCCGACATGCCGGAGGTCGTGCAGCAGATGCACGAGCGATCCGGCCTGACCGAAGAGGTGCGCCGCTCGACGGTCAGCCTCGCCGAAGCGGAGAAGCAGGTCCTCGCGTACATCCGCGAGCACGTCCCCGAGGCGGGTACGGCGCCGCTGGCCGGCAACTCCATCGCGACCGACCGCGCGTTCATCACCCGCGACATGCCCGAGCTCGACAACTATCTGCACTACCGGATGGTGGACGTCAGCTCGATCAAGGAGCTGTGCCGGCGCTGGTATCCGCGCATCTACTTCGGTCAGCCGGAGAAGGGGCTGTCGCACCGGGCGCTCGCGGACATCAAGGAGTCGATCCGCGAACTGCGCTACTACCGGCGCACGGCGTTCGTGGCGCCTCCCGGCCCCACTCCGGCCGACCTCGCGGCCGTCGTGAAGGACCTGGGACCGGCCTGACCAGCCGATTCGTCTTTTTCGACTTCGTCAGGCTAGTATCTGTACCGCAGGCGCAAGCGACCGAGAGGTTGCCGGCGGATGCGATGGTGAGTGTAGTTCAGTTGGTAGAGCACCAGGTTGTGATCCTGGCTGTCGCGGGTTCGAGTCCCGTCACTCACCCCGAAGAGAGCCCCCGATCGGATTTCCGATCGGGGGTTTTCTCGTTCCTGGCGGATCCTCACGCACGGCGGTTCCTCACGCACGGCGGTTCCTCACGCGCAGGGCTCCTCACGCGCAGGGCTCCTCACGCGCAGGGCTCCTCACGCGCAGGGCTCCTCACGCGCAGGGCTCCTCGCGCGCCGAACCGGGGTTCGCCGCCGCTGCAGCGCGCGCACGGCCCGGTTCGGGGCGCGAAGGCCGGTCTATTCGAACGAGCGCGTCACGAAGGCGTCGACGTCGGCCCGGGAGCGCTCCACCGTCGTGTAGTGCCCGGCCATGTAGACGCGGTAGTCGACGTCCGCCCCTGCGGCCTTCATGTCGGCGGCGAGCGCCGCGGACAGCGGCAACGGGACCATCACGTCGTGGATTCCGTGGGCGAGGAAGACCGGCCGGTCGTAGCCGTCCGTCGGGGCGGCGAGATAGTCGGCCAGCAGCGCCGGCATCTGGCCCTCGGCCAGCGGGCGCGCGAGCAGGTCCCCGACCGGGATGTCGCGCACCGACTCCTCGAGATCGTCGTAGCAGAGCTCTTCGGCCCGATCGACGACCTCGCGGCCGACCGGGGTCAGGTAGCCCTCGACGTCGGCCTCGGGGTAGGCGTCGCGCAACCCGGCGAAGATGTATCCGCTGAAGCTGACCAGGCCCCACAGGCCCGGATCGGGGAAGCCCGGGACACCGATCGTGAAGGCCCGCTCGAGGTTCGCCGGGGCGCCCGTGGCGACCGTTCCGCGGAAGTCGAGTTCGGGAGCGCGGGAGGTCGCGATCGCGGCGGTGTGCAGCGCCGCGTGCCCTCCCTGCGACTGCCCCATCACGATCCAGCGCTCCGACAGCGGTGCCCCACCGTCGCGGGCGGCCCGGACGATGTCGACGATGCTGTTCGCGGCGCTGGGGCCGTCGAGATAGCGGTGGAGCCCCTCGGAGCCCAGACCCGGGAAATCGGCGGAGACGACAGCGTACCCGGAATCGAGCCAGTGCTGCAGATAGGTCCGCTCGAGATCGGAACGCGGCGTGCGGGTCGTGAGTGCGCAGTCGTCGCCCACGCCGGTCGTGCCGTGTGCCCACGCGATGACGGGCCAGCCACCCTCGGGGGCGTCGCCCTCGGGCAGGAACAACGCGCCCGTGGCGAGGGTCGGCTCACCGGACCGCCACTCGGTGGAGTATTCGAGCTTGGTGGCCGTGGCAGCACCGGGCACCGACAGTTCGTCGGGCAGCGGCTGTTGCGAGACCACCGAACCCGGCGCCGGCGCGGAGGGCCCCACCGGCGAAGCCGCAGCCCCGGTCGGTGTCAGGGCCGCGAGCAGCACGGCACCGCAGCAGGCAGCACGCAACCATCTCCCCCGAACGGCCATCGATCCCCCTTCACCCGTCACGCCGCAGCGTTGCCGGCCTTCCACGTCGACCACGGGATGTTCCAGTCACCGAGTCCGTCCGTTCCGGGGAGAGTACTGCCTACGGTGTTGCGGACCACGACGATGTCACCGCGCTTGGTGTTGTCGAAGATCCACTTGGCGTTGGCGGGGCTGAGGTTCAGGCAGCCGTGGCTGACGTTGCGCACACCCTGGTCGCCGAGCGACCACGGTGCGGAGTGGAAGAAGATGCCGCTGTAGGACATCCGCGTCGCCCATTCCACCGGGGTGCGGTAACCCTGCGCCGAGTCGGCGGGAACCCCGTAGGTGGACGAGTCCATGATCATGTTCTCGAACCGGTCGCCGATGATGTAGACGCCGTTGGGCGTGGGCGAGGAGTCCTTGCCGAAGGAGGTCGGCATCGTGATCACGTCGACCCCGTTGCGGTTGACGGTGACCTGCTTGGTCACGTCGTCCGCGGTGATGACCACCGCGTCGCCGATGGTGAAGGACGAGTGGATGTCGGACTGGCCGAAGAGGCCGTCGCCGAGATCCTTGCCGTAGACGTTCACGTCGACGGTGATGGCGGTGCCGGGCACCCAGTAGTTCTCCGGCCGCCACCGCACCTCGCGGTTGTTGACCCAGTAGAAGGCGCCCTCGACGGGCGGGTTCGTGGTGACGGTGATGGCCGCCTCGGCCGCGAGCCGATCCGGAATGTTCTCGTCGAACTGCACGGCGATCGGCTGACCGATGCCCACGATCGAACCCTCACCGGGCAGCACGTAGGGCTGGGTGAGGTTGGCCGGCGACGAGGTCGTGAACGACGCCGTCGACGTGGTCGCGCCGCCGAGTCCGTACGCGACGGTCTCGAGCGTGTAGGAGCGGTTGTACCCGAGCGGTTCGGTGTTCACCCAGGTGAGTCCGTCGGCGGCGAGTTCGCCCTGCACCGGTTCGCCCGCCGGGTTGAGCAGGGTCACCGAGTCGAGCTTGCCGTTGACGACCGAGACCGTCACCGGATCGATCGGCGAGAAGCCGACCGAGGCGTCGGCCACACTCGACGACACCGTCGGCTTGATCAGCGCGGCCACGGGATTGGAATCGATCGGCACCTCCTCGGCGCCCGTTCCCGAACCTCCGGCGCATCCCGTGACGAACGCAACAACGCCGACGACGACCACTCCGAGGATTCCCCGTACCCGACGACCCCGGGGGTTCCCCGCACTCGACTCCGTCACTTCCATACTCCGATCCCGCCTCCCCCAAGGCACCGAAAACGCACGTCACAACACCGAACACGATGATGCCAGCCCCTCTTGCGGCCGACCCGACGCGACTCCCCCGTACGTCGGTAACGTTCGAATGACAATCGCTCCGACCGTCCGATCCGTTACATCCACAACCTTACAGAAAACATTCTGACCAGGCGATTTGGCGCGTCGCGCGACGGTGTGTAATGTTCTCTTCGTTGCTGGGACGGCATCCCGGGAACAGATCGTCAAGCGCCATTAGCTCAATTGGCAGAGCAGCTGACTCTTAATCAGCGGGTTCGGGGTTCGAGTCCCTGATGGCGCACAACACGAAGGCCGGACACCCAGTGTCCGGCCTTCGTTCTGGCGGTGACCCCGTCCTCCGCATCGTCGGGACGACGACCGGGAGACACATCGCCACGCGCCATTAGCTCAATTGGCAGAGCAGCTGACTCTTAATCAGCGGGTTCGGGGTTCGAGTCCCTGATGGCGCACAACACGAAGGCCGGACACCGGAAACGGTGTCCGGCCTTCGTCGTTCGCGACGGTCCCGGAACGAGGAACACCCACGCCGGGTCGGCGTGGGTGTCCTGTGAAGCGGTGGAGCGGACGGGTCAGCGCAGGATCCTGCGCAGCACCAGCAACCCGACGACCGTGCCGGCCGCGATCGCTGCGTACTTCTTCACCTGCGGCTGGTTCACCTTCGCGATGAGGGTCTGCTTCGTGCTCTCCATGAGATTCTTCGGGTTGGCGCGGACGCTCAGTTCGTCGAGTGTGCTCGCGAGCTGATTGCGGGCCTTCTCGATCTCCCGCTCGATGTCCTCGGTGTCCCTAGCCACGTGTCCTCCAGAAGGTCGCTGCAGTGTGCTGCGACCACGGTAATGGACGCGCACCGGGAATGGCTGCACGGTCCACTACTGTCGCCTTCATGACCGAGAACAGCAGACTCGCCCCCGGCGATCCCGCACCTGATTTCACCCTTCCCGATGCCGACGGCAACGAGGTGTCGCTGTCGGACTATCGCGGACGCAAGGTCATCGTGTACTTCTACCCCGCCGCGAGCACCCCGGGATGCACGAAGCAGGCGTGCGATTTCCGCGACAGTCTCGCCGAGCTGAACGAGGCGGGTCTCGATGTGATCGGCATCTCGCCCGACAAGCCGGCCAAGCTCGCGAAGTTCCGCGACGCCGAGCAGCTCACCTTCCCGCTGCTGTCGGATCCCGAGAAGACCACCCTCCAGGCGTGGGGTGCCTTCGGCGAGAAGAAGATGTACGGCAAGACCGTCACCGGCGTCATCCGCTCGACCTTCCTCGTCGACGAGGACGGGAAGGTCGAGGTCGCGCAGTACAACGTCCGCGCGACCGGGCACGTGGCGAAGCTGCGCCGCGACCTGTCCGTCTGACGCCCGGAGGCTCGGCCGGCAGCGTTACCGCGGCGCCAGCGAGGTCAGCAGCAACGCCTCGGCCACGGCGAGATTCTCGATCTCGGTGGGATCGACACTCTCGTTCGGCGCGTGGATGACGCAGCGCGGTTCCTCGACGCCGATCAGGGCGATCTCGGCCCGCGGCACGGCGCGTTGCAGCGCGGTGCACAGCGGGATCGAGCCGCCCTGACCGGCCGTCCCGACCTCCCGGCCGTAGGCGGTCTCGAGCGCGGCGCGCAGCGCGGCGTAACCGGGACCGTCCGTCGCCGCCCGGAAGGGCTCGCCGAGAACGTCGCGGTCGATGCGCAGGCGCGCGCCCCACGGCACGTGCGTCTCGAGGTGGGCGACGAGCGCGTCCTGGGCGGTGCGGGCGTCGATGCCGGGCGGCACGCGCAGGTTCAGGCGCGCGGACGCGCGCGGCACGACCGCCGCGGCCGATCCGACCACGGGCGGTGCGTCGATACCGAGGACGGTCAGTGCCGGTCGCGCCCACGCCGCGTCGGCGACGGTGCCGGAGGTGGGCAGCGAGACACCGTCGAGCACACCCGCGTCGGCGCGGAAACGGTCCTCGGGATAGGGCACACCGTCCCAGGTGGCGGTGCAGTCCAGTCCGTCGACGACGGTGTTGCCGTGCTCGTCGCGCAGGGTGCCGAGCAGATGGATCAGCGCGGCCAGCGCGTCGGGGGCCGCTCCCCCGTACATCCCGGAGTGGATCTCGCCCTTCAGCGTCTCGATGTGGACGTCGACGTTCGCGATGCCCCGCAGCGTCGTGGTGAGGGTGGGCCGGCCGACCTCGGCATTGCCGCTGTCGCCGATGACGATGAGATCGGCGTCGAACAGCTCGGGTCGTTCGGCGACGAGGTGGTCGAGGCCGGCGCCACCCATCTCCTCCGAACCCTCGATGACGATGCGGACACCGACGGGCAGCGGGCCGTCCGCACGCAGCGCGCGCAGGGCAAGCAGGTGCATGACGACGTTGCCCTTGCAGTCGGCGGCGCCGCGGCCGTACCAGCGACCGTCCCGTTCGGTGAGCGTGAAGGGTTCGCTGTGCCAGAGCGATTCGTCGCCGGGCGGCTGAACGTCGTAGTGGCTGTAGAGCAGAACCGTCGGGGCGCCCTCGGGGGCGGGTGTGTGACCCAGCACCGCGAGGGAGCCGTCGGCGGTCTCGATCGTCTCGACGTTCTCGATTCCCGCCTCGGCGAAGGCATCCCGCACCCAGTTCGCCGCACCGACGCATTCCCCCACCGGGAACTGGCGCGGATCCGCGACGGAACGGAACGCGACGAGCCGCGCGAGGTCGTCGCGCGCGGCGGGCATCGCCTCCCGGATCCGCTCACGGATGCGCTGCGTCGCGTCGGTGTCTGTCGCTGTCATGATCCGTCCTCCGCACGTCGGATGAATACGTCGATTCGGTCCGGCAGTCGTTCGAGACCGAAACGGTGGTCCTGCTCGTGCCATACTGCCCCCCGGCCGCGATCGGCCCGGTCGCTGCCCCCGCACTGTTCTGCAGCGAACCGCACGGTGACCTGTGGCTGCCCGGTTTGTGACACTCGGACTCACAACAAGTATTCGGGAAAGGACGGACGTCCGGCTAGCCTGGGCGCGTGGAGTCAGCAACGAACGGCCGCCGCGCCCCGCGCCGGATCGATCCGGCGCTCGAGGTTCAGGCCGAGCCCCAGGAGCTCGTGCCGCGTCGGCGGCCCACCCAGGAGCGGAGCCGCCGCAAGTTCGACGCCCTGTTGGCCGCCTCGCGTGAACTGCTCACCGAGGTCGGCTTCGAGTCGTTCACCTGTGAGGAGGTCGCGTCCCGCGCCGACGTCCCCATCGGCACGCTCTACCAGTTCTTCGCCAACAAATACGTGATCGTGTGCGAGCTCAACCGTCAGGACCTCGTCGGCGTCCAGAGCGAACTCGCCCAGTTCAACGGCAAGATCCCGTCCGTCGACTGGTTGCGCTTCCTCAACAGCTTCGTCGACCACCTCGCCGGACTGTGGACCACCGATCCGTCACGCCGCGAGGTGTGGCTCGCGATGCAGTCCACCCCGTCCACCCGGGCCACCGGTGCCATCCACGAACGCGAGTTCGCCGAGCAGGTCGCGCGGATGCTCGCGCCGCTCACCCCGGACACCCCGCGGCCGCGCCGCAAGCTCATGGCCGAGGTGCTCGTCCACATCGTGTACTCGATGCTCAACTTCTCGGTGCAGGACGACCAGACCCACGCCGACGCCGTCGTCGAGCTCAAGCGCATCATGGTCGCCTATCTGCAGATCGCCGAACAGGACTCACGCGCCCAGGCCAAGCGACGCAAGCGCCGCGAGGAGCGCGAGGAATCCGCACGCGAACAAGCCGACCGGCAGGACACCGAAACGGATCAGGCCGAGGAAGCTCGCGCTCCCTCGGCCTGAGTCCCCACATCTACGTACGCCGGTCGTCCTCGTCGAGGACGACGAACGCGCCGGCCATGTCACCGTCGTGGGTCAACGACACATGGATCCGGACGCCGGTCAGCTTCTCGGCGACCTGCCGGTGCAGCCGGATGCTCGGGCGACCCCACGCGTCCGAGACCACTTCGATCTGCTGATGGATCGTCTCCGGTAACACCGGTGGACTGCCGAACAGCGACGCCGACCACGCCTTGATCACCGCCTCCTTCGCCGCCCACCGGGCGGCGAAGTGACGGGCGGGATCGGAGCTGCGGGTGTTCGCGTCGCGACGCTCACCCGGTGTGAAGTTCGCCAGCATCGTCGTTCCCGTCCGACTCAGCTGCTCCGCGAACTCCGGCACCGACACGAGGTCGAACCCGACACCCGCAACTCCCATCCCGAGACCCGCGCCTACTTGCAGCCGGGCAGACCGGAGCGGTACACGTCGTCCTCACCGAGGCGGGCCTCCGGCGAGAGCAGCACGTCCGCCTCGAGCTGACGCGAGGCCGGTGCCGGCACGCTGTCGCCGCCGAGGCGACGATCCGCGGGCCGCTGGTAGAGCGACGCTCCACCGGTCATCGCGTCCACCAGGCGACGCTTGCCGGCCACGGTGCGCTCGGCAGCCTTTGCCAGGTAGGCCTCCCGGCGCTCGGCCGGGATCGCCTCGACGAACGCCTGCGGGTGGACCACCGCGATCAGACCCGACACGTGCCCGAAGCCGAGGCTCGTGAGCAGACCCGCCTTGAGCGGAAGCTGCTCGCCGAACCGGATCGGGGTACGCGGCCACACGAGGTGCTCGAACTCCGCCATCTTCTCGTCGACACAGTCGAGGCTGCGGTTCGGCGGAACCACACCCTGCGCGAGGACCTGGCACAGGCCGATCAGCTGGAAGGCGGCGGCGCCGCCCTTGGCGTGACCGGTCAGCGACTTCTGCGAGACCACGAACATCGGGTTGCCCTCGCTGCGGCCCAGCGCAGCGGCCAGACGCTCGTGCAGCTCGGCCTCGTTCGGGTCGTTCGCAGCGGTCGAGGTGTCGTGCTTGGAGATCACCGCGATGTCGTCGGCCGTGAGACCGAGCTTGCGCAGTTCCTTCGCCAGACCCGACTCGCGTCCACCGCGACCCGCACCGAGCGCACCGATGCCGGGCGCCGGGATCGAGGTGTGCACACCGTCGGCGAACGATCCGGCCCAGGCGACCACACCGAGCACCGGCAGGCCCATCTCGAGCGCGACATCGCCGCGGGCGAGCAGGATCGTGCCGCCACCTGCCGACTCGACGAAGCCACCGCGACGACGGTCGTTGGCGCGGGAGAAGCGACGATCGCTGATGCCCTTGGCCTGCATGTCCTCCGACTTGGCGGTCGCGGACATGTCACCGAAGCCGACGATGCCCTCGATACCGAGATCGTCGAAGCCACCGGCGACGACCAGATCGGCCTTACCGAGCTTGATCTTGTCCACGCCCTCCTCGACGGAGACCGCAGCCGTGGCGCACGCCGCGACCGGGTGCACCATCGAGCCGTAGCCACCGACGTACGACTGGACGACATGCGCGGCGATGACGTTCGGCAGGGCCTCCTGCAGGATGTCGTTCGCCCGCGACTCGCCGAGCAGCGTGTCGATGTACAGCGACCGCATCGAGGACATGCCACCCATGCCGGTGCCCTGCGTGTTGGCGACCATCGACGGGTGCACCCAGCGGAGCAGCTCGGACGGGGTGAAGCCACCGGTGAGGAAGGCGTCGACCGTGCTGACGATGTTCCACAGGCCCACCCGGTCCACCGAGTCCGCCATGTCGGCGGGGATGCCCCACTTGGTGACGTCGAAGCCGGTCGGGATCTGGCCGCCGACCGTGCGGGTCAGCTTCGCCTTGCGCGGCACGCGGATCTCGGTGCCGGCCTTGCGGGTGACCGTCCAGTCGCCCGACTCGGCGTCGACCGACGCGACCGTGTTCTCCGGATCGGAGTCGACGAACGCGCGGGCCTCGGCCTCGGAACCGACGACGAAGGACAGGTCCTTGTCGAGGAAGACCGAGGTGAGCAACGGAGCCGTGTTGTCGATCATCGCGCCGTCGTCGCCGTAGCGGCGGATGCCGCAACGCTCGACCACCGCGTCGTGGTAGCGGTCGGCGATCTCCGCCTCGGGCACCAGTTCACCGGTCTCGGTGTCGTAGAAGCCCGGCTTGGGATCGTTCTCCCAGCCGATCAGGCCCGTGACCCAGGCGAGCTCGAGCACACCGGCGGCCGACAGTTCCTCGTCGACCTCCATCTCGAAGCGGGTGCGAGCGGAGCCGTAGGGGCCGAGCTCACCGGCACCGACGATGACGACCGTGTCGGCGAGGTCGGCGGTGACCGGGCCCCACTCGGGGGTCGGCAGCGCCTCGGCGCGCGGAGGCTCGGGCAGCGCCGCGATGGTCGCGGTGTCGTCCTCGTCCGCCTCGACGGCGTCGGCCGCGTCCTGTGCCTGCTTCGCGAGCGCCGGCAGGTCGACGTTCACCTCGGACAGTCCGCCGGTGAGGTCCGCGACGAGCGGAGCCTCGGCGGCGAGACGCGTGGCCTCCGGTCCGACCAGCTTCAGCAGCTCGCCGGCCATCTCGTCGGTCGACCAGGTGCGGACACCAGCAGCCTCGACGGCCTCGACCAGCGGGTCGTTGCCGCCCATCAGACCCGTGCCACGCACCCAGCCGATGAGAGCGTGGGCGAGGGTGACGCGCTCGGCCCAGGTGCGCTCGGCGCTCCAGCGGTTGATGATCGCGTCGAGTGCGGCCTTGGCCTCACCGTAGGCACCGTCGCCACCGAACTTGCCGCGGTTCGGCGAACCGGGCAGCACGACGTGCAGGTGGGTGTCGACGTCGCGGTCGTACCCGATCTGCGACAGTCCGGCGATCAGTCGCTCGACCGACCACAGCAGCACCCGCATCTCCATCTCGGCGCGCGCACCGGCGTCGGCGAGCGAGCCCGCCACGCGCGGCGCGGCGAACGGGAAGAGCAGCGTCGGGGTGAGCGCGTCCTTGATCAGCTTCTTCGCGCCACCGGCGACCTCGACGGTCTCGGTGCCGATCCACTCGATCAGGGCGTCGACGTCGCTGTAGGACGCCATGTTCGCGGGAACCACCCACAGGGCCGCACCGGCGCGAGCGTTGCGTGCGTACAGCTCCTTGTAGAAGCCCAGGCGGCTGTCGTTCAGCGAGGACGTGGTGACGACGACCGTCGCACCGCCGGCGAGCAGCTTCGCGGCGACGGCTGCGCCGATACCGCCCTTGCTGGCGCCGGTGACCACGGCGACCTCGTCCGCGTACTCGGCACCCTCGGTGACGACGGCGGTCTCGGCGATCGCGGCGTAGGTCTGCGCGAGCTCCGTACGACCGGCCTCGGTGGCCTTGCGGCCCCAGAACTCGGCGTGCGCAGCCACGGTCCGCCCTGCACCGGTGAAGCGCTCGACCTCGAGCTGCTCCCCGAGCCAGACGCGGGCCAGGTCCTCACGGGCGGTGGCCCAGCGGTCGTCGATCAGGACGGCCTTGCGCTCGTCGAATGCCGGAGCGACCAGACGCGGCCAGTCGGAGCCGAGCTCGGCGGAGACCAGGTCGACGAGTTCGTCGTCGGCCTTGTCGGCCAGGCCCGAGACCTGCTCGGTGTGGCCGAGCTGCTCGAGTACGAGACGGGCGGCACTGGCGAGAACCCCGTCGCGACCGGTGATCTGCTCGGCGAACTCGCCGAGGGCAGCGGCGTCGACCGTCGCTCCCCCGCCGCCACCGGCGGACGGCATCGATACGGCGATTCCGCGACGCGAGGCCACCGACTGCACGGCGGCGTCGATCAGCTTGTCGACCGAAGCGGCATCCGCGAGGGCACCGTCGCTCAGGCCACCCAGGTCGCCACCGCGGACGGACGAACCGTCGCGGCTACCGAGAGCAGCTTCGGCGGTGACGTGCGACGCCCAGCCCTCGCCCAGACCCCACACCTTGGTGACGCGGTCGGCGACGTAGGCGGGACGCTTGCCCGACGGACCGAACACCTTGCGCAGGTGATCGTTGATCGAGTCCGACAGCACCGGGCCGAAGGGGCGGTAGGTGCGGGCGAGACGGTCGACCGTGCCGGCGAGGGCACCCATGTCGGCGTCGGCGGCACCGTCGATCGCACCGAGCGAGAGCTCGGAACCGAGGTCGACGAGCAGCTGGTTGCGGCGCGAGGACACGCCGTCGCACAGCGCCTCGATCGTGTCGGCGGGACCGATCTGATCCGGGCGCAGCTTCGTCCACAGGGCGATGAGCACCTTGGTGGCGTCGGCGGCCTTGAACGCGATGTCGTCCGGGGTCGGGCCACCGGCCGGTGCAGCGGGAGCCGCGGCGGGTGCCGGGGCCGCAGCAGCGGCAGGCGCGGCGTCGGCGGCCGGTGCGGCCGGCTCGTCGTCCTCGACCGGAGCGGGATCGGTGTCGGTCGAGTACACGATCGACGCCTCGCGCTCGATGTTGAGCACCTCGACGGGCTGACCGAAACGACCGGGCAGCTTCAGCGTCTGCGACGCGAGGTTCGCGACGGTGGGTGCGCCACCGAGGCCGACCTCGACGAACCGCTCGACACCGAGACCACCGTCGGCCTCGTCGGCGAACAGCAGGTCCTGCGTCTCGATCCAGCGCACCGGCGACGCGAACTGCCAGGCCAGCAGCTCGGCGAGCACCACGCGGGTGAGCTCGACCGGCTTGGCCGACCAGCTGTCGAAGTCCGCGAGGACGTCGGCGAGCGGCTGCGACGGCACCAGGTCGGCGATCTCCTGGATGAACTCGCGGCCCAGGTTGAACGGCTTGGGCACGAGGTTCGGGATGTACCGGCCGATGAGGATGTTCGGGTCGATCTCCTGCGGCAGCAGGGCGAGCAGACGCTCGCGGAAGTCGTCGACACCGCCGCGCAGCACGGTCGAGTGGAACGGCACGTCGATGCCGGGGACCAGGATGAACGCGCGCTTGCCACCGAACTCGGCGACCTTGCGCTCGATCACGGACTCGAGGGCTTCGAGGCCGGCGACCGTACCGGCGATCGCGTACTGCGATCCGCGCAGGTTGAGGTTGACGATCTCCAGGAATTCCCCGGTCTCCTCGGCGACACCGGCGACGAAGGCCGGCAGGTCCGCATCGTCCACACCGAACTGCGACGGCCGGATCGCGGCCATGCGGTAGTTCGAGCGGCCGTGCTCGTCGCGCGGCACGAGGGCGTGCATCGCGGAGCCGCGCTGGAAGACCACCTCGAGGACGGCCTCGAGCGGCAGCACACCGGCGACCGCGGCGAGCGCGTTGTACTCACCCACCGAGTGACCGGCCAGGAAGGCGTCGTCGACGAACGCGCCCGCCTCCTTGAGCTCGGCGATCTGCGCGACACCGAGGGTCGCCATCGCGACCTGCGTGAACTGGGTCAGGTGCAGCACGCCGTCGGGGTGCTTGTGAGTGACACCGCGGGCCTTGAGAACCGTCGGGTTGTCGCGGACCACGGCCAGGATCGAGAAGCCGAGCGCCTCGCGGGTGTGCTTGTCGGCGCGCTCCCAGATCTCGCGGGCGGCCTTCGAGCGGGCACGGGCGTCGAGGCCCATGCCGGGACGCTGGATGCCCTGACCCGGGAAGGCGTAGACGGTCTTCGGCGCGGCGATACGGCCGGTCGCGACCATCACCAGATCACCGTCGACGCGGCAGCCGACCTCGACGACCTCGGCTCCACCGTCGGTTGCGATGCGGTCGACGCGCACGTCGATCTTCGCGCCCGGACGGACCATGCCCAGGAAGCGGGTGGTCCACGCCGTCAGGCGACGGACCGGCAGCTTCGCGTCCTGCTCGATCGCGGTCACGACCTGCTGGGCCGCGGCCGACAGCCACATGCCGTGGACGATCGGGCTTCCGAGACCGGCGAGCAGCGCGGCGTTGTCGGAGGTGTGGATCGGGTTGTGGTCGCCGGAGACCTTCGCGAAGGCGCTCATGTCGGTCGGCGCGACGATCACGGCGTCGCGGCGACGACGACGCGGGGTGTCGGTGACGGCCTCGGTGAGAGCGCCACCGGCGCGGACCGGATCGGCGAGATCGGCGGTGCCGGTGCGGCCGCGGATTGCGAACCGCTCGGCCAGGGTGGCGACCACCCGGTCGCCGGAGCCGTCACCACTGTCGGCGGTGATGACCACGTCGACCTCGACGACACGACCCAGGTCGGTGTCGGAGACACCGGTGACCTCGGCCTTGACACCCAGGAAGGCGGGATCGGTGGGCAGGCCGTTCTTGACGTCGATCGCGTGGTCCAGGTGGACCAGGTCGAGCATGCCTTCGATGACCGAGAGATCGGTCTCGGTGCGGGCGGCGCCGAGCGCGGCGAAGACGGCCGGCCAGCAGGCACCGACGAGCACGTCGGGCACACCGTTGCCGCTCGGCGTCAGGGTCGCGGGCAGACCCGAACCGGTGACACCGGCGTGGTCGGCGATCTTCTCCGGGAGCCAGCCCAGGGTGATGCGGGCAGCGCCCTTCCTGACCTCTGGCAGTTCCTGACCGGCGGCGACACCGAGCAGAGCGGACATCGACGCATCGGCGTCGGCCTCGGTGACGACGGGTGCGCCACCGGAGACGACCGAGGCGGGCACGGTCAGGCGGATCTCGACGGCCTTGTCGCGCACCAGCGGAACCCGCAGGCCGACGTGCTCGTCGTCGAGGATCGTCAGGGTCGCACCCGTCGGGGCGTGCGAGGCAGCGGTCTCCGACTCGACGGTCCACTCGTCCAGATCACCGAGACGGTGGATCGGGTTACGGGTCTGGCGACCCGCCCACGAGACGTCGGGCGAGGACAGCACGGCGTCGAGCAGACCCGGCGCGATGTCGCGGTGGCGACGCGCGGGAAGCTCGACGGGCTCCGCACCCTCGGCGACGAGCTCGTCGGCCGTGGCCTTCTCGAAGCGGTCGAGGAGTTCACCGACCGGCTCGTCGACGCGGGTGATGCCGGCGACGGCGACGGTACCGGGGATGACGCAGACCTGGTCGGCGGAGTAACGCGGATCGTGGGCCTGCCACAGCGAATCCGAACGCCACCAGCGACGCACGTCCTGGTCGACGACCGGAACGAAGTTCACGGGCTTGCCGGGCGTGCGGCACAGCGACACGAAGAACGGCACGTCGGCGGGGTGCAGCACGACGTCGCCCGCGTCGGGGTACTGCGCGAGCAGCGACTTGATCGCGGCGTACGGGCGCTCGAGCACCGCGTCGTCGTCGAACAGCGTCGGGATCGGGCCCCGGCAGACGGGGTGCAGACGGGCTTCGGCGCGCTGCAGCATGTCGCGGAAACGCTCACGCCACGACACGTCCAGCCACGGGCTGGTGTGCGCCTCGGCGAGGACGTCCGCCAGATCGGTGCCGCAATCGAACTCGGCACCGTTGTCCGCGCCGACGGCCAGCTCGAGGTAGCGCTCGAGCCACTGCAGGTAGGTCATGGTGTCGAGGTCACCGAAGTACGGCTTGGCCGTTCCGTTCAGGGCCTCGATGATCTCGTCGCGGCGTGCGGCCACGGCCTCGGCGTCACCGGCGACCTCGTCGAGGAGGCGACCCGTGCGCGAGGCGGCGTTGTCGATCTCGTGGATGTCGGCGCCGAGCTGGCTGCGGCCGGAGGCCATACCGCCGGTCGCGGTGCCGGCGGCGACCCAGTCGGGGGTGCCGGGGGTATCGACGAGCAGCTGCTTGACCTCGGGAGCCGTGGTGGCCTCGAGGGTCGCCATCGCGGCGGTGCCGACAAGGATGCCGTCGAGCGGCATCGCGGGGAAGCCGTAGACGGTCGACCAGCGACCGGTCAGGTACTCGGCGGCCTTCTCCGGCGTGCCGATGCCACCGCCGACGCACAGCACCAGGTTCGGGCGCGTGCGCAACTCGGCGTAGGTGTCGAGGAGCAGGTCGTCGAGGTCCTCCCACGAGTGGTGACCACCGGCGCGGCCGCCCTCGATGTGGGCGATGACCGGGTAGTCCGGGACCTCGTTGGCGATACGGATGACCGAGCGGATCTGCGCGACCGTGCCCGGCTTGAAGGCGACGTGCTCGATGCCGGCCTCACGCAGGTCGGAGATGATCTGCACGGCCTCGTCGAGCTCCGGGATACCGGCGGTGACGACGACACCGTCGAAGGGCGCACCGGCCGCGCGGGCCTTGGGCACGAGGCGCTTGCCACCGACGTGCAGCTTCCACAGGTAGGGGTCCAGGAACATCGAGTTGAACTGGACGGCGCGACCCGGCTCGAGCAGCTCGGTGAGCTCGGCGACGTGGTCGGCGAAGATCTGCTCGGTGACCTGGCCACCACCGGCGAGCTCGGCCCAGTGGCCGGCGTTCGCGGCGGCGGCGACGATCTTCGGATCGACGGTCGTGGGGGTCATGCCCGCGAGCAGGATCGGCGAGCGGCCCGTCAGGCGGGTGAAGGCCGTCTCGACGGCGATGCGGCCGTAGGGCAGCGCGACCGGCTTCGGAGCGAACTCCGACCAGGCACGCGGAACCTCGGGCTCGGCGCCCGGGGTGAGGAGGTTGCGCTGACCGCCGCGGGTCGCGGCGGCGATGATGCCGACACCCTGACCACGCAGGCCCGAGCTGGTCATACGGGTGAGGAGCTCGCCCGGACCGAGGTCGAGGATCCACGAGGCGCCGGACGCGACGGCGGAGTCGACCTGCTCGACCCAGTCGATCGGGGAGACGAGGATGGCCTGCGCGAGGCTGCGCGCGAGCTCGGCGTCGAGCTCGCAACGGGCGGCCCAGTCGGCGACCTGCTCCACGGCGTCCGCGAAGGCGGGGTGATGGAAGCCGACCTCGGCCGCGACGGGCTCGAAGGTCGGGGAGAACACGGCGCCACCGCGCTTCTTGGCCTCGCGCTCGCGGGTCTCCGCGGCGGAGATCTGCTCGCAGCGCTGCTGCACGCGCTCGAGGGCGGCGGGCGGGCCCGACAGCACGACACGACGACGGGCGTTACGGATGGCGACGACGGCGCTGCGCTCGGGATCCTGGCCCTCGAAGACCTCCGCGACGATCGCGCGCAGGCGCTCGGGGTCGACGTTGGCGACGGCGAGCATCGGGTACTTGCCGGCGCCGGAGATCAGGCCGCGGCGGCGACCGACGAGGGTCGCGGCGGCACCGATGAGCTGGGCGATGGCGAGGATCTCGGCGTCCTTGCGGCCGGCGGCGGCGACGGACTCGACGGCGAGGACGCCCTGCGAGTGGCCGATGACCGCGCTCGGCGCGACGGAGTCGACGTCGAGGCCCTGGTTCGCGAGCGCGCGCAGCGCGGCGACCTGGGTGAGGAAGACGCCGGGAAGCGACACGGCGGCAGAGGTGAGAGCTGCTTCGGAGGGGCCGGCGGGCGCGTCGTCCTCGTCGGCGAGTTCGGCCTCGAGGATCCACGCGACGGGGTCGAAGCCCGTCGGGCGGACCACGACGAGGTCGCTCGCGACCGGGGCGAGGTGCGCGGTGGCGCGGTTGACCAGGTCGGTGAGGACCGGTTCGAGTCCGTTGTCGCGGCTGAGCTCCTCGAGCGAGGTGAGCCAGGGGGCACCCTGGCCGCCGAATGCGAGCGCGTAGGGCTCACCCGCGAGGAGCTTGTCGACCAGGGCACGGGCCGGAGCGGCTGCCGTGGACCGATCGGTGGTGCGTCGTGATGCCTTCGAGTTCCGTCCGTTGTCGCCTGGTGTGGTCTCGTCGATCGTCACGCGTGTGGTTCCTCTCCTGAACACCCCGGCGTCGAGGCTTCGTATGTCAGCGCTGCGCGCCGGTGTGCTGCTGGACTAGTGGTCCGCTGTTCGGGCACGCCCAGGTTCGCACAAAATCATGAGGGGTTCCTCATGTTTTGTTTCGCGCAGTTTGCCCAGCACCTCCCCCACCAGTGATTTCCCTCACATGCCCGCTGGAAAGTAACTGGTCGGTAACCCGAATCACTCCTGGCTGCGCCGATGCGTGGACGTCCACGAACCCGAGGAATCCCTCACGTTTTTCGTTATCAAATCGTTACCTATTGACGGGCGTCGCGGATCGTGCATCGCAAGATCGAAAACGTGTCGGACCCCCGCGATAGCTTTTCGAGCGAATCGAACAAATATTCGATAGGGGGCACGGTGGGGAGAAGGGTGAAGTACACGCGGGAGGTTCTCGAGGAGGCGGTCGCGAAGGCGACCAGCGTCGCGGGCGTGTTGAGGCAATTCGGATTACGGGAAGACGGCGGCAACCATGCCAACATCAGCCGACGAATCAAGCTCTACGGAATCGACACGTCCCACTTCCGGGGTATGGCCCACCAGAAGGGGATACCGCCTCGGAACCGCCTGCACTGGTCGGAGGTGCTCACGGTCTCACCGGCCGGCTCCAACCGCAGAGAAGCTGCCCGCCTCAGACGAGCGCTCATCGAATTCGGACGGTCGCACAGGTGCGAGAACTGCGGCACCGGTCCGGAATGGCAGAAATCGCCGCTCGCACTGCACGTCGACCACATCGACGGCAATCCGAACGATTCCCGTCCGGAGAACCTCCGCTTCCTGTGCCCCAACTGCCACAGCCAGACACCCACCTGGGGCAGGAGGATCCGACACAACCGACCGATCCGAGCTCTCGACGCGGCTCCAGCCGAGTCGAGCATCGAGGTGGAAGCGGGGGCACGGTGACGCGACCGGTCAAGTACACGAAGGAGATGCTCGAAGAGGCAGTTCGCAGCTGCGTCAACTTCGCCGACGTCATGCGGTACTTCGGTCTCAAACCCAACGGAGGACATCACACGCATCTGACCCGCAGGATCAGGGCACTCGGTATCGATACGTCCCACTTCACCGGCCGCCCTCCCGTTCAGGGTGGACCTGTGGTGAAGCGGCACTGGACCACGATCCTGGTCGAGACACCGGCAGGCTCGCCACGAACCAAACCTCATCTGCTGCGTCGGGCTCTCATCGAGTCCGGTCGCCCACACGAATGCGAAGGTTGCGGCACGGAGCCATATTGGTACGGCCGGCCGTTGGTCTTCCACGTCGACCACATCGACGGAAATCCCAACGATTCGAGACCCGACAACGTCCGGTTTCTGTGCCCCAACTGCCACACCCAGACACCGACCTGGGCCGGGCGGCGCCGCTTCACCTTCCGTAGGGAAGAGCCGTCCTCGTGACGTATTGTGTCCGTGACGCGCGAGTGGCGGAACGGCAGACGCGCTGCGCTTAGGACGCAGTGTCCATAGGACGTGGGGGTTCGAGTCCCCCCTCGCGCACCACGTGACCTCACCCACGGTGCGCCGACCGGTCTTGGCAGGTCGGTGCACCGTTCGGGTACCGTCGAGGGCGTGTCCGAGCATCGCCCTCCCCGCCGGTTGGCCCTGATCATCCTGGTTCTGGTGGCCGCGGCCGGATGCCTCGGCCTCGGTTACTGGCAGTGGGTCCGGTTCGAAGCGGTCGGCGGCACCTACCAGAATCTCGGCTACGCCCTCCAGTGGCCCGCCTTCGCCTTCTTCTGCGTCTACGCATACCGGCGCTTCGTCCGCCTCGAGGCCGAGGAGCAGGAAGCCGAGAGCACCGGCGGACGACGCCCGTCCGAGCCGGACGAGCCCACCGAGATCCCCGAGGATCTTCTTCCCACCCGTCCGCGCACGCTCGCCGAGGCACGCGAGCAGGAGGCCGCGGATCCCGACGCACAACAGATCAACGAGTACAACGAGTACCTCGCGCAGCTCGCGCGCAGGTCCGATAGGAGCGCTCAGTGAGCACGACCCCCGAGCAGGCGTCCGGCCAGGCCACCACGCCGCGCGTCGTCAGTGACGCCGACCGGAAGAAGATCCGGTCCGCTCTGCTGCGTTACCGCGTGCTCGCCTACGCGACCGGTATCTGGCTGCTGATCCTCACCGGTGAGATGGTCGCCAAGTACATCATCGGTGTCGAGAACGTGCCGGCCTGGATCGCGATCGTGCACGGCTGGGTGTACGCGGTGTACCTGGTCCTCACCTTCGACCTGTCGATCAAGGTGCGCTGGCCGATCGCCCGGACGGTGTGGACGCTCCTGGCGGGCACCATCCCGTTCCTGTCCTTCTTCGTCGAGCACAAGCGCACCCAGCAGGTGAAGGCCGACTTCGGCGTCTGAGCCGGCAACCTCCTCGAACACGAATCGGGCGGATCCTTCGACAGGATCCGCCCGATGTCGTCTGTAGACCACGCGCGCTCAGCGTCGCGGCAGGCGCACCACCTGGACGAAGAACTCGTCGATCTGGCGCACCGCGCGGATGAACTGGTCGAGGTCGACCGGCTTCGTCACGTACGCGTTGGCGTGCAGCTTGTAGCTGCGGAGGATGTCCTCTTCCGCTGCCGAGGTGGTGAGGACCACGACGGGGATGTCGGTGAGGTCGGTATCGGACTTGACCTGTTCGAGGACCTGCCGTCCGTCGTACTTGGGCAGGTTCAGGTCGAGGAGGATCAGGTCGGGCCGAGGGGCGTTCTCGTACTCCCCGCGCCGGTAGAGGAAGTCGAGTGCTTCCTCACCGTCGCGGACCACGTGAAGGGTGTTTCCGATCTTGTTGTCCTCGAACGCTTCGCGCGTCATCAATTCGTCGCCGGGGTCGTCCTCGACGAGGAGGACGTCGATCGGCCGCCCGGAAACGCTCATGCAGATGCCCCTTTCAGAGCGACTTCGGTTGCAGACATGTCGTCGCCTGCCTTGGGAATCGTAAAGCAGAACCGACTGCCCTCCCGATACTGCGGGTCGAGCCAGATCTCTCCACCGTGGTATTCGACGATCTTGCGGCAGATCGCGAGGCCGATGCCGGTGCCGGTGTACACGTCCCGGCCGTGCAGTCTCTGGAAGATCACGAAGACCTTGTCGGCGAACTCCTCGGCGATACCGATGCCGTTGTCCTGCACGGAGAATCGCCAGAACTCGTCGTCCCCGTCGACGATCTCCTCGCAGTCGACACGGATCTCCACGGGCCGGTCTTCTTGGCGGAACTTGATCGCGTTTCCGATCAGGTTCTGCCACAACATGATCATCAGTGTGGGATCGCCCACGATCGTCGGCAGCGACTCGGGCCGGGCGATCTTCGCCCCGGATTCCTCGACCGCCTGGGAGATGTTCGTCAGGGCCGCGTCGAGGGTCACGTCCAGTTCGGTGCGGACGTGCGCGTCGCTGACGCGTCCGACGCGGGAGAAGGTCAGCAGGTCGTTGATGAGCACCTGCATCCGCTTGGCACCGTCGACCGCGAAGGCGATGTACTGGGTGCCGCGTTCGTCGAGCTTGTCGCCGTAGCGCTTCTCGAGCAGCTGGCAGAACGACGCGACCTTGCGGAGCGGCTCCTGCAGGTCGTGCGAGGCGACGTAGGCGAACTGTTCGAGTTCGGAGTTCGAGCGCCGCAGTTCCGTCGCCTGGTTCTCGAGTTGCTCCTCGCGGTCGTGCGCGACCTGCAGTTCGCGCACGATGCGCTCACGCATGTCCTCGACGTCGCGGCCCAGCGCATAGATGTCGGCGGGGCCCTGCGGCTCGATCTCGCGCTCGAAGTTCTGCCCCGCGACGACGCTGCGCGAGGCCTGCCGCAGGCGTTGGATCGGACGGACCACGATCATCTGGAGCAGGACTGCCAGGCCCACACCGGTGAGGAGGAAGACCACGACCATGCCGGCGAGGATGCGATCGCGCGTGATCCGCGTGTCCTCGAGCGTGGCGATGCCGTCCTCTCGGGCCTGCGTGAGGTCGGCGTTCTGGACGGCGAACGCGGCCCGGATCCGGTCGAAGGCGTCCCGTCCCGCTGCGACGACGGCGGGGTCGACGAACTGCGGCTGCCCCGGCACGACCGTGGAGATGAGCGGCTGGGCGTACACGCGCCGCCATTCCGCCGCGTGTGCCTCGATCGCGTCGAGGTCCGCCATGAGATCCTCCTCGTCGCCGACGAGGGCGCGCAACTCGGCGGCCGCGGCCTCCTCCTCGCGCCGCCCCTCCTCGTAGGGCATGAGGAAATCGGGATCGGCGGCGAGGATGTAGCCCCGCGCGCCCGTCTCCTGATTGATCAGTGCCGATTGCAACCGGTACGCCTCGACGCGGGCGGGCTGGATGCGGTCGCGCACGTAATTGGAGTACTCCGTCGTCTCCCGGAGGAAGTGACTGCCGACCACGGTGCCGACGACCACCAACACACCCATCACGCCGAGTACGAGCAGGAACCATGCCTGGACCGTCATCCTGCGAGACGGAGGGCGACGCACGTCCCCCGCCTCCGCCGTTGCGTCGCTGTTCGTCATGCGGTGATGATCACTTCCTGTTCCATTGCACGTGGACGACTGCCACGTCGTCGGACAGCCCTCCCCTACTGTCCGCGAGTTTCTCGGCACCGTCGATCAGCGAGTCGGTGAACTCGGCAGCCGGCAGATGGGCGCGTTCGCGCGCGAGCTCGAGGAGTCCTTCCTCACCGAGTCGTTCCGGGCCGTCGCCGCGATGACCCTCGAACAATCCGTCGGTGAACAGCACGATCGCGCCGTCCTCGGGCAGATCGAGCTTGTGGACGGGCCAGGTGGCCACTCCCGGCAGCAGGCCGAGAGCCGGACCACCGGGCGCTTCGACCCAGTCGATGGTTCCGCCGTGGCGGAGCAACAGCCCGGGATGACCGGCCCGCATGACCTCGACGGTGCTGCGGTCGGCACACATCGTGAGGTTCGTCATCGACGCGAAGAAGCGGCTCTCGGTGCGCTCCGCGACGAGGATCTCCTCGAGCTGGTGCAGGCGGCGGGGACCGTCTACCCCGCTGAGCACGAGCGTGCGCCACGCGATGCGCAGGCCCACGCCGAGGGCTGCCTCGTCGGGACCGTGACCGGAGACGTCGCCGATGAGGACGTGGACGGTGCCGTCGCCGGTCTGCACGACGTCGTAGAAGTCGCCGCCGAGAAGAGCCGACGACCGGCCGGGTCGGTAACGGGCGACGACGTCGAAGTCCTGCCCGTCGTGCAGGAGCGGCGACGGGAGCAGGCCGCGTTCGAGTCGGGCGTTCTCCTGCGCGTGAAGCTGACTCGCCTGGAGTTCCGCCGCCGCGATCTCGGTCTGCTTTCGCTGGATGGCGTAGCGGACGGCGCGGCCGAACAGATCGGGTTCGACGCGTCCCTTGACGAGATAGTCCTGGGCGCCCACGGACAGCGCGGCGAGGCCGGTCTGTTCCTCCGCGAGGCCGGTGAGGACGACGATGGGGACGGAATCGGTGATCTCCTGGATACGGGCGACGGCTTCGAGGCCGCTCGCATCGGGCAGGTGGAGGTCGAGAAGTACGCAATCGGGAGCCGATGTGGCGAGTTCGTCGCGGGCCTGCGCGAGTGTCTGCACCCACACGACGGTCATCTCGGGGGCACTGTCGACGACGAGTTCCTCCACGATGAGCGCGTCACCCGGATCGTCCTCGATGAGGAGCAACGACGGTGGTTCGACCGACTCGCTCTGCGCTCGGTGCATGTCCACTCGGCGCCCCTCCCTCCCTGCTCGAAAGGGAACATTACAGACTCGACGACAGCATGGTCACAGGGTGGTCACGGCGGGTCGCGGCCACGGCCGATGGACCGTTGTGTGCATCTATCGGCACGATCTTGCATGATGGCAAGGTGAACGATCCCATGACCGCGCATCCGCATATGACTCTTTCCACGACCCGCAACGGCTCCGTGGCCGTGCTGTCCGCCAACGGCGAAGTCGACATGACGAGTGCCCCGCTCCTCGAGCAGGAAGCCCTCGCGCTCCTCGACTCCGACATCTCCGGACTGATCGTCGACCTCAGCGGGGTTGATTTCCTCGCTTCGATGGGTATCGCTCTGTTGGTCGAGTTGTCCAAGCGAGCCGCCGACAGCACCGGTTTCGCCGTCGTGGCACACGGCAGTGCCACGGCACGCCCGCTCGAACTCCTCGGCCTCGGAGAGGTCCTGGCGATCCATCCGAAGCTCGACGACGCGCTCGTCGGCCTCGGTGCCTCGCCGGAAGGCGTCTCCGAGTAGACCGCCGTACCCGACGAACCGAGGAGCCATGTCGTCTGCGCCCGAGGAGTCAGCTTTGCTCTTTCCCGACGAGATCCGTTCGTCGGGTGTGCACGCCGACCCGACCGAGATTGCAGGCCTGCGGGTCGTCACGAGGCGGTGGCTGGCGAAGCTTCCCCTCAGCGAGGACCAACGACAGGACATACTGCTCGCGAGCTACGAAGCGCTCGCGAATGCCGTCGAGCACGCCTATGCGCCGGACGATGCGCACGGGACGCTCGACTACGAGGCGACGTATCTGCCCGACGAGGGTGAGGTGGTCGTGCGGGTCGTCGACCACGGCTCCTGGCACGACGCCGTCGACAGCGATGCCCGACGTTCACGCGGTCACGGGCTGACGCTGATCCGCAATCTGGCCAGCGACGTCCAGGTCTCGGCCGGCCCGAAGGGCACGGTGGTCGAGATGCGCTGGATCCTCGACGAGACGGACGGGGCAGAGGACGACAGGGCGGAGGACGAACTCTCGTCCCACGACGCGAGCTGATCTGCG